>NZ_BAABKV010000001.1:7207354-7809193 GCF_039544005.1 Kitasatospora paranensis
CGCGGCCGAGGCCCTGCCGTCGGTGGGCGGGCAGGATGCGGGCGATCACGGTGGCGGCGGGCGTCTCGTCGTCCGGCGGCCGCACCGTGGAGCAGCCCACCAGGGTATCGCCGAGGTGGGCCACGTCGAGCCGGTTGCGGCGGCTGCGGGCCCGCACGTCGTCGGCCGACAGCGGGTCGGTCGGGATGATCGTGTTGTGGACGTGCCGCCAGTCCGCGAGCAGGGCATCGCCGTCCGGCGCGTCGGCGTCCACGCGGGTGAAGCGGAGTTCGGTCATGGCAGCAGGAAAGCGCTGCCGGTCGCGGTCCGTCAACTGCATTGCGCCCGGTGGGCGGCAGCGCCGGGCCGCCGCGGAGCCGCAGGCGGGCGGGCGCCGCACGGGAGCAGCCCGTGCGGCGCCCGGGGCCGGTCCGGCGGGTGGGCCCGGACCGGCCAGGGGGAGTGGTGGGTGGGGGAGCCGGGCAGGAGCGACGGCGTGGTGTCAGTGTCCGTCGTTCACCGGGAGGTTGAAGCGCAGGGCGGGCGAGGCGTGGGCGGCCAGCGAGTGCGCCTGGTCGGCCCACCAGGCGCCGGCGGCGGGGTCGGCCGCTCCGTACTCGGGATCGGTGCCGCCGGTGGTGCCGCGGGTGCAGCTGCCGTCGGACTCGCCCGGTACCTTGACCCACAGGAAGGCGTCGAGCAGCGCGGTGTGCGTGTCCGCGGTGGGCCGGGTGCCGAGGCCGCGGCCGGGCGGGTTGCACCAGGTCTGGGCGTCCGGGTAGTCGGCGGTCGGAGTCCACGGTCCCTGGCCGTTGCGGCTGCTGTCGATGACGAAGTGCGGCAGCTTGGCGTCGGCGGGCACGTGGGCGGCGTACCAGGCGTCCGCATCCGCCTGCGGCCAGTACTGGTTGGCGCAGTCGTCGGGGGAGGCGCCGGCGGTGTTGGTCAGGTACCAGGTGCACTTGGCCACCTGGGTGCCGTAGCGCACCAGGTCGGCGTCCTTCTGGTAGTTGGAGACGTTGAGGAAGAAGCCCTGGGCCCGGTTCACGCCTCCGTCGACCAGGAGCCGGGCCATGGTGCCGGTGTTCTGCCAGGCGCTGTGGCCGGCGTCGAGGTAGACGGCGGCGTTGGGCTGGGCCACCAGCCGGTCGACGGCGCCGTTGATCTCGGCCAGCCGGTCGGTCTGCTGCTGGGCGGTGCCGCCGCAGAATGCGGGGCTGAGGGCCAGCCCGTCGGGCTCCAGGACGACCACCGTGCGGTGGTCGCCGATGCCCTGGGCGAGGGCGTCGACCCAGGCCGCGTACTCGGTGGCGTTGGAGGCGCCGCCGGCGGAGTACTGCGAGCAGTCGCGGCCGGGGACGTTGTACGCGACCGCGACCGGGACCTGCCGTTGGAGAGCGGCGCGGCTCTGCAGCCGGGCCATCGCAGTGGTGGTCTCGCCGGGTGTCGCCGTGCCGTTGAACCACTGGGCGACCGGGTACGAGGCCATCCGGGCCATCGCCAGGGCGTCGCCGTAGTCGCCGGCGCGGAGGTCGGTGGCGGCCTGGTGCACGGCCTTGCTGTCGAGGTCGACGTAGAAGCTGCTGCCGGGGGCCGGAGCCCGGTCGGCACCCGCGGTCGTCCGGGTGGACGCGTCGGCGGTCGCGGGGAGGCAGCAGACCGCGGCGGTGGCGAGCACGGCGCTCACGGCCGCGATACGACGGCTGGGGCGGGGGCGGGACACGTGCGGCTCCTAGGGTGGGGTGGCGCCGGAACGGTACGAGGGGAGCGCCGTCGGGGTGGAATCACACATGGGAGCGCTCCCATATCTGCGAGGCAGTTCTATTCCGCCACTGCCGCACCCGTCAAGGCTTTGCGCAGCCTTCGGGGCCTTCTCGACCTCCTCGGCCTGATCGGCCGCCCGGGTTTCGCGGCTTCCGCCACCCTTGCGCCAACTGACGGACCATCAGGCGGATGGTGTGCGCGCAGGGGCATGCCGCGGGCGTCCGGGCACGGGCGTCAGTCGGGCGGGCAGCACGGCGGCGCCGACCGGCTCGGTCGGCCGAAGCGGGCCAGACAGTGCCACACCCGCTTGAGCGCCTGCGGGTCGTGCCGTCCGGTGTTGGCGGCGTCGCCGAGGATCCGCGGGTCCAGCAGGCCGTCCTGGGCGATCCGGGCGCCGAGCGCGACGAACTCCGGCCCGCGGTAGTCGGGATGGCGCCGCAGGTGGTCCACGGTGAGCCGGAACCCGGGGTGCCACTCGACCGGGAACGGAAGCCGGCCGGCCGCCGTTTCGACGGCCGTGCCCCGGTGCCCGGGATCGAGGACCAGCGCCTCGACGTCGCCCGCGAGCCGCACGGGGCCGTGGACCTGGGCCTCGACGTAGTCGTCGAGGGTGTCCCGGTCGTCGGCCTCGGCCAGTGCGACGAGCGAACAGCGGTCGGCCACACCGAAGTCGGCAGGCTCGGCGGCGCTGTCCGGGTAGCAGAGGGTCGTCCGGGCGAGTGCCTCCGGACGCAGTCGGAGGTGTGCGGACCCGAACCGGGGTGCGGCCCCGAACGGGGAGCGGCGGAAGTCGAGGGCGCCGTAGACCGGCCGTTGGTGGGCGGCGGCGTTGTCGTAGGCGCCGCCGAAGATCCGGTTCTCCCAGCGCCACCGGTCGCCGCCCGGGTGGGCAGTGAGGCCGCCGTTGCTGGTCCCGGTGACGAACTGGGAGTGGTAGACGCCGTCGTCGGCCAGCCGCTCCAGGATCGGGCGGCCGTCGGCGGTGCGGTCCGGGTGGAAGTTCAGGGTGATCGACAGGGCCGGGTCGAGCGGGCCGCCGCGGGACAGCGACGCGACGTGCCGCAGGGCCCGCTCGTGCGGCGCGAAGGAGGTGTCGGCACTCATCGGCGCAGTATGCCGGAGGGCGCCGCGCCCGGCTGCCGATTTTCTCGGCCCTGCTCGGCCCTGCTCGGGCGTCCGTGCGGGCCGGGGAGCACGCGCCGCGGCCCCGGTCCGGATGGTGCCGGAGCCGGGGCCGCCGCGTCGTCGGTGCCGCGGTGCTGCAGCGCTGACTGCTACTGGATGTCGAGGACCTGGCCCGGGTGGATCAGGTCGGGGTTGTCGCCGACGGTGCTCTGGTTCTGGTCGTAGAGGTGCTTCCAGCCGCCGAGCTTGTGGGTGTCGGAGATCCCGGAGAGGGTGTCTCCGGGGGCGACGGTGTAGGAGGTGGTGTCCGGGGCGGTGGCCGGGGCCGGCAGGGCCGTGCCGTCCGTGGTGGTCGGCGTGCCGGTGGCGGCCGTCGGGTCCCCGATGGGTGCACCCGGCGTGGTGCCCGTCGTGCCGGTGCCGGTGCCGGTGCCGGGAGCGGTGGTGGTGGTGCCGGTGCCGGTGCCCGGGGTGTCCGTCGTGGTGCCCGGGGCGGGCGTGCCCGGCGCCGGGGTGGTCGTCGTGGTCGGAGCGGGCGTGGCGCTGCCCGGTGCGGGGGTGCCGGTGGTGGGCGCCGGGGAGGCCGTGCCGGTGTTCTGCTCGTAGACCTGCTGGCTGGTCGTCCAGTACCAGGTGCCGTTCGCCTGGTACCAGTACACGCCGGTGGCGGCGTCCAGGCCCTGCATGCCGGGGAAGACGGGGGCGGCGCTGCCGCGCTGCGTCGGGACGTCCGGCGTGGTGGTGACCGGTGCCGACGGCGTGCCGGTGGTCGCCGGTGCGCTCGGCGTCGTGGTGGCGGGCGCGCTCGGCTGGGCGGTGGCCCGGCCCTCGCCGGTCAGCCCGGCGCCAGTGGCGCAGCTGCCCCAGACGGAGGCGCCGCGGTCGGCGAGGATGCGCTCGGCGACCGCGATCTGCTGCTCCTTGGTGGCGTGGTCGGGCTCGGCGGCGTACGCGTCGCCACCGTAGGCGACCCAGGAGCGAAGGTCGATCTGGAGGCCGCCGTAGGCCCCGTTGCCGGTGTCCTTGGACCAGTTGCCGGCGCTGGCGCACTGGGCGACCGCGTCCCAGGTGGTGGGCGCGACGGCGTGGGCGCCGGTGGCGGTGAGCAGTGGCAGGGCGATTCCCACGCCTGCCACGCCCGCCGCAGCGACGGCGCGCTCGGTCTGGGTGGGGCGGCGGTGGCGGCCGGAGCCGATGAAACCCATCGAGTTCCCTCTCCGCACGCCTGCGAGGTGAGCTGTCGGGTTCGGACCGGGAGGTGGCCCGGCCGCGCGAGGCGGCTTCACCCCTAGCCGTGGAGGACGGCGTGGTACGTGTGGGTCCCCCGTCCCTGCCCAGGGTCTGGTCGGTGACCCGGTGACGCGGTGGGCAGGGTTCGGCGTGCCGCGTTTCGGGCGCCCGTGCTGTCGGGCTGCTCCGGAGATTAGAGGGAATGGTGCCTCAGTAACAAGCTGGCATCCCGACAATCACACAACCATCACGAGTGATCGGTTGGCTCGCGCCGTCCGCAGGGCGGCGCGCGCCCGGTCGGGGCGGGCCCGCGGTGGCCGGAGTGCGGCCGGCGTCCGGCTGTTGCAGGGCTGCGGCGCAGGTGGCGCGGCCCGTGGGCGGCCCGCCCGGGCCGACGGCCGACCTTTCCTGTCGTGTCCGCGACGGTTGGCCTCTCCGCCTTTTCCGCACAAAGGCCGGAATGCGGTGTCCGGAATTCCCCGCATTGTGCCGGGGGTGGCGGCGGGAATTCACCGGTCGGCGCCGGGAGCCTTGCGAACAGCGGATGATCATGGCACGAACGGCGGGTGTCCGTGGACGGTTCGTGGGCCGACTCCGGCGCCCCGCGCCTCGTCCGCCGTCCGGCCGTCGGCCTACCGCGGGCCCGGGGGCCGGACCGCGGCCGGGGTGTCCTCCGCCGTGATCGGGCGTGCGCCGGGAGTGATCGGCGAGGGCAGTTCGTCCCGTCCGGTCAGGTACCGGTGCACCGCGGCTGCCGCGGCACGGCCCTCGGCGATGGCCCAGACCACCAGCGACTGGCCGCGCCCGGCGTCACCGGCGACGAAGACCCCGTCGGGGCCGGCCGCGAAGCCGTCGTCCCGGGCGAGGTTCCCGTGCCCGTCCAGGTCGAGGCCGAGCTGGCGCACCAGGGCGGTACCGGGCTCCGGGCCGGAGAAGCCGAGGGCGAGCAGGACGAGGTCGGCCTCCAGGGTGTGCTCGGTGCCGGGCAGTGGGGCGCGGGTGCCCGGCGCCGCGTCGGCGATCCGCACGGCGGAGACCCGGCCCCGGGCGTCCGTGTCGAAGCGGACGGTCGCCGAGGCGTAGCACCGGATGTCCGGCCCGTCGCCGTCCGCCGGCTGCCGGCAGGCGCAGGCCTCCTCGTGCGAGGTGGTCTCGTGGTGCACCTTGGGGTGCACGGGCCACGGCTGCGCGCCCGGGCGGCCGTCCGGCGGCCGCGGGTTGATGTCGAGCTGCCGGACACCGGCGGCCTGCTGGCGGACGGCGGTGCCCACGCAGTCGGCCGCGGTGTCGCCGCCGCCGATCACCACCACCCGGCGGTCGAGGGCGCTGACCGGCGAGGCCGCCAGGTCCCCGGCGGCCACCCGGTTGGCCAGCGGCAGGTACTCCATGGCCTGGTGGATCCCGGTCGATCCCCGCCCCGGTACTGGCAGTTCCCGCCACGCGGTGGCGCCGACCGCGATCACCACCGCGTCGTGGCCGGCCCGCAGCTCCGCGGCCGACAGGTCCTCGCCGACCGTGACGCCGGTACGGAACTCCGTCCCCTCGGCACGCAGTTGCTGGATCCGGCGGTCCACCCGGTGCTTCTCCAGGCGGAAGTCCGGGATGCCGTACCGCAGCAGGCCGCCCGGGCGGTCGGCGCGCTCGTACACCGTGACGTGGTGCCCGGCCCGGGTGAGTTGCTGGGCGGCGGCCAGCCCGGCGGGACCGGAGCCGACCACGGCGACCGTCCGGCCGCTCCGGCGGTCGGGCGGGCAGGGTACTTCCCAGCCCTGCTCCCAGGCCCGGTCGACGACGGCCAGTTCGACGTTGCGGATGGTCACCGGCTCCGCGTCGATACCCAGCACGCAGGCGCTCTCGCAGGGGGCGGGGCAGACCCGGCCGGTGAACTCGGGGAAGTTGTCGGTGGCGTGCAGCCGGTCGGCGGCGTCCCGCCAGTCGTCGTCGGCGACCAGCCGGTTCCACTCCGGGACGAGGTTCCCGAGCGGGCACGCCTGGTGGCAGAACGGGAGCCCGCAGTCCATGCAGCGCGCCGCTTGGCCGCCGATGATCGGGAGCAGCGCCCCGGGCTGGTAGACCTCCTGCCAGTCCCGCACCCGGGCCCGGGCGGCGCGCCGGGCGCGGAGCAGCCGCGGCGTGGTCAGGAACGCCTTGGGGTCGGCCATCGACGGCCTCCGCGGTGCGGTTCGGCGCTGGACGTTCGGGGAGCGGGCGAGCGGGTGGCACGTATGCGCACAGTGCCGTGTCGCCACCGTACGCCTGCCCGGGGCGCGGGGGAAGCGGGCGTGTCGGAAGCCTCCGGCCGGGCGTGGCGGAAGCCTCCGGAGGGTTGTGGCGGAGGTGCCCGGGCGGGTGTCCCGGGGTCGCGCGGGCCGGCCCTGGCGCGGTGTCCCGGGGCGCGCTAATTTAGTTGATGTCAGCTAACTATCGTGGTTGACGGCGCGCGACCGGGGAGGGACGGGCGATGACCGCAGGGAAGCAGGAGTCCGCACAGGAGGGTGGCCCGGGCGGCGCCCGGCGGGGCCGGATAGGGGCCGAGCACCCGCACTACAAGTGGGTGGCGCTCTCCAACACCACCCTCGGCATGCTGATCGCCACGATCAACTCCTCGATCGTGCTGATCTCCCTGCCGGCCATCTTCAACGGCATCCACCTCGACCCGCTCCAGCCGGGCAACGTGAGCTACCTGCTGTGGATGCTCATGGGCTACATGCTGGTGACCGCCGTCCTGGTGGTGACCCTCGGCCGGCTCGGCGACATCTGGGGCCGCGTGCGGATCTACAACGCCGGCTTCCTGATCTTCACGGTCACCTCGGTGGTGCTCTCGCTCGACCCGATGCAGGGCGGCGGCGGTGCGCTCTGGCTGATCGGCTGGCGGGTGGTGCAGGCGATCGGCGGTGCGATGCTGATGGCCAACTCCGCGGCGATCATCACCGACGCGTTCCCGGCCCGGCAGCGCGGCATGGCCCTCGGGGTCAACATGGTGGCGGCGATCGCCGGTTCGTTCGTCGGCCTGGTGCTCGGCGGCCTGCTCGCCGAGTGGAACTGGCGGTCGATCTTCTGGGTCAACGTGCCGATCGGCATCATCGGCACGGTGTGGGCCTACCGCTCGCTGCACGAGACCGGCGTGCGCCGACCCGGCCGGATCGACTGGTGGGGCAACGTCACGTTCGCCGTCGGCCTGACCGCCCTGCTCGCCGCGATCACGTACGGCATCCAGCCCTACGGCGGCCACACCATGGGCTGGACCAACCCGTGGGTGCTGGCCGGTCTGATCGGCGGTACCGCGGTGCTCGGCGTGTTCTGCGTCGTGGAGACGAAGGTCGCCGAACCGATGTTCCCGCTGCGGCTCTTCCGGGACCCGGTCTTCGCCGGCGGCAACGCGGCCACCCTGCTCGGGTCGATCGCCCGCGGTGGCCTGCAGTTCATGCTGATCGTCTGGCTGCAGGGCATCTGGCTGCCGCTGCACGGCTACGACTACGCGGACACCCCGCTCTGGGCGGGCATCTACCTCGTCCCGCTCACGGTGGGCTTCCTCGCCGCCGGGCCGATCGCCGGGCACCTCTCCGACCGCTTCGGCGCCCGGCTCTTCGCGGCGGGCGGCCTGGTGGTGATGGCCGCCTCGTTCGCCGGACTGCTCGCGCTGCCCACCGACTTCGGCTACCCGGCCTTCGCCCTGCTGGTCTTCCTCAACGGACTGGGCGGCGGCCTCTTCGCGGCGCCGAACACCGCGCTGGTGATGTCCAGCGTGCCGGCCGCCGACCGGGGAGCCGCCTCCGGCATGCGCGCCACCTTCCAGAACGCCGGCATGGTGCTCTCCATCGGCGTCTTCTTCTCCCTCATGGTCGCCGGTCTCGCGGGCTCGCTGCCGCAGGCCCTCGACAGCGGCCTCACCGCGCAGGGCGTGCCCGTTGCGGACGCCCACGCGATCGCGCAACTCCCCCGGTGGGGACGCTCTTCGCCGCCTTCCTGGGCTACAACCCGATCCGTGAGCTGCTCGGCCCGCACGTGCTGTCCGGCCTGCCGGCCGGCAACGCGCAGACCCTGACCGGCCGCGAGTTCTTCCCGCACCTGATCTCCGGGCCGTTCCACGACGGTCTGATGGTGGTGTTCTCCCTCGCCATCGTGATGTCCCTGGTGGCGGCCGCCGCTTCGCTGCTCCGCGGCCGCAAGGGCCGCGCGGACGAGGCCGGGACGGACACCGGCGACCGCGGTGACGTGGCGGCCGGTGCGGGCACCGGGGCCGGTCAGGGCACCGCATGACCGCCCCGGATCCGGCCGGCCGGGCGCCTGCGGACATCGCCGGGGTGTCGGATCCGGCCGTGCCCGATCCGGCGGCCGTGGCCCGGCTGCGCCTGGTGATCGCCAGGCTGCACCGGCAGTTGGCCCAGGCATCCGCCGGGCAGGACCTCACCTTCGCGCAGCAGTCGGCGCTGGCCCGGATCGAGCAGCACGGCCCGCTCCGGCTCGGCGAGTTGGCCGCGCTGGAGCGGGTGGCCGCGCCCTCGATGACCCGGACGGTCGGACCGCTCGTCGTCGCCGGGCTGGTCACCCGCCTGCCGGACCCGAGCGACGGCCGCTCCTCACTGGTCGAACTGGCCCCGCCCGGGCACCGGTTGCTCGCCACCATCCGCCAGGAGCGCTCCGAGCTGCTGGCGGGCCGGGTGGCCGCGCTCACCCCGGGCGAGCAGGCGGTGCTCCAGGACGCCCTCCCCGTCCTCGAACACCTGCTGGCGGACACCGAGTCCTGAGGCCGCGCACCGGCCGTCGGGTTCCGGTCCCGGTCCCGGCCCTGGCCCCGGCCCGGACGGGCGCCCTGCCGCGGCCGGCCGGCCGGCCGGTCAGTCGGCGGCGGTCACAGGGGCCCCGGCCGGCTCCTGCCGCCTCAGCGGCCGGTCGGGCAGCAGTCCGGCGGGCACCAGCCCGAGGGCGGCTACCCCGGCCAGCGCCAGCAGCGTCCCTCCCGCTCCGGCCCCGGACTGGGCGCCGGGTGCGGCGGCGCCGGACGGGCCGCCGGTGCCCGTGGCGACGGCGATGCCGAGCAGGGGCCCGATGTTCACGGCCGTCTGCTTGAGGCCCCCGACCACGCCGGCGTACTCCGGCGGGGCGTCCCCGACGACCGTCCCGGTGGCGGTGACCATCACCGCGGCGAACCCGGCGCCCAGCAGGGCGAAGGCGGCGCCGGTCGGCGCCCATGGGCCGTCCGCGGCGGCCTGCGACAGCCCGAGGATGCCCAGCACCACCAGTCCGGTGCCGGTGAGCGCGGTGCGGCGCGGTCCGTACCGGCGCAGCGCCGCTCCGGCGGCCGGGGCGCCGACCACCATGAGGGCGGTGAGCGGCAGGACGCGCAGCCCGGCGGCCAGGGGCCGAGCCCGAGCGAGTCCTGGAGCAGGAACGTGGCGGTGAACAGGGTCCCGAACAGTCCGGCGCCCAGCGCCAGGAGGAGTGCCATCGAGGCCGCCACCGCACGCGACCGGGCGACGGCCCGTGGTACGAACGCGTCCGGGGTGCGGCGTTCGTGGGCGACCAGCCCCGCGGTGAGGGCCGCGACGGCGCCCAGCCCCCGGAGGGTCGGGACGGACGTCCAGCCGTGGGCGGGCACCCCGGCCAGGGTGTGCACCAGCAGTGCCGAGGAGGCGGCGAGCAGGGCCGCGCCGGCCAGGTCGAGCCGCCGGTCCGGCCTGCGCGTCGGTTCCGGGAGCCGGACGGCGAGGGCGAGCACGGCGATCACCGCCGCGGCCGGGACGTTGATCCAGAACACCGAACGCCAGCCCAGGTGCGCGACCAGCAGGCCGCCGAGGACCGGTCCGGAGCCGGCGGCCACCGCGATCGCGCCGGTGCGGACGGCGACGGCGCCGGCCAGCCGGTCCGCCGGGTGGGCCAGGCGCAGCAGCGCGAGAGTGGCCGGCTGCAGCAGGGCGCCGAACAGGCCCTGGACGACGCGCAGTGCGATCACCCGGCCGACGTCCGGGGCGAGCGCGATGCCGGCCGAGGCGGCGCCGAATCCGAGGACGCCGGCGACCAGTAGCCGCCGGTGGCCGTGGCGGTCGCCGAGGCGTCCGGCGATCACCAGCAGGGCGGCCACCGCGAGCAGGTAGCCGGTGCTCGTCCACTGCACCTCCGCCAGGCCGGCGCCGAGGTCACGTCGCAGAGCGGGCTGGGCCACCAGCAGTACGGTGCCGTCCAGGGCGACGACCATCGCGCCGCCCGCACTGGCCGCCAGGGCCAGGCCCTCCCGGTGCCGGCGCGGGATCGCCGTCACGGGGCCACCGGGCCGAGGTGGGCGTCCAGAACGGCGGTCACCAGGGTGTCGAGCGGGCCGGTGGTCGGGCCGTGTCCGGGATCCCCGGCCGACTCCGGTGCGCCGAGGACGAGTTGCAGGCTGCCCCAGGTCCACAGCTGGGCCACGCCGTGCAGGTTCGCCCAGAGCGCCGCGGCGGTCACGGCGGGTGCCCCGGCGGCCTGCCCGTCGTGCCGTGCGGCCGTGCACTCGGCGACCAGGGCGACGATGCGCTCGAAGAGCGGGACGGTCGAGTCCCGCAGCCTGGGTCCGGCCGAGGGGTGCGGGCCGCTGTCGAGCAGGTCGTGCCGGTACATCAGCTCGAACATGCCGCGCTGCTCCAGCGCGTAGCCCACGTACACCCGGGCGAGGGCCTGCAGGCGGTCGCGGGCCGGCGCCGGTGCGCCGGTCGCCGCGGTGAACCTGGCCCCCAGGTCGGCGAAGCCGCGCCGGGCGATGGCGGCGAGCAGGCTGTGGTGGGTGGGGAAGTGGCGGCGCGGTGCACCGTGCGACACCCCGGCCCTGCGGGCGATCTCGCGCAGCCCCAGCGAGGCCGTGCCCTCGGCCGTCACCAGGTCCACCCCGGCATCGATCAACCGCTCCCTGAGGGAGCCCTCGTCGTTCACGGGCCCTGTCTACCAGCACGGCGTAGACAGTGTCTACGCACGCTGTGGAAGCAGGGGCCGCGCGAAGAATTGCGGATCCGGAGGCTCCGGTTCGCATATGACGATCCGTATCGGGTACATCACGTTCAGTGATTGGCGCGCGTGTGTCAACAACCCTTCGGGAGGCGGCGATGGCAACGGTCTTCAGTGCGGACTTCGGGTCCGGCCGGCAGTGGATCGCGGGGCGCAGCAGCGCCTATCCGCGGATGGGGCCGACCAACCGCAGCGACCACAAACTCGACTACCTGAGCGGGGCGTACTGCCCCGACGGCGTCCTCGCCGCCACCCGCAGGCCCGGCAGCGACCTGTGGGACACCAACCTGCTGACCACCGAGGGCAGCCCGGACGCCTTCCAGGTGGTGACCGGCGACACCCTGTCCGCCCGGGTCACCCTGCCGACCGCGCTGGGCGCCTGGCCCGCGATCTGGACGTGGCGCGACGGCGGCAACGAGGTGGACGTCTTCGAGTACCACCCCGACAACCCGGATCTGCTGGAGGTCTCCAACCACGTCCACGGCGGATACCGCTACTGGCACGGCGGCGCCGCTGGCATATCGCCCGGCGCCACCGTCGACCTCCGCACGGTCTTCGGCCGCCGCTCGGTGGACTGGTACGCCAACGGGGTCCCGGTGTACTCCGACCACCGGGGCGTCGGCGCCGGGTGGCACGCCTACCTGATCGTCAACCTCTCGGTCTCCGACGGCACGTACCACCCGAGGCCGCCCGCGGACGGCCCCGGCCGGCTGAGCTGGACGTGCCACAGCCTGTCGGTCGACCGCTGACGCGGGCGCCGGACGCGGTGCGGCCGCCCTCCACGGCGGCCGCGGCGGTCACGGCGTGGCGGCGCGGACGGCTGCCTCGTGGCCGAGCAGGTACTCCTTGCGGTCGAGGCCGCCCGCGTAGCCGGTCAGCGAACCGTCCGCGCCGATCACCCGGTGGCAGGCGCGGACGACCAGCAGCGGGTTGGCCCCGATCGCCGTCCCGAGGGCCCGCACGGCCGCCCGCGGGATCCCGGCCCGCTCCGCCAGCGCGCCGTAACTGGTGGTGGTGCCGTACGGGACGGCCTCCAGGGCGCGCCACACCGTGCGCTGGAACTCCGTTCCCGCGGCGGTGTGTTCGAGGTCGAACGTGCGCAGCTCGCCGGCGAAGTAGGCGTGCAGTTGTCGGACGGGCTCCACGAACGCCTCGGGTGCCCGCTGCCAATCGGCTCGGACGGCGGGCGCCCGGCGCTGGCCGGTCATCGACACCGAGGCCAGTGCCGTCCCGCCCGCTGCGGTCGCGGACTCCTCGCCGACCAGGAGCAGGTCGCCCACCGGGCTGTCGATGGTGGTGTACACGGTCACGGTCGGATCTCCCACACTCGTCGTTCTGCGGTACGACCCCACTGTGCGGCATCGGGCCCCGGCCCGTCCGGCGGGAATCGGACATCGCACCGCAGGCGGCCCGGCCACCCCGGGCCGGGCCTGCCACCTGCGAGGCAGCGGCCGCGGCGGGCAGCGGGAGGCTTCGTGGACACCACCGTGCCCAGCGCCTAGATTGAGGGCCGATCTTCGCACGGCAGCGGGCCTGCGGAGCGGACCGCGAGGCGAGAGGGGTGCCCCGGTGGGCGAGACCCGCAACGGGCCGGGCGGAGGGCGCCGCGGGGCCGGCGGACGGGTGACCATCCGCGACGTCGCCGCCCGGGCCGGGGTCTCCACCGCGGCGGTGTCGCTGGCCCTGAACGACCGACCGGGCGTCTCCGCCGACACCAGGGAGCGCATCCTCGCCGTCGCCCGCGAACTCGGCTGGACCCCGAGCACGGCCGCCCGCTCGCTCTCCGGCCGGCAGGTGGGCACCGTCGGCCTGGTGCTGGCCCGGCCGGCGCCGATGCTCGGACGCGAGCCGTTCTACATGGAGTTCATCGCGGGCGTCGAGAGCGTGCTGGTGCAGCACCGCTGCTCGCTGCTGCTCCGCCTGGTCGACAGCGTCCAGGAGGAGGTGGCCGTCCAGCGCGAGTGGTGGCAGGGCCGGCAGGTGGACGGGTCGATCCTGGTCGACCTCCAGGTCGACGATCCGCGGATCCCCGCGCTGGCCGCGATCGGACTGCCCGCGGTGGCGGTCGGCGACCCCGCGCTGGCCGGCCCGTTCACCGCGGTCTGGACGGACGACGGACAGGCCGTCCACGAGGCCGTCCGCTACCTCGCGGCGCTCGGCCACCGCCGGATCGCCCGGGTCGGCGGCCCCGCCGAACTCGGCCACAGTGCCATCCGCAGCCGCGCGTTCGAGGAGGCTGCGCGCGAGCTGGGGCTGGAGGACGCGGTGACCGTGCCGGCGGACTTCTCCGGCGAGGGCGGTGCCCGGGCCACCCGGTCGCTGCTCACCTCGGGCCGGCGTCCCACCGCCATCGTCTACGACAACGACCTGATGGCGGTCGCCGGGCTGTCGGTCGCCGCCGAGATGGGTGTCCAGGTGCCGGGCCGGCTCTCCCTGCTCGCTTGGGACGACTCGCAGTTGTGCCTGCTGACCAGGCCGAGGCTGTCCGCGATGGGCCACGACGTCTTCGCCTTCGGGGCGGAGGTCGCGCGGCGGCTGTTCGATGTGCTCTCGGGCGGCGACACCGGGTCCAGGCCGGCGCCCGCGCCCGTGCTGCTGCCCCGCGAGTCGACCGCCCCGCCGCTCTGACGCCCGGTTCGCCTCGTCCGCCGGCGCCGCCGCCGGGCTGCCGGAGGGCTTCAGCGAGGCTTCAGCCGTCGTACGCGAGGCTCTGGCCCCGAGAGGCCGGGCGGGTGCCCGGACCGGGAGAGGAGTGCGGCGATGTCCGAGCCTGTGGGGCCGTTCGACGGACCGAGCGTGGACGCGGCGGAGCAGACCGGAGGGCCTGCGGGCCGCCGGGTGAAGGCCGGCCGCTGGGTGCGCCGCCGCGGCGTGCGCTGGGTGGCCGCCGGCGCCGTCGTGGTGGTGCTCGGCGGGGCCGCTGCGGCCGCGGTGCACCACCGCGAGGAGGGCCACGGCCACATGATGGCGGATCGGGTGCTCGACGGCCCCGACGGTGCGGCCCCCGGTGGCAAGCGGATCGCCAAGGGCGACGGCGAGGGCAGGCACGGTGCCAGGGCCGACGGCGGGCACGGTGGCAAGGCCGGGGCCGGGCGCTACGGCAGGTTCGACGGGCCCATAGGTGACGCGGCTGTCGGCCCCGACCGCAGCGGGCGTGCCGCCCTCGCTCCGGCCCCGCTGCCCGCGGTGGCGGCCCAGCAGGCCGTGGAGAAGGCCGCGGGCGCGGTGCCCGGCGGCCGGGTGGAGTCGCTGTCCGTGGTCGCCGAGCAGGGCGGCGGCTCGGCCTGGCAGGCCGTCGTGGTCGGTACGGACGGCGTCCGCCACCTGGTCACCGTGGACGGCGCGGGCGGTTCGATCACCGGCAACACCGTCGTCGGCGCCACGCGCTGACACCCGGTCGGCGGCCGCCCCGGGCACGCGTCCCGGGTGGCCGCCGCATGCCAGGATGGGCCGGTGCGCACCCTCCCCGAACTGACCGACGTACCCGACCCCGCCTGGCCGCTCCTGCTCCGGGAGTGTGCCGGCAGCCCCGCGGCGCCCGAGGTGCTGACGGGCGATCCGGCGCAGGGCGCCGCCTGCCTGCTCCAACTCCAGGTCACCGCACGGTCGTACCTCGGGGCGATGGCGCTGAACTGCGGCGGTCTGCGGTTCGGCGGCGGCTGGCTGCGGGTCTACGGCGGGGCGGGCGGCGCGGGCCTGCCGGGCCTGGCCGAGGTGAACGGTTTCCCCACGGAGGTCGACCCCGCCTGGCGGCCCGACGACGCCCTGGTGCTCGGCCACGACGTGCTCGGCGGCGTCTTCGCCCTCAACGGGCCCGACCCGGCGGCGCTTGGCCGCCCCGGTGCGCCCGGACAGGTCCGCTACCTGGCGCCCGACACCCTGGAGTGGGAGGCGCTGGAGATGGGCCACGGGGCGTGGCTCGGCTGGCTGCTCTCCGGTGCGGTGGACAGCTTCTACCAGGGGCTGCGCTGGCCGGGATGGCAGCAGGAGACGGCCGCACTGAGCCCCGACCAGGGCATCACCGTGTACCCGTTCCTGTGGTCCAAGGAGGCGCGCGCCGATCTCGCCGGGACCACCCGCAGGCCCGCCCGGATGGCCGAACTGCTGGGCATCACCGCGGAGTTCTGCGCACAGTTCGGCCTTCCCGACCCCGGCTTCCTGGGCCGCGTCTGAGCCGCCCGGCCGGGCCCGCGGCCGGCCCGGTCAGCCGGCCGTGGCCGGCGAGCTCCGGCGGGCGCCGAGGTGGAGGCCGGCGGCCACCGCGGCTGTCGCCACGGCCAGCACCCCGACCGCCCCCGCCAGACCGCCGACCGCGGCGGACACCCCGAGCAGCACCAGCGGGCAGACGAACTCGCCCAGGAAGAACGCGGCGTTCCACAACCCGGTGCCCCGCCCGCGGTCCTCGTGACCCAGCAGGGCCATCGCCCGGGTGAGCAGGGTCGGCAGCAGCACGCCGGTGCCCAGGCAGTTGACCACCGCCCCGGCGATCAGCACCGGGGCGGCGGTCGCCACCGCCATCACCCCGAACCCGGCCGCGCACAGCGCCAGCACGTACGGCAGGTAGCGCTGCGCGCCGTCCGCGAACCGGGCGAAGCCGGCTGCGCCCGCGACGGTGGCCGCACTCGCGACCGCCGTCGCGAGGCCGATCACGGCCGGGGCGCTGATCCCCAGGTCGTCCAGCAGGAAGGACATCTCGACCGGGACGGTGTAGAAGACCACCGCACCGAAGAAGGTCAGCGTGCACGTCCCGGCCAGCCGCCGGAACGGGAACGGGCGCCGCTCCGCAGCCCCGGCCCCGGAACCGGGCGCCGCACCGCCGGCCGGGTCCTGCCCGGTCGCGGTCTCCTTCGGCGCCCTCAGGACCACGGCCATCATCGGTGCCAGCAGCAGGCTCACCGCGTACGCCCAGAACGGGGCCCGCCAGCCGGCCGAGCCGACCGCCCCGCCGACCACGAAGAACGCGGTCGCGGACAGGGCCGCGCAGACCGTCTGCAGGGCCAGGAAGCGGTCGCGGGCCCGGCCCGTCCAGTAGTCGCCGATCAGGGTCGTGCAGGAGGTCATGATGACGGCCTCGGTCACGCCGACCAGTGCCCGGCTGGCGACGATCGCCGGCAGCGAGTCCAGCCACAGCGGCGCGGTGCCGACCACGGCGTACGCGACGGTCGCGCCGACCAGCAGACGGCGCCGTCCGAGCCGGTCGATCAGCACCCCGGCGAACGGGGCCAGCAGGCCGAGCGCGAGCGCGGGCACCGTCAGCGCGACCGGCACCAGCGCCTCGGCCCCCGCGCTGTGGGCGAAGTGGTCCTGCATCCGGGGGAGGACCGGGGCGATCAGGACGGCACCCAGGATCGGCAGGCAGCTGCCCGCCATCAGCAGCACGGCTCTCAGCAGCCGGCGCGGTGGCGCCGCGGTGTCCGGACGGGCGTCGACGGTCAGGGCGGACACGGTGGTCTCCGATCACGGGGGACGGTTCGGCCGGTGGGGCGGCCGGGGTTCCGGCGTGGAGCGGCCCCTTTGTACCAGGCGGCCGTGAAATCCCGTACGCCGTCCTCACTGCGAGACGCGCCGCCGCCCGGCGGTCCGTCAGCAGCGCTTGTCCGCAACGGCTTCGGGGCACGGACGATCCGTCAATCACCCGTGGGTGCGCGCGGCTTCGCCGCCGTCCTGAACGGGCATCACCTCCCCGACGGCACGACACGACACGGCACGGCACGGCACGGCACGGCGCGCACCGCCCGCCGGCGCGTCCGCCGCCCGCTGCGGCGCCGACCGGTGACCCGGTGCACGAACGATGCACCGCGCCGGATCCGGCCGGCGGGGCACGCTGGAGACGTCCGCCGGCAGCGCCCCGCAGTCGCCGACGCCCGCACCGACGGACACGAACGGACGGAAGGAGGCCGGGCCGCCATGGGCGCACTCCTCCCCGAGCCGGAGCGGCTGATCCTCGACGACATCGAGCGCCGCCTGCGGCGGCAGGACCCGGGCCTGGACCGCCGGTTGCGGCACCGGCACGGCCCGCTGCGCGCATTGGCCTGGCGGCCCGGCGTCCTCGTCGCCGCGGTCGGCGTCCTCACCGCGGCGGCCGCCGCCGGCGTGCTCTGGGCCGCGGCCGGCGGGCGGGCGGCCGTCGTGCCCGCGGCCGGCGTCGCCACCGCCGCAGCGCTGGGCACCGCCGCGACCTTCCGCCGGCTCGCGGCGATCCGGGCCGCCCGCACGGCCCGGCCGCTGACACCCGGCCGCGTGCGCAGGGGGTGGCGGTGACCACGGCGAACGCCCTGGGACCGGCCCTCCGGGCGGGTCTTGCTATCGTCCCGCACGCCGGGCCCGCACACGGGCCCGGTCTGCGGTTCCCGCAGGCCGCGCAGCCCGTACCGGAGGGCCCGCGGCGCGCACCGAGGGGAGGGCCCGACATGCCAGGACCGCGCGCGGCGGACGAACGCCGCACCGCCCCACCGGCCTCGACCGCGCCGCCGGACACCATCCCTCTGCTGCCGACCACCCCGCTGCACCCCGCCGGCCTGGTCGACCTGCGCGGGCGGCCCGGACCGGCGCTGTCCGTGCACTACCCCGCGGACGCAGTGGTGGTCGTCTCCGGCCTGCCCGGCAGCGGCAAGAGCACGCTGCTCGGCCGCTGGTCCGACCGGGCCCGGGTGGTCGACCCGCGGGTGACGCACCTCGACTGCGAGGCCGTGATGCCCGGCTGGCTGCCGTACGCCGCCTACCGGCCCTGGGCGCGGCTGCGCCACCTGGCCCGGCTGCGGGCCGCCGTCCGGGCCGGCGGGCCGCTGCTCGTCCACGACTGCGGCAGCCGGCCGTGGCTGCGCCGGTGGCTGGCGCGCGGCGCCGCCCGCCGTGGCCGCACCCTGCACCTGGTGCTGCTGGACGTCGGTGCGGACGTGGCCCTGACCGGTCAGGAGTCCCGGCAGCGGTGGGCCTCCGGCCGGGTGTTCGCCGGGCACCGCCGAGGGCTCGGCCGACTGCTCGCCGCGCTCGCCGTCGACGGCCGCGGTGCGGTGCCCGAGGCCGCCTCGCTGCTGCTGCTCGACCGGGTCTCGCGGGAGCGCGCGGCCGACGTCGGCTTCGCCGGACCCGGTGCGGGCTGACCGGCCGGGGGACGTCCGGCGGGCCGGCCGCGGAGCCGATGCACAAGCGGTGCAACGTGCGGTCGGCACGTCCCCGGCGGCAGAGTGGGGGAGACCGGGCAGATCCGTCGCACCGGAGGTCGCCATGTCCGTCGCATCCCACCCCGCCGCAGCCCCCGCCGCCGGTCCCGCCCTGCGGGTCGTCGGCCGGTCCGCGCCCACCGAGACGCCGGAGTGCGAATCCTCCACCGGGCACGGCATCTCGACGCCGGAGGCCGTCGAACTCCACACCGCCTGGCCGGGCTGGGCGCCGATGCTGGTCATCGCCGTCCTGGTGCTGTGCACGGTCGGTTTCATGGTCGGCCGGATCCTCGCGTGGTGACCCGCACGGCGCCCGACCCGGCCGACTCCGGTCCGGCGGCGGCGGGCCTGTCCACCGGCGGGGTCGCCCGCCGGCTCGGGGTGTCGCCCACCACCGTCCGCTCGTGGGAGCGCCGCTACGGCATCGGACCCGCGGAGCACCGGGCCGGCCGGCACCGCCGCTGGGCGCCGGAGGACGTCGCCGTGCTGGAGGCGATGTGCGACCTCACGGCGCGCGGCGTGCCGCCCGGCGAGGCCGCGCGGACGGCGCAGGCGGCGGCCCGGCAGGGATCGGCCGCCCCGCCCCCGACACCCCGCCCCCCGACGGGGCCGGGCCGTCCACGGCCCCGGCACCGCCCGGTGGGGCGCCCGGCGGACCGAACCTGCTGCCGATGGGTCCCGTCCGTCCGGAGTGCCGCGGCCTGGCCCGGGCGGCCGTCCGGCTGGACGCGCCCGCGGTGGAGCGCACCCTGGAGCGTGCCGTCGCGGAGCTCGGGGTGGTCACCTCCTGGGAGGAGGTGATGGTGCCCGCGCTGCGCGCGGTCGGCCGCAAGTGGGCCGCCGAGGGCGAGAAGTACGTGGAGGTCGAGCACCTGCTGTCCTGGCACGTGTCCACGGCGCTGCGGAGTGTCGCGCGCAGCCCCGGGGCGGCCGCCGGGCCCGCCCTGCCGGTGCTGCTGGCCGGGATGCCGGGCGAGCAGCACTCGCTGCCGCTGGACGCGGCGGCCGCCGGACTCTCCAGCCGGGAGCTGCCGTACCGGATGTTCGGCCCGGCGGTGCCGGCCGACGCGCTATTGGCCGCCGTCGGCCGTACGGGCCCGTCGGCGGTGCTGCTGTGGGCGCAGTCCCGGGCCACGGCGGACCGGCGGCTGGTGCTGCAGGCCGCGACGACGGGCTGGGGTGTGCGCGGGGCGCGGTCCCGGCCGGCCGTCGTGCTGGCCGGTCCGGGCTGGGCCGGTCTGCCGCGCACGGCGGGCACCCTGCGCCCGCGCAGTCTCGGCCAGGCCCTGGACCTGCTGGCGGGCCTGGCCTCCCCTGAGACGTGGGGAGGGCCCGGCCGTCAGCCGGCGGCCGCGGCGCCCGCCGCCTCCGCGCGGGCCCGCTCGGTGATGTTGCGGGCCATGCCGCCGAACACCACCCCGTGGAACGGGGCCACCGCCCACCAGTAGGCATGCCCGGCCAGACCGTGCGGGTGGAACAGCGCCCGCTGGCGGTAGCGGGTGCCGGTGGCGCCGTCCGGGGTGACGGTCAGTTCGAGCCAGGCCAGCCCCGGCAGCCGCATCTCGGCCCGGAGTCTGAGCAGCCGCCCCGGCCGGATCTCCTCGACCCGCCAGAAGTCCAGCGAGTCGCCGACCCGCAGCCGGTCCGGGTCGCGGCGGCCCCGGCGCAGCCCGACGCCGCCCACGAAGCGGTCCATCCAGCCGCGCACCGCCCAGGCGAGCGGCAAGGAGTACCAGCCGTTGTCGCCGCCGATCCCCTCGACGACCCGCCACACGGCGTCCGGCGGGACGTCCACCCTGCTCTCCTTGACGTCCTCGTACAGGCTGCCGCCCGCCCAGTCGGGGTCGGTGGGCAGCGGGTCGCTGGGCGCGCCGGCCAGGCTGGCGGAGGACCAGCGGGTGGCGACGTCGGCGTCCCGGATCCTCCGCAGCGCGAGCCGGACGGCGTCGTCGAAGCCGATCAGGCCGCCGGGCGGGTCCGGCACGTACCGGGCGATGTCGTTCTCCCCGCAGACCACCTCGTGCCGCAGCGACTCCACCAACGGGCGGGCGATGGCGTTGGGGACGGGCGTGACCAGGCCCACCCAGTGGCTGGACAGCCGCGGGGTGAGGACGGGTACGGGCACGATCACCCGGCGGGGCAGGCCCGCCACCGCGGCGTACCGCGTCATCATCTCCCGGTAGGTCAGCACGTCGGGTCCGCCGATGTCGAGGCTCCGGTCGACGTCGGGCGGCAGCAGGGCCGCGCCGACCAGGTATCGGAGCACGTCGCGGACGGCGATCGGCTGGATCCGGGTGTCGACC
Organism: Kitasatospora paranensis; assembly: GCF_039544005.1. Taxonomy (NCBI): domain Bacteria; kingdom Bacillati; phylum Actinomycetota; class Actinomycetes; order Kitasatosporales; family Streptomycetaceae; genus Kitasatospora; species Kitasatospora paranensis. Next base: position 7,227,894 of record NZ_BAABKV010000001.1, read on the forward strand.
CAGTTCGGGGTGACCATGACGGGCAGCCGCTCGGTGAGGTAGCGGAGCATCTCGAAGGAGGCCGAGCCCGAGCCGAGGATGACGGCGGCCCGCAGCTCCGCGGTTGGCACGCCGCCCGCCCGCAGGACCCGGCCGACCTCGGCCCGGGAGCGCAGGTGGGCGGAGAGTTCCGCGGGCGGTACGGCGGCGGGGGTCAGGCCGCCGAGATACACGATCCGGCCGACGCCCGCCTGCGCGGCGGCGGCGCCGAACGCCCGGGCGGCGTCCCGGTCGGTCCGTTCGAAGCCGGCGCCGGTGCCGAGCGAGTGCACGAGGTAGTACGCCACGTCGATGCCGTCGAAGGCGCCCGCGAGGGTCGCGGGCCGGGTGACGTCGCCGGTCGCGGTCTCCACCTCGGCCCGCCACGGATGGTCGCGCAGCCGTCCGGGTTCGCGGACCAGGCAGCGGACGGTGTGCCCGGCCCGCAGCAGTTCGGGCACCAGGCGGCCGCCGATGTAGCCGGTCGCGCCGGTGACCAGGCAGCGCAGCGGGGGTGCGGTCGGCTGGGACATCGGGTCTCCCGGGGGTCGGCGGGCGGGGCGGTCGGGTCAGAAGGCATAGCGCACCCGCAGCCAGGGGGCGTGCGCCGCGATCAGGCCGCGGAGTTCGGCGAGCGCGCCGGCCTTGAGACCGGCCCGGTAGCGGACGTTCCAGGCGCCGTTCCCGGAGCGCTTGGCCTCCTGCAGACCGGGGCGCCACAACAGGTCCTCGGCCCGCGGGTGCCAGCCGAGATTGACCTGATGCAGCTCCTGGTTGTGGGTCAGCATGATGATCTCCGCCGCGGCCTGTGCCTTCACGGCGGCCGGCAGCAGGTCGTCCATCCGGCGCAGCAGGTCCGCCCAGTCCGCCTGCCAGCCCTCGCGCAGCACGACGGGGGAGAGGTTGAAGTGGACCTCGTACCCGGCGGCCAAAAGTCGCCCGCGGCGGCGACCCGTTCCGGGACGGGGCTGGTGCGCACGTCCAGCAGCCGGGCGTCGGCGGGCGGCATCAGGGAGAAGCGGATCCGGGTGCGGCCGCGCGGGTCGAGGGCGAGCAGGTCGCGGTTGACCCACTTGGTGGCGAAGGAGGCCTTGGCGGTCGGCCAGTGCCGGAAGGCGCGTACGAGGTCGGCCGTGTTGTCGCAGATCAGGGCGTCCACCGAGCAGTCGTTGTTCTCGCCGATGTCGTACACCCAGGCCGTCGGGTCGCACTGGTCGGGCTCGCGCTTGCGGCCCTGGCGGCGGACGTGGCCGGCCAGGTAGGCGACGATCCGGTCGATGTTGGTGAAGACGGTGATCGGGTTGGCGTAGCCCTTGCGCCGCGGCACGTAGCAGTAGGCGCAGGCCAGCGCGCAGCCGTTGGCCGAGCTGGGGGCGATGAAGTCGGCGGAGCGGCCGTTGGGGCGCGCCGCGAGGACTTCTTCTCGCCGAGGACGACGACCTCGCTCTTGATCCGCGCCCACCGCTCGACGTTGCCCGCGTTGCCGTGCAGGTGCGGGATCCGCCAGTGCGAGGGCACCTCGACCACCCGGGCGTCGGGGAAGCGGGCCAGCACCTGCCGGCCGCGCGGCGATGCCGCGGCGGCGGGCTCGGCGTAGATCTCCCGGACGTCGAAGAGTCTCGGCGGGCGGTGGGCGGCCGGCATACGGCGGACCTCCTCGTGGTGCGCTCGCCGGTGCTTCGGAGCCGCGACCGGCCCGGATTGGTCCGGTTCGCCCGATGTGGAAGGCTCGGCGCGCCGGGGCCGGCCGATTTCCGCAGCCGGGACCAATCCGCCGCCCCCGCGGCTTCGAACGCCTGATGCCGTGGTCGCCCCAACACCTGCCGGGCGGCGCAGACCCGTGGTACCTGGAGGTCCCGTATGTCCGCCAACCGCCCGACGGGCGGGCCCAGCGCCCGACCCGTACGACCGGTGGCCCCTGCCGCCTGCTGCCGGGAGGCGGCGGGATGAACACGGTGGTGCACCTGTCCGGCCCGCAGCGGCGGGGACCGGACCTGAAGGAGTTGATCGCCAAGGTCTCCTTCGGCGACCAGGACGCGTTCTCCCGGCTGTACGACGCGGTGGCCGGCCCCGTCCTCGGGCTGGTCCGCCGGGTGCTGCGCGACCCGGCCCAGTCCGAGGAGGTCGCGCAGGAGGTCATGCTGGAGGTGTGGCGCACCGCGTCCCGCTACCAGCCCGAGCGCGGCGAGGTGATGGCCTGGGTGCTGACCATGGCGCACCGCCGCGCCGTCGACCGGGTCCGCTCGGCGCAGGCGGCCGCGGACCGCGACCGGCGGGCCGCGGCGCAGGCGCACACCCCGGTGTACGACGAGGTGGCCGAGCAGGTCGAGGGCCGCCTCGAACGCGAGCAGGTGAGGCGCTGCCTCAGGATGCTCACCGAGATCCAGCGGGAGTCGGTCACCCTGGCGTACTACCGCGGATACTCCTACCGCGAGGTGGCCGACATGCTCGGCACGCCGCTCGGTACCGTCAAGACCCGGATGCGGGACGGCCTGATCCGGCTGCGCGACTGCCTGGGGGTGGGGTCATGACCATCGGGGCCGACCTGCACACGCTCACCGGCGCCTACGCGGCGCACGCCCTGGACGGGGCCGAGCGCACCGACTTCGAACGCCACCTGGCCCAGTGCGGGGCGTGCGCGGCCGAGGTGGCCGAGTTCACCGCCACCCTGGCGAGGCTCGGGTCGGCGGAGGCGCTGCTCCCGCCGCCCGACCTGAAGGCCCGGGTGATGGCCGGTCTGCCGACCGTCCGTCAACTCGCCCCGGCCGGCGAGCACGCGGCCGCCGGGCGCTCCGGCCGCCGGCACCGGCGCCTCGCCCGGCAGTGGCCGAAGTTCGCGCTGGCCGCCTCCGTCGCGGTGGCCGCCGGCTTCGGCGGAATCGCCGTGCAGCAGCACGACCAGGCCGACCGGGCCCGCGCCCAGGCGTCCCGGATGGCCGACCAGCAGGCCCGCCTCGGCGCACTGCTGACGGCCCCCGACGCCCGGACGGCGACCGGCACCGACGGCTCCGGCGTGGGCACCGTGGTCTGGTCGCAGAGCCGCGGCGAGGCGGGTTTCCTCGCGGCCGGGCTGCCGCCGCTGCCCGAGGGCAAGGTGTACCAGCTCTGGTTCAACGATGCCGGGACGATGCGCCCGGCGGGGCTGCTGCCCGCCACCGACGGCTCCCTGGTGCTGAAGGGCGCCATCGACGGCGCGGCCGGAATCGGCGTCACCGTCGAGCCGCAGGGCGGTTCCCAGCACCCGAGCGGCAACCCGGTGCTGCTGCTGCCGTTCACCTGACGGCGCCCGTCGGCGACCCGTTCCGGCGACCGCGGCAGCCCGCCGCGGTCGCCGGAACGGGTGGCGAAATTCTTCCGAACGGAGCAATCCGCTTCTGCAACCGCCCCGAATGCGGGGTGACATGCAGGACACCCGGCCCGCGCGCCAGCGCAGGCCCGGTCGATCGGAGGGGCCCGTCGTGACCATGCCCGCAACCGTCTCCACCGCCGTGCCCGAGCCCGCCCGGTCGGGCGGCCGGACACCCCGGACGGTGGCCGTCGTCGGCGCCGGCGTGGCGGGTCTGACCGCCGCGTACGAGCTCCGGCGGGCCGGGGCGCGGATCGAGCTTTTCGAGGCGGACGACCGGCTCGGCGGCCATGCGCACACCCAGGAGGCCACCGGCGCGGACGGCCGGACGATCCCGCTGGACACCGGCTTCCTGGTCCACAACGAGCGCACCTACCCGCACCTGATCAAGCTCTTCCGCGAGCTCGGGGTGGAGACCCGCGACAGCGACATGAGCATGTCCGTGCGGTGCGACGGCTGCGGCCTGGAGTACGCGGGCGCCCGCGGCCCGGCCGGCCTGCTCGCCCAGCCGTCCGCCGCCGTGCGCGGCCGCTACCTGCGGATGCTCGCCGAGGTGCCGCGCTTCCACCGCCGGGCCCGGCGGCTGCTCGCCGACCCGGGCGCCGGCGACCCCTCGCTCGCCGAGTTCCTCGCCCGTGGCGGCTTCTCCCGCTACTTCGTCCACCACTTCATGCACCCCGTCGTCGCCGCGGTCTGGTCCTGCGCCCCCGACCTGGCCGGCGACTACCCCGCCCGGTACCTGTTCGCGTTCCTGGAGAACCACGGAATGCTCGGCATCACCGGCTCACCCACCTGGCGCACGGTGGTCGGCGGCTCGCGCACGTACGTCGAGCGGATCGCCGCACGGCTCGACACCGTCCACCGCGCCGCCCCCGTCCGGGCCGTCCACCGGCACCCGGACGGCGTGACGGTCACCACCGCGGACGGCAGGCGGACGGATGCCGACGCCGTGGTGGTGGCCACCCACGCGGACCAGGCGCTGCGCCTGCTGGCCGACCCCACCGACGACGAGCGCGCCGTCCTCGGCGCGTTCCGCTACTCCCGCAACCCGACCGTGCTGCACCGCGACGCCTCCCGGCTGCCGCGCGCCACCCGCGCCCGTGCCTCCTGGAACTACCGGATGCCGGACTGCACCGGCCGCGCCGACGCCGTCCAGGTCAGCTACCACCTCAACCGGCTGCTCGGTCTCGACACCGCCGAGGACTACCTGGTCACCCTCAACGAGGACCGCCACCACCCCGTCCCCGCCGAGCAGGTCGTCTCCCGCACCGTCTACGAGCACCCCGTGTACACCGGCGAGAGCGTCGCCGCCCAGCGCCGGCTGCCCGGGCTCTCCACCGGCCGCACCGCCTTCGCCGGCGCCTACCACGGCTGGGGCTTCCACGAGGACGGCTGCCGCTCCGGCGTCCGGGCAGCCGGCGCCCTGCTGGGCGCGGTCGCGCCATGACCGCCGCCCTGCCCGGCCCCTGGGGCGCCGCCCTGTACGAGTGCCGGATCGGTCACGCCCGGACGACCCCGCTGCGGCACTCCTTCGGGCACCGCACCTACCTGTGGCTGGTCGACCTCGACCGGCTGCCGCGGCTGCCCGCCGTGCTGCGACCGCTCGCCCGCTTCCGCGCCGCCGACCACCCCGGCGACCCGCGGCTGACCCTCCGGCAGAACCTCGATGCCTACCTCGCCGGCCAGGGTGTCGACCTGGCCGGCGGCCGCGTCCTGATGCTCGCCCAGGCCCGGTCGCTCGGCCACGTGTTCAACCCGCTCACCGTCTACTGGTGCCACGACACCGCCGGCCGGCCCGTCTGCACGGTGGCCGAGGTGCACAACACCTACGGCGGCCACCACCGCTACCTGCTCCACCCGGACGACACCGGCCGTGCCCGGACGCCCAAGGAGTTCTACGTCTCGCCGTTCTTCCCCGTCGACGGCGGCTACCGGATGACGCTGCCCGAACCCGGCGCGGACCTCCGGCTCACCGTCCGGCTCGACCGCGAGGGGCGTCCCGCCTTCACCGCGACCGTGCACGGCGAGCGCCGCCCCGCCTCCGTCCGCGCCCTCCTCCGGGCGGCCCTGCGCCACCCGTTCGCCACCTACGCCGTCCCGCTGCACATCCGATACCAGGGCATCCGGCTGCTGCTGCGCGGCCTGCCCGTGCACCCCCGTCCCGACCGGATCACCCGAGAAGAGGTCCCCGCCCCGTGACCCGCACCGCCACCGAGACCCTCCCGCTGCACGCCGTCGACGCCTGCCGGTGGCCCGACGTCGCCCGCGTCCCGAACGTCCCGCTGCGCGCCGCCGTCGCCGGACGCCTGCTCCGCCGGGTCGCCCGCCGGCGCGGCCTGCGCGTCGAACTCCCCGGCGGCCGGGCCCTGGTGAGCGCACCCGCCGGCGCACCCGTGCTGCGCCTGCACCGCCCCGAGGCCTTCCTGCACCGGGTCGGCGCGAGCGGCCTGATCGGCTTCGGCGAGTCCTACCAGGCCGGCGACTGGGACGCCCCCGACCTCGTCGCCCTGCTGACCGCGCTCGCCACCGCCCCCGAGACCCTCGTCCCCACCGGCGCGCAGTGGCTGCGCCGCCTCTACGTGCAGCGCCCGCCGGACGCCGAACTCTCCACCGCCGACAACGCCCAGCAGAACATCCGCCGCCACTACGACCTGTCGAACGAGCTGTTCGCGCTCTTCCTCGACCCGACCATGACCTACTCCTCGGCGGTCTTCCCGACCGGTGCGGACGGCCGGCCCGAGGCGGCCTGGGACACCCTCCCCGAGGCCCAGCACCGGAAGATCGACCGGCTGCTCGACCTCGCCGCCGTCGGTCCCGGCAGCCGCGTCCTGGAGATCGGCACCGGCTGGGGCGAACTCGCCCTGCGCGCCGCCGCCCGCGGCGCCCGCGTCGTCAGCCTCACCCTCTCCGAGGAGCAGCTCGCCCTCGCCCGCCGCCGGATCGCCGACGCCGGACAGAGCGACCGCGCCGAGGTGCGGCTGTGCGACTACCGCGCCGCCGACGGCGAGTACGACGCCGTGGTCAGCGTCGAGATGATCGAGGCCGTCGGCCGCCCCTTCTGGCCCGACTACTTCGCCACCCTGGACCGCGTGCTGGCCCCCGGCGGCAAGGTCGCCCTGCAGGCCATCACCATGCCGCACGACCGGATGCTCGCCAGCAGCGAGACCTACACCTGGATCCTCAAGTACATCTTCCCGGGCGGACTCATCCCCTCCGTCGCCGCCATCCGGCAGACCGCCGAGAAGCACACCACCCTGCGCCTGGCCGAGGCCCACGGCTACGGCCCGCACTACGCCGAGACCCTCCGGCTGTGGCGGGAGCGTTTCACCGACCGGGCCGAACAGGTCTCCGCGCTCGGCTTCGACCGGGTCTTCCGCCGCATGTGGGAGCTCTACCTCGCCTACTCCGAGGCCGGCTTCCGCACCGGCTACCTCGACGTCCAGCAGCTGCTCCTGACCCGCGAGGGGAGACCCGATGACCGCCGCCGCCCAGCTCGAACCCCTGCTCACCGGCCTCCTCGACGGCCCGCTGCCGTTCCGGCTGCGCGCCTGGGACGGCTCCACCGCGGGCCCGGCCGACGCGCCCGTGGTCGTGCTGCGCAACCGCCGGGCGCTGCGCCGGCTGCTCTGGCAGCCCGGCGAACTCGGCCTCGCCGACGCCTACATCACCGGCGACCTCGACGTGGAGGGCGACCTCGCCGGCGGCCTGAGCAGCGTCCGCGCCGCCCTCGCCGGCCGCGGCCCCCTCCGCCCCCGCCTCGCCGACTGGCCCGGCCTGCTCGCCGCCGCCGCGCGGCTCGGCGTCCTCGGTCCGCGCCCCGTCCCGCCGGCCGGGCGGGCCCGGGTCGGCGGCGCGCTGCACAGCCGCTCCCGGGACCGCGCCGTCATCAGCCACCACTACGACCTCTCCAACGAGTTCTACGCCCTGCTGCTCGGCCCCGCGACGGCCTACTCCTGCGCCTACTGGACGCCCAAGGCGGACACACTGGCCGCCGCGCAGACGGCCAAGTTCGACCTGATCTGCCGCAAGCTCGGCCTGGAGCCCGGCAGCAGGCTGCTCGACGTCGGCTGCGGCTGGGGAGCCCTCGCCCTGCACGCCGCCCGGGAGTACGGTGCCCGGGTCACCGGTGTCACCCTCTCCGCCCGTCAGCACGCCCACGCCACGGCCGCGGTGGCCGAGGCGGGCCTCACCGACCGGGTCGGGATCCGGCTCCAGGACTACCGCGAACTCGCCGACGGCCCGTACGACGCGATCAGCTGCGTCGAGATGGGCGAACACGTCGGCGACGGCCGGTACCCGGAGTTCGCCGCCCGCCTGCACGGACTGCTCCGCCCCGAGGGGCGGCTGCTCGTCCAGCAGATGTCCCGCGGCGCGAACGCTCCCGGCGGCGGCGCCTTCATCGAGACCTACATCGCCCCGGACATGTCGATGCGGCCGGTCGGCGCCACCGTCGCGATGCTGGAGGACGCCGGCCTGGAGGTGCGCAACGTCGAGGCGATGCGAGAGCACTACGCCCGGACGATCGACGCCTGGCACGACCGGCTGGAGGAGCACCTCGCCGACTTCACCGACCTGGTCGGCGAGCCGACCGTGCGGCTCTGGCGGCTCTACATGGCCGGCAGCTCCCTCGCGTTCGCCGAGCGCCGGATGGGCGTCGACCAGATCCTCGCCGTCCGCCCCACCACGGCCGGAGCCTCCGGCGCACCGGCCACCCCGGCCGAGTGGTACGCGGAGGCGCCGTGAACGGCAGCGCGTTCGCGGTCAACCTGGCGGCCACGCTCGGTGCCTCGCTCCTCGTCATGCTGGCCGCCTTCGCCGTGGGCGTGCGGACGGGCCGGCACCGCGGCGTCGACGTCGCCTGGGGGATCGGCTTCACCGCCGTCGCCCTCACCGGCTACGGCCTGTCCGCCGGGCACGGCGACGACGGGCGGCGGCTGCTGGCCACCGTCCTGGTCACCGTCTGGGGCCTGCGGCTGTCCGCCCACATCGGGCACCGCTCGCGGGGCACGGACGAGGACCCGCGCTACGCGAAGATGCTCTCGCGCGCCCCCGCCGGCCCGCGCCGCACCTGGTACGCCCTGCGGATGGTCTACCTGCTCCAGGCGGGCCTCGTCTGGTTCGTCTCCCTGCCCGTGCAGGTCGCGCAGTACCTGCCCGACCCGCTCGGCCCGCTCGCCTGGGCGGGCACCGCCCTGTGGGCCGTCGGCCTGTTCTTCGAGGCCGTCGGCGACCGCCAGCTGAGCCGCTTCAAGGCCGACCCGGCCAACCGCGGCCGGGTGATGGACCGCGGGCTGTGGCGCTACACCCGCCACCCCAACTACTTCGGCGACGCCTGCGTCTGGTGGGGCCTGTTCCTGCTCTCCGCCGACACGCCGATCGGCTGGGCCTTCGTCCTCAGCCCCGTCCTGATGACGTATCTGTTGGCCTTCGGCAGCGGCAAGCCGATGCTGGAGCGCCAGATGGGTGCCAGCAAGCCGGGCTGGGCCGAGTACACCGCCCGGACCAGCGGCTTCCTCCCGCTGCCACCCCGCAACCGTCCGCATCCACCGACCCCTGGGCCCTCCCGATGACCGTCTCCGTCGCCCTGCTCAGCCAGGACCTCCGGCTGCACGACAACCCCGTGCTGCACGCCGCCCACGCCGCCGCCGACGAGGTGGTGCCGCTGTTCGTCCTCGACCCCGACATCGCCGCCGCGGGCTTCGCCGCCGCCAACCGGCAGGCCTTCCTCGGCGACTGCCTCGCCGACCTCGACGCCTCGCTGCGCCGGATCGGCGGCCGGCTGGTGCTGCGCCGCGGCCGCGCCGCCGAGGAGACCGCCCGACTAGCCCGCGAGGTCGACGCCGTCTCGGTGCACGTCGCCGCCGGGGTCAGCGCCTTCGCCCACCGCCGCGAGAGCGAGCTGCGCAAGGAGTTCGGCGACCGGCTGCACGTGCACGACGCCTCGCTGACGGCCGCTGCTCCCGGCGCCGTCACCCCCGCCGGCAAGGACCACTACGCGGTCTTCACCCCGTACTTCCGTGCCTGGCAGCAGACCGCGCGGCGCGTCCCGCACGCCGCGCCGCGCGCCCTGCGCACCCCGGACGGCCCGCGCAGCGAGCCGATCCCGCGGGTGCGGCCCGACTCGCCCGGGCTGCCCGAGGGCGGCGAGGGCGCCGCCCGTCGGCTCTGGCGCGACTGGGACGTGGACGGCTACGCCGACCTGCACGACGACCTCGCCGCCGACGGCACCTCCCACCTCTCGCCGTACCTGCACTTCGGCTGCCTCTCGGCCGCGGAGCTCGTCCACCTCGCCTCCGGGCGCGGCGGCGAGGGCGCCGAGGCGTTCGTCCGGCAGCTGGTCTGGCGGGACTTCCACCACCAGGTGCTCGCCGCGCGGCCGTCCGCCGCCTGGCAGAACTACCGGGGCAAGGGCGACCGGTGGCGCCACGACGAGGCCGAGACCGAGGCCTGGCGGCAGGGCCGCACCGGCTTCCCGATCGTCGACGCGGGCATGCGCCAGCTCGCCCACGAGGGCTGGATGCACAACCGGGCCCGGCTGCTGACGGCCTGCTTCCTCACCAAGACGCTCTACCAGGACTGGCGGATCGGCGCCCGGCACTTCCTGTCCCTGCTGGTCGACGGCGACCTCGCCAACAACCAGCTGAACTGGCAGTGGGTGGCCGGCACCGGCACCGACACCCGCCCCAACCGGGTGCTCAACCCGACCGTCCAGGCCGACCGCTTCGACCCGGACGGCACCTACGTGCGCCGCTGGGTGCCGGAGCTCGCCGATGTGCCCGGCCGGGCCGTGCACCGCCCCTGGAAGCTGCCCGAGCCCCCGGCCGGCTACCCGGCACCCATCGTCGACCCGCAGGACACCTCCGCCCGGCTGCGCCACGCCCGCGGCCTGGACTGAGCCGAAGCGGTGCGCGAACGCTGCAACACGTGGGCCGCCCGCGGGCGGCCCACGATGGCGGTACCGGGGCGACGAGCCCCTCCGGATCGGAGCAGCACCATGGATCTCCGCGATGAGCTCCCCGTCGACCACCGGCTGGCCCGGGTCTACCGGATCGGCGCCGGCCTCTGCGGCGCGGCCCTGCTGGTCTTCGGCTGCCTCGGCCTCGCCGACGGCCTGGACTTCTTCTCCACCCACGGTGAACAGGTCGCCGGCCTCTCCAGCAACGGCCTGCTCAGCCTCGTCTCTATCGTCGTCGCCCTGGTGCTGATCGCCGGTGCGGCGATCGGCGGCAACACCGCCTCGACCGTCAACATCGTGGTCGGTGCGCTGTTCGTCCTCAGCGGCTTCGTCAACCTGGCGCTGCTGGACTCGGGCGCCAACCTCCTCGCCTTCCGGATCCCCAACGTGGTCTTCAGCTTCGTCATGGGCTTCGTCATCGCCACCTTCGGCATGTACGGCCGGGTGTCCGGCAAGCTGCCGCTCGACAACCCGTACTGGCGCAGCCGGCACCCGGACGCGGCCCCCGCCGCTCGGCCGCCGCGCACGGCGATCGGTGGCCGCGCCTCGTGACGTCGCCCCGCCCGCACTGGGTCTTCGCCGACCAGCTGGGACCGCACTTCACCGACCCGTCGGAGCACGGACCGGCCGAGCACGCCGAGATCGTCCTGATCGAGGCCCGGTCCGTGTTCCGGCGCCGCCGCTTCCACCGCGCCAAGGCCCATCTCGTCCTGTCGGCCCTGCGGCACCGTGCGGCCGAACTCGGCGACCGGGCCCGCCACGTGCGGGCCGACACCTACCGGGAGGGCCTGCGGCAGGCCGTCGGCCGCCGCCGCACGACCGTTCACCACCCCACCTCGCGGGCCGCGCTCGGCCTCGTCGAGCGGCTGCCGCAGACGGAGGTCCTCGGGCCGCGCGGGTTCCTGGTGGACTTCGCCGACTTCCGCCGCTGGGCCGACGGACGGGGTGAGCGACGTCTGCTCATGGAGGACTTCTACCGCCGGGTCCGGCGCGCCCACGGCCTGCTGCTGGACGGTGCCGGGGAGCCGGCCGGCGGCCGCTGGAACCTGGACCACGACAACCGGGAACCGCCGCCGCGCGGCGCCGGCACCCTGCCGGTCGAGCCGCCCCGGTGGCCCGAGGAGGACGCGATCGACGAGGAGGTCCGGGCCGACCTGGACCGCTGGGAGCGGGCCGGCGAGGTGTCCTTCGTGGGCCGCGACGGCCCGCGGCGCTTCGCGGCCACCCGGGCCGAGGCCCTGGAGGCCCTGGAGCACTTCGTCACCGCCCGGCTGCCGCACTTCGGCCGGTGGGAGGACGCCATGCTGCACGACGACCCGTGGATGGCGCACAGCCTGCTGTCCGTCCCGCTGAACCTCGGCCTCCTCGACCCCGAGGAGTGCGTGCGCCGCGCCGAACTGGCGTACCGCGCGGGCGCGGCGCCGCTGAACAGCGTCGAGGGCTTCGTCCGCCAGGTGGCGGGCTGGCGCGAGTACGTCTGGCAGCTCTACTGGTACCTCGGCGAGGAGTACCGCACGGCGGACGCGCTGGGCCACCGCACCCCGCTGCCCGACTGGTTCGCCGACCTGGACGCCGAGGCGGTCGACGCCCGGTGCCTGTCCCGCACCCTCGCAGAGGTCCGCGACACCGGCTGGGTGCACCACATCCCGCGGCTGATGGTGCTCGGCAACTGGGCGCTGCAGCACGGCTGGGACCCGCGGGCCGTCACCGACTGGTTCCACCGGTGCTTCGTCGACGGCTACGACTGGGTGATGCTGCCCAACGTGGTCGGCATGTCCCAGTACGCCGACGGCGGCCGGATGACCACCAAGCCGTACGCGGCGGGCGGCGCCTACCTGCACCGGATGAGCGACTTCTGCGGGCCCTGCCGCTACCGGCCGGGGACCGGCTCGGCGCGCACGCCTGCCCGTTCACCGCCGGCTACTGGGCGTTCGTCCACCGCCACCGCGGCCTGCTCGCCGCCAACCCCCGCACCGCCCGCGCGGCCGCCGGGCTCGACCGGCTGAGCGGGCTGCCGGAGCTGCTGGCCCAGGAACGCGACCGCGGCCAGGACCCGCCGTGACCGCAGCCCGGGACGACCGCGGCCCGCCGTGACCGCGGCCCGGGACGACCGCGGCCCGCCGTGACCGCGGCCCGGGACGACCGCAGCCAGCCGTGACCGCGGCCCGGCGGGGGCGTCAGCGCAGCCCGAGGTCGGCCAGTACCTCGCGGGCGGCCCGGGCACCGGAGCCCAGCGCCCCCTGCACCGAGCCGGTCGCCCGGTGGTCCCCGCAGACGTAGCGGCCGGGCCCGAACCGGGTGCTCCGCGACAGCGGGTGCGGCGCCGGCATGGCGGGCAGCGCCGCCGCGATCGGGTAGTCGGCCAGGTGCTCCCAACCGGAGGTGTCCGCCTCGTACAGCTCGGCCAGCCGCGCCCGCACCGTCGGCTCGTCCGCGGCCGTGCCGAGCACCGACGTCGACACCAGCGCCCGCCCGTCGCCCGCGCAGCCCGGCACCACCTCGGACAGCACCACCGAGTTGAGCACCACCCCGTCGGAGTCGACCACCAGCGTCGGCTCGGCCAGCGGGCTCACCGGCGCCGCGTGGTACAGCGTCGTGACGGAGCGGGCGGGAGGCACCGCCAGACCCGGCAGCAGCCTGGCCGCCGCGGCCGCCTCGGTGGCCACCACCACCGTCCGCGCCGCCAGTTCGGTGCCGTCGCCCAGGACCACCCCGTCGGCCGTCAGCGCCGCGACCGGCGCCTCCAGCCGGACGGTGCCCGGCGGCAGCGCCGCCGCCAGTGCCCGCGGCACCGCGCCGATGCCCTGCTCGGGCAGGCAGAGCGTGCCGCGCAGCATGCTGCGCCACACCAGGTGGAAGTACCGGCTGGAGGTCTCCAGGCCGTTCTCCAGGAACACTCCGGCGAGGAACGGCCGCATCACCTCGTCCACCGTGCGGGCCGACAGCACGCGACGGAGCGCACGCTCGGTGGGGACGTCCGGGCCGCACCGCAGCAGCGCCGCCGGCAGCACCATGTCGCGGGCGCCGAGCAGCCCCAGCGCGAGGACGTCGCGCAGCGGCGCGAGGCGGCCCGGCAGCAGGTCCGCGGCCTGGTCGGGCCGACGGGTCGGGTCGGCGAACCGGTACCGGCCGCGGGCGCCGGACAGCACGAAACCGGGGGTGAACGGGTGCAGCCGCAGGTCCTTCAGGGCCAGCCGGCGGCGCACCTGCGGATAGGCGGTGTTGAAGACCTGGAAGCCGCGGTCGAGCCGGAACCCGCGGAGGGCGTCGGTGCGCATCCGGCCGCCGACGGCGTCCGAGGCCTCGACCACCAGGACCCGCAGCCCGGCCGCGTACAGGTCCTGCGCGCAGGCCAGCCCGGCGGCCCCCGCGCCCGCCACGATCACGTCCACCGCTGCTGTGCCGGGCGCCATACCGTCTCCTCGTCAGGTCCGTCGGTTTCCGGGGCCGGCCGGACGCCCGGTCACCCGGACGGCACCGCTCCCCGGCCAGTCAAGCGGCTCGGCCCGGCCGTCCGAGGACGCCACGCGGGCCCGCCGCTCCGCTTCGCGGGGGCGGCGGGCCCGCCGGTGGCGTCCGACCCGGTGTCAGGAGGTCGGCATCAGCACGGTGTCGACGATGTACACCGTAGCGTTGGCAGTCTTCACGTTGCCGCACAGCACCTTGGAGTTGTCGTTGACGGTGAAGTTCTCGCCGGAGCCGGTGACCTTCACCTCGCTGCCCTCCAGGGTCTTGTGACTGCCGGCCAGCGCGGCCGGGGCCAGCGGCTGCGGCACGACGTGGTAGGTGAGCACCTTGGTGAGCTTGGCCTTGTCGGCGAGCAGGGCGTCCAGGTCGGCCTTCGGGATCTTCGCGAAGGCGTCGTTGGTCGGTGCGAACACGGTGATGTTCTGGGCCGAGTTGAGGGTGTCGACGAGGCCGGCCTGCTGGACGGCGGTGACCAGGGTGGACAGCAGCGGGTTGTGCGACGCGGCCGTGGCGACCGGGTCCTGGGCCATCCCGGTGAAGGAGCCGGCGCCGTCCTTCGGTACCGCGGCGCAGGCCGCGCCGAACGGCTGGTCGGCCACGGCCGACCCGGTCGCCGCGGACGGCGACGCGGCGGCGGACGTGGTCGCGGCGGGCGAGGCGGCCGACGTCGACCCGGATCCGCTGCTGCACGCGGTCAGGCCGGCGGCGAGCGCACCGGCGCAGGCCAGCGCGACGAGGGAGGAACGGCGGGTGGTGGTGCGGAACATCGGGTACTCCTCGGGATTCGGCGAGCGGCCGGTGGGCCGGTCGGTGCGGGGTGTTCCGGGCACGGCGGTGCCGCCGTCCGGACCGCCGCGGGTCGGGCGTGGTGTCGGGTCGGGCGTGGTGTCGGGTCGGGTCGGGTCGGCCCTGTGGGGCCGGTCGTCGGTACGGGGGTCAGGTGACCGTCACCACGGTGCTGTGCCAGCCCGTGGCTCCGGCCGGGAAGGGGGCGGCCCGGGCCTCGGTCTGGACGGCGCCGGTGGTGTCGGTGGCGCGCACCTCGATGCGGTGGGTGCCGGGCTTCGCGCCCGTCCAGGTGTGGCTCCACTGGCGCCACAGGTCGGGGCCGGCGTCGGCGGCGAGGAGGCACTCCTCCCAGCCGCCGCCGTCCACCCGGACCTCCACGGCGGCGATCCCGCGGTGGGTGGCCCAGGCGGTGCCGGCGACCGTGACGTCCCCGGCGGGTACTCGGGCGAACGGGGCCGGGACCTCGATCCGGGAGGCCGTCCGGACGGTGCCCGTCCGGTCCCAGCCGCGCTTGACCCAGTACGGGTCGAAGGCGGCGAAGGTGGTGACCTCCAGGTCGACCAGCCACTTGGTGGCGGAGGTGTAGCCGTAGAAGCCGGGCACCACCGTCCGGCACGGGAACCCGTGCGGGATCGGCAGCGCCTCGCCGTCCATGGCCACCGCCAGCAGTGCGCGCCGGCCGTCCAGGACGGACTCCAGCGGCGTGCCGATGGTCATCCCGTCCTTGGAACGGCCCACCAGTTGGTCGGCGCCGCGCTGCACCCCGGCCCGCCGCAGCAGGGCCGGCAGCGAGGCGCCGAGCCAGCGGGTGGTGGACGCGTACCGCCCGCCCACCTCGTTGGAGACGCAGGTCAGCGTGGAGTCCAGCTCCTCCAGCGGCATCGCGAGCAGCTCGTCGAAGCCGATCAGCAGCGGGTGGTCGACCAGCCCGTGCACCCGCAGCGACCAGCGGCGCGGGTCGATCCGGGGCAGCGTCAGCGCGGTGTCCACCCGGTAGAAGTCACCGGTCGGTGTGGCGAAGGGGGACAGGCCGGGTACTCGCGGGTGGGCCGCGGCCGGGAGCGGGGCCGCCCGGACGGCGGGGGCGGGCAGTCGGACGGCGGCCCGGGCCTTCGCCACGTCGTAGCGGCGGTCGGACAGCGCCCGCCCGCCGGTGGTGCCGAGCGCGGCCACCGCCACGGTGCCGCCCGCGGCGGCCAGCACCGCGCGCCGGCTCGGCCCCGCTGTTCCGTCCTCCTCCGGGCCGGGCCCCGCGGTCGCCCGGCGCCAGGCGCGGGCGAGCAGGTACACCGTGGCGGCGGCGGCCAGGCCGGCCACCACGGACGGTGCCGCGTCCGCGGTGGCCGCACTGGGCCGGGACAGGGCGGCCCAGGTCCCGACCCCGCCGAACGCCGCGAACACGGCGGCCCCGACGGCGGGTCGGCGCACCGCGAGCAGCCCGCCGAGGGCCGCGAGGGCGGCCACCGTCAGGTAGATGCCGCCGAGCAGCACCTCCTTGTCGCGGGTGCCGAAGGTGCGGACGGCGTACTCCTTGAGCGGAGTCGGCGTCAGGTCGATCGCGGCGGAGCCGACCGCCACCACCGGCGCGCCGTCGGGGCCGCTGAACGCGGCGACGAGTTCGCCGGCTCCGACCGCCACCGCAGCGGCCGCCAGGCCGATCAGGGCTGCCCCGGCGGTGCGGGCGAGGCGCCCGGTCGGGCGTCGCGCTGCGGGGGGCCTCGCGGTGGAGGTCGTCGGGTTGCTCACACCCCCGTTCGGCGCCGTCGGCCGCCCGGATGGGTGACGATTGCGGAACGGACCCCGCCCCGGGCGTGGAACGCGCCGCCCCGGACACACGTCCGGCATGGGACCACTGAGTGAAACCGGCCCGGCCGGCCCGCCGCCCGCCCTGCCCGCGGACGGCGCCCCGCGGCGGTACGGCGCGGCCGCGCGCCGGTGGGCGGCCGTGCGCCGGGTGGCCGTCGGCCTGTGGGACGGCGAACTCACCGACCGGGCGGCCGCACTGACGTACTACGGGGTGCTGGCCGCCTTCCCGGCGACGGCGGTGCTGCTGGCCGTGCTCCTGGCCGTGCCCGGCGCGGCGTCCTCGACGGACCGGCTGCCGGGCGTGCTCGATCGGATCGCCCCGGGCGCGGTCGGGGACCTGCTGCGGACGGCCGCCCGCCAGTCGGAGGGCCACGGCGGCCTCGGCTGGCTGGCGGTGGCCGGGCTGCTCACCGCGCTCTGGTCCGCCTCCGGGTACGTCGGCGCGTTCGTCCGCACCGCGAACGCGGTGCTCGGCGTGACCGAGGGCCGGCCGTGGTGGAAGGTCCTGACGCTGCGGTTGGGGCTGACCCTGGCCCCTGCGGTCCTGCTGGGCTGCGCGGCGCTGGCGGTCGTGGTGAGCGGGCCGACGACGGCCGCCCTGGGCGACGCGCTCGGTCTCGGCCGGGCCGTGCAGGCCGTCTGGCAGGTCGCTCGCTGGCCCGTGCTCGCCGTGGTCGCCGTGTTCGCGGTCGCCGCGCTCTACCGGGTGGCGCCGGACGCCCCGCGCGGCGGGCGGCGGTTCGTGTCGGCGGGCAGTGTCCTGGCGGTGCTGTCCTGGCTGGCGGCGTCCGCCGGGTTCGGCTGGTTCGTCCGCGCGGTGGGGTCGTTCGACCGCATGTACGGGGCGCTCGCGGGCGTTGCGGTCAGCCTGGTGTGGCTCTGGCTCTCCAACGTCGCCCTGCTGCTCGGTCTGGCGCTGGACGCGGCCCGCCGGGAGGCGGACGGGGGTGACGGTCATGGAGGAGATGTGAAGGAGTCGGACTCCTTCCGTGCCGATCGGCGCCCGGGTGTCTGAGGCGCGCATGCCCGGGCATGCGAGCCGCCGACGAACCCACGGAAGGGACGGCCATGGCAGTGATGAGTGAAGTGTCGACGATCGGGACTGTTCCGCCGGCAGCCGGCCGGTGCGCCGGGGCCGAGCAGCAGCCCGCCCCCGTACTGGACGGGCCGGTGATCGACGACCCGTCCGCGGTTGCCCCTGCGGACGCCAAGGCACTCTCGGCGAGCCTGCTGGAGCGCCTCCGGACCCTGGAGGAGGGCTCCGCCGAGTACTCGTACGTCCGCGGCACCCTGATCGAACTGAACGTCTCCCTGGTGCGCTACGTCGCCCGCCGGTTCCGGCAGAGCGGCGAGCCGATGGAGGACATCGTCCAGGTCGGCACCATCGGCCTGATCAAGGCGATCGACCGGTTCGACCCGACCCGCGGACTGGAGTTCGTGACCTTCGCGATCCCGACCGTGGTCGGCGAGATCAAGCGCTTCTTCCGCGACACCACCTGGGCCGTGCACGTGCCCCGGCGGCTGCAGGAGCTGCGGCTCGCGATCGCCAAGGGCCGCGACCACCTGGAGCAGACCCTCGGCCGCCCGGCGACCGTCGCCGAGCTCGCCGCCCACCTCGGCATCACCGAGGAAGAGGTCGTCGAGGGCATGGTGGCCGGCAACGCGCACACCGCCGGCTCCCTCGACCTGCGCGAGGAGGGCGAGGGCGGCGACGGCTCCCTGCTCCAGCGGCTCGGCCGGCACGACCCCGGTCTCGAGAAGGTCGACAACCTGCAGACCCTCAAGCCGATGGTCGCCGCGCTCGGCGAACGGGACCGCCGGATCCTGCACATGCGCTTCGTCGAGGAGATGACGCAGGCGGAGATCGGCGCCGAACTCGGCGTCTCCCAGATGCACGTCTCGCGGCTGCTGGCCCGCATCCTGGCCGGTCTGCGCGCGGGGCTGCTCGGCGACGCCGCCTGATCGACCGCCGGCGGGTCCTGCGGCCCGCCGGCACCACCCGCACACCCCGGTCCCCCGGCGGCCCCGACCGCCGGGGGACCGGCGCGTGTCCCCGCCGGGGGACGCGGGCGGGCCCGGCGGGCGCTCAGTACGCCCGCCCGAGGAACTCCTCCGCCGTCCGCGGCCAGTCGACGGCAGCCGACTCGGTGCCCATCGGGACGAGCTGGTAGCTGCCCTCCAGGAAGGCGGTCAGATCCCGCTCGTCCAGCCGGACGCTGGCCTCGCCCCCGGCGGACCGGAACGCCAGCCGGACGCCGCCGACACCGTCCGGCCGCACCCGCAGGTCCCCGATCCCGGCCTCGCCGAACCGGCCCTCCCGCAGCAGGTCCCGGCCCACCGTCCACTGCGGGCCGTCCTCGACCGCGCCGCCGTCCTCCACGACCAGGGTGGCCGTCAGCCGGGCCGGCCCGGGGAAGCACAGCTCGACCGCATACGGGTCGTCCGTGCGGTAGCGCAGGACCACCCGCACGGTCCGCGGATGCGGCGGCCCGAAGCGTGCGGTCGTGTGCCACTCGATGATGTCCACCATGCTGCGTCCCTCCGGGGCGTACGGCGTTTCGGGTGCCCGTCGCCTGCCCCCGCGCACGGGATCCATGCCGGGGTGTTTGCGCGGCGCCACAGCGGCAAGGCGGCCGACGAACCGGCGCCGCGCGGGGCATGACGCCCTGTCCGGCGCAGCCCGCGCACCACTCCCGGAAGGAGAACGGCATGACAACCGTGGCCATCGTCCTCGTGGTCCTGGTGGCCGCCGCCCTGGCGGTGACCCCGCTCGTCCTGCGCCGGCTCAGAACACGCCGCCTGCGCAGCCGCTTCGGCCCCGAGTACGACCGCGCCGTCCGCGGCCACAAGGGCGACACCGCCGCCGCCGAACGCGAACTCGGCGAGCGGGTCGCCCTGCACCGCGGACTGGACCTGAAGCGCCTGCCGCAGCCCGACCGGGCCGAGGCGGAGGACGAACTCCGCCGTCTGCAGGTCCTGTTCGTCGACGACCCGCTGCGGGCCGCCGCCGACACCGAGCGGCTGCTCCAGTCCGTGCTGGACCGGGCGGGCTACCCGCAGCAGGGCAGGATCCAGGCGCTCTCCGTCGACCACGCGGACCTCCTGACGGCCTACCGCGGCGCCCACTCCACCCTGGACCAGGCCCGCACGGCGACCGCCGGGACGGAGGACCTGCGCACCGCCCTGCTGGCCGTCCGCACCCTCACCCGCGCCGTCCTCGACCGCGACCCCGGCCGCCCCGGACCGGCCGGCAAGGGCCGCGCGTCCGCCGGCACGAGCCCCGCGCCCGCCGCGCAGCGTCCTGCCGACGGCGTCGCCCGCACCCCGGTCCCCGGGCACGGCTGACGGCCCGACCGAACCCCACGACCAGCACTGCCACCCGAGGGAGAGAGATGACCGCCGACCGCCCCCAGAACCCCGACCGCCGATCCGCCGAGCCGGCCCGCGGCCGCTTCGTCGACGCCTCGCCCGCGCCGTCCGCCGGACCGGAGAAGACCCCGGCGGGCCCGCTGCGCACGACCGTCCCGCGCCAGCCGGACGCCTCCTCGCCCCGCACCGCGGCCCCCGCCCGCCCCGAGCCCGCCGACCCCCGCCCCGAGCCCGCCGACCCCGGGTCCGAGCCCGCCGACCTCGACCGCACCGCCCGCGAGCGCGACCGTGACCGTGCCGACCGTGACCGTGACCGCGCCGGGCAGCCCGACCGTCCGGACGGCGCCTTGGGCAGCTGGCTGGAACCGCAGCGGGTCGAGGTGCTGTCCGCCGAGTGGAGCTCCGTCCAGGCGGGCTTCGTCGACGACCCGGCCGGCGCGGTCGAGCAGGCCGACGCACTCGTCGCCCGGGCCGCGGACCTGGTCGCCGAGGCCGTCCGGCGCCGCCGGGAGGGCCTGCGCGCGGGCCAGGACGGCCCGGCCGGCCACCCGACCGGCACCGAGGAGCTCCGGCTCGCCCTGCGCGACTACCGCAGCGTCCTGGACCGCCTCCTCGCGTCCTGACCGACCCCCGCGGCCCGGGCCCCGGCGCGCCGACCGGCCGCCGGGACCCGGGCCGCTGCACGGAAGGAGAACCATGTCCCTGTGGAGCGCCCTGCGGCCCGTCGCCGTCGCCGCGGCGGTCGTCCTCACGGCCCTCGTCCTGGACCGCACTGCCCTGCGCCTCTCCCGCCGCCTCGCCCCGCGGATGGCCACCAGCCCGCTGCGCGGCCTGCTGCGGCCGTGCCGGGTGCCGGTGCTGCTCACCTTCGGCGCCCTCCTGATGCTCGCCGCCGAGCCGGGCGCAGGGCTGCCGGACCCGGTCCGCGGCCCCGTCCGGCACGGCCTGGTGCTGTTCGCGCTGGCCTCCGGCAGCTGGCTGCTGGCCCGCGTGGTCGCCCTGCTGATCGACACCTCGCTGGCCCGCTACGCCACCGAGCGCCGCGACCCGGCACGGATCCGCCGGGTGCGGACCCAGACCGGCATGCTGCGCCGGCTGGCCAGCGCGGGCATCGCGGTGGTGGCCCTGGCGGCGGCACTGATGACCTTCCCGGCCGTCCGCTCGGTCGGCGCCAGCCTGCTGGCCTCGGCCGGGATCCTCGGCCTGGTGGTCGGCGTCGCCGCCCAGAGCACCCTGGCCAACCTGTTCGCCGGGATCCAGCTGGCCTTCGGCGACATGGTCCGGCTCGGCGACGAGGTCGTGGTCGCCGGGGACTGGGGCACCGTCGAGGAGATCACCCTCACCTACGTGGTGATCACGACCTGGGACCAGCGGCGCATCGTGATGCCGGTGTCCTACTTCGTCGGCAAGCCCTTCGAGAACTGGTCCCGCCGCGATCCCGCCATCACCGGCACCGCCGTGCTGCACCTCGACCACCGCACGCCCATGGACGACCTGCGGGCGGAGTTCGGCCGGCTGCTGAAGGAGAGCGAGTGGTGGGACGGCCGGGGCAGCGCGCTCCAGGTGGTGGACACCACCCCGAGCACCATCGTGGTCCGGGCGTTGATGACGGCGCGCAGCGCCTCCGACGCCTTCGAACTGCGCTGCTGGATGCGCGAGCGGCTGATCGGCTTCCTGCGCGAGGCGCACCCGGAGGCCCTGCCGCGGGTGACCCTCGACCGGACGGCCGCCTGACCGCGAGCCCGGTCCCGGGCCCGGTCGCAGGCCCGACCGCGGCCCGCTGCCGTCGACGTCCCGTCAGCGGACCGGGAACCGGCACGGATACGGGTGCGGGCAGCGGGTAGACGCGCCGCGGGCCCCGCCGGGGGCCGTGACCCACCCCCACGGAGGGACCCATCATGGGCATCGGCGGCTGCATCATCCTCTTCGCCATCGGCGCGATTCTCACCTTCGGCGTGAACTGGCACTTCTCCGGCGTCGACCTGACCGTGGTCGGCATCGTCCTGATGGCGGCCGGCCTGCTCGGCGTCGTCGTGTACGCCAGCGTGCTGGGCCGCCGGCGGGTGCTCGGCGGCCGCCCGGTGGACGACGTCGTGGTCGAGGAACGCCGCTACCACGAGGGCATCTGACCCGTCGCCACGACGCGGACGACGCACGGCAGGGCCTGCGGCACGACACCCGACGCACGAACGGAGACGACGATGAAGGACGAGCTGTGGAACCACCGCCCGGAGACCGGCTGGACGGTCGGCGCGGACCTCACCGGGTACGCGGTGGAGGCGGCGGACGGCCGGATCGGCAAGGTCGACCGGCACTCGGCCGACACCGACGGTGCCCACCTGGTGGTGGACACCGGTCCGTGGATCTTCGGTCACCAGGTGCTGCTGCCGGCGGGCACGGTGACCGGGATCGACCACGAGGCGCGGACCGTCCACGTCGGCCGGACGAAGGACGAGATCAAGGCCGCGCCGGAGTACGTCCACCTGACGGCGGTGCTGTCGCCGGACTACGTGCGGACGCTCGGCGCGTACTACCGCCCGCTGATCTGAGGACGTGCGGGTGTGCAGCGGGGCCGGGGAACCCGGCCCCGCTGCACACCCGCACGGTCAGGCCGGGGTGCGGTGCCCGGAACGGCGGCGGGCCCGGCTGAGCAGCGCGTGCCGCTCCTCCTCGGTGAGGCCGCCCCAGACCCCGTAGGTCTCCCGGGTGCGCAGCGAGAAGGCCAGGCAGTGCTCGCGGACGGGGCAGCGGGCACAGACCCGCTTGGCGCGGGAGTCCCGGGCGTCGTGGTCGGCACCGCGCTCGCCGGCCGGGTGGTAGAACAGGTCGCCGTCGGTCTCCCGGCAGGCGGCCCGGCGCTGCCACTGCCGGGTGGACCCGGCGGGCCCGGGCAGCCGTGCGATGTTCTTCGTCATGACGTCTCCTTCGGGCGGCAGGCGGGAAGGGGCGACGGGCGGTCCGGCCCGGGCACCCGGGCGACGGCGAGCCAGACGCCGTGCCGGAGGGCGAAACCGAGCCGGTCCACGAGTTCGCGGCCGGAGGGTCGGCGGGCCATGTCGGCGGGGAAGGTCATCGGGCACCCCCGCCGCGGGCCGGTTCCGGACGTGCTCCGTGCGCCATCGTCGTGCTCCCTCCCGAACGGTGCGGCCGCGGTCCCGCGGCCACAGTGCGGCGCGTCTACCCCCGTTCGCGGCGGTGACACCGGTGGATCCGGGAGGTTTCGTCGGCCTGATGGGGGTGAGAAGAAGCCCGCCACCGGGTACCGTGCCCCTGGTCGGCCGATCGAAGTCGGCGGGCCGGGTGCACCTGAGGAACGGGGCCGGTCGGCAGCATGCCGGCGGCAGCTTGTGGAGGACTGGGAGACGATGGGCAGCGGTGAGCCGGGCACTGGTCCGGAAGCGGTTCGCACCTCCGAGGTCGAGGGGGCGGTGCGTACCGCCCCCGGCCCGGACGGGGCGCTGGTCTGCTCCCTGGCGGGCGACCTCGACCTGGACGGACTGGCCGGGGTCGAGGGGCCGCTGAGGGAGATCGTGGCCTCCGCGCCGGGTCTGCTCTGCGTCGACCTCTCCGGGGTCGGCTTCTGCGACTCCTCCGGCCTCAACCTGCTGCTGCGGCTTCGGCTGGACGCCGAAGGGGCCGGGGTGCCGCTCGTGCTGGCCGAGCCCCGGCCGCAGTTGAGCAGGCTGTTCGAACTGACCGGGGCCGGGGCGGTCTTCCGGGTCTTCGACTCGGTGGAGGAGGCGTGTGCAGCCGGATGAGCACCACGCCGGGCCGCCCTGGGACAGGAGGCCCCCGGGCAGGGCATTCCAGGGACGTGCCGGATTTCCACCAGGGTGAGGACATGAGCAGCAGTTCGCAGACCGCCGACGGGCCCGTCGTGGGGCAGCGGCGCCGCTACCGCTTCGGCCCCGCCGGGCAGGTCGGTCTCGGCCGGGAGTTCACCGCCAAGGCGCTGCGCGACTGGGGGCTGGCCGACGACGAGCTGCTGGACGAGGACGTCCGGTTGATCGTCTCCGAGCTGGTCTCCAACGCGTGCCTGCACGCCGGGGGCCGATCGAGCTCGTGGTGACGCTGAAGCAGACCGCCGTACGGGTCGAGGTGTTCGACGCGGGCCAGGGCGCGCCGCAGCCGCGCAGCCCGCACCAGTCGTCGCGGCCGGGCGGCCACGGCCTGCACATCGTCGGCCGGCTCAGCTCGCAGTGGGGCGTGGAGCCGACCGACGGCGGCAAGGCCGTCTGGGCCGAGATCGCCCGGCCCGCGGACGTCGGCTGACCGGACGCGGGGCCGCCCGGTCAGGGGGCGACCACGCGCGTACCGCCGGCACGGATCCGGAGCTCGGCATGGACCGGGAGATCGGGGGCAGACGGCCGCCGACCGCTTCGGACGTCCCTGGGGAGTCGAACGTGAGGATCGCGCAGGCCGGCGCCGCATGCATACCCGTTCCCGTGCCGAGCGTGGTGCCGCTCGTGCTGCGCTACGACTCCGAGGACCCGTACGCGGTCGTGCTCGACTTTCCCACCGCGGCCGCCGAGTTGTCGGCACCCGCTGCGGTCGGCCCGGAGGTCGCCGAAGGCGGTGAGGTCAGCTGGCGGGTCTCCCGGGAGCTGCTGTGGGCCGGTGTCCGGGGCCCGGCGGGCGAGGGGGACTTCCGGCTGTTCCCGTTCGACGAGCGCCTCACCGAGCTGGAGTTCCACCACCCGCTGGGGGTCGCGCTGGCGCTGGTCGGGACGGCCGATCTCCGCTCCTTCCTGAGTGCCACCGCCGACGCGGTGCGGCCCGGGACGGAGCACCGGCACGTCCACTGGCCCGACACCGTCGAGGCACTGCTGCGGATCGCCGACTCCTGACCGCTCCGCGACCCGGTGGTCGTGCGGTCAGGCGGCCGCCGGAGCCCGGCGCAGCAGCAGCGTGGCGTGCACGACCTTGCCCGCACCGTCCTGCCGCACCCCCACTCCTCGGCCACCGCCCGGACGAGGGCGAGCCCGCGGCCGGACACCGCGTCGGCGTCCGGCCGGCGCAGCACCGGGTGCCCGTTCCCGCCGTCGCGCACCTCGATGCTCACCCGGTCGTCGGTCACCACCAGCCGCAGGGCGATCGGCGGGCCGCCGTGCCGGACGGCGTTGGTGACCAGCTCGGAGACGGCGAGCTCGGCGTCGTCCACGACCGCGGCCGGCATGCCGCGGCCGTCGTCCCGCAGCACCTCGTGGAGGGTCCGCCGGACGAGTTCGCGGGCCGCCCGCGGGGCCGGCTCCGCCATCGGCACGGCCACCGTCCGCCGTGCCGTCCTGTGCTCCGTCGTCATCGCCCGCACCTTCCCTCTCGTGTTCGCGGCCCTCTCCTGTCTGCTTGCCGCGTTCGCCGACGGCACACCTGCCGCCTGCCGCCCGGGGCGGTCAGGTCCCCCAGGCGAGGTGCAGGATCGCCAGGTCGTCGGAGTGCCGGCCGCGGTTGAGCGCGTCGGCGGTGGTGACCAGGTGGTCCAGCAGGCGGTCGGGCGCCAGCGGGCCGGCGTCGCGGACGAGCGCGACCAGCCCCTCGGTGCCGAGCCGGTCGGGGCCGTCCCCGACGTGGCCCTCGATCAGGCCGTCGGTGAACAGCAGCAGGGCGCCGCTCGGCGGCAGCCGGAACTCGGCCGCCTCCCAGCCGCCGTGCCCGGGCAGCATGCCCAGCGCGATGCCGTTCGGGGCGTCCGCGTCGCGCCACCCCTGTTCGCTCCGCAGCAGCGGGGCGTGGTGGCCCGCGAGGTGGACGACGGCCCGCCCGCGGTCCGGGGAGAGGGTGAGCGTGGCACAGGTGGCGAAGACGTCCGGCCGGGTGCGTTCGGCGACCAGCACCTGTTCCAGCAGGGCGAGCAGCTCGGTGTCGCGGTGCCCGGCCAGGGTCAGGGCGCGCCAGGTGATGCGCAGGCAGACGCCGAGTGCGGCCTCGTCCGGGCCGTGCCCGCTGACGTCGCCGATGAGGGCGTGCAGGCAGCCGTCCGAGGTCTGCACGACGTCGAGGAAGTCGCCGCCCAGCAGGGCGCGTTCGCGCCCGGGAAGGTAGCGGCTGGCGACGGTGACGTCGGCGGAGGTGAGCAGTGGTGCCGGCAGCAGGCCGCGTTCCAGGCGGGCGTTCTCCTGGGCGCGGATCTGGTTCTCCCGCAGCTCGGCGGCGGCCCGGCCGGCCTCCTTGCGGTGCACGGCGTACCGGACGGCGCGCTGCAGCAGCTGGGCGTCGACCAGGCCCTTGACGAGGTAGTCCTGGGCGCCGGTGGCCACCGCACGGGAGCCGGCGCCCGCGTCCACCAGCCCGGTCAGGACGATGACGGCGGTGTCGGGCGCGGCGCGCAGCACCGAGTCGACGCCCTCCACGCCGGAGGCGTCGGTGAGGTGGAGGTCCAGCAGGACGCAGTCGGCCGCCTCCCGTGCCAGGTGGGCGAGCGCCTGCGCCATGGTCGTCCGGTGCCGGAGCGTGTACCGCAGGTCGGTGTCGGTGAGCATCTCCTCGACGAGCAGCGCGTCGCCGGGATCGTCCTCGATGAGCAGGATGCGGTAGTGCTCGTCCACCGGGGCGGGCACCGGCGGTGCGGAGGTGGGCCGGGGCCGCGGGAGCGGCGGCGCCGGGTCGGTCCGGGTCATCGCAGGGCCTCCTGCGGCCCGGCACCGTGCTCGCCGCCCTGCCCGGCGGACTCCGCCCGTGCGGCCGGCACGGCAGCCGGCGCGTCCGGACCGGCTTCCTCGGTGGCGGGCAGCGTGAACACCAGGCGGGTCCCGGGGGAGTGGGCGCGGTCGATGCCGATCGTGCCGCCGTGGAACTCGACGATCTTCTTGCACATCGCCAGCCCGATCCCGTTGCCCGGGTAGGCGTCGCGGGTGTGCAGTCGCTGGAAGATGACGAACACCTTGTCCGCGAACTCGGGGGCGATCCCGATGCCGTTGTCCGCGACGGCGAACGTCCAGCCCGCCGCGGAGCGCTCGGCGGACAGGTGGACCTGTGCCGGCCGGTCGGGGAGTGGAACTTCACCGCGTTGCTGACCAGGTTCTGCAGCAGGATGCCGAGCTGGGTGGCGTCGCCCTCGACGGTCGGCAGCGGGTCGTGGGTGACCGTCGCACCGGTCTCCTCGATCTGGACGCCGAGGCCGTCCTCGGTGGCGCGCAGCAGCGCCTCCAGGTCGACCGGCGCCTGTCCGCTGTGGACGCGCCCGACCCGGGAGAACTCCAGCAGGTCGTTGATCAGCGTCTGCATCCGGTTCGCGCCGTCCACCGCGAAGGCGATGTACTGCCGGGCCCGGTCGTCGAGCTGCTCGGCGTAGCGGCGCTCCAGCAGCTGGCAGAAGCTGGCGACCTTGCGCAGCGGCTCCTGGAGGTCATGGGAGGCCACGTAGGCGAACTGTTCCAGCTCCGCGTTGGACCGCTGGAGGTCGGCCGTCTGGTCGGCGAGCAGCGCCCGCGCGTGGTCGGCGGAGGCCACCTCGTCGACCAGGCGCCGGCGCATGGCCTCCACGCTGGCGGCCAGGCTGCGCAGGTCCGCCGGCCCGCTCTCGCCGATCTGCCGGTCGAAGACGCCGCCGGCCACCGCGTCGGTGTCCTCGGCGAGTCGGCCGAGCGGCGTGGTCACCCCGCGCCGCAGCGCCTCGAAGATCAGGGCGGCGAGCGCCACGATCACGGCCATGATGCAGCCGAAGACCACGTTGCGCTGCACCCGGACGGTCTCCAGGGCGGCCCGGTCGACCGCCCGCTCGTGCCGCAGTCCGTCCTGGAGGCGGGTGGAGGCGGCCCGGACGGCGTCGAAGGAGCGTTTGGCGTCGGTGGCGTTCCGTTCCGCCTCGGCGACCGGTGCGCCCGCCGGGGCGGCGGCCACGGGCCGCGCGGCCGTCCGCTGCCAGGAGTCGGCGGCCGCGGTCAGCGTGGCGAGGTCCGCCGCCGACGGGTCGTCACCGGTCAGCAGGCCGGACAGCTCGGACTCGCTCTCCTGCTGGAGCGCGAGTCCGCGGGTGTACGGCTCCAGGAACTCGGTGCGCCCGGTGAGCCCGTAGCCGCGGACACCGGACTCCTGGTCGACCAGGGCGGTCTCCATGCGCCCGGCCGCGATCAGCGCGGGGGACGTCCGGTCGACCAGGCGGTTGTTGACCGTGCCGGCGTGGACGAGGACGGCCCAGCCGAGCACGCTGAGCGAGGTCAGCACGGCGAGGGCGCCGGCGACCCCGACCCGCAGCCACCGCCGGGTCGTCCACGGGGCCCGTCGGCCCGGTGGGGCGGGACGGGGCCGGGCGCCGTCGGGCGCGGCGGCGCCTGCCGCCGGGGACTGTGCCACGCTGTGTGCCTTCCGTCGTCTTCCGCCCCTGGCGTGGCGGGAGGTCGCCTAACGCCGGTGTGCACGGCGGACGCCACGTTAGCGTGTGGCGGGGGCCGCTTGTCGTGCCCGGCAGCGGATCAATAAGGTTGCGAGTATGCCGGGTACCCCGATCGATCCCGTTCTCACCTGTGAACGTCCCGGCGGCACCACCCGGACGGTGTGGCCCCGCACCAAGCGGCAGTTCCGTGCCCGCAGCCCCCGAAACCCGGAGTAGTGACATGACCACATCCGTTCCCGCCGGCCCCTACCGCGTCCTGCTCGTGGAGGACGACGCGGCCGACGCGATGCTGATCGAGGACGCGCTGCTCGACGGCGGCGCCGTCCGCTCGATCAGCCAGGTCCCGGACGGCATCGCCGCCCTCGACCACCTCCGCTCGCAGGACGAGATCCGCCCCGACCTCATCGTGCTCGACCTCAACATGCCGCGGATGAGCGGGACGGAACTGCTGTCCGTCCTGAAGAACGACGAGGACCTCAAGACCATCCCGGTCGTGGTCCTGACCACGTCGGCCGCCCCGGACGACGTCTCCTCCGCCTACCGCCGGCACGCCAACGCTTACGTGACCAAGCCGGTGAACCTCGACGACTTCACCCGGGCGGTGCGCAGCATCGAGTCCTTCTACCGCGAGACCGCCGTCCGCCCGGCCTCGGACTGACCGCGCGGCCTCCCCACGGCCCCGGCGCGGGGCGCCGCCGGCGGGCACGGTTGGGCACGTCCAGGACGGGTAGCCGGGGCGGCATGCTGACGCTGGGAGTCGAGGAAGAGTACCTGCTGGTCGATCCGTCGACCTGCGAGCCCGTCCCGCGTGCCGAGGCGGTGCTGGCCGCCGCCGACCTGAGGCCCGCGCTGCGCCCGAGCGAGGCGCAGCACGAACTGCTCCAGGTGCAGGTCGAGGTCGCCACGCCGGTCTGCGAGGACCTCGACGCGGTCTCCCGGCACCTGGCCCGGATGCGGGCCGCCCTGCAGGGGCCGCCGCGCAGCACGGCTGCCGGATCCTGCCGGTCGGCGCGGCGCCGTTCGGCGCCGGGGAGCCCGTTCCGGTGACCCGCAAGGAGCGCTACCGGGCCGCGCACCGGCAGGCGCCGCTGCTCGTCGGGGACTTGATGCTGAACGGCATGCACGTGCACGTCGGCGTGCCCGACGAGGAGGAGCGGGTGGCGGCCCTGAACCGGATCCGGCCGTGGCTGCCGGTGCTGGTGGCGGTGGCCGCGAACTCCCCGATCTGGCAGGGCGAGGACAGCCGCTTCGCCAGCTGGCGGACGGTCACCTTCGACCGCTGGGCGGTCGGCGGGCCCCCGCCCGCCTTCCGGGACGCCGCCGACCACCGCGCCAGGGTGGACGCCCTGCTGCGGGCCGGCGCGATCACGGACGGCGGGCAGCTCTACTGGCAGGCCCGGCTGTCCGACAGCTACCCGACCGTCGAGGTGCGGGCGGCGGACGTGCAGCTCACCGTCGCCGACGCCCGGTGCGTGGCCGGGCTGGTCCGGGCCCTGGTCACGGCCGCGGTGCTCGCCGAGCGGCAGGGCCTTCCCCGCGAGGACCCGCCGGGCGAACTGCTCCGCGCGGCCACCTGGCACGCCGCCCGCACCGGTCTGGCCGGTCCGCTCATCCTCCCCTCCGACGGCACCTCCCGTACCGCGGCGGACGCGGTGGCCGCGCTGCTGGAGTTCGCCGAACCGGGCCTGGCGGCCGCCGGCGACGGGCCCGACGTCCGGGACGGGCTGAAGCGGTTCGAAGCCGACGGCAACGGCGCCCGGCGACAGCGAGCCTGGTACGCCGACGGCGGCCGGGACGGCCTGGCGCGGGGCCTGCTCGCCTCCGCACTCGCGGGCTGAACCGCGGTGGCGGCGGCCGGCCCCGTGCGCTCACCAGCCAGCCGTGCCGGGCCCGCCCTTGAAGGGGCCGCGGATCTCCGGGGTGATCCAGCCGCCGTAGAAGTCGCCCGGCTGCGCCTCCACCACCTCGCCGTCCACGGTGCAGCGCTCCACGCGGGACGGGTAGAAGGCCAGGTGGCCGCGGATCGGCTCGAAGCCCGGGGACGGCTCCGGGTAGCTCCAGGCGGCGTCGGCGCTGCGCACACCGTCGACGACCAGGTCCCAGTGGACCGCGTGGCCCTTCCACTCGCACCAGGTGCGGTGGCGGGACGGGACGAGCAGGCCCGGGGCGACGGCGGTGGGAGGCAGGTAGTACACCGGCGGATGGCTGGTCTCCAGGACCCGCAGGGACTCGGTGCTCTCCGCGACGGTGCGGCCGCCGAACCGGACCGTCACCCGCCGGCCGTCCGCCGCCTCGACGCGCGGCGGGCGCGGGTAGTCCCACACCGACTCGACCGGGCGGCTCGTGTCCTTCATCGTCACTCCTCGGGTCGGGGCCCGGCGTGTCCGGGCAGGCCGAGCGGTCGGCTCCCCACCCGGGGTTCGGAGCGGCCGGCGGTGCGGTTGGGTCCCCGGGGCGTCCGCCTGTGCCGCATCGTCCGGCTGCCCTGCGTCGGTGGGGTGACGTGCGCCGGTCGGGTGACGTGCGCCGGTGCGCCGGACCTGCGCCGCAAGGCCTCACCGATGATCGGCTGATCGGCCCTTACGCTCGCCGCAGACCGGCCCGGGATCCTGCTGTGCGCCCCCGGTCGTCCCCGCCCCGTCCCCGAAAGGATCACGCGCGTGCGCGCATCGCCTTCCGTCCGATCCCTGCTGCCGGCCCTCTGCGCGGCCCTCGCCCTCCCGCTGGCCGGCGCGGCCCCGGCCCTGGCCGAGCCCGGCCCCGCCCCCGCGCCGTTCCAGCTGGTGCAGTTCCGCAGCGCCTCGTTCGGCCTGTGCATCTTCGACACCCCCGGTGGCGGCCACAACTACCGCCTGCGGACGTGCGACGGCGACGAACTGCACCAGCTCTTCACCCGCGAGGTGCTCGGCGACGGGTCGGTCGTCTACAAGGGCGTGGCCTCCGGGCAGTGCGTCGACAACGACGGCACCTGGGCGTACTCGCACGCCTGCAACAGCGGCGACTTCCAGCACTGGTGGGAGAAGAACAAGGCCGGTCCGGTGGTGACCCTGCAGAACAAGCAGACGCTGAACTGTCTGGACACCGACGGGGACGCGGTCTTCGTCCGGGACTGCGGCGAGTTCATCCACCCCAACCAGCGCTGGCAGATCGTCCCGGCGCGCTGACCTCCGGCGGCCCGCCCCCGGACCGTGCGGGGGCGGGCCGCCGTCGCGGTCACGCGTGCGGGGAGGCCGCCGGGCCGACGGGCGTCCCGACCGCGCCGAGCGGTGCCAGCACGGCCGCCGCCGCCGAGACGGAGGCCGCCAGCAGCGCCGCCGTCCGGCCGGCCTCGTACAGCTGCTCCCGGGCGTCCCGGGCGGCCCGGATGGCATCGAACTCCGTCCCGCCCGAGGCCGGGCCGATCCGCCCGGCCGCCTGCTCACTGCTCAGGAACGTGGCGAGCTGGTCCAGCAGCTCGGGAAGGTGGCCGGCCAGGCCGGCCAGCGCGCCGACCGCCTCGGCGGCGTCGGCCGGGTGCAGCAGGCCGGGACGGCCGCCCTCCCGGGTGCCGAGCCCGGCGGCCCGGATCAGCTCGGCGGCCTCGGCGGTCAGCTCCGCGGCCGACAGGTGCGGCGGCACGGGACGGTTCATGACGGTGGCTCCCTCGGCACGGCGGTGGCGGCCCCGGCCGGAACGGCCCCGGACCACCGGGGCGACAGGCGGCCGCCCCGACTCCCGGCTGCCCGCACGGAGCGCCCGTACACCTGCACGGTCCGTGATCGCCCCGGAGGTTTCGGCGCAGACCGCCGCCGCGCACGCGCCGCGCCTCCCTCCCGCCGGACACCCGGACCGATCCGGCGCCGCCACGGCTCCGAAGCACCGGTGACGGCGGGCCGCACGGGCACGCCCGGAGAGCGCCCCGCCGAGGGGCCGCGGGAGAGGACGGTGCCATGGTCGCGGTGCACAGGACCATCACGGTGGAACGGCCGCTCGACGAGGTGGTCGCCTACCTCGCCGACTTCGGCAACACCGAGAGCTGGGACCCGGGCACGGTGAGCTGCGCCCGGGTCGACGACGGGCCGGTGGCCGTCGGGGCGCGCTGGCGCAACGTCTCGCGCTTCCGCGGCCGGACGACCGAACTCGACTACCGCCTCGACCGGCGGGAGGCGGCCCGGCTGGTGTTCGTCGGCACGAACCGCACGGTGACCGCCACCGACGATCTCGTGTTCGGTGCGGCCGGGGACTCCACGGTCGTCGACTACCGTGCGACGCTGGAGTTCAAGGGCCTCGCCCGGCTCGTCGCACCGTTGCTGCGCACCGAGTTCGAACGGCTCGCCGACCGGGTCGCCGTCCGGCTGCCCGAGGTGCTCGCCGCCGGGCGGTGAGGCCCGAGGCCCGGCGGACGGCGACCCGCCGGAGGCACGGTCGGTCCGCCCCCGCGGGGCCGACCGGCCCCGACCGATCGGAGGCGGTGGATGGGCGGCGACGGAGCGGCGGATGACCTCCGGATCCCGGCCGAGGGGCTCTTCGGCCCCGACTCGGTCTCCTGGCGGGTCCATGCGGATCCGTCGATGCTGCTGGGCGGCCTGCGGGCACTGATGCTCCAGGCCCTGCACCCGCTGGCGATGGCCGGCGTCGCACGGCACTCGGCGTTCCGCGAGGACCCGTGGGGCCGCCTGTACCGGACGGCGTTCTTCATCGGCGCGGTCACCTACGGCGACGGCGCGGAGGTCCGGGAGGCGGTCGAGCGCGTGCGGCGGGTGCACGAGCACGTCCGCGGCACGGATCCGGTGACCGGTCGGTCCTACCGGGCGGACGACCCGGAGCTGCTGCTCTGGGTGCACTGCAGCGAGGTCGGCTCGTTCCTGGACGTGGCACGGCGCGCCGGACTCGGGATCGACGAGGCGGCGGCCGACGCCTATCTGCGCGAGCAGGTCGCCGTGGCACGGCTGGTCGGTGTCCCGGACGACGTCCCCGTACCCGCCTCCGTCCGCGAACTCGACGCCTACAACGCCCGGGTGCGGCCGGATCTGCTGGTCACCCCGGCGGCCCGGGAGGCGGTCCGGTTCGCCTTCCTGCCCCCGCTGCGCGGCCGGGCGCTGCTGGCGGCCCCGGCCATGCCGGCCTGGGGCGGGCTGGTCGGCCTGGCGGTGGCGATGCTGCCCGCGTGGGCGCGCCGGATGTACGGACTGCCGGGCTGGCGGCTCACCGACCACGTCGCGACCCTGGAGGCGCGGGCGGTGCGCGCCGCGCTGATCCGGGTGCCGTCGGCCTGGCGGGAGGGGCCGCACCTGGTGGCGGCCCGCGGGCGGTGGGCAACCCTGGACCCCGACAGTCGCCGTGGTGAACCGCTCCCGGTCGTGAACGACGCTGCGGTTAAGCCGACCTGACGATCCGTCGGAATATTCGCCCGCCTTCTTGACGCGCACACGGCGCTGTTGCTTCGCTGGTCCGGCCCGTCCCGCGCAAGGCCCCTCGGACGGCCGCGACCGCTGCCCCGCGGTCGCGGCCGTCGCCCCCTGCACCGGAGGACCAGCCGACCATGCCCACGACCCTGCGAGGCGCCGCCGTCGGCGCCGTCCTGGCCGTCCTGCTCGGGGTCGCGGCCCCGTCCGCGGCCGCCCGACCCGCCACCGCCGAGACCGCCCGGCCGGCCGGAACGGCCGTCCGCGCCGCCGAGGACGGCACCGCCCGCGCCCTCGCGGCCTCGCTCGGCGACGCCGCCTGGCGCGACCGGCTGGCAGCCGCCGCCCGCACCGGCGACGACCTCGACCTCGCCGCGCTCACGGCGCAGCGGCCCGATGCCGCCGGGCGGCGGCTCGCCGCCGAGGTCGCCGCCGCCGACGCCCGGATCCTCGCCGCCAAGGGCCTCGACACCGCCACCGGCTCCCTGCTGCGCGTACGGCTCGGCGCCCCGGCGATGCGCGCCCGGCTCGACGCCGGCGCCGCCCCCTGGGTCGCCGCCGCACCCGCGAGCGACCGGGCCGCCACCCTCGTCGCGTACGACAGCCACGGCGCCGCCCACACCCTCGACGCCACCCGGGTGCCAGAACAGCCCGTCTACCTGGTCGACATCGACGTCAGCAGGGCGCTGGCCCGCGGCAGCGAGCTGCTCCGGCGCACGCTCGCCCCCGCGGCGCGGCCCGCGTCCGCCGCCCCGGCCGCCACGGCTGCGGGCGGCTGGTGGGCCACGAAGATCACCGGGATCGAGGTGAACGACGACGAGGAGCCCTGGTTCAAGGGCGCCGCCGAGATGTTCGCCCTGGTGACCGGCTTCGGCCAGGACGGCAAGGCCCGGGTCGACACCGTCGACATGCCGTACCTCGACTACGACGGCACCGTCTACCGCCCCAACCAGATCCTGGTCAACTGGTCGAACTACAAGTACAACCTGGCCGACGCGGTGCTCATGGAGGACGACGGCGACACCAACTACCTGGCACTCGCGCAGGCCTTGGCGGCCGCCCTGCTCACGATCACCGACCAGGGCGCGTACATCCCGCTGGTGAACGCGATCCTCGCGGCGATGCCCACCTCCTGGTGGACGGACGACCCGGACTACGTGGAGTCCTGGTACACCCTGGCGCGCGGCGACTCCGGGCGTCGTGACGGTGCCCGCGGCAACGGCTGGATGACCGTCGAGCCGTACTGGGTCGAGGCGTTCTGACCCGTCCGGGTCCGCCGCCGGCCGCGCTCAGCCGGCGGCGGGCCCCGGGCCGCCGAAGGAGCCGTGCCGCCCCGCCCCCGCCGCGAACCTGGCGGCACCGGCCGCGGTCTCACCGGCCGTCAGCGGCACGACGCCGTGCAGGTACTCCGCGGCCAGCGCCGCCGGCTCGGACAGTCCGTGCTGCTCGCGGGCCGACAGCCGGTCGTGCCGCAGGCACAGCTGGGGGAAAGCGGCGATCTCCCGGGCCAGTTGCTCCGCCGCCCGGCGCGCCTCGCCGGGCGGCACCAGCCGGTTGACGAGGCCGATCGCGTACGCCTCCTCGGCCGGCACGGGGCGGCCCGTCAGGATCAGGTCCATCGCCCGGCTCTCACCGATCAGGCGGGGCAGCCGGACGGTGCCGCCGTCGATCAGCGGGACGCCCCAGCGGCGGCAGAACACCCCGAACACGGCGTCCTGTTCGGCCACCCGCAGGTCGCACCAGAGCGCGAGTTCCAGACCCCCGGCCACGGCGTGACCGGCGACGGCCGCAATGACCGGTTTGCCGAGCCGCAGCCGGGTGGGGCCCATCGGCCCGTCCCCATCGGCGGCCACCCGGTTGCCGCGCTCCGTCCCGACCGCCTTGAGGTCGGCACCGGCGCAGAACGTGCCGCCCTCGCCCCAGAGCACCGCGACGGCGGCGTCCGGGTCGGCGTCGAACTCCCGGAAGGCGTCGGCCAGCAGGGCTGCGGTCGGCCCGTCCACCGCGTTGCGGGCCGCCGGGCGGCTCAGCACCACGGTGAACACCGGGCCGTCCCGCTCGACGCGCACCGCGAGGGGTGGTTCCTCGCGGTGCGCGTCGGCGGGGTGCGGTGCGGGGGCGCGACGGGCCGGATCGACGGCTGACATGGCCCGGACCCTAACCGCGGCCCGCCCGCCGCGTCCACACCGCCGCCGGCCCGCCGCGTCCACACCGCCGCCGGCCCGCCGCGCCACCCGGTCACTGGGCGGCGTAGTCCGGGAGGAGCTTGCGGGCCTCGGCGGCTGCCTTGTCCAGGCCCTGCCGGGTGGACTCCTGGCCGCTGAGGATCTTGATGAGCTCGGTGCCGAACGGACCGTACAGCAGGCTGTACTCCGCGAGTGCCGGGCGGGGACGCCCGGCGGGGAGCACCTTCTGGTAGCCGGCGATGCCGAGGTTGGACGTCACGTCCGCGGTGTAGGCGTCCGCACGGGTGGGCAGCGTGGCGTTCTTGACCGCCGTGAAGGTCTGCGAGTTGGCGGAGGTCATGAAGGCGATGAAGCGCTCCGCGGCGGCCAGGTGCGCGGCGTCGCTGCGGGCGGAGGCGACGAGGTTGTGACCGCCGAGCGGGGCTCCGGGCCGGCCGGCGCCGCCCGCCGGGACGGGCGCGATGCCGAGGTTGCCGTTGGCCTGGAACGCCGATCCCTGGAAGACGTTGGCGTTCTCCCACGGCCCCTGGATGATCGCAGCCACCTGCCCGCCGTTGAAGGCCGTCATGACGTTGGCGTAGCCCTTGTCGCTGGTGTCGATCTCCATGACGCCGGGGGAGGACACCAGGTCCTTGATGGTGTCGACGGCCCGGACCGCAGCCGCCGAGTTGACGGTGATCCGCTTGTCCGCGACGTCGACCAGGTCGGTGCCCTCGCCGTACAGGAACGGCATGGCGTAGTAGTCCTGGGGGTGGAAGGCGAAGCCGTCCACCCCCGTGCGCTGCTTGATCCGGGCGGCGTCCGTCCGCAGGTCGTCCCAGGTGGCGGGGGCCTTGGTGATGCCGGCCTTGGCGAACAGCTCCTTGTTGTACATCAGTGCCAGGGTGTCGGTCACCTGCGGCATGCCGTACAGCCGGCCGTGGTAGGTGGCCTGCTCGATCAGCTGGGGCTGGAACTTGGCGCTGTCGGCCGCGGCGGGGGTGCCGTCGAGCGGGGCGAGGTAGCCCGCCTTGGCGAAGCCGGCCGTCCAGCCGACGTCGGCCCGCAGCACGTCGGGGGCGCCCTTGCCGTCCGAGGCGGCCTGGAAGCGGTCCCGCGCGCCGTCGAAGGGCGTGCTCACATAGCTGACCTTGACATCCGGATTGGCCTTCTCGAAGTCGGCGACCAGGACCTTGAAGGCCGGTGACTCGTTGACGGCGTCGGACGTGTCCCACCAGGTGATGGTGACCGGCCCGGTGGCGTTCGCGGCGGAACCGGTGGTGCCGCCGACGGCCGACCCGCAGGCGCTCAGCAGGACGGTGAGCGCGGCGGCGAGGGCGAGGGGGCGATGCCACGGCGCATGGTGACTCCTTGGGGTGGCGGGGGCGTGGTGCGGGGCGCCCGGCGGGCGCCGTCCGGTCCTGCGCCCGGAGCGCGGACGAGGACGGGGATGGATGGGTGGGGGAGTGAACAGGGCCGGCCCGGTGGGGAGTTCACTGCAGGTGCGAGGGTGGGGTGGGGGAGCAGCGGGTGGTGCGCGTTCGGGCGGTGGGGTGCCCGAGCGAGCCCGCGGAGGGGGCCGCGGGCGGGTGGCCGGCTGGGATGGTGTCGGCCGCTGAGGACGATGCCCGGGATCGGATCGGTACGTCAAGACTTCGGCCGGGATATCTGAAAGTTTCTGCAAAAAGTTTCGAACCGGACTCCGGTGGCGGGCCGGCATGCACGATTCGGCGGGAGTGGCCCGTGGTCGCCCGATCGCGAGGCGTCGGGTATCCACCCGGTAACGCACTCTTTACACGGGGGAGCGGGGCTCAGTAATCTCGTGATGCTTCTTGCAGTGACTTGCGCAAGGGGTGGCGGTCACGGTGGGGACCGCGTTCGCAGCCGCCCGTCCGGGCAGCCGGTCCACAGGCCGGCTCGGGAGCTGCGGGGCAGGGAGCGCGGCCTCAGGCCCTCCTGCCCACACGTCTCCGTCCTCGCCGTTCCGGCCGATCCCGTGCTCCTCGCCCCACGCTGCCCCGGTGTCCGGGCACGGTGGAGCCGGGCTCCCCCTGCCTGCGGCACCGATCCGAGGGGTCCCTTTGACACCGCTATCACGTCGCCGACGACGGCCCACAGCCGTCGTCCTCGCCTCCGTGGCCGGACTGGTCACCACACTGCTGTCGACCGCCAACCTGGGCGGCGTCACGGCCTCGGCCGCCACCACCGCCACCACCAGCAATACCGCGACGGTGTTCTACTACACCAAGACCCGCAACTGGTCGTCGTACAACCTGCATTACGCGCCCGACGGCGGCAGCTGGACGACGGTGCCGGGTGTCGCGATGGAGGCCGCCTGCACCGACTGGGTGAAGAAGACCGTCGACCTGGGCACCGCCGCCGGCCTCCAGGCCACCTTCAACAACGGCACCGGCACCTGGGACAACAACGGCGGGAAGAACTACGACCTCGGCACCGGCACGGTCGTCGTCAAGGACGGCGTGATCGCCCACAGCGACCCCTGCGGCACCGACAACGGCACCGGGACGTCGTCACCGAGCCCGACCCCGACGCCGAGCAGCACCACGGCGACCGTCTACTACTACACCAAGACCCGCAACTGGTCGGCCTACGACCTGCATTACGCGCCCGACGGCGGCAGCTGGACGACGGTGCCGGGTGTCGCGATGGAGGCCGCCTGCACCGACTGGGTGAAGAAGACCGTCGACCTGGGCACCGCCGCCGGCCTCCAGGCCACCTTCAACAACGGCACCGGCACCTGGGACAACAACGGCGGGAAGAACTACGCGCTGGGGACGGGGACGGTCACCGTCAAGGACGGTGTGATCGGCAGTGCCGACCCCTGCGCCGGGGCCACCGCGAGCCCGTCGCCCTCCCCTTCCGCCTCGGCCTCGCCCACCCCGTCGGCCTCGCCGTCCGCCTCCGCCTCGGCCTCCGCGTCGGTGACGCCGAGCGCAAGCGCCTCGCCGACGGCGAGCGGCAACAGCGCGACGGTCTTCTACTCGACCGCGGTGGTGAACTGGAGCATCGTCAACCTGCACTACGCGCCTGCGGGGGCGGCGTGGACGGCCGTCCCCGGCATCGGGATGGACGCGGCCTGTCCGGGCTGGTTCAAGAAGACCGTGTCGCTGGGGACGGCCTCGACGATGGCGGCCACCTTCAACAACGGCAACGGCACCTGGGACAACAACAACGGCGCCAACTACGTGGTGGCGGCGGGCACCAGCACCGTGCAGAACGGCAAGGTGACGGCGAACGCCGCCGACCCCTGCGCGGCGGTCGTGCCGGACACCACGGCGCCCAGCGTGCCCGGCGGCGTCGCGGCCTCGGCCACCGACACCTCGATCGTGCTCACCTGGAACCCGTCCACCGACGACACGGGTGTGACGGGGTACCAGGTCTCGCGCAGCGGCGGCACCAAGGGCTCGATGGTCTACAACCTCGGCTCGACGGTCTACTCCGACGCGGGCCTGGAGCCCAACACCGCCTACACCTACACGGTGAAGGCGCTGGACGCGGCCGGGAACGTCTCGGCGGCCTCCGCGGCCGCCACCGCCACGACCGGCAGCGCGCCGCCGCCGGCCACCCAGGGGCAGATCCTGGGGACGGACCCGCGCAAGGACCCGATCTACTTCGTGCTGACGGCGCGGTTCTACGACGGTGACAGCTCGAACAACCGGGGCGGCAGCCAGGACGTGAAGTCCGGGAACGCGGCCAACAACGACCCGATGTTCCGCGGTGACTTCAAGGGTCTCGTCCAGAAGCTCGACTACATCAAGGGCCTCGGGTTCTCGGCGATCTGGATCACCCCGGTGGTGCTGAACCGCTCCGACTACGACTACCACGGCTACCACGGCTGGGACTTCTACAAGGTCGATCCGCGGCTCGAGTCGGCCGGCGCCTCGTACCAGGACCTGATCAACGCCGCGCACGCCAAGAACATCAAGATCTACCAGGACGTGGTCTACAACCACAGCTCGCGCTGGGGGCCAAGGGCCTGTACGTGCCGACCGTCTACGGCGTCCGGGACTCGCAGTGGTCCTGGTACTACGACGAGAAGAACGACGGCTTCGAGTACGACGGCCTGACGGTCGACCCGAAGAGCGGCAAGTCGTACTACAACGGCGACCTCTGGTCGACCGCGAAGCCGGCCGACTCCACCTGCGTCGGCTGGGGCACGCCGACCGGCAGCAAGAGCCCCGAGGGCTACACCATCTACAACTGCCAGTGGCCGTCCCCGACATCGGGGATGTTCCCGGCCAAGTACTACCACCAGTGCTGGATCGGGAACTGGGAGGGCGAGGACTCGCGCTCCTGCTGGCTGGCGGACGACCTGGCGGACTTCAACACCGAGAACCCCGAGGTGCAGAACTACCTGATCGGCGCCTACAACAAGTACATCGACATGGGGGTGGACGGCTTCCGCGTCGACACCGCCGTGCACATCCCCCGGGTCACCTGGAACCGCCGCTTCCTGCCCGCGATCCAGCAGCGGGTCGCGCAGGACTGGGGGCCGGCGAAGGGCCAGAACTTCTTCGTGTTGGGCGAGGTCGCGGCGTTCGTCAACGACAAGTGGAACCGCGGCTCGGTCAACCACTCCGCGCAGTTCTACACCTGGAAGGAGCGCAAGGAGTACACCGCGGACGACACCCAGGCCGCCCTCGACCAGTACAACTACGAGGAGCAGCTGGGCACCGGGAACCAGCCGACGTCCACCAACGCCTTCCTGAACGGCAACACGTACCACGCGCCGGACCACTCGATGTTCTCCGGCATGAACATCATCGACATGCGCATGCACATGAACTTCGGTGATGCGCACAACGCGTTCAACAACGGCAAGGACTCCGACGACTCCACCAATGACGCCACCTACAACGTGGTGTACGTCGACAGCCACGACTACGGTCCGAACAAGTCCTCGGTGCGCTACACCGGCGGCACCGACGCCTGGGCCGAGAACATGGCGCTGATGTGGACGTTCCGCGGCATCCCGACCCTGTACTACGGCTCGGAGATCGAGTTCCAGGCCGGCAAGACGATCGACTGCGGGCCGACCTGCCCGCTGGCGACCACCGGCCGTGCGTACTACGGCGACAAGATCGACGGCACGGTGACCGCGTCCGACTTCTCCGTTGTCTCCGGCGCGAGCGGTGCGGTCGCCACCACGCTGCAGCAGCCGCTGGTCAAGCAGGTCCAGCGGCTCAACCAGATCCGCCGGGCGATCCCGGCGCTGCAGATGGGCCAGTACTCCACCGACGGCGTCCAGGGCGGCGGGATGAGCTTCAAGCGCCGCTACACCGACGCCGCCACGGGGGTGGACAGCTTCGCGCTGGTCTCCGTCACCGACGGTGCGACCTTCACCGGCATCCCGAACGGCACCTACAAGGACGCCGTCACCGGTGACGTCAAGGTCGTCACCAACGGCACCCTCGCGATCGCCGCCCCCGGCAAGGGCAACCTCCGGGTCTACGTCCTCGATCTGCCCGGCAACCCCGCGCCGGGCAAGATCGGCACCGACGGCCCGTACCTGAAGTAGCCGCCACGGCACCGGCGGACGCCCCGCAGCGGGCATCCGCCGGTGCC
This sequence comes from Kitasatospora paranensis, assembly GCF_039544005.1. NCBI lineage: Bacteria > Bacillati > Actinomycetota > Actinomycetes > Kitasatosporales > Streptomycetaceae > Kitasatospora > Kitasatospora paranensis. The sequence continues at coordinate 7,269,112 of NZ_BAABKV010000001.1, forward strand.
GTGTCCGGGCCCGGCGTGCCCGTCACGCGTGATCCGGCTCCGACGCCGGCGGGCCCGCCACGCCGACGCAGGCCTCGTTGCCCTCGGGATCGGCCAGTACCCAGTGCGACGGCGCGTACGCGTCGCTCACCAGGCGGCCCCCGGCGGCGATCGCCGCCGCGATCCGCTCCTCGGCCCGGTCGTACGGCACCCAGACGTCCACGTGCACCCGGTTGCGCTGCGGGCGCGGCGTGTCCATCTGCTGAAAGTAGAACGGCGCCCCGCGGCGCTGCGGGTCGATCAGGTCCTCCGGGCTGTTCGCCCGGTCCCGGTAGCCGAGCAGGGCGCGCCAGAACGGCACCACCGCCGCGCCGTCGAGCACGTCGACGGTGACCTGGACGGTCTGCACGGCCGACGGGTCGGCGGGCACGCCCAGCGACCGCGCCACCGCCGAGATCTCCCGGGCCAGCCGGACCGTCCGCGTGCTCAGTCCGTAGAAGTCGTCCGTGACCGTGATCAGGCGGACGGTCACGCCGTCCTGCCGCAGATCGATGTCCGGGTGGCCGCTCCCCGCCTCCGGCAGTTCGGCGACGGCCTGCGCGAACCGGGCGCCGACCGCCAGCGACCCGGTGCGGAAGTACGCGCACGCGCCCTCGCCCAGCACCCGCCAGTCCGCCAGGCCCGCGGTCCCGTGGAACTGCTGCGGCCGGATCCTGCTCTCCGTCTCGGTCATGCGCCCCACGGTACCGCGCGGCCCCGACAGGCCGTGGCGTGGCCGTGGCAGTCGGCCGCCCAGCGCCAAGGTGACGATGCATCAGATGTGCCGTCGTTCACCGGGGATTCCCTTGACGGGCAGTCTGGTCCAGTCCATTGTGTGCCTCGGCCTGCGTGCGGCAAGCCGGGACAGCACCGCCCCCACCAGCACGTCCCAGGGCACGTCTGCACCCTCACGTCGGTCACCCCCACACCCAGGAGCACCTTCGTGTCCTCAATGCTGCGCAGATTCGCGGCCGTTGCCGCGAGCACCGCCATCGGCCTGCTGGGCCCGGTGGTCGCGTCCGCCCACGCGGACGCGCCGCCCGCCGTGAACCTCGCCACCAACCCGGGGTTCGAGATCCCCACCCTGCCGCTGGCCGACTGGGGCTCGATCCCGGGATGGAACTGCGGCGCGGGCGAGGCCACCGTCACCACCGCGGCCCACAGCGGCGGCTCCGCCCTGGCGGTGACCCCGGCGGGGGATTCCAGTACCGGTGAGTGCGGGCAGACCCTGTCCGTCCGTCCGGCCACCACCTACACGCTCTCCGCCTGGGTGCGCGGCTCATACGTCTTCCTCGGCGCCACCGGCACCGGCCACGACGTTCCGCCCGCCTGGACGGCCTCCACCGGCGGCAGTTGGCACCTGTTGACGACCAGCTTCACGACCGGCGCCGACGTCACCTCGGTCCACCTCTACCTGCACGGCTGGTACGGCCAGGGCGGGTTCGCCGCGGACGACGTCACCCTCGACGGGCCGCCCGTCGACCCGGCCCGGGCGACCTGGAACGTGCCGACCGACGACAAGGTGGTGTTCTTCACCATCGACGACGGCTGGACGAGGACCCGGCCGCGGCCCGGTTCGTCGCGGACCACCGACTGCCGATCACCGCCTTCCCGCTGCCGATGCCGGCCGGGACGGACCCGGACTACTTCCGGCAGGTCACCGCCGTCCCCGGCTCCTCGATCCAGGACCACACCGTCTCGCACCGCGACCTGACCACGCTGTCCGCCGCCGAGCAGCAGGCCGAGATCTGCAGCGCCCGGGACACCGAGCAGCGGCTCTACGGCACCGCGCCGACCGTCTTCCGGCCGCCCTACTTCAGTGACGACGCCGACACCCTGCAGGCCGCCGCGAACTGCGGGATCCGCACCGTGGTGACCGCCACCGCGGACTTCAGCTTCGGCGCGGCGAACATCTACCACGGCGGCCTGCTCCAGCCGGGCGACGTGGTGATCATGCACTTCACCGACACCCTCGCCGACGACCTGCGGCGTGCCCTGGCGGCCGCCGACGCGGCAGGGCTGAAGCCCGCCGGACTCGTCGACCACCTCCACTGAGGCCGTGCCCCGGTGCCGGTGTCACACCCCTGGAGAGGGTGCGGCACCGGCGACTCGCGGCCGGGCCCGGGGTCAGCCGGCGAAGGGCGTACCACCCAGCTGGAGGCCGCCGTTGATGCCGGCCGCGGTGATCTTGAAGGCGGTCGAGTCGGTCCACCGGATCGGCTCGGTCGCGCCGGTGACCAGCGGGTCGATGGCGGGGATGGCGTCCGGCACTGTCCCGGCGATCCACTTCGGCGTCTCCGCCATGATGACCGCCACCGCTGCCGCGATACCCGCCACCAGGGACGCCAGGAGGATGACCTGGATCGTCCCCTCGACCGCCTCGGCCGACGCGGCGGCCGCCGCGCCGATCACGGCGACGATGATCGCCGCGATCGCCTCCGTGACGGTCACCCAGGTGGCCACCTCGACCCAGTGGTTGGGCTCCTGGTCACCGGAGCGCTTCGCGTCGAGCCAGGTGAGCGACTGCGTGCCGTCGTCCTTGGTGGCCAGGGCGACGGTGTTGTAGCGCCACATCTCGTAGTAGGCGTCGATGCCGGGCGAGATGTGGGTGCGCACGAGCATGTAGGTCTTGATCCGGTCGCCCTCCACGGTGATCTGGAGGCGCTCGACCTGCGGGGTGTAGTTCAGGCCCGCGATGCGCACCGGGTCCAGGTCGAACGGCTGCTTCGCCGAGATCTCGGCGTTGTTGTCGTCCAGGACGAAGGTGCCCGCGGTGGCCTTCGCGAACGCCACCGGGAGGGCGGGCAGCGCCATCTTTGTCAGGAAGCGCTCCACCGACAGGTTGAAGCTCGCCTGCGCCCCCGCGGGTACGGCTCCCGGTGCCAACTGCTGGGTGGCCTTCGTCGCGGGCCGGTGCTCGGTCATGCACAGCACGCCGAGCAGGCAGTCCTGGAGGGTGGTGCCGTCGATGTAGGCGTAGCTGGTCGTGGTCGGCTTCAGCCAGGCGAAGGCGTCCGCCGTGTCCTCCTTGTCGCTCAGGTTCACCGTCGCGAAGACATGCGCGAACTCGTCGAGGTGGGCGTTGAACCACGACTGCAGCAGGGTCTTCAGCGCGGTGGTGAGCCCGACCTCGGACGCGGGGGAGGTGTAGCTCACGTCGGTCACGGTGACGGCCGGGTCGTCCGGGCCGCCGACCGTGCGGACCTTCAACTGGTGCGGGAGGGCGCCGTCGCTCGGCGGCTGCGGGATGTAGTGCAGCTTCACCTCGATGTGGGCGACGCCGCCGCCGACTTTGATCTCGTGCGGGGGCGTGTTCTCGATCGTGACGTCCGCCGTGAACGGGACCCTCATCCGGATGATGGAGCCGGACCCGCCGCTGGTCAGGGACCAGGTGCCGAAGGCGCCGGTGGACTCGATCGCCGGGCCGAAGTCGGTGGCCGGGATCGAGCTCTGCCATGCCGCGGGCGACGAGCCGGCGGCGGCGATCGCCGCGTTCACCTGCGGCAGCGGGACGACGTAGACGGTGTCCCAGCCGTTGGTGCTGTACACCTGGCCCGGGTCACCCACGGAACCCGCGCGGTGGGTCGGGTGGGAGCGGTGGGTGGAGTGGGTGCGGTGCGTGGGCTGGGCGCGGTGGGCGTCGTGGCCGAGGGCGCCCGGCGCGGAGTGCGGGCGGACCGTCCCCGCGGTCCCGCCGGGCTCGGCGAGTTCGACGGCGAGACGGACGACCTGGTCCTCGGTCAGATGCGGGAAGAGCTCGTGGACGGTGCTCATGGTGGCCTCCTGGCCGGCACGAGGTGGACGGGAACGTTGCGGGTACGACGGGTACGTGCGGGTGGGCGCAGCCGGTGCGGAGACGGACGCGTGGCGTGCGCTCCGGCGCCCGGCCGGGGACGTGCGTGCGAGGGCGCGCCGAGGTGCGTGCGCGCGTGGGCGAGGTGCGGGTCCGGAGGGCGGGTCAGGCCGCGGTGCCGCTGATCATCAGGGCGCTGTCGAGCCTGACGGAGGTGACGGTGACCGCCCGCATGCCCGGCGATCGGACGGGCAGCGGCGGCAGCGCGTGCAGTCCCACCGTCCCAAACCGGCTGCCGAGTTGGTCGGCGATGCCGTCGGCGACCGCCGAGGCCGCGGCAGCCGCGACGCCCGCGCCGATCGGCGAGATCAGCCAGGCCCACCACGGGATGTGGGCCGCGTGTTCGGACAGCGGGTTCGGATCGGCGGCGAAGCCGATCTCCTCGGAGCCCGGACGGGCGGTCACCGGGTGGCGACTGCTGAACCGGAAGTCCATGGAGATCCGCGCGCCGAGGTCGCAGGTGCCGCGGGCGGTGAGGTCGATCAGCCCGCCGCTCACGGTGACGGAGACCGACTCGACCAGCGGGACGTAGTCGAGGGCCCCGCTCCTGACCGGCGCGATCGCGAACGTGCGTGCCGCGGTGACCTCGTGGGTCGCCGGGTCCCAGTCGAAGCACGTCGCGTCGGCGCCGTCGAACAGCCGCGGCAGCACCGGGGTGAGGACGTGGACGAGGAAGAGGTCCTGGCTGATCGCGAAGGCGGTGTCCCCGCCCGCGGCGAACAGTTCGGGGTCCACCACGGCGGGCAGCCCGGTCGCGTCGCGTCCGCCGGTCGTGCTGAGGACCGACAGGTACCCGGCGCCGTCGGGGAGTTCCTGGTAGGCGTAGGTGCTGTGGGTCGGGCTCGGCCAGCCGCCGGCTCCCGGGGGGACGAGGTTCACCGAGGCGAGGACGTGGGAGACCGAGGCCGCGTCGGCGGCCAGCGCCTGGGCGACGCCGGCCAGGACCGAATCGGCGCCGAGTTCGCCCAGGTGTGCCGTCACGGCGGCGGGCGCCGTCAGCCGGATCGGGGTGACCACCCCCGGCTTCGGCGTGTCGCCGGGCCGCGCCGCCCCGTGGAGGGCGAAGACCAGGTTCTGGACGGTGCCGTCGGCGGCCGGCAGCAGGTCCAGGGAGACCTCCAGCACGGCCCTGGTCCCGGCCAGGTCGATCGCCGTCCCGCCGTTCGTCCGGACGGTGCCGGCGGTGATGGGCACCGAGATCCGCAGCAGGTCGCCCGAACCGCCGCCGACCACCTGCCAGTCCCCGAAGGTGCCCCGCATCGCGTAGGAGCCCCCGAGCGCGGTCCCCGTCGCCGTGAACTCCGCGACGAGGCCCGGTCGGTCGGCCGCCAGGGCGCGGTTCACCGCGGCGACGGACACGGCTGTCACGGTGTCCCATCCGTGGATGTTCACGGGCTGATGCCCCGTGCGGTGGTGCTCGGCAGGAACGCCTGCATCGCTGCTCTCCTTGCGACGGTCGTGGGGAGCCCCTGGGAGGGGCGGAGGAGTCCGTCGCGGTTGCTCGGGGGAGCGGCGTCCTGATGTCAGAGTGGGCCCGGCCGATCGCCACCGGATCGGCAGCCGATTGACGCGCAGCTCAATGCGGTGGTCCCGACGCGATCCGGCACGCGGCAGACGCCCACCGGCCGGACCGAACGGCCGGCGGCTCGCCATCGCGACGGCCGAACACGGCTGCGGCGAGGGCCGGTTCGCGGTCGGGGCGGTGGCAGCGGGATCCGGCGCCCGCCCGTCCACCGGTGCCCGCGCTGCGCGCTGCCCGACACCAGTTCCAACGGCCAGGGGGCGCACCGGAGTTCCGCTCCAGGGTGTGATTCTTCCGGCACCTGCCGTGACTGTCGGTCACCGTGGTCACCGCGCCATACTGCGGCGTCCGCGCCCGCCGACGGCGGTGCTCCCGCCGTTCCGGGTGCGGGCGTCCTTCCCCTGTTCGGTGAGAGGTGCTGGTTCGACGGTGACGGTGACGGAACAGAGGGAGACGCACAGGGCCGGTGGCGGCTCGCGGCGCGCCGAGGAGTGGTTGGTCGGGCGGGGGTCCTGCTCGAACGCGGCCCGCGGCGGACATTGGCGGTCGCGAGCTTCGTCAACATGACGGGCAGTGGCGTCTTCATGGTGAGCGCGGGGCTGTTCTACACCCGGTCGGTCGGGTTGTCGGTGGCACAGGTGGGCCTCGGGATGGGTGTCGGCGGTCTGGTGGGGCTGCTCTCCGGGATCCCGGTCGGACACCTCGCCGACCGCAGGGGGCCGCGCGAGGTCTACCTGGCGACGCTCACCGTGCAGGGCGCCGTGATGGCGACGCTGGTCCTCGTGCGCTCGTTCTGGCTGTTCGTGGTGGCGGTCTCGCTGATGCAGCTGGCCGGTTCGGCGAGCCAGGCGGCGCGCGGGCCGCTGGTCCGCGGCTTCGCGGGGCCGCGCCCGGCGCGCTTCCGGGCGCATCTGCGGGCGACGGTCAACCTGGCCGCGGCGAGCGGCGCCGTGTTCGCCGCGCTGGTCGTCCAACTGGACAGCCGTGCGGCCTACCTGTGCCTGGTGCTGGGCAACGCGCTCAGCTTCCTGGCGGCCGCGGCGGTCGTCCGGCGGCTGCCGCGGCTCGCGCCGGTGGCGGTGCCGTCGGGGACGGGCCGGTGGACGGCGCTGAAGGACGGCCCCTATCTGCTGGTCACGGCGCTCGACGGTGTCATGTCGATGCAGGGCACGGTGCTGGTCTTCGTGATGCCGCTGTGGATCGTCGGCCACACCCACGCGCCGCGGTGGCTCGTCGGGGCGACCGTCCTGCTGAACACGGCCCTGGTGGTGGCGTTCCAGGTCCGGGCGGGCCGGGGCGTCGACACGGGTGCCGCTGCGGCCGTGGTCTGGCGCCGTTCCGGGTGGGCCTTCCTGGCCGCGATGGCCCTGGCCGGGGTGAGCGGCGGGATGCCGGGATGGGCCGCCGCGGCGCTGCTGCTGTCCGCGACCGCCGTCCACACGCTCGGTGAACTCTGGCAGGCCGCAGGCTCGTTCGAGCTGCGCTACCGGCTGGCCCCGGCCCATGCCCAGGGCCAGTACTCGGGTGTCTTCCGGCTCGGCAGTGGTCTGGCCGGCGTGGTGGCGCCGTCCCTGCTGGGCCTGCTCTGCCTGAGCGGGGGCGAGCTCGGCTGGCTGGCGGCGGGCGGTGTGTTCGTGGCGGTGGGGTCGGCGGTCCCGTTCGCGGTCCGCTGGGCCGAACGGACCGGCGCCCGTGAGGCCGCGGCGGCGGGCTGACCCGCCGACCCGGGCGCGGGTCGGGGGCGGGCCCGAGTGAGGGTCAGGGGCAGCCGGCCGGTACCTGCTCGGGGATCCGGCTGCCCCGGAAGCTGACGGCGCGGCGGTGGCGGAATCCGAGGGACTCGTACAGCCGGATCGCACCGGTGTTGTCGGCGGCCGCGTGCAGGAACGGCGTCTCGCCGCGCTCCCGGATGCCGACGGCGACCGCGCGGACGAGCCGGCCGGCGAGGCCCTGGCCGCGGTGGGCGTCATCGGTGCAGACGGCGCTGATCTCGGTGAAGCCGGGCGGGTGGAAGCGCTCGCCGGCCATCGCTACCAGGGTGCCGCCGCGCCGGATCCCGAGGTAGGTGCCGAGCTCGACGGTGCGGGCGAAGAACGGGCCGGGCCTGGTCCGCCGGACGAGGTCGAGCATCTCGGGCACGTCGGCGGGCCCCAGCCGCACCGCCTCCGGATCGGCGGCCGCGGTCACGTCCTCGCCGACCAGCTGGACCCCGTCGACGTCGAAGGTGACCGGCCAGTGCGCGGGGTGCGGGGCGGTGAGGGCGGCGGTGAGGACGTCCGCGCCGGGGCCGAGGAGGGCCGCCACGTCGGCCCAGTCCTCGGCGCCGGGATCGTCCGGCAGGCCGAGGAAGGTGGTCACGTCCGCGGGGTAGCGCAGCAGCCGGCCGCGGCGTTCCGCGAAGTGGGCGTGCGGACCGGTCAGGGCGGCCCGCACCGGGTTGTCCAGCGGGTGCGGGGGCTGTGCCGTGGGCATCCGGTCCTGCTCCTGTCTGCGGGGGCGGCCGGCCGGGTGCCGCCGCCACCGGACCATGGTAGGCACCGCGCGGCCCCGGACGCGGATCAGGCCGTCCAGGTCCGCGAGCAGAGCACCAGCCGGTAGCCGTCCGGGTCGGCGACGGTCGTACCGTGCTCGTCCCAGTAGGGGTTGTGGGCCGGGACGCGGGTGCCCCCGGTCTCCACCAGCCGGGCGATCAGGGCGTCGTCGGCGGGGGCGCCGAGGTAGACCACGAACAGGTCGTCCACGGTCGGGGTCGGTTCGAGCGGCCGCTCCGGGTCGTGTGTGAGCTCGAAGTGCCAGGTCCCGCCGGGCGGGCCCACCATCAGCAGGTCGTGTTCGCCGGGCACGCGCTCGGTGGTGCGCCACAGGACGTCCAGGCCGAGGCCCCGGACGTAGAAGCGCTCGGCGGCGGCGAGATCCCGGGAGGGGCGGGCGATCCGGATCCGCGTGGTGGTGTCGATCATGGCCGCAGGATAGGGCACCGGGTCGACGATCGGATCAGGTCGAATGATCGAATATCGATCAGAAGTGTTCCAATTATTGACTCGATCATCCGATCGTCCATACCTTTCGATCGCTCCGGAGAGACAGGCTCCGGTACCGGCGCTCGGAGGTCCCATGAACGACGTCCCCCACCCTCGCCCCGCCCGGATCGCGGCCCGGCCGCTCACCCGCCGGCGCCTGCTGCTCGCCGCCGCGGCGACCGCCCTCGCGACCGGTACCGACTGGACGGCCGCGGCCGCGGGGCCCACGCGGCCGCGGACCCGTACGCCACCCTGGCCGACCGGTGGCGCCAACTCCTCGTCGGCACCGGCTACGACCCGGCCGCCGAACCCTTCGTCACCGCCCTCGCCACCACCGCCGACCAGGCCGCCGGGTACCGAGCCGCGATGACCCCGGCCGCCGCCTCGCTCTGGCCGGACCTCCCCCTCGGCAGCGTCTCGGCCAACGTCACCGGCAGCCTCACCCGGCTGCGCACCATGGCCCTCGCGTACGCCCAGCCCGGTACCTCCCTCACCGGCGACACCGGTCTTGCCGCCGCCGTCGCGACCGGCCTCGACCACCTGACCACGCACGCCTACACCCCGGCCACCACCGGCTACGGCAACTGGTGGGACTGGCAGATCGGCGCCCCGGAGGCGCTGCTCGACGTCTGCGTGCTGATGGCCGGACAGCTCGACGCCGCCCTGCTCGCGACCTGCTGCGCCGCCGTGGACCACTTCGTGCCGGACTCCGCCGTGGCGTCCTACACCGGCACCAGCACCGGGGCCAACCGGGTCGACCTGTGCCGGGTGATCGGCCTGCGCGGCGTGGTCGGCCGGGACAGTGCCAAGATCACCACCGCATCGGCCGCCCTCGGCCCGGTCTTCCCCTATGTCCGCTACGGCGACGGCCTGTACGCCGACGGGTCGTTCGTCCAGCACAGCTACCTGCCCTACACCGGCAGCTACGGCGCGGTGCTGCTCGACGGACTGAGCCGGATGCTCTGGCTGCTGGCCGACTCGGCCTGGGCGGTCGACCCCGCTGCCGCGCAGAACCTCTTCGACTCGGTGGCCACCGCCTGGGCCCCGTTCCTCTACAACGGCCTGGTGATGGACGGCGTCAGCGGCCGGGCGATCAGCCGCGGCGTCCAGCTCGCCGACCCGCTGAAGCTCCAGGGCGACGACCACCGGCGCGGGCACGCCGTGATCGGGGACATCCTCCGGCTCGCGAATTCCGGCGTCGCGCCGGCCGCGCAGGCGGCCGCCTGGCGGGCCGCCGCCAAGGGCTGGCTGCAGCGCGACCTCTACAGCCCCTACCTCGCGGACCGCACCGTCGCGGTGCCCGAACTCGCCAGGGCCCAGGCCCTGCTGGCCGACACCGCGGTCACCGCGACCGCCGAGCCCGCCGGCCACCGGATCTTTGCCATGGACCGCGCGGTGCACCGCCGCGCCGGCTGGGCCGCCTCGGTGAGCATGTGCTCGGCCCGCACCACCTTCTACGAGAACGGCAACGGCGAGAACGTCCGCGGCTGGCACACCAACAACGGCATGACGTACTGGTGGGGCGCCGGATTCGGCAACGGCCAGTACTCGGACGCCTTCTGGCCCACCGTCGACCCGTACCGGCTGCCCGGCACGACGGTCTCGACCAAGCGGCTCGCCGACGGCGCCGGCGGCACCTGGGGCGCCGCCCGCCCGGACGCCGTCTGGGCCGGAGGCGCCACCGACGGCAGCATCGCCGCCGTCGGCCAGGACCTGCGCGGCCTGACCTCGACCCTCACCGGCCGCAAGTCCTGGTTCTTCCTCGACGACTCCGTGCTCTGCCTCGGCGCCGGCATCACCTGCACCGACGGCGTGCCCGTGGAGACCGTGCTCGACAACCGCAACCTCGGCGCCACCGGCACCCACGCCCTCACCGTCGACGGCACCGTGCAGCCCTCCACCCTCGGCTGGACCCAGCAGTTCAGCGGGGCACGGGCGTTCGCCCTCGCCGGCTTCGGCGCCTGCGTGGTGCCCGCCGGGGCGCAGGTGCACGCCCTGCGGGAGGCGCGCACCGGGGCCTGGTCCGACATCAATGCGGGCGGGGACACCGCGGCGATCACCCGCCGCTACCTGACGCTCTGGCTCGACCACGGCACCGACCCCGGAGGGGCGTCCTACGAGTACCTGCTGATGCCCGGCGCCGACGCCGCGACCGCCGCCGCCCGCGCCGCCGCCCCGCGGGCCGTCGTGCTCGCCAACACCGCCACCGTGCAGGCGGTCACGGACAGCGCCTCCGGGACGACCGCCGCCAACTTCTTCGCCGCCGGGACGGCCGGCCCGATCACCGTGGACGGGCCGTGTTCCGTCCTGCTGCGCGAGCAGTCCGGCACACTGACCGTCTGCGTCGCCGACCCGTCCAGGACGGCCGCCACCGTGCGGGTCACCATCGCCCGGACGGGCTGCGCCTCGGCGCAGTCCGACCCCGGCCTCACCGTGCTGGGGGTCTCCGGTGCCGTCACCCTGCTCGCCGAGACCGGCGGCACCCAGGGCGCGAGCCTGCGCGCGACGCTGACGGCCGACGCCGCCCACCCGGTGTCGCCGGGCACCGCACGGGCCCTGGCGCCCACCGCCGACAGCTACGTCCGGGACGGCAGCTACGCCGGCACCAACTACGGCTCGGACACCACCCTCACCGTGAAGAACGACGCGACCGGCTACGCCCGGATCGCCCTGCTGGGCTTCGACCCGAGCGCCCTGCCGGCCGTCCGCCGCGCCGTCCTGTGGGTGCACGGCGCGGTCGCCGACAGCGGCGGCGTCCAGACCTCGCTCCAGGCCTGTGCCGTGGACGGCACCTGGACGGAGACCGCCGTCACCTGGGCGAACCGCCCGGCCCTCGGGGCCGCCCTCGGCACCGGCCAGGCGACCGCCCGGGCCGACTGGACGGGGCTCGACGTCACCTCGGCCGTGGCTGCGGCAGCCGCCGCCGGGACGCCGGGCTTCGCACTGGCGCTGTGGCAGCCGGCGAAGGGGCTCGCCGTCGTCCTGAGCAGCCGTCAGGCGGGCTCGTTCCAGCCGTTCCTGGAGGTCGTCACGGACTGACACCCGCCGGGGGAGCCGCCCCGGCGGGTGTCAGTGCCGGGCGCGGATCCACCGGGGGCTCGGCCGGTCGTCCTCAGGCGCCGCGGCGGGCCCGCCACAGCAGGAACCCGGCCAGTGCGGCCGCCAGAGCCAGACAGATGCCGGACTCGACACCCTGCAGCGGCCAGTAGTCGGCCATCCGGTGGAGGTCGGTGAACTCGCGGGTCACCCCGGCGTCCTGCGTGCACGCCGTCACGTCGCTCGCCCCGGAGCAGTAGTCGTACGGCAGTCGCCGCCCGTCGCCGGTGAGGAAGCCCTGCCCGAACCCCCAGACGTCGTTGGGGAGTTCCGAGCGGGAGACCACCTCGGTACGCCACGGCCACAGGTACGGGCGGACGGTGGCCAGCACGTACTGGAGCGCCAGCACCGCGCCGCCGGTCGCCGCCATCGCCGGGACCACCCGCCGGGTGAGGCCGCCGACGAGGGCGCCGACCGCCACGGCCAGCAGGATGGTGGCGATCAGCAGCGGCCCACCGGCGACCGCGAACTGCCGGCTGGACCAGGCGACGCCCGACACGAAGTTCGCCGAGGGCTGCCACATCCAGCGGTACAGCGCCATCAGGGCGGCGGAACCCAGCGCCGCGGGCAGAGCGGCGGCGACGAGCTTCGCGGCGACCCACTGGGCCCGGCTCACGGACTGTCCGAGGACCAGTCGCCAGGTACCGCTCTCGTACTCCCGGGACAGCAGCGGGGCCGCGACGAAGGTGCCGATCACCACGGGCAGCGCCGTCAGCAGGAGGCCGACTCCGGTCAGGACGGGGGAGTAGCGGGCGCGGAAGGCCGCCACGGCCTGCTGCGTCCCCTCGCCCTGGCAGTGCGGGTCCAGGCTGATCTCCGCGCAGCCGGCGATGTGGTGGGCGGCGATGAAGTCGGCCATGGCGCTGCGCAGCGGCGGGAAGGCGACCGCGGCGAGGACCACCACGGTCAGCCAGGCCACCACGACCAGACGCTGCTGGCGCCACATCAGCCAGGCCAGGCCGCCGATGACGGACTGTCGTGCGGGCAGGGGCCCGCCTTCCGTCGGGGCCGCCGCCGGGGCGGCCGTGTCCACGGCGCTCATGCGGCCACCCCCAGACCGGCCGGGCGGGCCTCGGCGGTGATCAGGGTGGGTGCGTCGGGGGTGCGGAGATGGGCGAGCAGGACTTCCTCCAGGGTGGGGCGGCTCTCCTGCCAGGCGGCGGGGGCCGGGATGTTCCCGCGGACCAGCGCGGTGACCTGGCGGCCGCTGTGGCGGGTCTCCACCACCTCGGCCTCGACGGGCAGTTCGGCGGTTTCGGCACCGACCAGCAGCCGGTGCGCGTCGAGCACCTCGTCGATGTCGCCGGCCAGCTTCACCCCGCCACCGGCCAGCACCACCAGGTAGTCGCAGGAGTCCTGCAGTTCGGCCACGACGTGGGAGGACATCAGCACGGTGACACCGCGTTCGGCGGCCTCCGCCATCAGCATGCCCGTCAGCTGGTGCCGGGCGAGCGGGTCCAGGTCGGACATCGGCTCGTCCAGGACGAGCAGGTCCGGGAGTCGTCCGAGGGCGAGTGCGAGGCAGACCCGGGTGCGCTGGCCGCCGGAGAGCGAACCGACGCGGGCGGAGAGCGGGATGCGGCCCTGGGCCACCACTTCCTCCGCCTTGGCCCCGTCCCAGGTCCCGTTCAGCTCGCGGCCGAGTCGCAGCGTCTCGGCCACCGTGAATCCGGCGTAGAGCGGCTTGTCCTGGGCGACGAGGCCGACGCGCGCCCGGGTGTCCGGGGCGTCGAGCGGCCGGCCGAAGACCTCCGCGCGGCCCGCTGTGGGCGCGACCATCCCGGTCACCAGGGACATCAGGGTGCTCTTGCCGGCGCCGTTCGGCCCGACCAGCGCACAGATCCTGCCGGCGGGCAGCCGGAAGGAGCAGTCCTTCAGGGCCCAGTTCTGCCCGTACCGCTTGCCCAGCCCCTGGACCTCCAGTGCCGTCGGACCGCGCTCCGCGTCCTCGACGGCGTACGGCTCGTTCATCCGTTCCCCTCCTCCGGGTCCTGCTCCGTACCGGCCGCGCCCCCGGGCGGGCCGTGAACTCCTCGTCGATGACGGCGGTGACCAGCGCCTCCACGTCGTCCCGGCCGAGCCCGGCGGCCCTGGCCTGCGCCGCCCAGCGCGCCAGATCGACGCGGAGCGGCGAGTCCGGTGCGGTCTCCTCGCGGGCGAGCGAACGCAGCACGAAGGTGCCGAGCCCCGGCCGCGGGGCGACCAGACCCTCCCGCTCCAGCTCCCGATAGGCCTTCAGGACCGTGTTCGGGTTGACCGCGGTGGCCGCCACGACCTCCTTGGCGGTCGGCAACCGGTCTCCGGGGCGCAGCAGTCCGAGCCGCAGCGCGGTCCGTGTCTGCTGGACGATCTGGAGATAGGTGGCCACGCCGCTGCGCCGGTCGATCCGGTACTCCACCGCTTCCACCACCATTCCACTAAGTAGTTAGTGGAATGGTGGTGGAAGTCTGCCGAGCCGTCAAATCCGGGCCGGACCCGGCGGGCCGGCCGCGGCGTCCGGCGGACGTCCGGCCGACGCGCAACCGGTCCGCACGCCGGAGGGCCGGTGCGCAGCGGTTGCGCACCGGCCCTCCGGCGTTCCGTGGTCGACCCCTGCGGTCAGTGGTGGGCGGCCGAGGCCTGTTCCTGCAGGAGGGCGGTGATCTGGTTGACGTCGTTGAAGATGCCGATGAAGCTCGTGAGGTCAGGGCTGGATGCACCCGTGACGCCGATGTAGAAGAGGTGCAGGCGGCCCTGGTCGGTCAGCAGGTAGCCGGCCTCCACCTGGGCGGCGACGGCGATCCGCTGGTTGAGCTCGTCGAGGCCCAGGACGGTGCCGGGTTTGGCGAAGACCTTGCCCTTGGCCGGGCAGTCGGTGGTGCAGGAGATCCCGTTGCTGCCGTCGACCCCGAGGATCGGCAGGGACAGCCGGAAGGCGTCCGCGTAGGGGTGCGCAGCCAGTAGGCGAGGATCTGGTCGAGGCCGATCGGGGTGGCCCGGTCGGACGCCACTCCGCCGCGCCCGTCGGCGAGCTGGAACTGGGTCGGGTCGACGTGCGCGACATCGGCGAGGAAGTCGTGCTCGATCGTGAAGGCGTCGAAGCAGGTGCCGCTGCCCCGGGCGACGGCCATGTTGCACAGCGCCAGATTGGCGCCGAGGTTGTGGCTGACCTTCAGGATCAGCTTGGCGTACTGGCTGTACGGCGGGGAGACGTAGGCGGCCACCCTCGGGTCGCCGCGGTAGGAGGCGGGGAGGGCGTCCTGCGGGTTGGGGCCGGTCGGGTCGGCCGTGACGGTGACACCGGCGCGGGCGAGCGCCTCGATCAGTGCCGTGCGGGCGAAGGCGTTGGGGTCCTGGATGGTGGAGACCCGCAGCAGCGGCTGGGCGTCGGCGGCGATCGTGCCGGACAGGGCGATCCTCGTGCCGTCCGGCGAGGCGGAGACCTGGATGTTCGTCGGGCCGCCGGCCGCCACCGTCGTGACGTCGGAGGTGACCTGGTACGGGGCGACCTGCGGGCGCCAGGTCAGCCGGGCGGGCTGCCCGGCCGTGGTCGGGGTGGTGAGCAGGTCGATGAGGTTGTCATTGATGATCATGGGGGTGGGCTGCGGGTCCAGCGCCGGGGGCGTGAACAGCCGGGGATCGACGATCACGTTGCCGTTGACCCGGGTGATGCCCGAGTCGTGCACCTGCGCGGCGATCTGGTTCAGGCCGGCGAGCGGGTTCTCGGGGGTGAGGCTGGCGCCCGGCAGGCTGGCCTCGGTGTGGTCGATGTCCGTGTAGTCCACCGTGCCGTCCGGCCTGGTGCGCCCGCCCATCGTCAGATCGCCCTGGGCGACCATGGCCAGGTTGCCGTTGAGGGTCGAACCGCGGCGGGTCCCCGTGGCCATCACCGGGGTGGTGAAGCGGTGGTCCGGGCCCAGGGTGTGCAGGGCGGACGAGATGGTGACCAGCTTGGTGGTCGAGCCGGGGATGAAGAACTGGTCCGCGTTCCGGGAGTGGATCACCTTCCCGCTCGCGGCGTCGATCTCCAGGACGCCCCACTGGGCGTGCTCGTAGCCGGGCTTGTGCATGATCGCCTCGATGGCGGGCCCGAGGTCGTCGTCGTGCGCCACCGCCGTGGGGCCGATCACGACCGAACCCGCCACGGCCGCCAGTGTCGCGCCGGCGGCGGCGCAGGCCCGCAGCCGGCCGCGGATCGTGGGTCGCATGTGGTTCCACCGTTTCTGGGGTCCGGGAACCCCGGGTCGAGGAGATCCGGCCGGGGAGACCCACGGCCCGCATCGCACAGGCCGCGGACCCGCACCGGGTCGCGGTCGCCGAGGCGCTCACGGCCGCATCGTAGGGACCCGAACTGCGCATTTCCCCGTGCCGGGCACCGAGCTGACGGTGTGTGGGGCAGATGTCATCCGGTCGGAGGATCGCCGTCCGTCGTGCGGGCGGGCCAGGGCGGGCAGGAGCTCGGTCGTTCGTGTGACATAGAGTCAGCGGCATGGGACTGCGGCTTGTTCAGGTGAATGTCAAGGCTCGGGACGACGCGGCGCTCGGCCGGTTCTGGGCGGACGCGCTCGGGTGGGGCATGTCCAGTGAGGGCCCCGGCGTGAGCAACGTCGAACCCGTCGGCCTGATCTGGCCGGACCCGTCCACCCTCTGGGTCGATGTCGTCACCGTTCCCGACCCCGAAACGGTCAAGTACCGCGTGCGCATCGAGCTCGCCACCACCTCCGAGGCCCACCGGGCGGAGTTGGTCGCACACCTGAGGGCGCTCGGCGCGACTCCCGCCGATCCGGGCCGGGGCGACGTGCCGTGGACGGCCCTGGCCGATCCGGAGGGCAACGTGTTCCGCGTGCTGGAGCCCCGGGAGATCCACCGGGACACCGGCCCGATCGCCGCGGTGGTCGTGGACTGCGCGGACCCGCGGGCCATGGCCCGGTTCTGGGGCGCGGCGGCGGACTGGACGGTGCACGAGGTGAGCGACGACCACGCGCGGCTGCGCTCCGCCGAGGGCGTCGGGCCGTACCTCGAGTTCCTCCGCACGCCCGAGGAGGAGACCGTGTGGACCCGCGTCCATCTCGACCTGCTGCCGGACCCCGGGGGCGATCAGGGCGCGGAGGTGGCCCGGCTGCAGACCCTCGGCGCGACGCTCGTGGACATCGGCCAGGGCGACGTCCGGTGGAAGGTCCTCGCCGACCCGGAGGGCAACGAGTTCTGCGTCCTCGGGTCGGCCTGACGCGCAGTCCCTCCCGGCCGGCCGTGCCCTGCCCTGCCCCGGCGATCATGCGACGAGTAGGCTGCGGCGACGGAACGCGTGACCGACGTGCCCGGGCCGGCCCCCGGCCCCGGTGTGCGCCGGGTTCCCGGGGCCGGGCTCCGTGCCCCGCGGCGTGTCGGGAACGGCGTGCGCCACCGCAACCCCCGTCCGTCGTCAGTGGAGCCATGGACCACAGCGCATCACCATCAGCACCCCTGCGTCGGACCCGCCGGATCGTGCTCGCCACTCCGGTCGTCCTCGGCGCGGCGGCCGCCGCCTTCCTCGCGCAGCGGCCGCTGCGTCACCACGGCGGGGGTGGCACGCCTGGGCCGGGACGTTCAACGGCGTGGTCTTCGACACGGTGGCCGCGCTGCCGCTGTCCGTGCTCGTGGTGTGGGCACTGGCACGCCGCCGGCAGGTCGCCGGGGCCGCGGCGGCGTGGGCGTGGCGCAGGTCGGCGGCCGAGGTCGGCATCGTCCACGGGACGGTGCCGTGGGTATGGATGATCATGCTGCCGGGCGCCGGTGCCGGTGTCGCACCCCGGCGGGTGAGCCTGGTGCCGCTGCGGGACCTGCTCGCGGTCCTCGCGGGCAGCCCGGTGACGGCGACCGTCCAGATCGTCGGCAATCTGCTGGTCTTCGCGGCGCTGGGGTTCTGCGCACCTCTGCGGTTCGCCGCCCTCGGGTCGGTGCCCCGGGTCCTGGCCCTCGCGGCGGGCTGCTCCGTCCTGGTCGAGACCGCGCAGTACGTCCTCTGGCTGGACCGGGTGTCCTCCGTCGACGACGTCCTGCTCAACACCGCCGGTGCCGGGCTGGCGGCGCTCGCGTCGCGCCGCTGGTGGGGTGCCGCGGCCGACGCACCGTCGGACCGGTCTGGGCCGGCCCCGGTCCCCGGAGGCTGAGCCGCCGTCCTCTCCCCGGCCGGCGGCTCAGCCGGATCCGGCTTCGGCCGTCCGCGGCGCCGGTGCGGTCACCCGGGCCAGGTCGTCGAGGAGCCCACCGAGCCAGACGACGACGTCGACGGTGTGCAGCGAGGCGACATCGGCGGGCATCCGGGCCGCGCTGGTGTGCTCGTCCAGGAGGGAGTCCCGTGCCTCGGCGAGCCGCTGCTCGGCGGGCCCGGTCGTGCCCGCGCCCTCGGCGGCGGTGCCCTCGCTGACCGCAGCCCTGGCGCCCGCGGCGCCGGTGCCCGCAGTCCCGGTGGCCGACCGGTCCGGGTGCCCGTCCAGGGGGACGCGGGCCAGCAGGGCGGAGGCCCGGAGGTCGAACGCCGCGGCGACCCGGTCGGCGTCCCGCACGAGGGAGGCTGCCGCGGCCGGGCCGATGGCGGCCGTCCCCGCGGGCATCCGGGCCAGCAGCGGTTCGGCCCC
Organism: Kitasatospora paranensis; assembly: GCF_039544005.1. Lineage (NCBI taxonomy): Bacteria > Bacillati > Actinomycetota > Actinomycetes > Kitasatosporales > Streptomycetaceae > Kitasatospora > Kitasatospora paranensis. Next base: position 7,287,217 of record NZ_BAABKV010000001.1, read on the forward strand.
GCGCACCGTGTGCTGCCCGGCCAGCAGCGCGGCCTGCCAGTTCGGCCCCTCCCCGGCCGCGTCGTGCCGCTCCGAGCGGTACTGGGCGTAGCTGGCCTCGGTGAGGAGCGTGGTCAGCCGGGCCCGCCGCAGGGCGCCGTGGGCGGGGCCCGTCCCGGTCACCACCGCGACGGTCTCGCGCAGGGCCAGCGCACTGTCGGTGAGCAGCTCCGCCGTCCGCCGCCGCAGTTCCTGGCCGCCGCCCCGGGGCCACGCGCACAGGCCCGCCAGGATGCCGATCGCGGCCCCGGTCGCCACGTTGACCAGCCGGGCCTCGGCGAGCCGCCATCCGACCGGCGCCAGCTGGGTGAAGACCAGCGCGACCACCACGGTGAAGGTGCCCTGGGCCCAGGCCAGCCCGAGCATCGGCCCCACGGTGAAGGCGATCAGCATGACCGGCGGCAGCGCGGCCGCGTAGAAGGCCGGCCGTTCGCCGACCACGATGAGCAGCGCCGCGGTCGCGGCCGCCCCGCACGCGGTGCCGGTGAGCGCAGGGCGCAGCGTCATCCGGGTGTCGACGGCGCTGGTGCGCATCAGGGTCAGGGTCGCGAGCAGGACCCAGAAGCCGTGCGAGAGGTCCAGGGCGCCGGCCACCAGCCGGGCGGCGCCGAGGGCGGCGGCGATCCGCAGCGCGTTCTGGAAGTACACCGAGCGGGGCGTCAGGTTGGCCCGGAACCGGCGCCACCAGAGCGCCGCGGCGGGCGCGTGCGCGTACCAGAACGGGCCGGGCCGCTGGTCGGCCGGCGTGTCGTCGGGCGGCAGCGGTGCCCGCCGGCTGACCCGGACGGCCAGGACGAGGAAACGGCTGCCCTCGGCCGCGTCCAGGCTCACCGCGCCGAGCCCCAGCCGGGCGGCCGCGGTGCCGACCGGTTCCGTCCGTCCGTCGGGCCCGGCCGCGCGGGTGGCATCGAAGGCGGCGATCTCCGCCTCGATCGGCCCGGTGACCGGTACGGGGCCGGACGCGCGCAGGCCCGCCCCGGCCTCCCGGAGGGTACGGGCGGTGGCGGCGAGCAGCGCCGCGGCGCCGGGGTACGGGCCGCCCTCCACGCCGAGCCGGCGGACCCTCAGGAGCTGCGCGCAGGTGTAGCGCACGGTGGCCGCGCAGTGCGCGAGGGCGCGGTCGACGGCGCCGGCGGAGGCGGGCCGCTCCATCTGGGGGCAGCGGGAGAACCGCAGCTCGTCCAGGAGCGCGAGGGCCCGCGCCCGGGCCGCGTCCTCCTCGACGACGGACGGCCCGGCCGCCCGGGGGACCCGTCCACGGCCCGGATGCCCGCGGCGCCGGCGTGATCGGCCGCCCGGTCGGCGAGGTCGGCCACGGCGGCCACCGCCGCCGCGAGGCGGTCCCGGTAGGCCGGTGGCGGCCGCTCCGGCCACAGCAGCAGCTCCGCCGCCGCCAGCAGCAGGATCCCGGCGCTCACGCCGCCCAGCCGCTGCGGCAGCGCGTCGGGGGCGTACGGCGGGAAGCACGGCAGGATGTAGAGGAGTTGCAGCCCGTTGGCCAGTCCGACCATCCGCGGCCCGCCGACCGATCCGTAGGCCACCGCGAAGCCCACCCCGACCATGCCCAGCGCCGCCGTCCAGGCGTGCACCGCCAGGACGGTGCCGAGGCAGATCAGGGCCCAGGCGGCGGGCAGCGTCAGCCCCAGTGTGCGGACCCGGGCCTGCGCGCTGCCGCCGATCCGGGCGAGCACGCCGATGGCGATCGCGCCGAACAGCGCGTAGGTGGCGGTCACCGGCTGCCCGAGCCCGTACCGGAAGGTGTAGAACCCGATGCACGCGGCCGCCGTGACCCGCACCGCGCGGTGCAGCACCGCCGGGTCGGGGCGGCCCGGCCGCGGGCCCGCCGGCTGTCGGGGCATCGCACCTTCCCGGGGGAGTTCCGGTACCCGGGGCGGCGGGACGTCGCGGCGCCCGGCCCCGGGCACTCCCAGGCTAGGGCGCCCGGCGGCGGCCCGCAGGTTCCGGCGGCGCGGGGTCACCGGGCGGAGCCGTCCGGCTGCGCATCATGAGTCCATGGACGAGCTCGCTGCGATCACCGTATTCGTGACCTTCTTCGCCGTGGTGGGGCCACCCAAGATCCTCATCGCGTTCGCCCATCTCAGCCGCGAGCGGACCCCGGCCGAGATGCGGCGGCTGACCATGGTGAGCTCGCTGGCCGCCGCTTCGGTCGGCATCGTGATCGCCTACGCCGCCGATTTCCTGACCTCCTTCTTCCACGTCTCGGACCAGGCGCTCTTCCTGGCCGGCGGGGTGATCTTCTTCGTCTACGCGGTGGCCCTCGTCCTCGGCACCCACCTCGGCACCGGCGCCGTGGAGGAGGACGAGGACTCCAGCATGGTCAGCGGCCTGCGCGAGCTGCTGCTGCCGTACATCGTCAGTCCGCTGGCGGTCACCGCCGAGCTGGTCGAGTCGCTGGACGAGGACACCTGGAGCTGGCGGACGACGGTCGCCCTGATGTACGTCGCCGTCCTGGTCGTCGACTTCGTCTGCATCCTGGTACTGATCCCGCTGCTCCCGCGGATCCATGTGACCGCCCTGGAGGTGCTCTCCCGGGTGCTCGGCCTGCTGCTGGCGGCGGTGGGTGTCGAGGTCTTCCTGCACGGTCTGGAGGCCCTCGGCGTCCATCTGGCGCCGAGCGGGTTCTGATCCGGGCGCCCACCGCCGCACCGCGGGCTCAGGACGGGTCGGCCGCCCCCGCCCCAGCGCCCCAGGTCGCCCGGACCAGCTCCCGTTCGGCGGCCGTCAGATGCAGCGCGACGGCCAGCCAGCTCGCCGCGTACGCCTCCGGATCCGGGTCGTCCAGCCGGCCGAAGGCGTCCCGGCCCCGCCGGTCGGCCTCGGCGACCAGCGCGGACGTCAGCTCCGCGGCGGTGCGGAAGCCGGTACGGCGCAGTGCGGCCGCCGCGGCCCGCGGGTCTCCGGACCGCGCGGACTCGGCGGCGGCCCGCCGGCCGCCCGCGACCGCGAGTTCGACGAGCGTGCGCACCCGCCACAGCGGCGAGTCGGTGAGCGGGTCCGGTCCCTCCGCCGCGGAGCCGTCCGGAGCGGTGCCCGGCACCGGCCCGCCGCCCGGCGGGAAGTGCTCCCCGCGGAGCCGGTCGTAGCCGAGGTCCGCCCGGCCCTGCCAGTCCGCGGGCAGGCGCAGCGTCCGCTCGGCACCGGGGACGGGCCCGACGGCCAAGGGGCGCAGCGTGGCGGCCCGGTCGGGGTCGACCCGGCCGAGCACCCGCACCAGGACGCCGGGGTGGGCGGCGAGCTGCGCCAGGTTCCCGGTGTGGGCGAGGTCCGGGTGGCCGAGCGCCGCGCGCAGCCGGATCACCGGGCCGGTGGCCGACCCGTCCGGACCGGCCTCCCGGGCGGTGACGCAGTCCGCCGCGGCACCCAGCACCATCAGGTCGCAGCCGACCAGCCCGCGGACCCGGCCGGTGTGCTCGGGGTCGGCGAGCGGGCCGTCGGCGAGCCGCTCGGCCGCGGCCTCCGCGAGCGGACGGGCGAACAGCCGGGCCAGCGGACCCGACGACCAGTCCAGGCCGGCCACCGGGTTGGCCCGCACACCGCGGCCCGCCCCGAGCCGGCCGTCCGCGGACACCGTCGCGCCGGAGACCAGCAGGCCGCTCCGGGAGAGCCGGGCGTGGTCGATCGGGGCCGACCCGACCGCCACCGGGGCGGTGCCCGCGCCCCTGGCCCGGGCCGGGCCGCCCGGCTTCACGTCGGCGACCGAGAACCAGCGGCCGTCCTCGGTGACCAGGTGGGTGACCACGCCGCCGTAGCCGGTGGCGGTCAGCACCGGCTCCCGGCACACCCCGTGGACCCGCAGCGAACCGCCGGGCCGGTAGGCGCGCCGGGCGCCGCCGAGCAGGGCCGCGTCGACCTCGTCGCCGCCGGTGGCGAAGGTGGTGAGCAGCAGGTCGCGCAGCGCCGCGACCAGGTCGGCCAGCCGGTGCCCCGCGTGCCGGGCCCGCGCGCTGCGCAGGCCGCGGACGACCCGCAGGGCCGCGGCCTCGGCCCGGTGCAGGTCGGCGAGGCGGGCGGTGTGCGCGGCCCGCAGCAGGTCGGCCTGCAGGACGGCGCCGGCGGCGGGCACGCCGGCCGCCAGCACGGCGGCCGCGGCGGACCGGAGCGCGGCGGCCGCCAGCACCTGGGCGGCGGTCGGGGTCACGGCGGTTGGTGTCGCGGCGACCGGTGTCGTGGCGGTCCGAGTGACCGTCGCCGGTGCGCCGTCCGCCGCGGCACCCGGTGCCGGGTCGCCCTCGCCGGGCGGCCCGTCCGCGGGCGTGAGGCCCCCGGGTGCGGTGTCCGAGGAGCCGGCATCCTCGGGCAGGCCGTCCCCGTCCCCGTGAGCGACGGCGTCGGTGTCGGCGATCGGGCAGGCGCCCAGGACGGCCGCGCGGTGCAGGCAGCGCGGTGCCAGCAGGCAGCTGCAGACGGCCTGGGCCGCGTCCGTGACGGCGCCCCCGGGCCCGGGGGTCAGCGTGACCTCGGCGTCCTCCCCGCAGCGGACGGTGCACCCCGTGCCGTCCGCCGCCGCGGTGACCGGCAGCGCGGCGTACTGCTCGACGGCGGCGTCCAGCTTCTTGCGCAGCCGGGAGGTCAGCGCCTCGACGGCGGCCGCCACCACCTCCGGGGCGACCGGGGGAGCGGAGTGGTCGTGGGGGCAGGTGTCATCGGGCTTCTCCGCGGAGGCGGTCGCCGACCCAGCGGGCGAGGGCGAGGGGCTGAGAGCGGCCACCGGCATTCCTGCGGCCACGAGTTGCTGGGCGACCGGCACCGAGTACCGGGGTGTCCCGGTGTCGTCCAGCGCGGCGCAGCCCATGAGGTGCACGCCGGAGGCGGCCAGGGCGCGCACCTCGCCGAGCAGGCCGCCGAGCGGGTAGCCCTCCTCGAAGTCGCTGACCACCACCACCAGCGTCCGGCTCGGCACGCTCACCAGCGAGCGGGCGTGGGCGAGGGCTGCGGCGATGTGCGTGCCACCGCCGACCCGGACTTCCAGCAGCAGGGAGAGCGGGTCGTCGACCCGGTCGGTCAGGTCCGCGACCTGGGTGGAGAACGCCAGGAAGTGCGTGGACAGCGTCGGCACGCCGCCCAGCACGGCGGCGGTGAGGGCGGACCAGATGACCGAGGCCTCCATCGAGCCGGAGACGTCGACGACCAGGACGAGCCGCCAGTCGGCCTCCCGCCGGGAGCGGGTGCCGAAGACGGGCTGCTCGGGGATGACCACCGTCCGGCCGTCGTCGAGCCGCCGGGTGTGCGCCAGGTTGGCCCGCAGGGTGCGCGGGAGGTCCAGCCGGCCGCCCGGGCGGCGGGTCGGCCGGGGGTCGCGAGCCCCGTCAGGGCGGGGCGCATCCGGGTCGCCAGCTCCCGGGCGAGCTCGTCGACCAGACGGCGCACCAGGGGCCGCAGCGCGGCGAGTTGCTGCTCGGGCATGCCGCCGGCCAGGTTGAGGACGGAGGTCAGCAGCTCCACCGAGGGGCGTACGGCGGCCGGGTCGAGTTCGGCGAGCACGTCGGTGCGGCCGGCCTCGGCGGCGCGGCCGAGGACCTCCTCGCGGACGTCCGCACCGAACAGGGCCTCGAGTTCCGCCGCCCATTCGCGGGCGGTGGGGAAGGACGCGTCCTGTCCGCCGCCGTTGCCGTCCGCACCGGCCAGGTCCTGCGAGCCCTCGCCGCGGCCCGCGCCGTAGAGCTCGTCCAGGGCGCGGGCGTAGCGGCGGGCGCCCGCGGGCAGCCGGTCAGGTTCGCGGCCGAGCAGCAGCCGCCAGCGGTCGGCCGGGGTGAGCCGGTCCGCGGGGGCAGCGGCCTCCGCCGCCGGCCCGCCGCCGGGGATCCCGCCGGGATCCGCCTCGGTGGGCTCGGTGGCTTCCGTGACCTCGGTGGTGGCCCCGCCGGGCGAGGGCCGGGTGAGGCCGGGCAGGCGGAGCGCGCCGAGCGCCGCGGCCGCCGCGGCGTCGGCGGCCGCCCAGAGGGCGAGCAGCGCGGGCGGAGCGGCGAGCGTCAGGTCGGGCCGCTCGCCGAGGCGTTCGGTGACGGTCGTCAGGAGCCGGCCGCGGGCGGCCGGGGTGAGGACGTCGAAGCCGGCCCGCAGGGCGGGCAGCCGGTCCAGGAAGCCGCGGTCGGGGAGGCGGTCGATCCGCTCCAGCAGCGGGTCGAGCGCGGCGGGGGCGCACTGGAGCAGCGGCCCGCCGGCGGTGAGCAGTCCGGCCAGCAGCCGGGCGGTGCGGCGGCGGGCCTCCGGGCCGGTCGCGGTGTCGACCCAGCCGGCGGCACGGGTGCCGAGCTCGGCGGCGTCGTCCAGGTCGAGCAGGACGCGGGCGGCCAGCGCGGCGCCCTGGACGAGCGGGGCGGCCGTCCGGGCCAGGGTGGCCAGGGCGTCGTCCATCCGCAGGCCGAGCCGGTGCTCGCCGGCCCGGTCGGCGAGGGCGACCAGGGCGGTGGCGTCCTCGGGGTCGTCGCTGCCCGCCAGGCCCGGGAGCCCGCGGACGGCGGCGTCCAGCAGGGTGGCGGCGAGTTCGCCGGCCCGGGCGCGGCCGGGCTCGTCGGTGCCGGGCAGGTGGCCGCGCCGCAGCGCGTCCAGCAGGTCCAGTGCGCCGAGGAGTTCGGGCAGGGTGGCGGAGGCGGGCAGCAGCTCCTCGGCCTCGGCGAGCCGCTCGGCGACCAGGCCCGGCAGATCGCAGCGGGCCGCGGCGCGCAGCCCGTCCACCAGCTGGGCGCAGGTGGGGCCGCCCTCGGCCGCCTCCCGGCGGGCGGTCTCCCGCAGGGTGCCGGCGGCGGCGAGTTCGGCCGTCACGCCGCGGACGCCGGCCAGGTCGAGCCGGGCCGCGGCGGAGGGCGTCCAGGACAGCCGCCAACGGGTCGTCAGCGCCGTGCCGTCGCCGGTCGCGGAGACGTCGAGCGGCTCCCCGTACCCGATGCCGCAGAGCTGGAGGCGCTGCAGCAGGACCTCGCGGCGGCCGTCGAGGGTGGAGCGCAGCGGGTCGAGGCGCATCTCCCGGGACTCGGGCCGGTCGGGGCCGGGCAGCCGCAGGTCGGCGAGGTCGGCCTCCACGGCGGGGCCGAGACCGGAGCGCGGCGTGCCGGGGGCCGTCCGGCCGCGGTCGGTGCCGACCATGACGCTCTCCAGCGCCCTGGCCAGGGCGCGGCCGCGGCCGAGCGGCTCGCCCTGGCCGAGGACGGTGGTGACCGCCTCCAGCAGTTCGCCGCGGCCCGGCGCGGGCAGTCCGCGCAGCCGGGCGAGGTCGCCGGCGAGCCGCAGCGTCTCCGCGGCCTCGCCGGTGCCCGCAGTGTGGCCGGCGGCCCGCAGTTCGCGGCAGAGCTCGGTGATCGCCGTGGCGGCGGCGTCGCCCACCCGGGCCGGGTCGCCGCGGGCGGTGAGGACGGCCTGCTGCCACCGCGGATCGCGGATCCCGGCCGGGTAGCCGGAGCGGGCGTCGAGCAGCCCGAACGTGTACGGGACGAGCGAGGTGGTGACCGGGGCGGCAGTGCCGCTCTCCGCCCCCGCGGCCGCCCCGGCGTGCTCGGGCGCGTCGATCAGGGCGGGGCCGTGGAAGGCGCCGACCAGGGCGGCGACCCGCCGGCCGCCGGCCGCCGCCTCGGCGATCACCCGGCGCATGTGCGCCTCGCGGGCGAGGTCGCCGGCCGGCACACCGCCGCGGTCGGCCGCGTCCCGGCGCAGCGCCCAGCCGACGGCGAGCGCCGCCCGTCGGACGGCCTCCGGGTCGCTGCCGGGGGCCCGCACCTCCACCGAGCGGTCCCACAGGTCGTCGCCGTCGCGGCCGGTGCCGGCCGCGCCGAGCGCGTCGCCGTAGCCGGGCCCGTCGGCCGCCCGGCCGCCGGTACCGGCCGGCGCTGGCGCCGACCACTGCTTGTCGGCCATCGGCAGGTCGCAGCAGCGCACCTCGACGCCGTGCGCGCGGGCCCAGCGGATCGCGGCGAGCTCCGGCGAGAAGTCCGCGAAGGGGTAGAAGCCGAGCCGACCCTCGTCGTCGGCCCCGGCGAGCGCCACCGGGGCGACCGTCCCCTCGTCGGCCAGGTACGGCAGCCAGTGCTGGAAGTCGGCGGGCAGTTCGACGCAGAGCACCTGCGGGTCGGCGGCGTCGAGCAGGGCGGGCACCACCGCGGCCAGCGCCGGGCTGTGGTGCCGTACCCCGATCAGGTAGGGCCGCCGGCCGGCCGCGAGCGCCTCCAGGGCGGCCCGCGGTTCGTCGGCGGCGCGGTCGGTGTCCGGTCCGGTGGCGACGGTCATCGGAGGTTCTCCCGCAGGTCCCAGAGGCGGCGCCACATCGCGGAGCCGTCCTCGGCCCGGCGGCGCACCGGCCCGTCCCAGTAGCCGAGAAGCCGGCCGTGGTCCGCGGGGTCGTCCTTGTGGACGGCGCCGAGCAGGTGGCCGGGCACCAGGTCGAGCACGTCGGAGCCGGCGAAGTAGGCGGAGGCGAGACCGAGCGAGGAGGCGACGTGCACGGCCTCGGCGGTGGACATCACGGTGCCGGGGCGCTCGACGTCCCAACCCTCGGCCGAGCGGCCGGTGCGCAGGTCGCGGAAGACCGTGACCAGGACGTCGAGTACCGCGTCGTCGACTCCGAAGGCGGCGCCGGCCCGCTGCACGGCGGCGGTGGCGCGGTCCCGGACGAGCGACATCTCGGCGCCCGCGTCGGCGATCGGCTGGACGGTCTCGAAGTTGAAGCGCCGCTTGAGTGCGGCGGACATCTCCGAGACGCCGCGGTCGCGCAGGTTCGCGGTGCCGATCACGGTGAAGCCCGGGGCGGCGGCCACCGTGCCGTCCGCGGAGCCGGCCAGCTCCGGGACGCTGATCCGGCGGTCGGAGAGGATCGACACCAGCGCGTCCTGGACCTCCGGGAGGCAGCGGGTGATCTCCTCGATCCGGGCGACCCGGCCGGTGCGCATGGCGGTCATCACCGGCGAGGCCACCAGCGCCTGCGGCGTCGGCCCCTGGGCCAGCAGCAGCGCGTAGTTCCAGCCGTAGCGGAAGGCGTCCTCGGTGGTGCCGGCGGTGCCCTGGACGGTGAGCTCGCCGGTGCCGCTGACCGCGGCCGCGAGCAGCTCGGAGAGCATCGACTTGGCGGTGCCGGGCTCGCCGACGAGCAGCAGCCCGCGCTCGCCCGCGAGGGTGACCACGCAGCGTTCGACCAGGGCCCGCTCGCCGACGAACTTCGGCGCGACCACCAGCTTGGCCGGCAGTTCGCCGTCCTTGCGGCGGCGCGGCGGCAGGGTGAGGGCCTCGCCCCCGCTGCCGCAGACGAACGTCACCACGGCGGCCGGGGTGAGGGCCCAGCCGGGCGGCCGCGGGCCGTCGTCGTGGGCGGCGAGGAAGGCGAGCTCGGCGGCGTACCGCTCCTCGGCGGGCACGATCTGCCGGGGCTGCGGGATCGTCGCCGGTTCGGTGGTCGGAGGCATGTCGGGTCCTTCGGAGTCGGATCGGTCGGGGCCGGGGATGCGGTGCTCCGCACCCCCGGCGGTGGCCGGCGGACCGGCCGGTGGCGCGGTCAGCGGCGGCGTGCGCGGGCCCGCCGGACCTTCAGTTCCTCGAAGCGCGGCAGGTCGCCGTCGAGCAGGCGCTGCCAGGAGCGGCGGTAGAGCGCCGCAGCGGGCTCGGTGGGCACGCTGATGCCCAGCGGGGCGGTCGTCCCGCCGGCCGGTGCCAGGACCGGCAGCTTCCAGGTCTCCAGCGGCAGGTGCGGCGAGCGGAGCTCCGTCCAGCCGCCGGGCAGGAACAGCGCGCGCCCGGCCCGGCTGCGTCCGGCCTCGACGACCAGGTCGCCGGCGGACAGTTCGGCCCGTGCCGCCTTCATCCGGGCGGGCCGCCAGCCCGTCCAGCGCGCGGTGTTGCGGTCGGTGGGGTCGGGCATCGCCAGCAGCATCAGGTAGAGCGCGGCGGCGTCCTCGCCGATGCCGTGCCGGGCGGCCGCGGCGGCGACCAGGTCGGGCACCGAACGCGTCGGGTCCTGCGGCCACCAGGTGCCGTCCTTGCCGCGGGCACCGGCCACCGGCTCGCCCGGGTCCGCGAGCAGGGCTTCGAACGCGGCGGTGCGGGCCAGCCGCAGGGCGGCCTCCGCCGGGAACGGCACGTCGCCGTCGACCCGCAGGGCGGGCAGGTACGGGTCCTCGCCCGCCGCGTCGAGCAGCGCCGTGCGGATGCCCGGGGCGGGCTGGCTGTCGTGCGTGGCCATGAGCACCGCGCCGTAGCGCTCCCAGCCGGGGGCGGTCTCGGTCGGGGCCCCGGCCACCTTCTGGAAGGCCGGCAGGCTGACGTAGCGGCCCAGGTCGAGGATCAGCCCGGGGTGGGCCAGGCGCTCCCGGACGGCGGCCAGCGCGGCCGGCAGCGCGGCGCGCACCGGGTCGCCGGCCGGCAGCCGGTGGGCCAGCCAGGCGGTCATGGCGACCGCCCCGACCAGGGTCCTGGCGGTGAAGCCGGTGGCCTTGTCGTCGACCGGCACGCACCGGTCGCCGCGGACGGTCCAGTCCAGGTCCCGGTCGAGCTCGGGGGCCGCGGCCGGGTCGAGGACGGCGGCCAGCGACCGGGTGGCCGCCCACTCGGTGCGCACCGCCCGGTTCGCCTCGGCGAGCAGCGCCTCCGGCACGGCGACCCGCCGGCCGACCGCGGCGTTCCACACCGCGGCCGCGGCGGCGACGTCCGGGCCGTCCGTCCACAGCCGGGCCGGGTCGGCGGGCAGCAGGGCGGCCACCACGCGCTGCCGGGTGCCGGCGGCGACGGTGCGCAGCTCGTCCTTGGCGACCGCGGCGTCGGCCACCTTGAGGCCGAGCAGGGTGCGGTCCGCGGTCGGCAGGAAGCTCCGCTCGTAGGCCTCGATCTGCGGCAGGCCGGCCACGACCAGCGCCGCCATGGTGCCGGTGAGCCCGGTGAGGCGCGCGAACTCCTCGGCCGCGGCCGGGAACCACGGTGCCGGGCCGCGTGCGGACACCTCGGCGAGCAGCCGCGGCGCCCGGTCGTCGGCCGGTCCGGCCACCGGCTCCGAGGACAGCACCGTGTACGGCGCCGGGACGTCGAAGCGGCCGCTCGGGTCGTGCTGCAGCACCGTGGACTCGGTGTCGCTGGCAGCGGTCACGTCGGTGTCGGCGAAGAGCAGGAACGCGCCGCCGCCGAGCGGGACGAGGGCGTCCCGGTCGCCGTGGCGGACGGAGCCGTCGGCGGCGAGCAGGTGGCCGGCCGTCAGGTGCAGCCGCACCCGGCGCCAGCGGGCCGCCCCCTCGGGGGTGGTCAGCCCGAGGCCGTCCAGCGCGTGCAGCAGCTCGGCGAGGGCCGCGCGGTCCTCGTCGGCGCCGACCGGGGCGGCCGCGCGCAGCGCCACCGGGCCGGCCAGTTCGGGCAGCCGCAGCCAGTCGATCCGGGCGTACGGCAGGGCGGGGCCGTCCAGGTGGAGCGTGCCGGGGGCGGCCGGCTCCGCGTCGGGGCGGCAGGCCGCGGCGAGGAAGTCCAGCTGTGCGGCGGTGTAGCGGGCCTGCGCGTTGCCGTACCAACTGCCGACGCAGCCGAGGCCGCTGAGGGCGGCGCGCAGCCGGTGGTCGGTCGGGCCGGTCGGTGCGGCAGGCTCGCCGACACCGGCGAGCCGGTCGGCCAGGCGCTTGGCGACCGCGTCGAGGGACTGCTGCTGGGCGGCGGCGAACCGCACCACACCGGCGATGCCGGCCGCGAGCGCGTCGTCGCCGACGGCGGGCAGCAGGGCGCGGACGGCGGCCGTCAGCTCCTCCGGCTTCTTGGGGTCGGCCGCGCCGGCGGCCTTGAGCAGGCCCGCGGCGGTGTCGGCGTCGATCCGGCGCAGCGCCGCGGACCCCTGCGGGTCGCGCGGCCGCAGGCAGTGCCAGTAGCGCATCGGGGGAGGATCAGGGTGCCCTCGGCGAACGTGCCGGGCGCGTCGTCGGTCCGGGCGGTGGCGGTGACCACGCCGTCCGGGTCGACCAGGCGCATCCGGTAGGTCTCCCGGACGACGGCCTGCGGCCGCTCCGCGCCGGGGAAGAGCACCAGCCGGGTCGGCACGCCGGCGCCCGCGGGCAGGGTGACGGAGTGTCCGGCGGCGTCCTCGCCGCGGACCGCGCCGTCGGGCAGTTCGACGGTGCGCCAGGCCAGCACGCCGTCGGCCGGGGCCCCGGCCGGGGTCTGCTCGGCCGATGCGGCGGGCATCACCCAGCCGGAGCGGAAGGTGCTGCCCGCCGGGGCGTCGCGCAGGGCGTCCGCGAGGAACCCGGGGAGCGCGGCGCGGCCGAGCGCGCCGGTCGCCGGGTCGTACTCGTGCCAGCCGAAGGGGGTGTCCTCGCCGCTGCGGGCCCAGGCCCAGAACGAGGTGCCGTCGCCGATCACCCGGCGCTCGCCGGGCAGCGCGGTGTCGCCGGCGTGGACGACGCCGTCGCCGGTCGTCCGGCCGCCGCCGGGCAGCGGCAGGCCGAAGGTGCGCAGGTTGCCGAGCCAGGTCATCCGGGTGCCGCGGACGCTGGTGCCCTCGGGCATGGTGAAGGTGCGGTCGGGGGCGGTGTGCCAGTAGCCGACCTTGCGGTGGTTCTGGGCGCGCGAGCACCACTGGACGAGCAGCGAGCCGTCGACGTGGTGGAAGCCCGGGTCCGAGCCGGTGTCGCCGGCGGGTATCCGCAGGTCGTGGGTGAGCACGGTGCCCTCGGCGCCGATCACCCGGGCCTGGCTCGGGCCGGCCACGACGAGGTGCGGCCAGGCGTCGGCGACCACGAGGTCGTCGACGTCCTTGCGGGGGACGAGCGTGGCGACGGCCTCCTCCCAGGCGGGCCAGCCGAGTTCGTCCAGCAGGCCGCCGCGCAGGGTGCGGGCGAGCACCTCGGAGACGTCGGTGCCGGCGGCGGCCTGGACGGCGTCCTCGGCCAGCACCAGCACCTCGCCGGGCAGCCACCCGATCCGCCGCAGGGCGTCGGGCAGGTCGGGGAGGCCGGCGGCGGAGGACTCGGCGGCGACCTCGGCCGTCCACGCGGCGAGCATCGGCCGGCCGCCGGGGAGCGAGCGAGCACGCCGAGCGCGGTGCGGCCGTCGTGGTCGTCGGAGATCCGCCGCGCGCCGCGGCCGAACGCCGCGCGGAACCGCGGGTCCGCCTCCAGCGCGAGCAGGTCGCGCCGCTCCTCCTTGAGCGCCCAGGGCTCCAGCAGCAGCGTGGTGTTGTCCACCGGGTCGGCGACCGGCACGTCGAGGGCGAGCAGCAGGTCGAGCAGGTCGACGTCGCCCTCGGTGACGCGCACGGTGCCGCCGGCGGTGAGTTCGGTGCGCAGCCGCCCGGCCATCCGCTCCACCAGCCCGTAGAGGGCGGGGATCGGGCCGCGGCTGCGCCAGCCGGTGCCGCGCCAGGCGAGGAAGCGCTCCAGCCAGCCGGCCGCACCGTCGGCGGGGCCGGCGGAGTCCGGGCCCGCGTCGTCGAGCAGGCCCGCGGTGGCGCCGGACTCCTCCAGGATCTCCAGCCACAGCCCGGGCAGTTCGCGGTCCTCGGACAGCGGGGTCAGGTCGAGCAGCGTCCGCCGGACGGCGCCGTCCGCGCGGGCCAGGGCCACCAGGGCCTGGCGGTGGCCCCTCCACCAGCCGGCGGCGGCGCGCAGCGTCGCGGGCAGGGTGAGCAACTCGGCGAGGTAGGCGCTCTCGGCGGCCTCGGGGTCGGCGCCTGCGGCCCGGGCCAGCCGGCGCAGGTCGGTGGCCATCCGGGCGGACGGCGGCAGGCCGCCCGCGGTGCGGCGCACGCACAGCAGTCGGAAGCGTTCGAACGCCTCGGTGGCGGGCACCCGGGCAGTGAGCTCCTTGGCGTAGCCGGACAGCACCTTGACGGGCAGTGCGCCGGCCAGCGCGAACTCCAGGAAGACGGCGTCCAGCCGCTGTTCGTCCAGCGGCAGGCCGTGCTCGGCCTCCGCGCGGCGGGCCCGGCCGAACAGCTGTGCGGCGTAGGCGGCGTTCTCCAGGCCGAGGAAGACCCGGCCGGCCTGCTCGTAGAAGGTCGGCAGGAAGTGCGGCACGGCGGAGGCCAGCCGGCCGGCGAGCTCCTGGTAGGCGTCGAGGGCGGCCTTCGGCTTGGACTTGGCCTGGCGGGCGACCCGCTCCAGCTCCGGCATCAGGCCGAGGGCGTGCCGGCCGTCGGCCGGGTGGTGGGCGAGGACCCACTCGGGGAAGCCGAGGGCCTGGCGCAGGCCGAGCCCGACCTCGGCCGGTCCGGCGGCCGGCTCCAGGCCGAGGTAGCCGGCGGCGAGGTCCTCGGCGGCGCCGAGTTCGGCCGCCACCAGCCGGACGACCACCCGGTCGTCCAGGCCCGGGTGACGGTACGTCCGGGCGGTCAGCGGGACGGCGCGCTCGCCTGCGCCGCGGGTGCCGGGCGGCAGCACGCCGCCGGCCTGGAGCAGCTCGACGGCCTGCCGCTCGGTCGTGTCCGCGTCGTACGTCATGCGTCCTTGCCTTCCTCGACGGTGCGGCCGGCGTACAGCGCAGCGGCCATGCGCATTCCTTCGGACCAGGCGACCGGGGGGACGTCGGGGAGCGTGACCGCCCGGCCGTCGGCGTCCTGCCAGCCGAGGCCGCCGGTCTCCGAGTCGCCGTCCCAGTACGGTTCGCCGATCCACACGGTGGCCTCGGTGGTGCTGCCGCCGTCGCGGACACGGCAGGTGGCGTAGCCGCCGGAGACCCGGTAGCCGAGGGCGGAGGCCCGTGCGGCGAGGCCGAACCGGGACGGGTAGCGGCCGCCGGCGAAGTCCTTGACCTGGGTGGCCTTCTCGGCGAGGTCGGCGGGCTTGTGCCAGACCGCCCGGTGGATCTGGTCGACGCCCTGGACGACGCCCAGTTCGGAGGCGAACTCGCGCAGCTCCTCCAGGTCGGGGAGGAGCACCGGGTGGGGCAGGGTCACCGTGGCGGGGGAGATCCGGACGGTCTCGCCGTCCAGGTCGACCAGCCGGACCTCGCCCTCGGGAGTGACGTCGCGCAGGAACCCGGCCTGGTCGGGGTCGTCGCCGACCACCACGAGGTCGCGCAGCGCGGCCCGCCAGGCCTCGTCGGGCCAGACCCGGGCGAGCAGCCCGGTCGGTACCGGCAGCGAGGACACCATCCAGGCGTCCACCTGGGCGGAGCAGGAGGCGGCGTGACGGTCCAGCCACTCGGTGAACCGGCGCAGCCGGTCGGTCTCCGGGTGCTCCCGGACGGCCTTCGGCAGCGACTTCAACTGCCTGCCGGCCGATCGGCCCGTCGTCGACCGGGCCGTCACCCGTCCCTCCACGAGGGCGACTTCGTAGCCCTCACCCGCTGCCAGCCAAGCCATCGGTCCCCACCTCTTGTCCGTCCGGTCATGGAAAACGCCGCAGACCGAGGGAAATGCGGACACCTCGGCGCGGTGATGACGGGAACGCTAGCGGCCGCTTCGGACAACCGGTCCACGCGGGAGGCCGTCATCCGCCGCAGGCCGCACGGTGTCCGGCCGGTTCGTACCCGTGGGTGGGCGACCGGCCCGCCCGGGGGAGGCCCACCCTCTCCTGCATACCGCGTATGTGCTCCCGGTCCAGGTGCTGTGGAGCGTCACCGCCCACTGCCCCGTCGGGTGTCCCTTCCGCCGGTCGTCCGGGTGCGGCGTGTCGCATGGAGTTCCTCCCGGAAGGGCAGTCGCCAGGCCCGTACCCTGCCCCCGGGCCGCCGGTCGGCGCCCGCAGCGCGATCCGAGGAGAACACGGTGTCATCGAGGAGCGGTGGATCCCCCGCCACGGACCGGGGCGCGACCAGCGAGTCCCTGGCGCTGGCCGGCATGCTGTTCGCGGTGTCGATGACCTTCATCGACCAGACCATCGTGTCCATCGCCGCACCGAGCATCATCCGCGAACTCGGGCTGTCCGCGGCCGGGATGCAGTGGGTGGTCAACGCCTACCTGCTGTCCCTGGCCGCGTTCTTCGCCCTCGGCGGCCGGATCGCGGACATCCTCGGCCACCGCCGGATCATGCTGTTCGGCACCCTGGTGTTCGTCGCCGCCTCGGTGCTGTGCGGGGCCGCCCCGTCCGGCTCCGGGGCCGAGGCCTGGCTGATCGTCTTCCGCGCCGTCCAGGGCTTCGGCGCGGCGCTGATGTTCCCGGCCGCCCTCGCCGTCGTCGTCGAGGTCTTCCCGGTCGAGCGCCGCGGCCGGGCCCTGGCGCTGTTCTTCGGGGTGGCGGGCGGACTCACCGCGGTCGGGCCGATCCTCGGCGGCTGGCTGACCAGTTGGACGTGGCGGGCGATCTTCTGGGTCAACGTGCCCGTCGCGGTGATCGCCGTCGTCCTCACCCTCCGGGCGCGGATCCGCAACACCCCGCGCCCCGAGCCGGTCGACAGGCTCGGCGCCGTGCTCGTCGCGGTCGGCATGGGGCTGAGCGTGCTCGGCCTCCAGCAGGCCTCCGTCTGGGGCTGGGGCAGCGCCGCGACCTGGCTCTGCATCATCGGCGGCCTCGCCGTGCTCGTCCTCTTCGTCCTCGCCGAACTGCGCAGCAGCGACCCGCTGATCACCATGCAGGTCTTCAAGGACCGGGCGTTCGCGGTCGACAACGCGGTGCTGTTCTTCGCGATGATGGCCTTCGTCCCGGTGTTCTTCTTCGCCTCGGTCTACGCACAGGTCGCGCTCGGCTACACCGCCAACCAGGCCGGCCTCTACCTGCTGCTGTTCTTCGCGGGGTTCGGTCCGGCCTCGCAGATCGGCGGCCGGATCCTGGACAAGCGCGGTGCGCGGCCCGCCATGCTCCTCGGCACGCTGATCGGGGCGGTCGGCTTCGCACTCTGGGCGATGAAGATCACCGACCTGTCGCTGAGCGCCCAGTGGATCTACATCGTGCTCTCCGGTGTCGGCATCGGACTGCTGCTCACCCCCGCCTCCACCGATGCGGTCAACCGGGCGATCGGCCGGTCCTACGGCGAGGTCACCGGCATCACGCAGACCGTCCGCAACTACTCCGCGAGCGTCAGCCTCGCCGTCCTGGGCACCGTGCTGCTGCACACCGCCGCCAACAAGATCACCGAGACCCTGGAGCACAGCGGCCTGCCAGCCGGGCTGGCCCGCTCCACGGCGGAGCAGATCACCCACAGCTTCTCCGGCTCCGGCGGCGGTGGCGGGCAGGGCGGGGTGAGTTCCGCCGCGCTGGACGCCATCCGCGCCGACTACGCCGCGGCCAACCGGCCGGTGCTGCTCGGCATGGCCGCGGCCCTCGCCGTCGCCTTCCTGTGCGCGCTGTTCCACCCCGGCACCCGGGTCACCTCCGAGGCCGGGCCGACTGCCGCGCCACTGCCGGACGACGCCGTGCGCCCCGCCTGACACCGCGCCGGGCCCGGAGCGCCAGGGCACGCCGTACGGACGGTCAGGACGCGTCGTCCGTGCGGCCCGGCGCATCGGCCGGCCGCCGATCGGTCATCGAGGACAGCCCGCGGACGACAGGGCCCCGGCTGCGGCCGGCCACGGCCGGCCCCGGCGGGCTCAGTACGGGAGCGGCCGGCCGGACGGCGTCCGCAGGTCGAGCGGCGGCCGCGGGCGGCCCTGGCTGGGGCGCGTGGTGATCCTGATCCTGGTCATCGCAGTCGCCTCCTCGGCCGTACGGTGCACCGGCGCAATTCCCGGTTGCGCGTTTCGTACCCGCACCGGGGCCGCGTCATACCCGCGACGGCAAAGCTCCGCACGCAGGCTGACCGGCCGTCAATCCGTCCGGCCCGCCGCGGTGGGCCGGACCGCCCGGCCGGTGCTGCGCCCGCCCTGCCCCGCGCACCCGGCGGAGAGGCGGGACGTCGCGGACAAGCCCTAGGCTGGAGGCGCCGACGAGCGACGGAGGACGTTGCGATGGCCGAGGGCACCGACCGCGCGGACGGCGACGGCACCGACCCCGAGCGGGCCGTCCTGGAGGCCGCCGTGGCCCGGCTGCGCAGCGAGGTCGAGGGGCTGCGCACGGCGATGCGCAGCCGGGCGGTCATCGAGCAGGCCAAGGGACTGCTGGTGGAGCGGTTCGCCTGCACCCCCGACGAGGCCTTCGAGCAGCTCTCCGCCCGCTCCCAGGACGCCAACCGCAAGGTCGCCGAGATCGCCGCCGAGCTGCTGGCCGCCGCCACGCCCCGGCCGCGCCCGGGAAGCCCGGCCGGGCGCCGACCCCGGCGGCCGGCCGCGACCGCGCCGCTGCTCGGCCCCCAATCCCGCCCCGCGCTCCTTCCCCCGCCCCTGCCGCCGGCAGCCCCGCCGCCGCGCCGCCGGGCGGCTACGCGGCGCTCCGCCAGCTGGCCGCCGGTGTGCTGGCCCGGGCCTCGGGCCCCGACGACCTCGCCCGGCTGCTGGCCGGGTCCGCGCTCGCTCCCCTGGGCGCCACCGCCGTCGTGCTGGCGCTGCGCGAGCCGGACGGCGCGCTGCGACTGGTCGGCAGCCACGGCGCCGACGCCCGCCGGCTCAGCCAGTGGCGGCGCATCCCGCCGCTGCGGGTGCTGCCGCTCACCGAGGCCGTCCGGTCGGGCACGGCCGTCTGGGTGCACGACCGGGCCGAGTTCGCGGCCCGCTACCCCGACCTCGGCGGCGCGGACCTCGTCCCCGGGCAGTCCGTCTGCGCGCTGCCCCTGCGGGTGCGGGGGCGGGTGACGGGAGCGATGAAACTGGGCTGGCCCGAGCCGTACACCCCCGATCCGGCCGCCGAGGCGTTCCTGGCCGACCTGGCCGACCTCTGCGCCGACCGACTCGACCGGCTGGCGCGTGCCGCGGGCGCCTCCCGCCCTGCCGTCCAGCCGTGGTTCCGCGCCGTCGTGGACACCCTGCTCGACCCGGTGCTGGTCCTCGGCGCCGTCCACGACGCCGACGGCCGCACCGTCGACCTGGTGGTGGAGCACGCCAACACCGCCACCGTCGACCTGGCCGGCCGCACCGCGGCCGATCTCGCCGGCCGCCGGCTCAGCGAGCTCTACCCGGGCATGGTCGCCGCCGGCATCTTCCGGCACATCCTCGACACCGCCACCACCGGCGTGCCCTACACCGGCGCCTCCGAGCAGTTCACCGAGGTCGTCGAGGGCGCCGTACGGACTTCGGCGATGACCCTGCGCGCGGCCCCCTACCCGGACGGGGCCCTGCTCACCTGGCGGGCCCACGACGAGCAGCGGCGGCGCGAGAGCCAGCTCGACCAGGCACAGCGGCTGGCCCGGCTGGGCACCTGGGGCTGGGAGGCCGGCTCGGCCCGGATCGGCTGCTCCCCGGAGGCACTGCGGCTGCTGGGCCTGCCCGGGGACGACCGCACCGGGGCGACCCCCGGCGAGGCGCTGGCCGCGGTCGCCCCGGCCGACCGCGCTGCCGTCCGGGACGCCGCCGGGCGGCTGTTCGGCGGGGAGAGCCCGGCGACCATCGAGTTCCGGGCAGGCCGCGACGGGGCCCGCCACCTGCGCGTCCTCGCCGAGGCCGAGCCCGGGCCCGCGGGGGAGGCGCCGTCCGCCGTCCACGGTGTGCTGCAGGACGTCACCCGGTGGCGACGCGCCGAGCAGGCGCTGGCCGGCACCCGCAACCGGCTCGCCGACCAGCGGCGCCGAACCGAGGCCGAGCACCGTGCCGTCGAGGCGCTGCAGAGCGCCCTGACGTCCGCCCCCGCCGGGCCGCTCCCGACCGGGCTGGAGAGCGCCGTGCGCTACCTGGCCGCCGAACGGGAGGGCAGGGTCGGCGGCGACTGGTACGACGTCCTGCCGCTGCCCGACGGCACCGTGCTGGTGGTCGCCGGCGACGTCTCCGGACACGGTCTGGCCGCCGCCGCCCGGATGGCGGGCCTGCGGTACGCGCTGCGCGGGCTGGCCTACACCGGGGCCGAGCCCGGCGACCTGCTGGGCCGGCTGAACCGGATGCTCTGCCACCAGCACGCCGACCACACCGCCACCGCCGTCTGCGGGCGCCTCGACCCGGCCACCGGTGTGCTGCGCTGGGCCCGGGCCGGCCACCTGCCGCCGCTGCTCTCCCGGGAGGGGACGGCCCGGCTGCTCGACCCGCCGGAGGGGCTGCTGCTCGGGGCCGTGCCGCGGGCCGGGTACGCCACAGCCGAACTCCGGCTGCACCCCGGCGACGTGCTGCTGCTCTACACCGACGGCCTGGTCGTCCGCCGCGGCGCCGACCTCGGCGGGCGGCTGGCCCGGTTGCGGCTGGCCGTCGACGAGTACCGGGCCGGCGACCTCGACGGCTGTCTCGACCACGTGCTCCGCCGGATGGCCGCCCCGAGCGCGCTCGACGACACCTGCCTGGTGGGTCTGCGGCTGCGCACCCCGGCCGGGCCGGGCGACGGGCCTATCGTGGAGAACCGGGCACCTGCGCGGACAGGCGGACCGGCGTGACGGACAGGACGGGAGGACCGACGTGACGGACGGGCAGGGTACGGCGGGCGACGGCCCGTCCGGCCCGGCGGTGCTCACCGTGACGGTGGAGCCGCTGGCCGACGGCTGCCGGCTGCTGCCGGTCGGCGAACTCGACCACGACAGCGCCGGCCCGCTCCGCGAGGCCCTGGACGATGCGCTGGGCGGCCCCGCGGCGATGGTGGCGGTGGACTGCTCCGGTCTGTCGTTCTGCGACTCGACCGGGCTCAACCTGCTGCTGCGCGCCCGGCTGGCCGCGGAGTCGGCGGGCCGGCGGGTCGTCCTGGTCGACCCGTCCCCGATGGTCGCGCGGATGCTGGAGATCACCGGCGCCGGGGAGATCTTCCAGGT
Source organism: Kitasatospora paranensis (assembly GCF_039544005.1). Taxonomy (NCBI): domain Bacteria; kingdom Bacillati; phylum Actinomycetota; class Actinomycetes; order Kitasatosporales; family Streptomycetaceae; genus Kitasatospora; species Kitasatospora paranensis. The sequence continues at coordinate 7,307,911 of NZ_BAABKV010000001.1, forward strand.
GTACGCGACGGTGGCGCAGGCCGCCCGGGGCGCCTCCGGCGGGTGACCGGGCCTCCCGGTGGGGTGACCCCGCCCCGGAGCGGTGGCACAGTGGTGGAGCAGGCGAAGGGCCGGCACCCCGGCCCCTCCACAGGCGCGGAGGTACCCGGATGGACCCGTCCGCAGGGCACGTGCCGGACCAGCCGTCCCGCGGCGCCGCAGGGCCGCTGCCCGAGGACGGGCTGCGCCGGCTGCTGGAGGGCCTCACCGCCGTCCGGGACGGCGACTTCAGCACCCGGCTCCCCGAGGGCGGCCCCGGGCTGCTCGGCGAGATCGCCGGGGTCTTCAACGGCATGGCGGACCAACTGTCCCGGGTGACCTCCGAGGTGACCCGGGTGGCCCGCGAGGTCGGCACCGAGGGCAGGCTCGGCGGGCAGGCCGACGTCCGCGGGGCCTCGGGCACCTGGCGCGACCTCACCGACTCCGTCAACGCGATGGCGGGCAACCTCACCTGGCAGGTCCGCAACATCGCACAGGTCACCACGGCGGTCGCCGAGGGCGATCTCACGCAGAAGATCGACGTGGCCGCCCGGGGCGAGATCCTGGAGCTCAAGGACACCGTCAACACGATGGTCGACCAGCTGTCGGCGTTCGCCGGCGAGGTGACGCGGGTGGCCCGGGAGGTCGGCACCGAGGGCATCCTCGGCGGCCAGGCCGACGTGGCGGGAGTGTCGGGCACCTGGCGTGACCTCACCGACTCGGTCAACTCGATGGCCGGGAACCTGACGGGCCAGGTCCGCGGCATCGCCCAGGTGGCCACGGCGGTGGCCAGGGGCGACCTGTCGCAGAAGATCCGGGTCGACGCCCGGGGCGAGATCCTGGAGCTCAAGGAGACCATCAACACGATGGTCGACCAGCTCTCGGCGTTCGCGGACGAGGTGACCCGGGTGGCCCGCGAGGTCGGCACCGACGGGCGGCTCGGCGGCCAGGCGACCGTGAAGGGCGTCTCCGGGACGTGGAAGGACCTCACCGACAATGTCAACGTGATGGCCTCCAACCTGACCGGCCAGGTCCGTTCGATCGCCCAGGTCGCCACCGCCGTCGCCAAGGGCGACCTGTCGCAGAAGATCACGGTGGCGGCGAAGGGCGAGGTCGCGGCCCTGGCCGGGGCGTTCAACACGATGGTGGACACGCTGTCGGCGTTCGCGGACGAGGTGACGCGGGTGGCCCGCGAGGTCGGCACCGAGGGCATCCTCGGCGGGCAGGCGCGGGTGCCGAACGTCGCCGGCACCTGGAAGGACCTGACCGACAACGTCAACTTCATGGCGCACAACCTGACCAGACAGGTCCGCAACATCGCCCAGGTGACCACGGCGGTGGCGCAGGGCGACCTGACCCGCAAGATCGACGTGGACGCCCGGGGCGAGATCCTGGAGCTCAAGACCACCATCAACACCATGGTCGACCAGCTGTCCTCGTTCGCCGCCGAGGTCACCCGGGTCGCCCGGGAGGTCGGCAGCGAGGGCCGGCTCGGCGGCCAGGCCGAGGTCGAGGGCGTCTCCGGCACCTGGAAGCGGCTCACCGAGAACGTCAACGAGCTCGCCGGCAACCTCACCCGGCAGGTCCGGGCGATCGCCGAGGTCACCGGCGCCGTCGCCGAGGGCGACCTCACCCGCTCCATCACCGTCGACGCCTCCGGCGAGGTCGCCGACCTCAAGGACAACATCAACCTCATGGTGGAATCCCTGCGCGAGACCACCCGCGCCAACGAGGACCAGGACTGGCTCAAGTCCAACCTCGCCCGGCTCACCGGACTCGTCCAGGGCCACCGGGACCTCGCCGTCGTGGCCGAACTGATCATGGACGAACTCACCCCGCTCGTCCGCGCCCAGTACGGCGCCTTCTACCTCGCCGAGGAGACCCCGCGCGGCACCGAACTGGTGCTGATCAGCGCGTACGGGCGCGGCCCCGGCCAGGGACCGGAACGGCTGCGGCTCGGCGAGTCCCTGGTGGGCCAGGCCGGGCGCAGCCGCCGGACGATCGCCGTCGCGGACCTGCCGCCCGGCTACGCCACCGTCTCCTCCGGTGTGGGCGCCGCGCCGCCGCGCGAGCTCGTCGTGCTGCCGGTCGTCGTCGAGGACCAGCTGCTCGCCGTGCTGGAGATCGCCGCGCTGCACCCCTTCAGCAGCGCCCACCAGGACCTGCTGGCCCGGTTCGCCGAGACCGTCGGCGCCAACCTCAGCACCCTGCTGGCCAACGCCCGGACGGACGAACTGCTCGAGGAGTCCCAGCGGCTGACCGCCGAACTCCGCGCGAGGTCCGAGGAACTCCAGTCCGGACAGGAGGAGTTGCGCCGATCCAATGCCGAACTCGAGGAGAAGGCCGACCTGCTCGTCACCCAGAACCGCGACATCGAGGCCAAGAACCTCCAGATCGAGCAGGCCCGCCGCGAACTCGAGGAACGCGCCCGCCAGCTCGCCCGCACCTCGCGCTACAAGTCCGAGTTCCTCGCCAACATGAGCCATGAGCTGCGCACCCCGCTCAACAGCCAGCTCATCCTCGCCCGGCTGCTCGCCCAGAACCCGTCCGGCAACCTGACGGCCAAACAGGTCGAGTACGCGGAGATCATCCACTCGGCCGGCTCCGACCTGCTCCAGCTCATCGACGACATCCTCGACCTGTCCAAGATCGAGGCCGGCCGGATGGACGTCAGCCCCGACCTCGTGCCGCTGCGCGAACTCCTCGACCAGATCGAGGTCGCCTTCCGCCCGGTCGCCGCCCAGAAGCGGCTGGCCCTCGACGTGGTCACCGACCCGCGGGTACCGGCCGAACTCGTCACCGACCAGGCACGGCTGCGGCAGATCCTGCGCAACCTGCTCTCCAACGCCCTCAAGTTCACCGACACCGGCCGGGTCGACCTGCGCGTCGAACCCGCCGACCCGGCCGAGCTCCCCGAGGGGATCGCAGCACCCGCCCTCGCCTTCCACGTCGAGGACACCGGCATCGGCATCGCCGCCCAGCACCTGGAGTCGGTCTTCGGGGCTTTCCGCCAGGCCGACGGCACCACCGGCCGCCGCTACGGCGGCACCGGCCTGGGGCTCTCCATCAGCCGCGAACTCGCCCACCTGCTCGGCGGCGCGCTCACCGCCCGCTCCGCCCTCGGCGCCGGCAGCCGCTTCACCCTGTACCTGCCGCTCGCCGCGCCGCCCGCGCCGCCCGCCGCGGCCGCACCGACTGCCCGCCCGGCCGTCGCGAGCGCCGCGCCGACCGCGCCGGACGAGGGCGGCGGGCCACCGCCCGGGCGCCTCGCCGGGCGCACGATCCTGGTCGTCGACGACGACGCCCGCAACGTCTTCGCCCTCACCGGCATGCTCGAACTGCACGGCGCCCGGGTGCTGCGCGCCGACAACGGGCGCGCCGGCCTGGACGCCCTGCGCGCCCATCCCGAGACCGACCTCGTCCTGATGGACGTGATGATGCCCGAGATGGACGGCCACACCGCCACCGCCGCCATCCGGGCCGAACCCGGCCTCGCCGCTGTCCCGGTCATCACCGTCACGGCCAAGGCCATGCCCGGCGACCGGGACCGGAGCCTCGCCGCGGGCGCCGACGACTACGTGACCAAACCCGTCGACGTCGACCGGCTGGTCACCCTGATCGCCCGGCGGCTGGGCGGCTGACCGCCATGGCCGGCACCGCCCCACGCAGGCCGGGCCCGAGCCCCGGCGACCCCCTGGCCGCCGCGGCCCGGCTGGCGGCCGAGGTCGAGCACCTGCGCCGGACCGCCGCAGCCCGCCCGCTCACCGACCTCGCCACCGGCGTCCTGGCCGAACGCCTCGGCTGCCCGCCAGCCGAGGCCGCCGCCCAGCTCGCGACGCTGGCCCGGGCGGCCGGCCTGCCCGTCGCGGAACTCGCCGGGGAGATCGTCGCCGCTGCCGCCGGACCACCCCGCCCGGCCACCGGCCGGGACCTCCCGGCCGACCCGGCCGGTGCCGACGACGACACCGGTGCCACCTCGGACACCGGCGCCGCCGCAGCCGCCGAGGGGGCGGCACCGGAGGGCGACGACATCGCCCGCGCCGCCCTCGACCACGCCGCGGGCCCGACCGGAGTCGTCGCCCTCGCCGTCTGGGCGCACGCCCCGGGCGGCGGGCTCACCCTGGCCGGCCAGGCGGGATTCCCGGGGACGGAGGCGGCCGCCTGGCGGTACGTCCCGCCCGGCGTCGACACCACCGCCCGGCGGGCCCTGGAGAGCGGCGCCGCCCGCTGGCCGCCGGACGGCCGGCCGACGGCCACCGATGCCCCCACCCTCGGCCGCCGCGCCGCACCCTGCGGCTCGTGCTGCTGATCCGGCGCGGCGGCCACGGCCTCGGGGCGCTCGAACTCGCCTGGCCGGCCGGCGCCGCCGACCTGCCGGCCACCGCCGAAGTCCAGCTCGACGCGCTGGCCGAGGTGTGCGCGGTCGCTCTGGCCGGCCGGCCCGCCACCTCGACCGCCCGGACGGCCCCGGCGGGAGCAGCGGACACGGCGGTCGAATCCGCCGCCGTGCTCGACGCCGCGCTCGGCCAGGTGCTGCTGCTGGACGCCGTACCCGGCCCCGGCGACGCAGCAGCCGACTTCCGGATCACCGCCTTCTCGCCCGCCTTCACCGACCCGGCGGGCCGCCTGCCGCACACCCTGCTCGGCCGCACCCTCGCCGACGCCTACCCGCTCGCCTGCGCCGACGGGCTGCTCGCCCGGCTGCTGCGGGTCCACGCCACCGGTGAGCCGATCCGCGACGAGTGCCTGCACCTGACCTTCCGCGGCGACCCGGCGCCGGTCACCGTCGTGCTGCGGCTCGGCGCCGCCCGTACCGGCCGCGGGCTGCTGGTGTGCTGGCAGCCGGAGGACACCGGGAGCCGCCGGACGGCTCTGCTCCGCAACGCCCAGCGGCTCGCCCGGATCGGCGGCTTCGAGGAGGACCTGACCACCGGTGACGTGCACTGGACGGGCAGGCTGTTCGCGCTGTACGGCACGGCCCCCGACAGCACGCCCGTCCCGCTCGCCGCGCTCGCCGCCCACGTCCACCCCGACGACCGGCCCGCCGTGCGGCGGCTCGCGCACACCGTGCTGCAGCGGCACACCGAGGCCTCCGCCGTCTTCCGGCTGCTGCGCGCCGACGGCCTGACCCGCTATGCCCGGCTCGTCGCCGAACCGGTGACCACCGCCGGCGGCCGCACGGTCGGCGTCCGCGGCGCCTACCAGGACGTCACCGCCCAGCACCGCACCGAGATCGCGCTGTCCGCCACCCGGGAGCGGCTCGCCGACAGCGAGCAGGAGTCCGCCGAACGGGGCCGGCTGGCGCTGCGCCTCCAGCGCGCCCTGCTGCCCGCCGAACCGCCGCCGCTGGCCGCCGCCGGGCTAGCCGCCGCCGTCCGCTACCGGCCCGCCGCCGAGCGCGAGAAGGTCGGTGGCGACTGGTACGACGCCCTCCTGCTGCCCGACAAGAGCGCCCTGCTCAGCCTCGGCGACGTCGCGGGCCACGGCGTCGAGGCCGCCACCGGCATGGTGGTGCTCCGCAATGCGCTGCGCGGCCTGGCGATGACGGGGGCCGCCCCCGGGCAGCTCATGGAGTGGCTCAACCTGGCCGCGATGCAGCTGCCCGAGCCGACCACCGCGACCGCGGTCTGCGCCCGCTACGACCCGTCCACCCGCGAGCTGCGCTGGGCCAGGGCCGGGCACCTGCCGCCGGTGCTGCTCCGGGACGGCGAGCCGACCCTGCTGCCGCTGCCGCGCGGCGTGCTGCTGGGCGCGGCGGGCGAGCAGGCGTACGAGGAGCGGAGCACCGTACTGGCCGCCGGGGACGTGCTGTTGCTCTACACCGACGGCCTGATCGAACGGCGGGAGGGCGACGTGGGGATGCTCCGCGAGCTGCTGGCAGCGGCCGGCCCGCCCGGGGCCGACCTCGGCGAGTACCTGGACCGCCTGCTGCTCCACAGCCGGGCCGACACCGGCGACGACACCTGTCTGATCGCCGTCCGCACGGAACCGGTCTGACCCGTCCGCCGCACGCCACCGCCGGCCGGTTCCGGTGCCGGTACGGGTGCCGGCGCCGCTGCGGGCGGTGGTGTCACCCGTCGATGGGGGAGCGGGCTCGGGCGGGCCCGGCGTCGGGCCGGGATTCGGCGGTTCCGGGTCGGGGACCGGGGCGGGCGGGGTCGGCGGGACCGGGGCGGGCGGGGTCGGCTGCGGGTCGGGGCCGCCGGGGCCGGGGAGCGGCGACGGTGGCACGGGGCCGGGCGGGGCCGGGTCGGGGAACGGTCCGACGTCGGGACCGGGCGGTACGGGCACGGTCATGATCGCCTCCAGCGGCTCTCGTCCTTCCGGCGGGGCGGCCGGAGCCGTCTCCCGCGGTCTTCCACTGAGCCGCCTACCCGGCCCCACGGCCGCCATGCGGCCCCGGCCGCCCGGCCGACCGGCACGCCCACGTGTGGAGGCGGGCCCACCGGGCAGACGCCGGGCCGCAGCGCCGAACGGCCGCTGACACCTGCGAGCGAAACGGAGGCCGGCCATGGGAGACGACACCATCCGCGCCGGGCGCGATGTCCGTCAGGGCGCGGAGCAGGACGTCATCGAGACGGACGTACCGGCCAGACTCGACCGGCTGCCCTGGTCGCGCTGGCACTGGCGGATCGTGATCGGCCTCGGCACCGTCTGGATCCTGGACGGGCTGGAGGTCACCATCGTCGGCAACATCGCCGGCCGTCTCGCCCAGTCCGGCAGTGGGATCGCGATCAGCACCACCCAGGTCACCACGGTCGCCGCCGCGCTGTACGTGGCGGGTGCCTGCAGCGGAGCGCTGTTCTTCGGCTGGCTGACCGACCGGCTCGGCCGGAAGAAGCTTTTCATGATCACACTGGCGGTGTACCTGGCCGCCACCGCCGTGACCGCCTTCTCCTGGACGGCGTGGTTCTTCTTCGTCTGCCGGTTCTTCACCGGCTTCGGCATCGGCGGCGAGTACGCGGCGATCAACTCCGCGATCGACGAGCTGATCCCGGCCCGGGTGCGCGGCCGGATCGACCTGATCATCAACGGCAGCTTCTGGGTCGGGGCGGCGGTCGGCGCGTTCGCCTCCATCGCCCTGCTGAACACCGCGCTGTTCGCCACCGACCTCGGCTGGCGGCTGGCCTTCGGCATCGGCGTCGTGCTCGGCCTGGTCATCCTGCTGGTGCGCCGGCACGTCCCGGAGAGCCCGCGCTGGCTGTTCACCCACGGCCGCGCCGACGAGGCGGAGGACGTGGTCGCCGAGGCGGAACGCATCGTGGCCGCGGAGACCGGCCGCGACCTGCCACCGGCCGAGGGCACCATCAGGATCCGCCCGCGCGGCGCGCTCGGCTTCGTCACCATCGCCCGGACGGTCACCTCGCAGTACCCGAAGCGCACCGCGCTGGGCCTCGCCCTCTTCATCGGGCAGGCGTTCCTGTACAACTCGGTGACGTTCGGTTACGCGGTGATCCTCTCCACCTTCTTCCACGTGCCGGACGGCAACACCGGTTACTACTTCGCGGTGATCGCGGTCGGCAACTTCCTCGGCCCGCTGCTGCTCGGCCACCTCTTCGACTCGGTCGGGCGCAAGCCGATGATCGCCGGTACCTACATCGGCTCCGGGCTGCTGCTCTTCGGCACCGCCGCCCTCTTCGACCAGGGCCTCCTGAACGCCACCACGATGACGGTCTGCTGGACGGCCGTGCTCTTCCTCGCCTCGGCGGGCGCCAGTGCCGCCTACCTGACGGTCAGTGAGATCTTCCCGCTGGAGACCCGGGCCCTGTGCATCGCGTTCTTCTACGCGGTCGGCACCGCGATCGGCGGCATCACCGGCCCGCTGCTCTTCAACGGCCTGGTGGGCAGCGGGAAGGTGTCCGACACCACCCTGGCGTTCTGCATCGGCGCCGCGCTGATGACGCTGGCGGGCCTGGTGGAGGCCGTGATCGGGGTGAAGGCCGAACGCCGCAGCCTGGAGTCGCTGGCATCCCCGCTCAGCGAGGTCCGGGAACCCGAGACCGCCGGGACCTGACCCCGGCGCCGGGCCCGGGGGCGTCACGCCCCGGGCCCGGAACGACCACGTCCCTGCCGGTCAGGCGCCTTCGACCCAGTTCAGGGTGAAGTCGGCGAAGACGATGCCGCCGGTGCTGCCGATCTCGTACAGGTCGCCGACGGCGCCGTCGTTCAGCACGGCGGTGGTGGAGTGGCCGGTGGTGCCGGACCGGTCCGGCACGACCGGGACGTCCCTGCCGAAACCGTCCGGTGACTGCGTATCAGGAGCGATTGCCCGGAACGAGGGTGTTCTCGTTGGTGCGGCCGGCGGCGAAGTCGTCGATGTTGCGGGCGGTGGCGTCGATGATCTGGCCGACGGCGGTGCGGGTGAAGTAGGCCTGGTGGCTGGTGACGAGGACTTGGGGGAAGGTGACGAGGCGGGCCAGCACGTCGTCGCTGATGCCCTGGATGGAGCGGTCGGTGAAGAACACGCCGGTCTCCTCCTCGTAGACGTCGAGGCCCACGCCGGAGAGGCGCCCGTCGCGGACGGTCTCGACCAGGGCGGCGCTGTCGACGAGGCCGCCGCGGCTGGAGTTGACGAGGATCGCGTCGTCCTTCATCCGGGCCAGTGCGGCCGAGTCGATCAGGTGGTGCGTGGCCGGGACGAGGGGGACGTGCAGGCTCACGAGGTCGGCGCGGGCGAGGAGGTCGGGCAGTTCGGCGTAGGTCATGCCGAGTTCGAGGCAGGCCGGGTTCTGCGCGATGTCCCAGCCGAGCAGCTCGGTGCCGAACCCTGCCGCGATCCGGGCGAAGCACTCGCCGATCTTGCCCGTGCCGATGACGCCGACGGTCATGCCGTGGATGTCCCGCCCGAGCAGTCCGTCGAGGCGGAAGTCGAACTCCCGGGAGCGGCTGGCGGCGCGGGTGAGCCGCCGGTTGACGGCGAGCGCGAGGGTCCAGGCGTGTTCGGCGACCGCGTAGGGGCTGTAGTAGGAGACCCTGGCGACGGTGAGGCCGAGCTCGGCGGCGGCGTCGAGGTCGATGTTGTTGAATCCGGTGGAGCGCTGGGCGATCAGTCCGGTGCCCCCGGCGGCGAGCAGCGTGAGGGTGCCGGCGTCGAGGACGGCGTTGACGCTGCTGCTGACGACCGGGTAGCCGGCGGCGAGCGGGGCGGTGTCGCGGTTGAGGAACACGGCCAGGGTGCGGAGGGAGTGCCGGCCCGCGAAGGTCTTCTCCAGGAGCGGCTGTTCGTCTGCTTGGACGCCGTAGGCGAGGATCTCCATCCCGTCACGCTACCGAGACGGCTGCCGGAATACCGGGCATGGCTCGCTGCGTGCGGCTCCGCCGTCAGGTCCGGTGGCCACGGACATGCGGGGGCCGACGGCCCCCGGGGGAGGGCCGCCGGCCGGTGTGCGGTGGTTTCAGCCGCGGTCGACGCGGGTGCCGGCCAGCGCGGTGAGGGCGAACAGGACGGCTGCCGCGGCGAGCGCCGCGCCGCTGCCGCCGACCGTGAGCAAGGCGGTCAGCAGCACGGTCGGGCCGAGCTCCATGGCGGTGTTCAGGACGCCGCCGGCCAGCCCGGTCTGCTCGGGGGCCACCCCGTCGGTGGCGAGGACGGCGGCGCCGGCGAAGGCGAGCGCGGCACCGAAGGGCAGCACCACCAGGCCGGGCAGCAGACCCGGCAGGTAGCCGGTGTGCGGCCCCAGGTGGGCCAGGGCGGCGAGGCCCGCGGCGCCGGTCGCGAGGCCCGCGACGACCACCCGGCGGGGACCGAAGCGGCCCACCAGTGGTCCGGCCACCCGGCCGCCGACGAGCAGCGCGGCGGCGTACGGGAGGAAGGCGCCGGAGGTGGCGAGCGGGGTCCAGTGCAGCTCCTGCTGGAGGTGCAGGGTGAGAAGGAGGAAGACGGTCGCGGTGCCGCCTGCGGCGAGCAGGGTGGCGGCCAGGCCGAGCAGGCGGCGGCCGCCGCGCAGGAAGTCGAGCGGCAGCAGCGGCTGGGCGGCGCTGCGCTCGCGGAGCACGAACCCGATCAGCAGCAGCGCGCCGACGGCGAACGGTGCGGCCCATCCGCCGGTCTCGGTGCGCACCAGGCCGTAGCTGACCAGGACGGTGCCCGCGGTGGCGAGCACGGCGCCGGGCAGGTCGAGCGAGGGACGCTCGCGGCGCGGCGGGTCGGCGGGCAGCAGCCGCGGGGCGAGGACGAGGGCCGCGGCGGTCACCAGCACCGGGACGGCGAACATCCACCGCCAGGACAGCCAGCTGGCGACGGCGCCGGAGGCCAGGTTGCCGGTGGTGGCGCCCAGGACGGAGAGCCCGCCCCAGGTGGCCATCGCCCGGCCGTACGCCTGGGGGCCGGGCAGCAGGGCCCGCAGGACGGCCATGCCGGCCGGGGCGACCAGGGCCGCGCCGGCGCCCTGGAGGAAGCGCAGCGAGAGCAGGGCGGCGTAGTCGGGGGCGAGCGGTGCGGCGGCGGCGGTGAGGCCGAGCAGGACGAGTCCGGCGGTGAGGACGCGGCGGCCGCCGAGCCGGTCGGTCAGCCGTCCGCCGAGCAGCAGCAGGGCGGCGAAGGAGAGCCCGTAGGCGGCGTTGAGCAGGACCAGCCGGGCGTGGTCGAGGCCGAACTCGCGGCCGATGTCCGGCAGCGGCACGGAGATCGCCATCAGGGTGAAGATCAGTGTCGCCTGGACGGTGCCGAGCAGTGCGAAGCCGGGGCCGGTGCGGGGCCCGCCCGCGGTGGTGGATGTCGGAGCGATGGCGGTGGCGGCCATGGTCTCCCCTTTTCTTGACCGTTCGTTCCAGTATGAGGCCGTGCGAGCGGCCGCCGAGGGCGGCCGGTGGAGCGTCGGTGCGGTGGAGCAGTGGGGCTCAGGCCAGCAGGGACAGGGCCAGTCGGGCGGCGTCGGTGATCCGTGCGGGCTCGTCGCCCGCCTTGCCGATCACCCGCATGCCCTGCATCACCGTCAGCAGCAGCCGGGCGAGGGCGCGCGGCTCGCGGTCCGCCGGCAGCTCGCCCTGGGCCTGGGCCCGGGTCAGCGCGCCGGTGATCAGCGTCTCCAGGGTGTCCCAGCTGGCCCGGACCCGTCGCGCGGCGTCCGGGTCGTGCCCGGCGAGCTCGGTGGCGGTGTTGGTGACCAGGCAGCCGCGCAGCCGCCGGTCGTGCGCCGCCTCGTCGGCGAAGCGGGTCAGCACCGCCCGGACGGTCGGCAGGGCCGCCCCGGGCTGCGACAGCTCGCCGACCAGGGTGGCGTCGGTGTTCTCCCGGTAGCGGTCCAGTGCCTTCAGGAACAGCTCGTGCTTGCTGCCGTACGTCGCGTACAGGCTGGCCCGCCCGATGCCCAGGTGCCCGGTGAGATCGGCCATCGAGGTGGCCTCGTACCCGCGCTCCCAGAACAGTTCGAGCGCCGCCTGCAGGGCTGCGTCCGGGTCGAACTCCTTCGTCCTTGCCATGGGAAGACCATAGCCCAATCTGGATCGATCGGTCAAGAAAGAAGGGGAAGAGAACCCCGCCCACCGAAGCGGACGGGGTCCTGCCGGGCAACGCCCGGCCCCGGTCGCGGCGGCCCTGGCCGACGACCGGCCTCAGATCACGGTCTCGGCCTCGACGTAGCGCTCGGCCGGGACGGTCTTCAGCTCGGCCACGGCCTCGGCCAGCGGCACCAGCTTGATGTCGGTGCCCTGCAGCGCCGTGATGTGCCCGAACGCGCCCTTGTGCGCCGCCTCCACCGCGTGCCAGCCGAAGCGGGTGGCCAGCACCCGGTCGTACGCGGTCGGGGTGCCGCCGCGCTGGGTGTGGCCGAGGATGACCGGGCGGGCCTCCTTGCCGAGGCGGTGCTCCAGCTCGCGGGAGAGCTGGGTGGCGATGCCGGTGAACCGCTCGTGGCCGTACATGTCCTTGGTGCCCTCCTCCCACGGCATGGTGCCGGGCTCGGGCTTGGCACCCTCGGCGCAGACCACGATGGCGAACTTCTTGTGCCGGTCGAAGCGCTCGCGGACGACCTCGGTCAGCTTGTCGATGTGGAAGGGGCGCTCGGGCACCACGATGGCGTGCGCGCCCGCGGCCATGCCCGCGTTCAGCGCGATCCAGCCGGTGTGCCGGCCCATGACCTCGACGACCATCACGCGCTGGTGCGACTCGGCGGTCGTCTTCAGGCGGTCCAGGGCGTCGGTGGCCACCGAGACGGCGGTGTCGAAGCCGAAGGTGACGTCGGTGCAGGCGATGTCGTTGTCGATGGTCTTCGGCACGCCGATGACCGGCAGCCCGCCGTCGCTCATCAGCTTGGCGGCCTTGAGGGTGCCCTCGCCGCCGATCGGGATGATCGCGTCGATGCCGAGGTCGGCGCAGTGCTGCTTGGCCCGCTCCACGCCGTCGCGCAGGTGGCTCGGCTGGACGCGGGAGGAGCCGAGGATCGTGCCGCCCTGGGCGAGGATGCCGCTCACCGAGTCGAGGGTGAGGGGCGGTGCACACCTTCGAGGAGGCCGCGCCAGCCGTCCTGGAAACCGATGATCTCGTCGCCGTGGTCGACCACCCCCCGGTGGACCACGGAACGGATCACGGCGTTCAGGCCGGGGCAGTCACCGCCGCTGGTCAGGACACCAATACGCATTGCTTTGCAACTCCCCTGGGGGCACCTCCCAGCCGCAGGCTGGGGGAAGAACCGGAGGCCGGACTACCACCTCGGTGTCGCCACCGCGGAACGGTCGTTCCGGACATCTATGACCGAAACGACCATGAGGCACAGCATACGGTCCCTGCGTCCGGCCGGGCAGGAAGCCGAGCGGGAGCGGCATCGTCGACGCGTCCGCGCAAAACTGCGGCCGGACGCCGAGGAGGGTGGTGCGTCCAGCTCTTCCTATTCTCTTATGCAACCCGCCCGGCGGGTACCGGCTGCCCGCCATGCGGTCAGCCGGCACCCCGGGAGGTGTCTCAGGCGGGCTGCGCCGCCGCCGCGATCCGCTCCGCGCGGAGCGCGTCGTACCACGTGGTGTCGGCCGGCGGCAGGGCGCTCACGTCCAGCGCCAGCTTGATCAGCATGTCGGCGACGGCGGGGTTGCGGGCCATGACGGGCCCGTGCATGTAGGTGCCGAAGACGGTGTCGCGGAACGCGCCCTCGGTACCGTCGCCGGTGCCGTTGCCGCGGCCCACCTGCACGTTGGCGAAGGGCTTCACGCCCTGGCCGAGGTGGGTCACGCCCTGGTGGTTCTCGAAGCCGGTCAGCTGGGGCAGGCCCAGCTGGGGGTTCACGTCCGCGAGGACGTCGCCGACGCAGCGGGCGCCCTCGCCGCGGGTCGTCCAGACGTCGAGCAGGCCGAGGCCCGCCTCGCGCTCGCCGAGGTCGTTGATGAACTCGTGGCCGAGGATCTGGTAGCCGGCGCAGACCGAGAAGATGATCGCGCCGTTCTCCGCGGCGCGGACCAGGCCGCCGTCGGTGCGCAGCCGCTCCGCCGCGAGCCGCTGCGGGCGGTCCTCGCCGCCGCCGATCAGGTAGATGTCGCCGCTGGTCGGCACCGCCTGGTCGGAGCGGACGTCGATCCGGGTCACCCCGAGGCCGCGCTGGCGGGCCTGGCGCTCGACGACCAGCGCGTTGCCTCGGTCGCCGTAGGTGCTGAGCAGGTCGGGGTAGACCCACACCAGGCGCAGGCTGCTCTCGCTCATCCTCGAAGCCCTTCCTCCGTACTGCGGCTGCGGCTGCGGCGGCGCCTGCGGGGGCTGCGGCGGCTGCTGCTGGTACTGGTGCTGCTGGTACTGGTGCTGCGGGTCGGTGGGGTACGGCTGCTGGGGGTCGGTGGGGTACGACATCAGCTCGCCACCGCCTTCCGCAGCTGCTGGAACGCGGTGTAGTTGGCGATCGCCTCGATCCGCCCGGCGGGCGCGGCGCGCACCGCCTGTTCCAGGGTGTCCACGACCTGGAACTGCAGGCCGGCGACCTCCAGCCGGACGGCCAGGTCGAGCTTGCGCTGCCCCATCACGAAGATCGGGTGGCCGGCCAGGCGCTCGTAGTCGACGTCCCACAGCCAGGAGGTGTCGGTGCCGTCGGCGTCCATGGCGTTCACCGACAGCACCACCGGCGCCGGCGGCTGGTCGATCAGCGTGAAGGTCTCCAGCCAGCCGGCCGGGTTCTTGGCCAGCAGCAGCCGGACGTCCCGCCCGTGGTACTGCACGACGTCGTAGCGGCCGGCGACCGCGGTCACGGTCTGCATCCGCTCCAGCGCGACCTGCGGCGCCACGCCGAAGACCGCGGCGACCGCGGCCGAGCTGGTGGCGTTGGCCAGGTTGGCGCGGCCGGGCAGCTGGAGCTGGATCGGCCAGGCGCCGCGGTGCGGGTCGATCACGTGGGTGCCCTGGAGCGCCCAGTGCGGGTTCGGACGCCGGAAGCCGCACTGCGAGCAGAACCAGTCGTCACCGGGGCGCTGCATCACACCGCCGCAGGACGGGCACGACCAGGCGTCCTCCTTCCACGCCTGCCCGGCGGCCACCCAGACCACCTTCTTGCAGGAGGAGGCGGCCCAGGTCACCAGCGGGTCGTCCGCGTTGGCGACGATGACCGCGTCGCTGTCCTTGAGCCCCTCGCGCCACTTCTCGGCCATCATGCGGGTCTCCGCCGCACGGTCGAGCTGGTCGCGGGAGAGGTTCAGCAGCGCTATGGCCTTCGGCCGGGTGTCCCGGGCCACGGTCGCCAGGTACTTCTCGTCCACCTCGATCACGCCGAAGCGCGCGTCCGAGCCGCCGGCCAGCGCGGCCGTGATGCCGGCCGGCATGTTGGCGCCGAGCGCGTTGGACACCACCGGGCCGGCGGCGCGCAGCGCCTCGGCGATCAGCCGGGTGGTCGTGGTCTTGCCGTTCGTCGCGCTGACCAGCACCACGTCGAGGTGCTCGGCGAGGGTCGCGAGCAGGTCGGGGTCGAGCCTCAGCGCGATCTTGCCGCCGATCACCGAGCCACTGCCCCGGCCGGCCTTCTGCGAGAGGGCCGCGGCCATCTTGCCGGCCGTCACAGCGATCTTGGCACGGGCCGGCAGCGAGGCGTCGCGTGCGGCTGTGGCTTCCGAATCGGTGCCTGCCATGCTCAGTGGTTCCTCCTTGCTGCGGCACCGCCCGGGTCGTTGCGGTGACCATCGGACGGCGGGGACGGAGCTCAGCCTACCCACTCCGGCCCGCGGCTCTGAGCCCCGGACCCTGTGCGGCCTGCCGGAACCGTCCGGACGGCCGCGGCCCGGCGGACGGCTGAAGGGCCCCGGACATGCGGAAGCGGCCGGCCCGGTCGGGGGCCGGCCGCAGTCTGCGGCCGCGTCGGCGGGTCAGCGGCCGGGCCGGGTCGACCACGGGGCCGGCAGCTTGTCGGCGGCCTCTGCCAGGTGCGCGGTGATCACCAGGGTGCCCTCCTCGACCTGGTAGTCGAGCGGCGCGGACAGCTTCCGCATGGTCGCGATCAGCCCGGAGTTCGAGGACTGGGTGACGGCGTACACGCGCTCCACACCGGCCTCCAGCGCCAGCGCGGCCATCCGCCGCAGCAGGTCCACGCCGAGGCCGTGCCGTTGCCGGGCGTCCTCGACCAGCAGCGCGACCTCGGCACTGTCGTCGTCCCACATCAGGTGGGCGAGGGCGACGATCCGCCCGTCGCCGTCCTCCACCGCGAGGGTCTGCCCGTGCCGGGGGTCGAGCAGGTGGTCCAGGTAGCGGTCGGCGTCCCGGACGGGGCCGTGGTAGCGCTTGCGCAGGGTGTCGGGGAGCAGCGCCGGTGCATCTCCAGCGCGGCGGCCTTGTCGCCGGGCTCGGCCCGGCGGACGGTCAGGTCGGCGCCGGCCGGCTGGGCGAGCCGGGCCTCGACCTTGGGCACCCGCGGGCCGAGCAGGCTGTCGAGCTCGACCAGGGCCTGGCCGCGGGCGAACTCGGTCGGGGTGAACGGCAGGTTGGGCCGGGTCAGCTCGATGAGGTCGCCGCCGGGCACGGGCAGCCGCATCACGTGTCCGTCCACGCCGGCCGGCGCGGTGCGGCCGCGGCCCGGGTACTGCCGGACGGTGCACCGGCCGAACAGCTGCCGCAGCGCGACGGGCAGCTCGGCGGCGTCGAGCGCCGTCCGGGTGGCGAGCGCCAGCACGTGCGTGGGGGCGTCCACCAGGTCGTGCGCGTCGGCGCGCTCCGTCCAGATGTCGTGCCCGCCGGCGGCGGCCACCGCGGCGGTCAGCTCGGCGCGGTCCAGGCTCTGCGGGGCGCGGACGAAGAACTCGTCCACGGCACCGGTCGGCAGCGGGTGGGACTGCATCGAGACGATGTTCACCCGGTGCGCGGCCAGCGCCGTGCACACCCGGGCCAGGCTGCCCGGGGCGTCCTCGACGGTGGTGCGGATCCGCCAGAGGGTACCGGCCTCGAACGCGTCCAGCGGGCCGGTCACCGCGGCGTCCCCGGGCGGGGCATGGGTGTCCGGGGCCGGCGGTCCGTGCGGCCGTCGGTGCGCCCACCAGCCGTGCAGGACGGCCGTGGCGAGCATGGCCACCGCGGACACCCCGAGCACCGCCGGGCCGTCGTGGCCGTGCACCACGATGTTGGCGACCAGGTCGGCGGTGGCGACGGCGAGGAAGACCGCCGCGAGTTCGACGGTCTCTCTGCGCCAGCGGTGGGTCCGGGCGGCGCGCCGCTGGGCGCGCGAGGGGAGGGGACAGCGGCGGTGGTCGTCGAATCATCCATGCGGATATCGTGTCGCGCCGGTGTTTCACGATCACGAATCCCCCGTGACCTGTCGGTTAATGTCTCCGCATGTCGCCCGGACGTCCGTCCGTCAGGCCGGCCGGAATCAGTCGGTGTCCGGACGATCCCTCAGCTCGGCGCCGGCGGCCCGGACTTCGTCCAGGAGCAGGCGGATGTCGGCCTCGGTGGTGGTCGCGTTCAGCAGACAGGCGCGGAGCATCTCCCGGCCGCCCAGTACGGCGCCGGTGACGAACACCCGGCCGCGCAGCTGCACGGCGGCCGGCAGGTCCCGGTTGAGCCGGTCGACGGCCGCCTCGTCGAGGCCGGCCGGCCGGTAGCGGAACGCGACGATCGAGGTCTCGACCGGTGCGAGCAGCTCCAGGTCGTCGCAGGCCCCGACCAGGTCGCCGAGCTGCCGGGCGAGGGCGGTGGTGTGCGCGATGTCGGCGGCCACACCGGCCCGGCCGCGGTGCGCGATGGACGCCCACACCTTGAGCGAACGGAACGGCCGGGTCTGCTCGGTGCCGTACTCGGAGAACCAGCCGAGCGAGCCGGCCGCGTCGTCGCGCAGATAGGAGGGGACGAGGCTGAAGGTGCCGCGCAGTTCGGCGGTGTCGCGGACGAGGGCGCAGCCGCAGTCCACCGGGACGCCGAGCCACTTGTGCGGGTCGAGGGCGATCGAGTCGGCGCGGTCCATGCCCGCGTAGCGGTGCGCGATGGCGGGGTCGAGCACGCCGAAGGCGCCGTACGCGCCGTCCACGTGCAGCCACAGGCCCTCGCGTCCGGCGAGGTCGGCGATCGGTTCGAAGGCGTCCACCGCGCCGGTGCCGACGGTGCCCGCGGAGGCGACGACCAGGAACGGCAGGCGGCCGGCCGCGCGGTCCTCGGCGACGGCGGCGGCCAGGGCCGCGGTGTCGAGCCGGCCGTCCTCGCCGGTGGCGACCGTCCGGAGCCGGTTGCTGCCGAGGCCGAGCAGCTCCCAGGCCTTGCGGACGCAGGAGTGCGTCTCGCCGGTGACGTAGCCGGTGAGCGGCGGGAGCGCGGCCAGGCCCTCGGCGCGGACGTCGACGCCGGCCAGGCGGGCGGCCCGGTTCCGGGCGGCGGCCAGGCAGACGATGGTGGCCATCGAGGTGCCGGAGGTGAGCAGGCCGCCGCCGGCCGGGTGCGGGAAGCCGACGAGTTCGGCGATCCAGCGGACCACGGCCCGCTCCAGGTGGACGTCGGCGTGGTCGCCGCCGGCCGAGCTCGGGTTCATCGCGGCGGCGGCCAGGGTGGCGAGCACCCCGGCGGGCTGCGGCGCGGAGTTGACCCAGCCGAAGAACCGGGGGTTGCCGTTGCCCATCGGGGCGGTCATCACCCGGTCGCCGACGGTCTTCAGCAGCGCGTCCAGCGGCACGCCGGTCTCCGGGAGCGGCAGGTCGAGCAGGGCCCGCCGGTCGGCCTCGGCCATCGGCTGCCAGACCGGGCGCTCCGGCAGCGCGTCGAGGTAGTCGGCGACCAGGTCGGCGGTGGCGCGGGCGGCGGTGCGGAAGTCTTCGTCGGGCATGGCGGTGCGCTCCAGGGGCGGGCGTGCGGGAACCAAGGCGCGGCTCCCTCGGCGCACCGTGTGCGGCCTTGATCGTACGCCCCCGGTCCGGGCGGCCGGCGGGACCGGGGGCCGTCCGCCGCGGGGGCGGGCCCGGGTGGGGCGCCGGGTCAGTCGAGGCTGGCCGACAGGCCGCCGGCCGCGCGGCAGTACCCGGCGATCTCCTTGTCGGTGATCTGGGTGCAGAGCCGGGCGGCGGCCCCCGCGTCGGTGTAGTTGACCGTCCAGTAGCTGACCAGGCCCTCGGCGCAGGCCTTGCGCTGCCAGCCGTCCTCGGCGGTGGCGCACTGCCGGGCGGCCCAGTCCGGGCGGTCCAGGTTGTACTTCATGATCCGCGAGCCGGCGCCCCGGCTGCAGTCCGGACCGCCGCCGGTGCTCTCGGCCTTCTCGCACCACTTCAGGGCGCCGGCGAAGGCCTCCGGGTGGTTCGCCCAGTCGTGCGAGCTGAGGTAGTAGGTCGGTGCGTAGAAGTAGCACGCGGACTGGAAGAGCGGGGGCTGCTCGGGGCAGGGGTAGAGCGGTTCGGCGGCGAGCCGGTCGGCGGGCAGGTTGGCCTTGGCCTTCTCGTCCTCCTCGTCGGGCGCGAACAGCTGCATGAACACGCCCTCGGAGCAGGTGATCTTCCGCGCGGTGGTGGGGAACTTGTCGCACAGGTCGCGGGCGGCCGGGATGTCCTGCTTGGTGACGAACATGATCCCGTGGCCGATGCCGTGGATGCACGGCCCGGTGTTCTGCGGGGCGCACAGCGTGAGGATGTCCGCCTGCGGGTCCTTGGACGCCGCGAGCATCTCCTCCACGGCGCCGTGCAGGTAGCCCGCCGCACAGGTCTCGTGCGGGAAGGAGATGACCTTCTGGAAGTCCTGGTGGTAGCGCTGGACGGCGGCGTGGCCCAGCTCGTGGGCGATCGGGTGGCAGAACCGCACCGTGTACGGCTTGGCCTTGGTGATCGCGTCTAAGTCGGCCAGCGCGACGCCCGGGTCGGTGGCCGTCATCTCGGCCATCAGCTTGTTGCGCAGGGTCGAGCGCGTCCAGACCGCCGGGTCGCCGGTGGGGAGGGGAGGGTGCCGGTGCCGCCGGGCCGCTCTGCGCGGGGGACGCCGGGGCGGCGGTCGCGGCGACCTCCGCGGCGGGCGGGGTCCACTGGGTCACCGCGACCGCGCCGAGGCCGAGGGCCCCGAGCAGGGCGGCGGTGATGATCGCGAAGATCCGCGGATGCATGGCTGAAGTCCCCCGTGGTCGATGACGGACAGGCGGCAGACCCATCCTGACGGTGACGGCCCCGAAATCCCGCTCCGTCCGCCGCCGTGGGCCGGGTGTCGGCACCACGGGCGGGAGAGAACCCCCGTCCGGCGCAACGGCCTCCCCGCCGTCACCCCGCTCGCCGACACCGTCTCACACTGGCGGGCCGCCCTTGTGAGCGGCCACCGAAGGGCCCTTCGTATCCCCCAGGGCGCGCCGAGTGGGCCGAATGTCAGAAGATCTGCCCGAAATCGGGCAGAAATCTTGGGTATCCGGCCGATCCGCGCCTAGGCTCCCGAGTCGTGCCCGGCTCATCCCACCCTCACGAGGACCTCCTCGTCCACCTCACCCGCACCAGCCCGCTCGGCCCCGGCGAGGCCGCACGGGTGGTCGCGGAGGTGCTGGCGTACTTCTCCGAGACGACCGAGGAGTACGTCCGCCGCCGTCACGGTGAGCTCCAGGCACGCGGACTGACCAACGAACGGATCTTCGCCCGCCTCGGCAGCGAACTCGCGGCCCGCCGCGTCGCCGCGCCCGAGCTGTCCACCCGACAGCTGCGCCGGATCGTCTACGGCGGCTGAACACCGTTCGACCTGAGCACCCAAGGAGCTGTCACCATGTGCGGAATCGTGGCCTACATCGGCCCCAAGGACGCCACCGCCTTCCTGCTGGAAGGCCTCCAGCGGCTGGAGTACCGAGGCTACGACTCGGCCGGCGTCGCCGTCACCGGCAAGTCCGGCGGCCTGAAGGTCTGCAAGGCCAAGGGCCGGGTCGCCGACCTCGCCGCGGCCGTGCCGGCCCGTTTCAAGGGCACCACCGGCATCGGCCACACCCGCTGGGCCACGCACGGCGTGCCCAGCGACGCCAACGCCCACCCGCACGTCGACAACGCCGAGAACATCGCCGTCGTCCACAACGGCATCATCGAGAACGCGGACGAGCTGCGCGCCCGCCTCACCGCGGACGGCGCCGTGTTCGGCTCGGAGACCGACACCGAGGTGCTCGCCCACCTGATCGCCGCGCACGCCGCCGACGGCGGCGAGCTGGAGGACGCCGTCCGCGCCGCCCTGAAGCACGTCGTCGGCACGTACGGCATCGCCGTCGTCGACGCCCGCCAGAGCGACCGGATCGTGGTCGCCCGCAACGGCAGCCCGATCGTGCTCGGCCTCGGCGAGAAGGAGATGTTCGCCGCCTCCGACGTCTCCGCCCTCGTCCGCTACACCCGGCAGGTCGTCCACCTGGAGGACGGCGAGCTCGCCGTCGTCCGCGCCGACGGCTTCCGCACCTTCACCGAGGACGCCCGCACCGTCACCCGCCAGCCGTCCACCGTCGACTGGGAGGTCGGCGCGTACGACACCGGCGGCTACGAGCACTACCTGCTCAAGGAGATCCACGAGCAGCCCGCCGCGGTCGAGCGCACCCTCTCCGGCCGGCTCGACGAGCGCTTCGCCACCGCCCACCTCGGCGGCCTCAACCTCGACGCCCGCGAGCTCCGCGAGATCCGCCGGGTCAAGATCCTCGGCTGCGGCTCCGCCTACTACGCCG
This sequence comes from Kitasatospora paranensis, assembly GCF_039544005.1. Taxonomy (NCBI): domain Bacteria; kingdom Bacillati; phylum Actinomycetota; class Actinomycetes; order Kitasatosporales; family Streptomycetaceae; genus Kitasatospora; species Kitasatospora paranensis. The sequence continues at coordinate 7,328,952 of NZ_BAABKV010000001.1, forward strand.
GCGAGATGGGCGCCCAGCTGATCGAGGAGCTCGCCCGCATCCCCGCCCACAGCGAGCCCGCCTCCGAGTTCCGCTACCGCAACCCGGTCATCGAGGCCGACACCCTGTACGTCGCGGTCAGCCAGTCCGGCGAGACCTACGACACCCTCGCCGCCGTCCAGGAGATCAAGCGCAAGGGCGGCCGCGTCCTCGGCGTCGTGAACACCGTCGGCAGCGCCATCGCCCGCGAGTGCGACGGCGGCATCTACCTGCACGCCGGCCCGGAGATCTCGGTGGCCTCCACCAAGGCGTTCACCTCCACCGTGATCGCCTTCGCCCTGCTCGCCCTGCACTTCGGCCGCATCCACGACCTGTCGCCCGCCGACGGCCGCCGCATCGTCGGCGCCCTCAAGGCCCTGCCCGGTCACATCCGGCAGATCCTCGACCAGCAGGACGAGATCGCCAAGCTGGCCGCCGAGTACGCCGACAACGCCGGGATGATGTTCATCGGCCGGGTCCGCGGCTACCCGGTCGCCCGCGAGGGCGCCCAGAAGCTCAAGGAGATCAGCTACGTCCACGCCGAGGCGTACCCGGCCAGCGAGCTCAAGCACGGCCCGCTCGCGCTGATCAGCCCGGAGCTGCCGACCGTCGCCCTCGTCCCGGACGACGAACTGCTCGACAAGAACCTCACCACCCTCGGCGAGATCAAGGCCCGCTCCGGCCGGGTCCTCGCCGTCGCCCACCGGGCACCCGAGGCCAAGCTCGTCGACCACTGCATCCTGGTGCCCAAGAGCGAGCCGGAGCTCGACCCGCTGCTGCTCAACATCCCGCTCCAGCTGCTCGCCTACTACGCCGCCGTCGCCCTGGGCCGGGACGTGGACAAGCCGCGCAACCTCGCCAAGAGCGTCACCGTCGAGTAGCCGACCGGTCGATCAGCGGCCCCACCGGCCGTCGTCCACCACCCGCACGCGGGCGACGGCCGGATCGGCGGCACCCCGGACATGACCGGTCGGGGCCGCCGCCACGCCCTGCAGGAACGCGACCACCTCCGCGGTGACCTCCTCGCCCGGCAGCACGTTCGGGATCCCCGGCGGGTACGCCGCCAGGGTGTCCGCCGACACCCGGCCCACCGCCTGCGCCGCCGGGACGAGCACGCTCGGCGCCAGGAACGCCTCCCGCGCCGTCAGCCGCACCGGGCCCGGCGCGGGCAGCCGCAGCCCGGCCCCGGCCGGCCCGGCGGCCTCCCCGGCCGGCAGCGCGTGCAGCGCCGCCGCGAACCGGGCCGGATCGGGCGCCGCCCCGGCGCCGACCACCGCCACCACCGCGGCGTCCGTCGCCACCTCCACCAGCACCCCGTGGTCCCGCATCAGCCGCCGTCGCGCCTCGTGCCCCGAGATCCCGCCGGCCCGCACGTCCACCGCGACCCGCAGCGGATCGACCGCCACCACGTCCGCGAACCGCCCGAACCCGTCGCTCGCCACCGCGAACCGGCCGCCCGCGCGCACCGCCGCCCGCATCTCCCGCGCCGCCCGCAGCGACCCCGAGATCCGCTCGGCGCCCGTCGCCAGCGCGCGCCGCGCCTCGTCCAGCGAGGCCAGCAGCAGCGCGCTCGCGCTCGTCGACTGGGTCAGGTGGAACACCCGCTCCACCAAGGGCTCCAGCCGGTCCGCGAACGGACCCTCGCCCAGGTGCAGCATCGCCGCCTGGGTCAGCGCCCCGCCCAGCTTGTGGGTGCTCGACACCACGAGGTCCGCGCCCTGCGCGACCGCCGCCGCGGGCAGCGCCGGATGGAAGCCGAAGTGCGACCCCCAGGCCTCGTCCACGATCAGCGGCACCCCCGCGGCGTGCGCCACCCGGGCCAGCGCCGGGACGTCCGCCACCGCGCCGAAGTAGCTCGGCGTCACCACGTACGCCGCCGCCGCGTCCGGGTGCGCGGCCAGCGCCGCCGCGAGGTCCGGTGCCGACACACCGTGCGCGATGCCCAGCCCGGCGTCCAGCGACGGCTGCACGAAGGCCGCCCGCAGACCCGACAGCACCAGCCCGTCCACCACGCTGGAGTGCACGCTGCGCTGCACCACCAGCGTCCGGCCCAGCGACTGCGCGACCAGCGCGGCGATCCGGTTGCCCTGCGAGGCGCCGTTGGTCAGGAACCACGTCCGGCGGGCCCCCCACGCCCCGGCCGCCAGTCGCAGCGCCTGCTCCATCGGACTGTCCGGCCCGAGGTCGACGCCCTCCAGCAGCGGGGGCACGTCCAGCCGCAGCACCTCCTCACCGACCAGGTCCGCCAGACCGGGGAACCGGCCGGGATCGGCCGCATGGCCGGGCACGTTCAGCCGCAGCCGGTCGGCGGCCGCACTGCGCCGCACCGCCTCCGCGTACGGGGCGCGGCGCTGTGCCGCATCGGGGCGGGCGGGAGAGGGGGAAGGGATCCTGGTCACGGTGCTCACCCCTCGACGGTCGCACCGGCCGGGCCATCGAGGAATAGGGTGGTTTTCTGGACATCTCCAGAAAGCGTCGATACCCGTGCTCGAACTCCGCCACCTCCAGGTCCTGCGGGCCGTCGCCCAGGAGGGCTCGCTCGCCGCGGCCGGCCGCGCCCTCGGCCACAGCCAGCCCACCGTCAGCCACCACCTGGCCACCCTGGAGGCGCACTTCCGCACACCGCTGGTGCACCGCGGCGCCCGCGGCGCCGTCCTCACCGACGCCGGGGCCGCCCTCCTGCCGCACGCCGAGGCCGTGCTCGGCCGGATCACCGTCGCCGAGCAGGAGATCCGCGAACTCGTCCGCCGCGGCTCGGCGACCCTGCGGGTCGGCACCTTCCCCTCCGCCGGCGCGCTGCTGCTGCCGCCGGCCGTCCGGACCCTGCACCGCACGGGCGTCCGGATCCACCTCACCGAGGGCGAACTGCCCGCGCTGCTCGACGGCCTGCGCAGCCGCCGGCTGCACGTCGCCCTCGTCTACTCCCGGCCGGACGGCACCCTCGACCTCGGCGAGGACATGGTCGTCCACCCGCTGCTGGACGACCCGCTGCAGCTCGTCCTGCCCGCCGACCACCCGCAGGCCGCCGCCGAGCGGGTGCCGATCGCCGGGCTCCGCGAGGACGGCTGGATCCTCGGCGCCACCGAGGACGACCCCGTCGACCGAGTGCTCGCCCGGGCCTGCGCCGCCCACGGCTTCGCCCCCGTGCCCGTCCTGCGCACCGACGACTACGGCGTCCTGCAGGGTTTCGTCGCGGCCGGCGTCGGCGTCGCCCTGGTGCCCCGCCTCGGTCTCGGCCCGCCCCGGCCCGACCTGGCCGTCCGCCCCGTCGACGGGCCGCCGCTCGTCCGCCGGGTCGGCGTCGCCGCCCTGCGCACCGGCGACCGGCCGGCCGCCCGGCGCTGCGCGCCGCGCTGGACGAGGAGGCCGCCCGGCTGCGCGCCCGCTGGGCCGAAGGCCCGCCCGGCGACCGGTCGCATGATGGCCCGTCAGCTGCCCCCGGGTAGGGTGCGACCATGGCACTGGAATGGGAGCAGGTCGTCGTCGACGCCGCGGACCCGCAGACGCTCGCCCACTGGTGGGCCGAGGCCCTGGGCTGGACGGTCGTGGGCGCGGAGCCGGAGGAGTACGAGATCCGCCCCGCCCCGGACCGGCTGCCCGGCCTGCTCTTCCTCCGGGTGCCCGAGGCCAAGGGCGGCAAGAACCGGCTGCACCTGGACTTCCGCCCCGACGACCAGCGGGCCGAGGTGGAACGCCTGCTGGCCCTCGGCGCCCGGCACGCCGACATCGGCCAGGGCGAGCAGCGCTGGGTCGTCCTCGCCGACCCGGAGGGCAACGAGTTCTGCGTCCTCGGCGACCGGCTCGCCACCTGACGAGCGCACCTCCATCGATCCATCACCCCAGGGAGAGCAGCGATGCGATTCGGGATCATCGGCACGGGCACCGTGGGCCGCACCCTCGCGACCCGGCTGGTCGGGCTGGGCCACGAGGTCACCCTCGGCTCACGCACCAAGGACAACCCGTCGGCGGTCTCCTGGGCGGACCAGGCCGGGCCGCACGGGCACGCCGGCACCTTCGAGGAGGCCGCCGCCTTCGGCGAGGCGGTGGTCAACGCCACGGCCGGGACGGTCTCCCTCCAGGCCCTCCGCCAGGCCGGGGCCGAGCGCCTCGCCGGCAAGGTCCTGATCGACGTCTCCAACCCGCTGGTGTTCTCCGCCACCGGGGAGGTCAGCCTCGCCCCGGTCAACACCGACAGCGTCGGTGAGCAGCTCCAGCGCGAGTTCCCGGACACCCGTGTGGTCAAGGCGCTGAACACCCTCGCCGCCCCGCTGATGGTCGACCCCGGCCGGGTGCCGGGCGAGCACCAGGTGTTCGTGGCGGGGGAGGACCCGGAGGCCAAGGCCCTCGTCCGGGGCGTCCTGGAGCAGTTCGGCTGGCCGGACGCAGCCGTGATCGACCTCGGCGGGATCGACGCCGCCCGCGGTACCGAGATGCTGATGCCGTTCTGGCTCAAGCTGATGGGCCACTTCGGCCACACCGACTTCAACTACTCGATCAGGAGCGCCGGCTGACATGTCCGAGCAGGCACCACCCCCTTCGAGCCGGTCGACGAGGACTGGCGGACGGCCCTCGCCGTCGTGGCCCACCCCGACGACATGGAGTACGGCGCGGCCGCCGCGGTGGCCCGCTGGACCTCCCAGGGCAAGCGGATCGTCTACGTGATGGCCACCAGCGGCGAGGCCGGCATCGACTCGATGGACCCGGACGAGTGCCGCACCGTCCGGGAGGCCGAACAGATCGCCTCGGCCGCCCTGGTCGGCGTCGACACGGTGGAGTTCCTCGGCCACCCGGACGGCGTGGTCGAGTACGGGCTGCCGCTGCGCCGCGACATCGCGCGCGCGGTGCGCCGGCACCGGCCGGAGATCGTGCTGACCACCAACTTCCGGGACACCTACGGCGGTACGTTCCCGAACCAGGCCGACCACATCGCTGTCGGCCGGGCCACCCTGGACGGCGTCCGGGACGCCGGCAACCGCTGGGTGTTCCGTGAGCTGCTGGCCGAGGGCCACGAGCCGTGGAACGGCGTGCGGCAGGTGTGGGCGGCGGGCTCCCCGGAGGCGCGGCACGCGGTGGACACCACCGACCACTTCGACGCCGGGGTGGCCTCGCTGGAGGCCCACCGGGCGTACCTGGACGGGCTCGGCGGCGACATGGCCGACGCCCGGGGCTTCCTGGACTCCTTCGGCCGGATGACCGGCAGCCGGCTGGGCGTGCGCTACGCGTCCTCGTTCGAGGTCGTGCCGCTGCGCTGATCGGGTGGCTGCGGTCCCGGGTCCGCCCCGGCCGGGTCCGCAGCCGGTCCCTCGCCGTCGGCCGGCCCTTCGCCGTCGGCCGGCCCTTCGCCGTCGGCCGGCGTGCCGCCGTCGCCGGTCGCTCCCGCTCCGGCGCCGGGCCCGCCCTCCGGCGGGCGCTTCCCGCGCCGCCGGTGCAGCACCGCGCGGACGACCAGGGCCACCACGACCACGCCCAGGGCGGCCAGCAGGTAGACCTGGTAGCGCAGCGCGCGTTCGTAGAGCGGGCCGATGTCGGAGCCGGTGAGGTACCCGGCGGTGGCCCAGGCGCCGACCCAGAGCAGCGCGCCGAGGACGTTGGCCGGCTGGAAGCGCCGCCAGGCCATCTCGCTGGTGCCGGCGATGATGCCGTTCGTCTGGCGCAGCCCGTCGATGAAGCGGGCGACGGTGACGACCTTGGGGCCGTTGCGGTCGAAGAAGCCCTCCGCCCGGGCCATCCGGGCGGGGGTGAGCGCCACGTACCGGCCCCAGCGGTGGACGAATGCGTGGCCGCCGGTGCGGCCGATCAGGTACCCGAGCGTGTTGCCGACCACCGCCGCCACCACGCCGATCACCACCACGGCGGCGATCGACATCCGGCCGGTGCCCGCGTAGACGGCGGCGAGCACCAGGATGGTCTGGCCCGGCACGGGGATGCCGCAGTTGTCGAGCAGCACCAGCAGCCCCACCGCTGCATAACCGTAGTTGTCCAGCAGTGGGGCCAGATGGGCCAGCGGGCCCGGTAGCGGGGGCGCTGCCAACCGCTTAGCGGTGTTCCTGCTGGTGTTCGACGACGCAGTCGGGGCCCGGGTAGACCAGGCCGTCGTGGCCGTCCTCGAAGCGGACCAGGTACGGGGTTCGCCGTCGGCGCCGCGGACCTCGATGATCTCGCCGATGCGGTCCACCATGCCGACCGACTTGCTGTGGATGTGGAGCTGGTCGCCTACCGTGGCTTGCATGCTCATGCTCCTCGGGGGTGGGGCGTGCTGCGGGCGGAACGAGCGGGACGGCAGCCCCGCAGGTGGCCGCCCCCGTTCTCCACTGTGCGGCGCCCGGCGGAGGGCCGCAATGGGGGCAGCTGGGGCCCGGTGCGGCCGGAGGATCGGGTGATTGCTTCCTTACCGCTTCATGCTTGCGAACTTGCAATCTTCCGTCGCGATTTTGCGCACGGGTATGGACTTCATGCGACCGGTGCTCGTAGTCTCGCCCACGTCCGGCGGAAACCCGCGCGTCATTCTGGCGAAGCGTCAGCGCAACGCCGCCGCCGGGCGATTGCCCCCACCCGGAGCACCCCCAACCCGGCAAGGAAGTGCAGCCGCAGATGCAAGCACCCCCACCAGGCGCGGAGCCCGTACCGTCGCCGCCCTCACCGCGACCGCCCTCGGCACGGTCGGCCTGCTGACGGCCGTCCTGGCCAACGCCGGCGCGGCGCACGCGGCAGGAGTCCCCGCCCTGTCGCCCCTGGGCGTCGCAGGCCGCGGCGCGACCGTCCCGTTCGTCGAGCAGGAGGCCGAGTACGCGGCCACGAACGGCACGGTCATCGGCCCGGACCGCAAGTACGGCAACCTGCCCTCCGAGGCCTCCGGTCGGCAGGCGGTCACGCTCAGTGCGACCGGCCAGTACGTCGAGTTCACCCTGACCCAGCCCGCGAACTCGATCGACTTCCGCTACAGCCTCCCGGACACCGCGGACGGCAAGGGTCGCGACGCCTCGATGGACCTGCTGGTCAACGGCAGCACCCTGAAGAGCATCCCGGTCACCTCGAAGTACAGCTGGTACTACGGTGGTTACCCGTTCAACAACAACCCGGGCGACACCAACCCGCACCACTTCTACGACGAGACCCGGACGCTGCTCGGCCAGACCTACCCGATCGGCACCAAGATCCGGCTCCAGGTGAGCTCGACCGCGCAGTCGCCGACCTTCACGGTCGACCTCGCGGACTTCGAGAACGTCGCCGCACCGATCGCCAAGCCGGCCGGCGCGCTCGACGTGGTCTCCGACTTCGGTGCCGACCCGACCGGCGCCACCGACTCCACCGCCAAGTTCCAGGCGGCCGTGAACGCCGGTGCCGCGCAGGGCAAGGCCGTCTACATCCCGCAGGGCAACTTCACCCTGTACAGCCACGTGGTCGTCGACAACGTCACCCTCACCGGCGCCGGCCCCTGGTACTCGGTGCTCGGCGGGCGCGACCCGAACAACCGCGCCAACGCGGCCGGCATCTACGGCAAGTACGTCAACAGCGGCGGCCCGAGCCAGAACGTCACCCTCAAGGACTTCGCCATCATCGGCGACATCCGCGAGCGCGTCGACGAGGACCAGGTCAACGGCATCGGCGGCGCCATGTCGAACTCCACCGTCGACGACGTCTGGCTGCAGCACGTCAAGGTCGGCGCGTGGATGGACGGTCCGATGGACAAGTTCACCATCAAGAACAGCCGCATCCTGGACACCACCGCGGACGGCGTGAACTTCCACACCGGCGTCACCAACTCCACGGTCACCAACACCCTCGTCCGCAACACCGGCGACGACGGCCTGGCCTCCTGGCCCGAGAACAAGCCGAACGTGAACGACAGCTTCACCCACAACACGGTGGTGCTGCCGATCCTGGCGAACAACATCGTCACCTACGGTGGCAAGGACTTCACCATCTCGGACAACGTGATGGCGGACACCATCTCCAACGGCGGCGGCCTGCACATCGCCAACCGCTACCCGGGCGTCAACTCCGGCAGCGGCACCGCCGTCGCCGGCACCATCACCGCGGCCCGCAACACCCTGATCCGCACCGGCAACTCCGACTTCAACTGGCAGTTCGGCGTCGGCGCCCTCTGGTTCGACGGCCAGAGCGAGCCGATCTCCGGCGCGACGATCAACGTCACCGACACCGACATCCTGGACAGCTCCTACGAGGCGATCCAGACCATCGAGGGCTCGGTCAGCGGCATCAACCTGACCAACGTGAACATCAACGGCGCCGGCACCTACGCCATCCAGGCCCAGGCCAACGCCCAGATGAAGTTCACCAACGTCAAGGCCACCAACATCGGCCAGGCGGCCACCCCGATCCACAACTGCATCGGCGCCGGGCTGCAGATCACCGACGGCGGCGGCAACTCCGGCTGGAACACCGGCTCCACCTGCACCGGCACCTGGCCCGCCCCGATCTGGACGTACAACGGCGTGCCGAGCAACCCGGGCACCTCCAGCCCCTCGCCGAGCCCGTCCGGCACCTCCTCCTCGCCGTCCCCGTCGCCGAGCCTGTCCTCCTCGCCGACCACGCCGACCTGCCCCACCGGCACCGGCAACATCGCCCAGGGCCGGCCCGCCACGTCCTCCAGCAGCAACCAGACCTACACCGCGGGCAACCTCGTCGACGGTGACGCCAACTCGTACTGGGAGAGCGCCAACAACGCCTTCCCGCAGTGGGCCCAGGTCGACCTGGGCTGCGCGGTGGGCCTGTCGAAGCTCACCCTGAAGCTGCCCCCGGCGACCGCCTGGAACTCCCGCACCGAGACCCTCTCGGTGCAGGGCTCGACGGACGGCTCGTCCTTCTCCACCCTGGTCGGCTCGGCGGGTTACACCTTCGACCCGGCGACCGGCAACACCGTCACCATCACCCTGCCCGCCACCGCCACCCGGTACCTGCGGATCAACGTGACCGGCAACACCGCCTGGCCGGCGGCGCAGTTCTCCGAGCTCCAGGCCTTCCTGGGCACCGGCCAGACCGCCTCGCCGTCGCCGAGCCCGTCCGGCTCCACCACCCCGCCCGCCTGCAACCCGGGCACCGGCAACATCGCCCAGGGCAAGACCGCCACCGCCGCCGGCTCCACCCAGAACTACGGCGCCGGCAACGTGGTGGACGGTGACGCCAACTCCTACTGGGAGAGCGCCAACAGCGCCTTCCCGCAGTGGGTGCAGGTCGACCTCGGCTGCGCGCTCGGCCTCTCCAAGGTCACGCTGAAGCTGCCGCCGTCCGGCTCCTGGGCCACCCGCACCGAGACCCTCTCGGTGCAGGGCTCGACCGACGGCTCGTCCTTCTCCACCCTGGTCGGCTCGGCGGGTTACACCTTCGACCCGGCGACCGGCAACACCGTCACCATCACCCTGCCGGCCACGCCCACCCGCTTCGTGCGGCTGAACGTGACCGGGAACACCGGCTGGCCCGCGGGTCAGCTCTCCGAGTTCCAGGTCTTCGGCTCCTGACCCGAGGGCCCGGAAACGGATGCCCACCCACCCCCGGCGGGGTGTGGGTGGGCATCCGCCTTTCCCGGCGGGGGAGTTCAGCGGACGGCAGGCGCCCGGCGGCGGCCGCTCAGTCGGCCGGCGCCGCGAGGTAGCCGCGCAGCAGCCACTTGCACTCGCCGATCAGCGCCGGGTCGCCGTCGGGGTCGACCCGGAAGGCCAGCTTGAGGACGGCGTCCGCGCACTCCAGGGCGACCCGCAGCGCGAGCGGGAAGCCCGGCCCGGTGAACAGGTCGCCGCCCAGTGCGCCGATCCGGACGGCCACCGCCGCGTTGTTGTCGAGGTCGGCGTCGAGCAGGTGCTCGTCGTCGGCGAGGTCGCCGGGGTCCGTCCCGACCAGCCCGAAGTCCAGGTGGCCGAAACCGGCGACGGTGCGCTTCATCGCGACGAACTCGTCGACGGCCACGTCGACGAAGCCCGCCACGCCGTCGGGGGTGCCGTCCGCGGTGCGGGCGGCCAGGCGGTGCAGGAAGCGCTCCAGGTTCCGCTCGGCCAGCGCACCGAGCAGGCTGTCCTTGCCGGAGAAGAACTGGTAGAGCGTGCCGATCGGGACCTGCGCCCGGGCGGCGACCTCCTTGGTGGTCAGCGCGGTGGGCCCGGCCTCGTCGAGCAGGCCCGCGCAGGCGTCCAGCAGACGCTCGTAGCGCCGGAGACTGCGCTCCTGCACGGGACGGCGCCGCGGGGCCCCGGCGTGCGGCGGATCAACGGGAGCGGTCTGCGCCTTCATGGACTCACTGTGCCGCATCCGGTGTTGGCGGCGCGAATCATCGGGACGCGTTCCCCGGGGCGGCGCCGGGCCGCGCCCGCTCAGCGGGCCGGGGCCGCAGCGCCGCCCCGGGGAGGGCATCCGCCGGGTCGGCCGACCGCGATCACCGGGAGCCGGCGATCAGATCGGCCATGGCGAGCAGTCCGACCGCGGCGATCACCGCCCGGAGGGCTGCCGGCGGCAGCAGCCGGCCGTACCGGGAACCGAGCAGGCCCCCGACCGTCGACCCGGCCGCGATGATCAGTGCGACCTGCCAGTCGACGGTGGTGACGCAGACGAAGACGATCGCCGCGACCAGGTTCACCGTGAGCGCCAGGGCGTTCTTCACGGCGTTCAGCCGCTGGAGGTGCTCGGTCGTCAGCGCACCGAGCAGCCCGATGAGGACGACGCCCTGGGCGGCTCCGAAGTAGCCGCCGTAGATGCCGGTCGCGAACACGCCGACCCAGAGCCATGCCCCGCCGCGCCGGCCCTCGGCGGCCGGCCGGCGGGCGAGGATCGGCTGCACGAGCACCAGCACGCAGGCCGTGCCGATCAGGACCGGCACGATCGTGCGGAACCAGGCGGACGGCAGGCAGAGCAGAAGGAGACTGCCGATCAGCGCGCCGAGGCCGGCGGCCACCGCGAGCCGCCGGACCCGCGGGCCCTGCCCGGTGAGCTCCCGCCGGTACCCGTACACCGCGCCGCCCATGCCCGGGACGAGCCCGACATTGTTGGACACGGTGGCCAGGATCGGCGGGTAGCCCATCGCGACCAGTGCGGGGAACGTGATCAGCGAACCCGAGCCGACCACCGCGTTGACGGTGCCCGCTCCCGTCGCAGCGATCGTCAGCAGTCCGAGATCCCACCCGTGCACGGCTACTCCGAACCCCTCATGTACTCCGAACCCCTCATGGCCGCTCCAGGTCCGGTTCCGCGCCCAGGCGGCTGCGGCTGAACAGCAGGGCGGGCTCTTCCGACAGCAGGCCGAAGGACTGCACGGCGCCGACGACGATGGTGTGGTCGCCGGCCGGATGGGTGGACTCGACCACGCAGTCGAAGTAGGCGATCCCGTCCACCAGGACGGGCGAACCGGTGGCCCCGCCGGGTGCGTGGGCGACGGTGGAGAATGCGGCGCTGCCCCGGGCCCGGGACGGGTCCGCGAACGCCCGTGCCGTCTGCTCCTGGCGGGAGCTCAGCACGGTCACCGCGAACCCGCCGCCGGACAGCACCCGACCGGTCGTCCGGGAGCCCGTCCGCAGCACAGCCAGGACCAGCAGCGGGTCGAGCGACACGGTGGTGAACGCGTTCACCGTCATGCCGTGCAGTTCCCCGTCCCGCCGGCAGGTCAGCACGGTCACCCCGGTGGGGAACCGGCCGGCCGAGCGCCGGAACTCACCGGGCGGGTGCTCCGGCAGCCGTACGAGGTCCGTGCTCCCGGTGCGGGTCATCGGCTGTCTTCCGCGGTGGCCGCCCGCAGCGCGCCGAGGAGTTCGAAGCCCGCCGTGACCTTCTCCCGGGCCACCCCGAAGTCGATGAGGCAGGCGATTTCGTCGACATCGGCCTTCCGCACCCGCTCGACGACGTCGACGGCCTTCTCGACGGTGCCGAGCAGACCGCCCTCGTCGAAGTACCGCTCGAAGGAGCGCTCGACCATGGCGTTGAAGTGCCGGGGGCTGAGCGCCTCGGGGTCGACCCGGCGGCCCTTGGTGCTGGAGCTCATGGTGAGCCCGGCGAAGCTGCGGAGGTAGGCGCACAACGGCGCCCGCACCGTCTCCTTGGCGACGGCCTCGTCCTCGTGCAGGTACGCGTGGAGCATGAGGACGACGTGCCCGCGGTCCCCGTCCGAACCGGGCCGGGCCGCGTACTCCTCGCGGTAGAGCGCGACCTTGTCGGACAGCTCCGCCAGATCCTGACCGACGAGGTGGGTCAGCAACCCGGCCCCCGCGCGGCCCGCCGCCCGGAACGTCTCGGGGCCGCCCGAACTCGTGATCCAGACCGGGAGTTCCGCCTGGACCGGACGCGGATAGGACCGCACGAGCTGCGATTCGCCCGCGCCGTCGACCACGGGTATCGCGCCGCCGCGCCACAGCTCGCGCACCTCCTCGACGGTCGTCTCCAGCTTCGCCTTGCGGTCCGCGAAGTTCTCCGGGCGCAGCGCGAAGTCCTGGGGGTGCCATCCGGAGGCGAAGGACACGCCGACCCGGCCGCCGGAGAGGTTGTCGACGACCGCCCACTCCTCGGCGATGCGCACCGGGTGGTGCAGCGGCGCCACCACGCTCCCGGCGCGGATGCCGACGCGCTCGGTGACGGCCGCGACGGCCGCCCCCAGCACGGACGGGTTCGGGTAGATGCCGCCGAACTCGTGGAAATGCCGTTCCGGCGTCCACACCGCGGTGAAGCCGTGGGCGTCGGCGAACTTCGCCCCGTCGAGCAGCAGGCCGTACCGGTCCGTCGAACCGGTGTCCGCTTCTTGCTCGTTGGCGAAGTAGAACAGGCTGAAGTCCATCGTCTTGCCGTCCTCCGTCAGATGTCGAGGGTCACGTCGTAGGCGGACAGCCAGCGGTTGAGCCAGAGCGCCATCTCCAGGCCGCCGCGGCTGTACGGGAGGCTCGTCGCGCTCAGCGACCGGTCCAGCACCTTGTCGACCCTGGCCCGGTCCAGGAGCGGGTGCACCGGTGCGTTCGGGTCGGCGAGCACCTCGGCCATCTCGGCCCGCAGTGCGGCCTCGTACCCCGGGTCCTGGGTCGCCGGGTACGGCGTCTTCTTCCGCTCCAGGATGGACGCCGGCAGCAGGTCCCGGGCCGCCGCGCGCAGCAGGCTCTTCTCCTGGCCGTCGAACGTCTTCATCGCCCACGGCGTGTTGAACACGTACTCGACCAGGCGGTGGTCGCAGAACGGCACGCGGACCTCCAGGCCGACCGCCATGCTCATGCGGTCCTTGCGGTCGAGGAGCGTCTGCACGAACCGCGTCAGGTTGAGGTACGACACTTTGCGCATCCGCCGGTCGACGTCGCTCTCCCCGGCCAGCACGGGCACCTCGGCGACGGCCTCGGCGTAACGGTCGGCCCGGTACCCGGCTATGTCGAGCTTCTCCCGCAGGCCGCCGTCGAGCAGCGACGTGCCGCCGAAGTAACGGGCCGATCCAGAGGTGAGCCACGGGAAGGTGCTCGCGTCGATCGCCTCCGGCCGGTGGAACCAGAGGTAGCCGCCGAACAGTTCGTCGGCCGACTCGCCCGAGAGCGCCACCGTCGAGTGCCGGCGGACGGCCCGGAACAGGAGGTAGAGCGAGGGCCACATGTCGCCCCAGAACGCCGGCGGCACATCGGTCGCCCGCAGCACCGCCGCCCGGACCTCCGGCTCCGACAGCTCGTGGCTGTCCAGCAGGATCTCCCGGTGGTTGGTGCCGACGTGCGCGGACAGGTCCCGCACGAAGGGCGCGTCGGGAGCGCCGCGCACCGCATCGGGCTCGAAGCTGTCGGTCGAGCCCTTGAAGTCCACCGAGAACGAGTTCACCCGGCCGCGGCCCTCGCGCTCCAGGACCTGGGCGGCGATCGCCGTGATCGTCGAGGAGTCGAGGCCGCCGGACAGCAGCGAGCACACCGGCACGTCCGAGATCAACTGCCGGCCGACGATGTCGTCGAGCAGGTCCCGGACGTTCCCGATGGTCTGCTCTTGGGTGTCGGTGTGCGGGGCCGCTTCGAGCCTCCAGTAGCGGGCCTTCCTGATGCCCGACGCGTCGACCCGGATGATCTCGCCCGGTACGACCTCGTGCATGCCGCTGAACACGGCGGCCCCGGGCGTCTTCACCATGTCCAGGGCCTCGCACAGGCCCGTCCGGTCGACCGTCCGGCGCGCCTGCGGGTTCGCCAGGATCGCCTTGGGCTCCGAACCGAACAGGACCCCGCCCGGCGTGGGGTAGTAGAACAGCGGCTTCACGCCCATCCGGTCCCGGACGAGGATCAGCTCCTGGCGGACGGCGTCCCAGATGCCGATGGCGAACATGCCGTTGAGCCGGCTCGCGAAGTCCGTCCCCCACTGGAGGTAGGCCCGCAGGACGACCTCGGTGTCGCTGTTCGTCCGGAACGCGTGGCCGTGCGCGATCAGCTCCGCGCGGAGCTCACGGTAGTTGTAGACCTCGCCGCAGAAGGTGAGGGCCGCGAGCGGGCGGTCGCCGTCGTGATCGGCGACCATCGGCTGCTTGCCGCCTTCGAGGTCGATGATCGACAGCCGCCGGTGCCCCAGCGCGACCGGGCCGGAGATCCACATTCCCTCCTCGTCCGGGCCGCGGCATTCCATCGTCCGGGTCATCTGCCGTACGAGCTCGTGTTCGCGGTCGAGCCCGCGGTCACGGTCGAACCAACCGGTGATTCCGCACACGTCGTGTGTTCTCCGTTCTTCGGGTCGTCGCTAGGCGAGGCGGGCGTCGACGACGGCGAGGAGCTCGCGCGGCGTCTTGGCGTCCGAGGTGATGGACTCGGGGAGCTCGATCCCGTACTGGCGCTCCAGCTTCGAGATCGCGTTGAGCAGCGTCAGCGAGTCGTACCCGAGCGCGTCGAAGGCGAGGTCGAGCACGTCGGGCGTCGGCTCGACCGGGTCCTCGAAGTCGTTGCACTCGTTGAGCAGCTCGATCAGTGCTTCGAGCGTGAGCTTCTCCATCGGGAGGCCTTTCGTTCGGTGGTTGGTTCAGCCGGGGTGGCCGGGGCGGAGCACCGCGTCGACGGACTCGACGAGGTCCCGCAGGAAATCCGGGTCGAAGGGCCCGTAGGTGCGGCGGCCGTCGGCCGAGCGGGGCGACATGAGGTGTCCGAGCCGCGGATGGATCGTCAGCTGCGACTGCAGGCCGTGCGCGAGCGCCGCGTGGTGCAGGAGGTGGGCCTGCCGGGGCGGCGTCGTCCAGTCCTCGGCGCCCACGTGGACGGTCATCCGGCCGGTGATCCGGGCCAGTCGGCGGTACGGGGCGGGCTGCGCGAACCAGTCGCGCCAGAACGAGGCGGGCGCCGACTCGTCGCCGTGCGCCAGCGCGTCCCGCTCCCAGGTGTCGTACTCGACGGCGAGCTCGGCGCGCAGCACTTCGAGATCGGTCTTCGAGCCGAACCGGTCGACCAGGTCGAACTCCTCCCACCAGCCGCTGCGCCCGGTCTCGTCGGCCGCCGCCGCGGCGAGGTCGACGGTGCCGTCCGCGCCGACGAATCCGCCCGCGACCAGCCATTCCAGCCGGCGGTCCAGCCCCATCCAGCGCTGGAACACCGGGCGCGCCTCGGCGCTCGGGGCGACGACCGCCAGGTGGCTGTCGCCCCCGAGGCGCTCGGCGGCGGCCACCGCCACCTCGGCGCCCATCGAGACGCCCAGCAGCAGCACACGGCTGCCGTCCACGTCGGGGTGGGCCCGTACCTGCTCGACCATCCGGACGGCGTCGTCGACGAGGCCGGTGAAGGTGAACCGCGGTGAGCCCGCGCCGTCGCGGCGGTCCTCGGTCAGGAAGCGGGTGTCGAACGCGGCGGCCGCGATTCCGGCCCGGACGAGGGCGGCACCCAGATCGCCGAACAGGCGGACGGGGCCGTTCCCGGACGCCTCGGCGGGCAGGAAGGCGTCCCGGTCCCAGACGCCGAACGGGTGCAGCAGTACGACCGCCGGGACGGTCCGGCCGGGCCGGATCTCGGTCGGCAGCCGCAGGACGCCGGTGCGGTCGTCGTCCAACGACAGCTCGTCGAAGCGGCCGAGGGCAGTGTTGTCGGTCATGTCCGCCCCCGCCTCAGACCCGGACGAGGCTGCAGAACCACTGCATGCCCCCGGACAGGCCGGCCAGCGCCACGAGGTCGCCGGGCGCCAGTTCGTCCCGCTCGTCGTAGACGCTCAGGCAGATCAGCTGGTCGGCGCAGCCGACGTGGCTCAGCTCGGCGGCGAGCGCCGCGTTCGTCCGCTCCAGGGGGATCCCGGTCGCCTTGGCGACACCGGCCAGCGAATGCTGGTTGTCGTTCAGGTAGATGAGGCGCCGGATCTCCGACGTCGACACGCCGGCCCGCTTGCAGGCGCGTTCGATGACGGCGGCCACCTGGTGGTCGACGTCCTTGACGAACTGGCCGAGCTGCTCGGGCTCGCGGCGGAAGTGCTGGTGGACGAGGGCCAGCTGGTCCACGTCGAGGTTCGCGCCGGCCGGCGCCGCGCTGCCGCCGTACTCGACCCGGAAGAAGTCCACGTAGCGCGGGTCGACGATCTGATCGGTCGCCAGCCACTGCAGCCGGCCGTGCCCGCGCTCGACGACCGCGGCCGCCGCGCCGTCGCTGCCCAGGCACGTGTTGTTGCGCATCCGGTTGATGTGCGCCTCGCTGACCCGGTGCACCGCGACCAGCAGGACGCGCTGGATGTCGTCCCGGACGGCCATCAGCCCGGCGATCTGCTGGAGCGCGGTCACCGCGGACGCACAGCCCTGCGTGGCGAGCAGGGTCGGCGTCGCACCCAGGCCGAGCTCGCGGGCGACCGCGGCGGAGGCGTCCCAGTTGAGGTACTCCGGCACACCGCTGTCCGCGACCACCAGGTAGTCGATGTCCGACGCCGAGAGGCCGGCGGCATCGAGCGCCCGACGGGCGGCGTCCGCCGCCATGCGGGTCTGGCCGACGCCCGGAGCGGCCCGGTGGTAGGTGCGGTACCCCCAGCGGATCACCCGCTCGGGGTCGTCGACGTAGGAGCCGGCGGTCCCGGCGACATCGTGCGGTTCGCCCAGCACGTGGGCGAGGGAGGCGATTCCGAGCGTCACGGGCGGGGTCATGCCGTAACCTCCTTGGCTTTGAGGGTCTGACGGGCCGCCAGCACGAGGAGAACCGTCGTCTGCGTCCCGGCGTTGGTGATCATGGCGATCCATGCCCCCATCAGGCCCAGCGGCGTGAGGGCGAGCAGGGGTGCCAGGCAGAGCTGCAGGGCCGCACCGGTCGTGGTCGAGGTGGCCAGCGCCTTGCCGTGCCCGCCGCCCAGGAAGATGCCGCTCAGGGTGACGTTGCAGAGCAGCAGGGTGATGTAGACCGCGAGCCACGGGATCTGCCCGTGGGCCGCGGAGCGGATCGCCGCGTCGCTGGTGACCGCGTCCACCGCGAGGCCGCCGAGCGTCAGGACCGCCAGCCCGCCGAGGAGGGACCAGGCGATGCCGAGCCGCACCGACGACGAACGGCTCGCCGCGAGCAGGTCGTCGTCGGTGGCGCCCTTGGCCTGGGCCGCGATGATGGTCGCGGCCTGCCGCATCGCGTACGCGGCCATGGTGAGGAACAGCAGCGTGCGCGTGACGGTCCCGTACGCGGCCACCTCGTCCGTCCCGAAGCGGGCCACCACGCCGACGATCAGCATCCCGGCGGACATCCGCACCAGGAAGTCCACGCCGAGCGGCAGGCCGGCCTGCAGGATCTCGCGGACCGGGCCCGGCCCGGGGCCGCCGGCGCGTCCGGAGCGGCGTTCATCTCGCGCAGCAGCGCGGACTTGCGGTAGAGCCGCCAGGTCACCGCCAGCGTGACGGCCCGCGACCCGACCAGCGCCAGCGCGGAGCCGGTGACGCCGAGTCGCGGGGCGCCCAGCCATCCGTAGATGAGGACGGGGTCGGCGACGACCAGGATCAGGTTCGACAGGACGGCCATCCGCATCGGCGTGCGCGTGTCCCCGTTGGCCTTGAACGTGCTGTCCACGAGGTACTGGCCGTAGAACACCGCGATGCCCGGCACCGCGACCGTGAGGTAGTCGACCGACAGCCGGACGGCGGACGCCTCGCCCGAGCCGAGGATCAGCCGCGCCAGCGGCTCACGTAGCGCGAAGAGCACCACGCAGATCACGGCGGTGATGGCGAGGGTGAGGCGGAACGCGGCGCGCAGCAGCGGTCGCAGGCTCCCGTACTCGCTCGCGCCGACGGCCCGGGACAGCAGGATCGTCGTGCCGCCGCTGACGGCCAGGATGACGCTCATGAGCACGTTCTCGAGCGTGCCGGCCATGGTCACGGTGGCCAGCGCGGCACCCCGAGCCGCGCGATCCAGACGACCGAGATGATGCCGGCGATGACCCCGGACATGAGCTCGATGTACACCGGCCAGGCGACGGGCAGCAGGCGCGCCGGGTCCAGCCACGCCGTCACCGACCGGCGCTTCGTCGGCGGTGTGGAGAGCACAGGTGGAGCTGTCATCGCGACGCACGTTCCTTCGCTGATCGGAACCGTTGAGGGTGAAGGCCGCCGGGATCCCGTCGGCGCCGGTGACCAGCAACTCGGTCATCAGGTCCGCCGCGACCGGCGCCAGCAGGACGCCGTGCCGGTAGTGCCCGGTACAGACGTAGGCATCGGAGCGGCCCGGGACGCGCCCCATGATGGGCAGGTGGTCGGGGGTGTCGGGCCGCAGGCCCACCCGGGTCTCCGTCACCTCGTGGCCGGCCAGCGCCGGCACCAGCGCGACCGCCTTGCGCAGCAGCGCCTCGGTGGCCTGCGCCGAGGGCTGCACGTCGAAGCCCGTGTGGTCCAGGGTGGCGGCGACGATCGTCTCGTGGCCGTCCCGGCCGGCCAGGTAGACGGGCTGCCCCTGCGCCACACCGCGGATGCCGTGCCGCAGCCCGGGGCCGCCGGACGGATCCCGCAGCAGCACGACCTGGCCCCGCACCGGTGTGACCGGCCACTCGTCCAGCGAGGGCGACCACGCGCCGGCGGCGACCACCACCGAGCCCGCCGAGACCTCGTCGAGCGACCGGACCCGGCGGTCGACGTAGCGGACCCCGAGCGCCTGCCCGGCCGCGCGCAGCGCCTCCCGGACGCGCTGCGCGTCGACGTGGTGGTCCTCGGTGGCGAAGCCGCCGCCGCTGGCCTCGGCCGACAGCAGCGGCTCCCGGGCCCGCAGTTCGTCGGCGTCCAGGGGCGTGCACGGGACGTCGAAGCCCTCCCGGAAGCCGTACATGGCGGCGAGCCGTGCGCGGTCCTCGGCGGCGTGGGCGACCAGGAGCAGGCCGTCGGTCGCGTACCCGACGTCGATCCCGCTCGCGCCGGCGAGCTCCGCGGCGAACGCGGGCCAGCTGCGGCGGGCCTCGTGGGCGAACTCCAGCAGAGCCGGATCGGGGAAGTCCGCCTCGCTCACCGGCGCCAGCATGCCGGGCGCGACGGCGGAGGCCGTCCCCGGAAGCTCGTCGTGGTGGACCTCCACGGCGAGCCCGCGCTGGGCGCAGCGCCACGCCAGGGCGAGGCCGATGACTCCGCCGCCGATCACGGCGACGTCCGGACGCCGTGTCATCGCGCCCGCCCGGCAGGCTCCGGCTCACGCAGCGTCAGGCCGCGGCCCAGGCCGGTGAGGACGTCCCGCAGTGCGCCGGCGAGGTCGAACCAGGCCTCCCGGTCGAGCGCCTGGTCGCCGTCGCACAGCGCCGACGACGGGTCGGGGTGGATGTCGACGAGCAGCCCGTCGGCCCCGACCGCCGCGGCGGCCAGCGCGAGCGGCTTGACCAGGTGGCGGTGGCCGACCCCGTGGCTGGGGTCGACGATGACGGGCAGATGGCTGATGTGCTTGACCACCGCGACGGCGCTCAGGTCCAGGGTGAACCGGGTCGCCGGCTCGAAGGTGCGGATCCCGCGCTCGCACAGCACGACGTCGGGGTTCCCGGCGGCGAGCACGTACTCGGCGGCCTGCAGCCACTCGCCCACCGTGCAGCCGAACCCGCGCTTGAGCACGACCGGCCGGCCGGACTGGCCGACGGCCTTGAGCAGGCTGAAGTTCTGGGCGTTGCGGGTGCCGATCTGGAGCACGTCGGCGTGTTCGGCGACCAGGTCGACCGTCGCCGGGTCGACGACCTCGGTCACGACCGGCAGGCCGGACTCCGCCCTGACCTCGGCCATGATCCGCAGGCCTTCGTCGCCCAGCCCCTGGAAGCTGTAGGGCGAGCTCCGCGGCTTGTAGGCGCCGCCGCGCAGCGCGACCGCGCCGCCGGCCTTCGCCAACTCCGCGGAGGCGGACATCTGCTGGCGGCTCTCGACCGCGCACGGTCCGGCGATCAGCGCGAAGTCGACACCGCCGACCGTCGCCGATCCGCCGAGGTCGACGATGGATCCGAGCGGCGCGGCCTTCCGGTCGGTCAGCGGCGCGTCCGAGTGGTCGGCCACCGTCCGCTGCACCAGCCCGGACTCCTGCAGCAGCTCGGCCAGCGCGAGCTGATCGCCCGGCACGTGCACCAGCAGCTGGTCACCGACCCGGCACATGGTCGTGCCGTGCGGGGTCGGCACGCGGGCGTGGATCCGCTCGCGCACCGTGTTCTCGTCGACAGCCCTGCAGACAAGCAGCACCGAAGCTCCTTCTGGACGTGGGACGCCCGATGTGTGGACGGACAAGGTCAGTGCAGGAACCGGCCGCCGTCGACGACCAGGGTCTGGCCGGTGACGGCGGTGGCCGTGGCGATCGAGAACACCGCGTCGGCGACCTCGTCCGGCGTCACCACCCGCCGCAGCGCGGTGGTGGCCAGGAGGCCGGCGAGAACGTCGTCGGGGAGCGAGTCCGTCATCGCCGACGCGACCGGCCCGGGGGCGACGCAGTTGACCCGGATGCCCCGCTCGCCGAGCTCGCGGGCGGCCGATCTGGTCAGGCCCACCACGGCCGCCTTGCCGGCGGCGTAGTGCGGGCCGAACGCGCCGCCGGTGAACGCGGCCACGCTCGACAGGTTCACGACCGCGCCGGCCGCCGCGGCCAACGGCCCGAGCAGCTCCCGCGTCACCGCGAACGGCACCTCGACGTTCAGCTGCATGGACTCCCGCCATGCCGCGGTGCTCAGCTCGGCGTACGGTGTCGGCCGCGCCCCGCCGATGCAGTTGACCAGCACGTCCACGCTGTCCCAGGGCAGGGCCGCGGCGAGCTCGGCGGGGCCGTCGTCGCGGGTCAGATCCACCTGCACGGGCGAGACGGACGGGTGGGCGAGGGCCGGCGGCCGGGTGTGGAACTGGGCGAGGACCTCCGCCCCGGAGGCCACCGCGCGGGCCACGACGGCGGTACCCAGGTCTCCGGACGCTCCGGTGACGACCACGTGCTTCATGCGAGGGGCTCCTTGTCCGAGAGCAACGCCTTCGGTTCCATCAGGAAGGCGGTCAGGCTGCCGTCGTGCGGCAGCTCCGGCCCGCTCGTCCAGGGCGCCGCCCCGCCGACGACGACCCGCCGGATCTGCGGCTCCGCGAGGGCGGCCAGGGGAGTTGCTCGTCGTCGCTGAAGACCGACAGGGCGAGCGTCCGGCCGAACGGCTCCAGACCGTCGGCCGCCGACCACGGCGTGACGACGACGAAGGGGAACGGCAGCTCGGTGCCGACGGACGGATGCCCCGGGTCGGTCGTGCTGAGCACGACCGGGCGCGCGGCGCACGAGCCGTCCGGCAGCGGAACCGGGCCGTCGGCGGCCGAGTGCCGCCGGAACCCGGCCTGCTCCAGCTCGGCGACGGTACGGCGCAGCTGCGCGGCCTGCTCCGCGGAGAACGACGGCAGCACCGCGTCGGGGTGGTCCGCCGGCAGGGTCGGCAGGGCGTCCAGGCGGGCCGCCAGGACGTCGGCCACCTCCGCCGGATCCCCGCTGGTGCGGATCACCGACGTGTTGGCGCACCGGACACCCGCGTCCCCGGCGACCGAGCGGGCCAGCGCGTCGACGATGTCCGGCGACAGGTGCTGGTCCAGCAGTACGGTGCTCCGGCCGGGCCCCCGGGTCAGCACGCGGGGGTGGTCGGCCCATCGGTTCACGGCGGCCGGGCCGCCGTACACCATGCCGAGGTCGGACGCGTCGAGGAGCCGCTCACCGAGCTGGTGGTCACCGGGTACGACGGCCAGGCAGTGCGGCGGCAGCCCGGCGGCCAGCAGGGCGGCCGCGAGGCGGAACGGTGTGAACGGGTCACGGGTACCCGGCCGCACGATCACGCCGTACCCGAGCGACAGCGCCCGGGCCCACGTCAGATGCGGGTCGACGTGGTTGGACGGGGTGACGATCCCCAAGGTCCGTCCGCGCGGCACCCAGCGGACGCCGGGCGCCGGCGCCGGCAGCTGCCGGGCGTTGCTCTCCTCCAGCTGGGCCAGCCCGTTCCGGACGCTGTGCAGACCGTCGCCGACGACCCGGTACGGCAGACCCGTCGCGGCCACCACCCGGCGGCGGTACTCGTCGGCCGACTCGCCGGCCAGCTCGGCCTCGGCGAACAGCGTGCCGGCCCGGCCGAACACCTCCGACGGCACGGCCGCGCCGCGCACCCGCCGCAGCGCCAGCTGCAGCAGGAGCGTCGGAGCCACTCCGACGCGGGCCACCGGCACGCCGTCGACACCGCGCAGGTCGACCGTCTCGTCGCAGACGACCGTCTCGCCGCCGACCAGCGGCTGCAGAATCGAAGTGCTCATCTAGTACACGCCCTCGATCACCTGCGCGCCGGATGCCGGGCGGAAGGGCTGGACGTCGGCGAGGTCGTCGCCGTCCCTCGGCAGGCCCGAGGCGATCCGGACGGCGGTGTCGCGCTCCATCACGTTGGGCAGGAACAGGTCCTTCGTCAGCAGGTGGACGAGGACGCGGCCGCGCTCGCCGGGCGCCACCCGCTCCCCGGTGTCCGGGTCCACCACCTCGACGACCGACCGGGGCTGGAAGGTCCGGAACACGCACGGGTGCGTGTCACCGGGCTCGGGCGAGCGCTGCGGCGCGATGCCCATGAGGCTGTTGCCGTAGATCCCGCGGACCTCGGCCTGCGGGAAGAACTCGGTCTTGAGCAGCCGCAGCGAGGTGCTGCTGATGCTGGTGCCGCTCCAGATGATGCCGGTGACGCGGTCGGCCAGCCGGCGGTAGAGCTTCTCGCGGGCGCACAGCGCCTCCAGCACGGGCGGCGTGACGAACAGGACCCGGATGTCCTGCGACTCGACGATGGTCTCGACCTGGTCGAGGACGTGCTGGACGTACTCGTCGGCCAGCGGCCGCCGGTCGGTCCGGATCAGCAGCTTCACCCACCGCGGGTCGAAGTCCACCGTGAAGAACTTGGCCCGGCGCAGCTGCGCCAGCCGGCGCACGGAGCGGCCGACGATGTGCGGCCCGGTGGGCCCGATGTGCAGCCAGTGGCCGCCGTCGCCGAACGCGGGCAGCACGGTCTCGACCCAGTCCACGCCCTCCTGACGGGAGCGGTGTTCGACGACGCGCTTGGGCGCGCCGAGCGTGCCGCCCGACTCGTACACCTCGAACGGGCTGTCCGCCGAGCCGGCCGGCACCAGGAGGTCGACCGGGACGGTGCGCAGTTCGTCGCTCACGTCGGGGAACTTCCGCAGGTCGGCGAAGTCCTCGACGTCGCGGAGCGGGTCGAAGCCGAGGCTGTCCCTGCGCTTCAGCCAGAACGGTGACCCGGTCTCAGGGCTGAAGTGCCACTGCAGGATCTCCTGGAGATGACAGGTCGTGGGGGAGTCGTCGTAGCCGCTCACGCCATCACCCGCTCGGCTGCCTTCAGCGCATTCGCGACCATGTCGAGGCCCTTCTCGGTGAACAGGGATTCCGGATGGAACTGCACGCCTTCGATCGGCAGGTCGCGGTGGCGCACTCCCATGACCTCGCCGCTCTCGGTCCAGGCCGTCACGACGAGCTCGTCCGGCAGGGACGCCGGGTCGACGGTCAACGAGTGGTACCGCGTCACCTCCAGCGGGCTCGGCAGCCCCTCGAAGGCACCGGTGCCCCGGTGGAACACGGGGCTGAGCTTGCCGTGCATCGGCACGGCCGCCCGGACCACGCGCGCGCCGAACGCCTCCGCGATGCACTGGTGCCCGAGGCAGACGCCCAGGATGGGCACCTGGTGGCCGCGGTCGCGGATGAGGTCCAGCGAGATGCCCGCGTCCTGCGGCCCGCCCGGGCCGGGGGAGATGAGGATCAGGCTCGGGTTCAGCCGGGTGACCTCGTCGACGGTCAGGGTGTTGTTCCGGACGACCCGGCATTCGTGCCCGAGCTGACCGGCGTACTGCGCGAGGTTGTAGACGAAGGAGTCGTAGTTGTCGATGATGATGATCACGTGTGGACCCCCGGTCCGAGACTGACGGCGGCGGCGCGGGCGGCGGCCCGGAGCTTGGCCACGCACTCGTCGCGTTCGGCGACGGGATCGGAGTCGTGGACGATCCCGCTGCCGGCCTGCAGGTGCAGCTCGCCGTCGTGCATGACGAGCGCGCGAATGGTCAGGTAGAGATCGGCGTGGCCGACGCCGAACGATCCGACCGCACCCGAGTAGAGGCCGCGGCCGACCGGCTCGAGTTCGTCGATGATCTCGATCGCCCGCACCTTCGGGGCCCCGGTCATGGTGCCGGCGGGGAAGCTCGCGCGAAGGAGGTCGTCGGTGCGGCAGTCGGGGCGGAGCTGTCCGCGGACATCCGATGTCAGATGCATGACATGGGAATACCGTTCGACCTCCATCAGGCGCGGCACCCGGACGGTGTTCGGCAGGCAGACCCGTCCGAGGTCGTTGCGCGCGAGGTCGACGAGCATCCGGTGCTCGGCCAGCTCCTTCTCCGACGAGACGAGGTCCCGCTCGGCCGCGCGGTCCGCGGCCGGGTCGGCGCCCCGCGGACGGGTGCCGGCCAGTGGTCGGATCAGGACATCGCGGTCGGCGAGCGTGACGCACGGCTCGGGCGACGCGCCGACCACCTCGAACTCGCCGCTGCGGTACCAGAAGTGGTACGGCGAGCGGTTGAACTCGGCCAGCCGTCGGTACACCGTCAGGCCGTCCGCCTCGCCGGGCGCCGAATACCGGATCGACAGCACGACCTGGAAGATGTCGCCGGCCAGGATGTACTCCTTCGCCCGGCGCACGGCCTCCAGGTACTCGTCCGCCCGGTGCCCGAAGGCTCCGGCGCCGACCCGTGCCGACACCTCCGGGAAGGCCGCGGCCTGCCGGAGCAGCCGCTCGACGCGCTCGCCGGCGTCCCGGGCCGCCGACGCCGAGGCGCCCCGGCCGACCACCGTGGTCCCCGTCCCGTCGAAGCGGACCAGCACCTCGGGCAGGAACAGGTCGTAGGTCGGCAGGCCCGTCGACTGCAGCGACAGCCGTTCGAAGCCGGTGACCGCGTCGTACCCGATGCAGCCGTACCAGCTGACCTCGTCGAGCGCCGCGCCGGGCGCGAACTCGAGGCCGGCCAGGAAGTCGACCGCCGCCGTGACCGGTCCGGGCGCCGACAGGTCGTGCTCCGGCCCCGACCGGCGGGCGACGGCCAGCTCGCCGACCGCGAGCAGCACGACCGGCTCCGGGTCCGCGGCCCGGCAGCTGAGCATGATCCGCTCCGAGCCGCGCAGCGCGGCCGCGGCGACGACCGCGTCGACGTCCGGTCCGCGCAGCTCGTACCGGTGCACGACGTCGCCGGCGCTCAACCCGCTGCGCAGGAAGGCGGACGACTCCAGGGTGGCGGCCATGTCAGCGGACCGCCGCGGGAACGGCCTCGTCGGAGTACTCCACCGCCACCACGCGGGCCGGTGCGGCCTCCACGCCGGACACCTTGATCGGCAGGGCGAACAACTGCACCACCGGCTGCGTCAGCTCGTGCAGGTTGGTCACGTACTCCAGGATCGGGATGCCGGCTCCCAGAAGTGCGTGGTGCACCGGCGACTCGGCATCGCCGGGACGCTCGGTCAGGCAGTCGAACCCGACGAGGACGGCTCCGTTGTCGATCGCCCACTGCGCGGCCGACGGCGTCATGTACGGCGGGCGGTCCCAGTAGTCCGCGGCACCCCAGTTGCGGTGCAGGTAGTCGGTCCGGATCAGGAGGCGGTCCCCGGGCGTCCACCGGTCGCCCACCGCCTTGTCCAGGTCCTCGGCCGTCACCGGCTCCAGGTCGCCCTTGTGCGACAGGTCCGCCACACAGGCCCGGCCGATCAGGGTTTCGAGCGGAACGTCCTCGATGCCCTCCGTCCCCGGGTAGAAGTGCAGCTTGTACTCCACGTGCGTGCCGTTGTGCGGGAAGATGTGCAGCGTGGAGAAGGTGCGGTTGGTGCCGTACGGATCCGTCTGCGGCGTCATCGCCCGGTCGAACGTGAACTGGGGGAACCAGTCCGCCGGATAGGACGGCATCCCCTCGTAAAATCCGTGGGTAAGGTCGACAATGCGCATTGGTCAGCCGTTCTGCCGAGTGTGATCGACGTCGTAGAAGCCGGTCCCGTCGAGATATCTGATCGTGTTCAGATCCCGTTGCAGGACACCATCGGACTCGTGGTGGAGCGTGACGGTGAGCGGGTAGGTCAGGTCGTTCACAGTGGGCTGGATGGCACTGCCCGGTGCGACGAGGGTCCGCAGCCCGCGGAAGCTCGGCAGGGCCTCGATCCGGTCGATCCCCCGGTAGGAGACGAGCGTCCCGCTGTACGGCGATGCCAGCGCCGACCAGGCGAAGTGGTGCTTGAGCCGGTACGGCGCACCGCAGCGCGCATCGAAGCGCTCCGGCCGGACGTAGCTGTCGACCGTCCAGTCGAGCTGTGACTCGCCGATCGCCTCGGCCGCGTAGTACGGCAGTTCGCCGCCCGAGATGCGCGCGCCGATCTCGACGAGGCAGGGACCGTCCGGAGTCATCTTGATCTCCAGGTGGGACGGACCGTACTGGATGCCGAGCGCGTCCAGGACGGCGAACGCGTACGCGGTCAGCGCGTCGAGACCGGGTGCGTCCGGCTCCAGCAGGACGCTCTCCACCAGCAGGTCGGTGATGCCGTTCACGGTCAGCCGGCCGGATCCCCAGCTGTCGGTGACGTGGTGCTGCCCGGCCCGGCTCACCGTGTTGACGATGTACTCCGCGCCCTGCAGGTACTCCTGCGCCACCGCGCCGTCGTTCGGCAGCGAGAAGATGTTCTCCCGCCCCATGATCGCCGCAAGTGCCGCCGCGGACTCGTCGGGTGTGTCGCAGAAGGTGACGCCGTCGCCGGCGGCACTGCGCAGCGGCTTGACCACGATCCGGCCGCCGATCTCCCGGTGCCAGGAGCGCAGTTCGGCCTCGCCGGTCACGTGCGCCTGGCGCGGCGCCCGCAGTCCGACGGCCGCCACCCGCTCGATCATCCGGAACTTGTCCCGCCTGGTGGCGCTCAGCTTGGTGCCGTTGGTGTCCAGACCCATCAACTCGCTGATTTCGTCGGCCAGTTCGACGCCGAGCTCGCTGCCGGTGAGGACGGCCACCGGCTGGTAGGCGGACAGCTGCCGGAGGGTCTCCTCGATGTCGCCCCGATGCACCACGTTCGCGACGTAGCCGTCGAGATCCAACGGACCGCGGTACACCGTCGGGATCTCCGCCGTGCTCTGCAGGCGGACGCAGCGGTACCCCGCCTCCAGGAACGCGGGCGGCAGCCCGCGGGCCGGCGCGTACGGATCGACCAGTACGACATGCTTCATGCGACGTCTCCCACCGGCTCGGCGCTGATCCGGAAGTCAGCGGCGGCGACTTGGATGGCTTCCTCGACCGTCCGGCTCGTGGCCCCCGGAACCGGAACCGGCCGCCCACGTGCTCGTAGTAGGCGTCGGCCGGCGGCAGCACGTCGCCGCGGTCCAACAGCGCCTCGGCGTACAGGCCGGGCACCCGCCCGCTCAGCGGGGTGACCTCGGTGATGCGGCAGGGCCGCCGCGCCGGCGACGGCACCAGCAGCCAGCCGGCGACCTCGTCGTTCTTCAGCACCGGCGTGTCCAGGGGTTGGCCCAACTGCAGCCTGAGCGCCGCCGCCATCAAGTCGTAGCCGTGGACCTCCCGCCACAGGAAGGGGATCTCACTGCCCCCCACCCGGGCTCCGACCTCCAGGAAGGTGCACTCGGGCCCGCCGGTGCCGGTGGCCGGCCCGACGAACATCTCCAGGTGGAACACCAGCGGGTCGGTGTCGAAGGCGCCGATGAACCGCTCGGCGGCGGCGCCGACCGCCGACACGATCTCCGGGCGGTCCTCCTCGACCGATCCCAGGTAGTCGCCGGTGCGGAAGGCGAGGCAGTCGTTGACGTACCGCGACGCGCGGAAGGCGGCGAGGCGTCCGTCCAGGTACACGCCGTCCACGTGGTAGATCGGGTGCGGGTTGTAGACCTGGGCGAGCATCGGCCGCGCGGTGAAGTCGATCCCGTCCGCGTCGGACGGTCCGTGCAACCGCACGACGCCGTCGCTGGAGCTGCCGATCCGGGGTTTCACGATGACGGGCCAGCCGTGCTTCTCGGCGAAGGCGCGGACCTCGTCGGCGCTGTCGACCGCCATCAGCTCGGGCACCGCGAGGCCGCGGGCGGTGAGGACTTCGGCCATCACGAGCTTGTCGAGGAACCGTAAGGCCTGGTCGGGCCGCGTCCCCTCGCAGTCCCACTCCGCCCGGAGGGTCGCCGCCGTCAGCAGGTCGTCCTCCTTCAGGGCGACGATCCGCTGCGGTGGACCGTGCAGCTCGGCGAGCGCCGAGACCGCCCGTCGGACCGCCACGAGATCATCGGTGCGGTCGACGGTCTCGACGCCGGCGGCCAGGTCGGGGACCCGGGGCAGACCGACCTCGGTCGTGATGTAACTGACGCGGTTGACGGTGTGGTCGAGCACGGTCGCGTAGTCGACGTACTCCGCCCGCCACCGGTGGATGACCACCACGTGGGGCTGGACCGACGCACTCATCGCGGATCCTTCGTCGTCGTTGGGATGGACCAACCGCTCACCGGCAGATGGGCGCGCGGGCGTGGCGCATCGCACCAGCCACGTGCGAGGGCAGCGTTTGGCGTTGAGGTGGAGGTGGTTGGATCTCTCGGATGTTCGGGAGGCCGGGCGAGGGCCGCTGCTGCCATACTGATGCTGCGAGCGTCCTCTTGAACTTCGACCGGCCGTTCAGCTGGTCAGCGGCGGTGCCACGCGGGGCCCGCACGCATGGTGAACCGTCGGGGATCTGACGGTACGTCTAGCGCTGACACTCGCATCGGCAACGGTCGAGCAACTCGACCGACCCGTCGGAGCGGCTCGCGCCGTCAGACGTTTGTTGCACGAAGACCCCCGTTTTTGACCGCCGTTGCAATATCTTGATCGTATGGCAGGCCTGATGATTCGCACAAGGCTTTTCGTCATGTCGGGTTCAAGAACGGACGGGCTCCGCCGAAGCGCCCGCCCGACGATCCGCGCCGGTGCCGGATCGCCTTGACCCCACGCCGACAGCTCATCTGAGATCGAGTCACCTGACAAGACACCACATCAGCAACTCTGCAGGTCGGTTGGGTCTCCTGAGGGTGAACGCAATGTGCTCGGCGTCGGGCCGGGTCCTCGAATCGGGCGTCGACGGCCTCGGCCCCAGGCCCCCCTCCGATCTCCACGGCCCTCCACCGGGCCGCTGCGGTCGATCCTGCGTTCCCGGCGGGGCTCGCACCCCCGGAGGCGCCGTAGGGCCGGCGCGACTCACCCGTTCGGCCGGACGCCGGGCCGCCGCCGTGCCGCCGGGGACGTCTGCGGCCGGCCCCTCGGGTGCAGGCACCCGGCAGCCGACCCGCACCGCGCTGCGCCGTCCGGGTGGCATTGCCGGGCCCGACCGGCGGGGACCGCGCGCCTCCGGCCGCATGGACGGCGACGGCGGGAATGGTGGTCGGTCGGTAGTGGTGTGCGGCCGACGACGGGAGAGATCAGTGGCCTCATCAGCGGAAGGGCAGCGGCGGCCGGTGCCGCAGCTCCTCACGGGGCAGAAGGCGTTGGTGACCGGGGCGAACTCCGGGATCGGCAGGGCGACGGCGGTCGCCCTGGGCCGGGCCGGTGCGGACGTGGTCGTCAACTACGTCTTCGGACCGGAGGCGGCGGAGGAGGTCGTCGAGGAGATCCGGTCATTCGGGGTGCGTGCCTACGCGCACCAGGCCGACGTCGCCCAGGAGGACCAGGTCGTCGCGATGGTCGCACGGATGGTCGAGGAGTTCGGCACGATCGACGTCATGGTGGCCAACGCCGGGTTGCAGCGGGACGCCGCCATCGCCGACATGACCGTCGAGCAGTGGCACAAGGTGCTGGACGTCAACCTGACCGGCCAGTTCCTCTGCGCCCGTGAGGCGGCGAAGGAGTTCCTCCGCCGCGGCGTCGTCCCCGAGGTCTCCCGCTCCGCCGGCAAGATCATCTGCATGAGTTCCGTCCATCAGATCATCCCCTGGGCCGGCCACGTGAACTACGCCGCCTCCAAGGGCGGCGTCCTGATGCTGATGCAGACCCTGGCCCAGGAGCTCGCCCCGAAGGGGATCCGGGTCAACGCTGTGGCCCCGGGTGCCATCCGCACCCCGATCAACACCTCCGCCTGGAACACGCCCGAGGCCGAGGCGGCGCTGCTCACCCTGATCCCGTACCGGCGGGTCGGCGATCCCGAGGACATCGCCGACGCGGTGACCCTGCTGGCCTCCGACCTGATGGACTACGTCGTCGGGACGACGCTCTACGTCGACGGCGGTATGACCCTCTTCCCCGGCTTCGCCACCGGGGGCTGAGCCCCGATGCCCGCGTCGACGACCACCCGGGCGAACACCCGCCCGACGCCCGGACCGGGGCCGGAACCGTCCGCCCACCGAGCGCACGCAGCGGGAGCGTGAGATGAACGCAGCCGCTGCCCTCCTGGCCGACTCCACGCCCGGACAGCTCCTGCCCGCGCGGGAGATGATGGCGTTCACCCTCGCCTCCCACATCATGCTCGTGCCGTTCGGTGTGGCACTGCCGTTCGTCACGCTGGTCATGCACTACCGCGGCATGCGGAAGAACGATCCGGTCGCGCTCCTGCTGGCCCGCCGGTGGTCGGCCGTGATGGCCGTGCAGTTCGCCATCGGCATCGTCACCGGCACCGTGCTCTCGTTCGAGTTCGGGCTGTTGTGGCCGGGCATGATGGGCCGGTGGGGGACGTCTTCGGCCTCGGCTTCGGCGTCGAGGCCTGGGCGTTCTTCCTGGAGGCGATCCTGATCGCCATCTACCTGTACGGCTGGCGCAGGCTGAAGCCGCGGACCCACTTCTGGCTCGGCGTGCCGCTGCCGCTGGCAGCGCTGATGGGTGCCTTCGGGATCATCGCGGCGAACTCGTGGATGAACACCCCGCAAGGCTTCACCCTCGGCGCGGACGGCAACCCGGTGGACGTGACCGTCCGCCAGGCGGTCTTCACCCCGATGTTCGGCCCGGAGTACTGGCACTTCGTCGTGGCGATGTTCCTGACGGCCGGCTACGTCGTCGCCGGCGTGTACGCGGTGGGCTGGCTCCGCGGCCGCCGGGACCGCTACCACCGCCTCGGCTTCACTGTGCCGTTCACCGTCGCGGCGATCCTCACCCCGCTCCAGTTCTTCCTCGGCGACAACATCGCCCGGCAGGTCTTCCAGAAGCAGCCGATCAAGTTCGCCGCGACAGAACTGGTCTGGAACACCGGCACCCACGTCCCCGAATACCTCTTCGGCCGCCTCCAGGAGGACGGCACCGTCAAAGGTGGCCTCAAGTTCCCCCAACTCGACTCCATTCTCGCCGGATTCAGCCCCGACACCCAGGTCACCGGGCTCAGCTCGGTGCCCGCCGCCGACCGCCCCACCGCCACCCAGGCCACCATCGCGCACTGGGCGTTCGACATCATGGCCACCATCGGCAGCGTCCTCATCCTGCTCGCCCTCTGGTATGCCTGGTGCTGGTGGCGCCGCCGGGACCTGCCGGCATCCCGCTGGTTCTTCCGCAGCGCTGCCGTCGCCGGTGTCGCCAGCGTGATCACCGTGGAGTGCGGCTGGATCACGACCGAGGTCGGCCGCCAACCCTGGATCGTCTACCAGAACATGCGGGTCTCCGAGGCCGTGACCCCCACCGCGGCCGCCTCGCTCTGGACGATGTTCGGCATCGTCGCCGCGGTCTACGTCCTCATCTTCGGCGCGTTCCTCACCGTGCTGCTCAAGATGCGCACCCGCTGGCGCCTGGCCGGCTCCGGCGCCGCCGCAGCCTCTGTCGATCCCCCGAGACCGACACCCCGTACGGCCCGCGCGCCGAACACGCCGCCGCGGCGCCCGGCGCCGGTGGAGCACCGGGGAGCGAGTCGTGACGGCCGTCGTCGTCGCCTGGATCCTGCTGATCGCGATCGCCGCCTACGCCTGCGGCGGCGGCGTGGACTACGGCGCCGGCTTCTGGGACCTGCTGGCGGGCGGAGCCGAGCGCGGCAGGCGCCCCCGCTGGCTGATCGACCATGCCATGGCACCGGTGTGGGAGGTCAACAACGTCTGGCTGATCTTCGTCCTGGTGCTCATGTGGACGGGCTTCCCGGTGTTCTTCCAGACCGTGTTCACCGCGCTCTGGCTGCCGCTCGCACTCGCCGCCGTCGGCATGGTGCTGCGCGGCGCCGGGTTCGCGCTGCGCAAGCCCACGAAGCGCCTCGCCCAACGGCGCATCTACGGGGCCGTGTTCGCCATTTCGTCGCTGGTCACCCCGTTCTTCTTCGGCACGGTCGTCGGCGGCGTCGCCTCCGGTCGCGTCGCGCCCGGCACCACTGCCTCGGCCGATGTCTGGGCCAACACCACCTCGATCCTCACCGGCCTGCTGGCCGTCGCCGCCACCGCCCTCCTGGGCGCCGTCTTCCTCACCGCCGACGCCCGCCGGTTCGGTGCCGACGACCTGGTCGGCTACTTCCGGCTGCGCGCGTGGATCGGCTGCGCCATGGTGGTGGCCGTCGGCGTGATCGGCCTGAGCGTCACCGACCCGCACACGTCGTACGTCCACCACGGGCTCACCCACGGCCCGGGACTCTTCCTGGTCATCGCCGCCGCGGTGGCCCTGGCGGTCACGGCGGGGCTGCTGGCCGGCCCCGCTGCGGGATACGCCCGCTACTCCTCGGTCGCGGTGGTGGCGCTGTCGGTCGCCGCCTGGGGTGTTGCCCAGCGGCCCTACCTCGTGCCGACCTCGCTCACCGTCCAGCAGGGTGCCGGCGCGAGTGCGCCGCTGCAGTGGATGATCATTGTTGCGGCGGTCGCGCTGGTACTGATCGGCCCCGCCGTCGTCCTGCTGTACCGGCTGGACACCCACGGCGTGCTGGAACCCCTCACCGACGAGGACGTCACCGAATGAGGGCAGCGGCTGCCCGGCGCGGAGCCGGTCCTCAGCGGAGCCGTTCGGCGATGCGGTCGCCGACACGCAGGGCGTTGGCGATAGCGGTCAGGGACGGGTTCACCGCGCCGATGCTCGGGAAGAAGCTGGTGTCCACGACGTACAGGTTGTCGAGGTCGTGGGCCTTGCAGTCGACGTCGAGTGCCGAGGTCTGTGGATCGGTGCCGAAGCGGACGGTGCCGGCCTGGTGGGCGGTGGCGCCGATCGGCATGCCCTTGTGCAGGTAGAGACTGTGCGGGAGCAGGTGGTGCGGGTGCATGCCCAGCCTGCCGAGCATGCCGCGCAGCTTGTGCCGGAGCCGGTTCAGGCCCTCGATGTTGTTCTTCTCGTCGAGTGCGAGGTGGATGTCGCCGTTGCCGTCCAGGGTGACCCGGTTGTCCGGCCGGGGGAGGTCCTCGCCGCAGAGCCAGAAGTCCACCGCGTGGTGGGCCAGGACCTCGAAGGGCATGTCGGGTGAGGCGAGTCCGGCCCAGCGCGGCGCCTCGCCCCGGATCTGGTCGGCGTCCGACTTGCCGAGCATCTGGATGCCGCCGAGCGGGAACTCCCAGTCGTCCGCGCCCAGGTACCAGTCGTTCATGGCCAGGGTCTTCTGGAATCGGGTGTCGTTCGGCTCCTTCGACACCGCCATCAGTGCCAGGTTGTTGTGCCGCATGTAGTGGCGGCCGACCGTGTCGGAGCTGTTGGCCAGGCCGCCCGGATGCCGCTGGTTGGCCGAACGCAGCAGCAGAGCAGCGGAGTTGACCGCCCCGCAGGCGACCACCACGATGTCGCCGCGGAAGGTCGTGGCCGAGCCGTCGGCCAGTTCCGCGACCACGCCGGTCACCGTCCGGCCGCCGTCGTCCGTCTCCAGCCTTCGGACGTTGGCGCCGGTGACCATGCTCACGTTGTCGTGCTCCAGCGCGGGCTCGACGCAGATCACCTCCGCGTCCGCCTTGCCGCGGACCAGGCAGGGGAATCCGTCGACCCGGTCGCAGCGGATGCACACGCTGTCGTGGGTCGCGCCGCCGTCGGCGTCCTGGATGAGGTTCACGCCGATCGGCAGGTGGAAGGGGTGCAGGCCGTGCTTCTCCAGGTCGTCGCTGAGCTGCTGGATCCGCGGTTCGTGCTGCACCGGCGGGTACTTGTACTGGGCGCTGACCGCTCCTTCGCCCGGGTCCTCGCCGTGGTGCCCGTGCACGAGGTAGAGATGTTCGGCCTCGGTGTAGAACGGCTCCAGATCCTCGTACCGGATCGGCCAGGCGGGGGAGAGGCCGCCGTGGTGCCGGATTTCGCCGAAGTCCTCGGGGCGCAGCCGGAAGAGCGCGGCGCCGTAGAACTTGGTGTTCCCGCCGACGTAGTAGTTGACCTCGGGCGGGAACGGGTCGCCGTGCTTGTCGTACCAGAACTCGGGGGCGCGGTACTTGCCCTTGACGAAGACGGCGGTGGACTCCCAGTTGTCGCGTTCGCGGGGCAGGTGGTCGCCGCGTTCCAGGATCAGGATGCGCTTGCCGGTGGGGGCGAGCCGGTGGGCGAGGGTGCCGCCGCCGGCTCCGGTGCCGATGATGATGACGTCGTAGTGCCGGTCGTCGGCCATGTCGGCCACCTTGCTGTCGTCGGGATGGGGGATGCCGTGCGTCGGCGGGTCAGAGGACCGCGATGGGGTTGACGGGTGAGCCGGTCGCACGGGGGAGCCGCAGCGGGGCGATGACGCACAGGAAGGACCACCGGCCCTGCCGTGCGCAGATCGGCGCCAGGTCCTCGAACTGGAGGTAGTCGAGGAGGTGGATCCCGAGCGCGTGGATCGCCAGCACGTGCACCGGGAAGTCCACGCCGTCGGTGGGGCTGGGCGCGGTGTCGTTGTTGCCGTCACCGCCGAGGACCGCGACCCGGCGCTCGGCGAGGAACTCCACGGCGGTCGGGTGCAGCCCGGCCCGATGGTGCGCCGCGTCCCAGGCGCCCCTCTCGGTGCGCCTGCGACGGTGGCCGACCCGGACGAACAGCAGGTCGCCCTCGCCGACCCGGACGTCCTGGGCGGCCTCGGCGGCCAGCAGGTCGTCGGCGGTCACGTGGTCGCCGGGTTCGAGCCAGGGGATGCCGCGCAGCCGGGGGATGTCGAGCAGCACGCCCCGGCCGACGATCCCGTCGCGCGCCGTCTCCACCGCGAGCGCGGTGGCGCCCGCCGGGGTGACGGTCGTCGCGGGCACGCCCCCGTGGAGGGTGCCGTCGTAGACCACGTGACACAGCGCGTCGAGGTGGCTGTCGGCGTCACCGTGCACGTTCATGCCGAACCGGTCGGTGGCGAAGTGCAGCCCGTGGGCGTGCTCCTCGTCCTCGGGCGGCCCGGTCGGCGTGTGGCCGGCGGGGTGCGGGTTGTCCGGACCGGGTTCGGTCTCGATCGCCGCGGCCATCGTCACCGTGAGACCGAGGCGGACTTCGCCGGCTGCGGTGATGACGCGCTCCGGTCCGATGGTGTCCAACGCGCCCCGGGCGCCGCCGACGGCGTGCTGCCGCAGTCGGCGGTAGAGGGCCGCGAAGTCGTCCTGACTCTGGCGCACGGGTCGGGCGGGCC
The DNA here is from genome assembly GCF_039544005.1 of Kitasatospora paranensis. Taxonomy (NCBI): domain Bacteria; kingdom Bacillati; phylum Actinomycetota; class Actinomycetes; order Kitasatosporales; family Streptomycetaceae; genus Kitasatospora; species Kitasatospora paranensis. Next base: position 7,364,795 of record NZ_BAABKV010000001.1, read on the forward strand.
TGTTCTGTGCCTGCATGGACGTCGCTCCTGAGGATCGGTCAGTCGCGCCGCCGGTCGAGGGCCTCGTCGAGGGTGCTCGCCGCCATGATCAGCGACAGATGGGTGAACGCCTGGGGGAAGTTGCCGAGTTGTTCTCCGCTGGGGCCGATCTCCTCGGCGAACAGGCCGACGTGGTTGGCGTAGGTGTGCATCTTCTCGAACGTGTAGCGGGCGGGCCGGAGCCGGCCGGCGCGGGCGAGGGCGTCCACGTAAAGGAAGGTGCAGAGGCTGAAGGTGCCCTCCGAGCCGCGCAGTCCGTCCGGGGAGGCTGCCGGGTCGTAGCGGTAGACGAGGCTGTCGGAGACCAGCGTGCGGTCCATCGCGTCCAGGGTGGACAGCCAGGACGGGTCCCGTGGCGAGATGAAGCCCACGCGGGGCATGAGCAGCAATGAGGCGTCCAGGACGGCGGCGCCGCCGTAGTGCTGGATGTAGGCGTGCGCCTCGTCGCTCCATCCGCGCTCCATGACCTGGAGGAGGATGCTGTCGCGGGCCTTCGTCCAGCGCGCGGTGTCGGCGGGGCGGCGGAAGTGGTCGGCCAGGCGCAGGCCGCGGTCGAAGGCGGCCCAGCACATCACCCGGCTGTAGGTGAAGTCCTGACGCCCGCCGCGGGTCTCCCAGATGCCCTCGTCGGGGCGGTCCCAGTGATCGGCCAGCCAGTCCAGGCTGCGGGAGAGGACCTTCCAGCCCTGGTAGCCGGCCTGGGAGGCGAGCTCGCGGCCCTCGGAGAGGGCGTACATCGCCTCGCCGTAGATGTCGAGCTGCAGTTGGTCCGCGGCGGCATTGCCGAGCCGCACCGGTGCGGAGCCGCGGTAGCCCTCCAGGTGGCCGAGGATCTCCTCCGTCAGGATGGGCTTGCCGTCGACCCGGTACATGATCTGCAGGGGTTCGCCGTCCGTGCCCGCCGATTCGCGCAGCCGGTCACCGAGCCAGTGGGTGAAGGCGGTGGCCTCCTCGACGAATCCGAGGTCGAGCAGGGCCCGGACGGACAGCGAGCCGTCGCGGACCCAGGTGTAGCGGTAGTCCCAGTTGCGTTCGCCGCCGACCTGCTCCGGCAGGCCCATGGTCGCGGCGGCCACCGGTGCGCCGGTGGGTGCGTAGGTGAGCAGTTTGAGGGTGATGGCGGACCGGTCGACCATGCCGGGCCACCGGCCGCGGTAGCGCGAGCCGCGCACCCACCGCTGCCAGAAGTCGGCGGCGTCCCAGAGCTGCTGTGTGACCCCGTCGACGGTGGGAGTCGGCGGTGCCGGCCCGTCGGGGTCGCACACGGTCAGGACGACCGCTGCCGATTCGCCGACCTTCAGGGTGACGGATCCGCGCAGGTCATGGCCGTCCCGTTCGATGGGGAAGGTGCTCTGGACGTGCGCGCAGACACCCGGTGCGCGGAAGACCGCGCTCTCGGGCCGCAGGTCGAGTTCGTGGGTCGCCCGCCCGTAGTCGAACCGGGGACGGCACTCCATGTCGAAGCGCACGGTCCCGCGTACGGTGCGCGCGGTCCGGATCAGGGTGTGGCGGTCCGTCGGCGTGCGGGTGCTGTTCGGCGGCATCCAGTCGATCAGCTCGCCCACCCCGTCGGGGGACATGAAACGCGTGACCAGGACGGCGGTGTCGGGGTAGTACAGCTGCTTGCAGGTCACGGAGGGATCGTCGGGCGCGAGCAGGAAGTAGCCGCCGCGATCATGGTCGAGCAGGGCCGCAAAGATGCTGGGGGAGTCGAACCGGGGTGCCGCGAACCAGTCGACCACGCCCCGCGAGGTCACCAGCGCGGCGGTCTGCAGGTCGCCTATGAGGCCGTGCTCGGCGATGGGCGGGTAGCGGTCCATGTGTGTCCCCAGGTCAGCGGAGTCCCTTGAGGTCACCATCGGCCAGGACCGGCCGGCGCGCCCGTCGCGGCAGTGGCGCCCGCTGCGGCAGTCGTATGAGGCCGCGGCGCGTCGTGCGGCCGTGGCCGGCCGTCCCGGCGGGCGAGATCCGGCAGGAGTCGGCGCCCGGTCCGGGGCACCGAGCGGTGGAGGCCGGGAACAGCGGGGTCCACTTCCCCGGGGTGGGCCCGGAGGGTACCGAAGCGGCGTCGTGGCGGCATGTCGGGTGGTGGCGGGCGGGACCCGCCCGACCAGACGAACCGGCGTTGCCAAGTCACCCGGATGGCCTGGCGTTTCGGCGGCGACCGGCTAACATGAGGTGTCCTCATGTTCTCTTGGCGTCCTCAGTGCCATCGCGAACGCCGTCAGAGCCGTCGTGAACAGGGAGTCCGCTCATGCCGCACCACCTCGACCTCCCGCAGGGCTTCCGCTGGGGAGCCTCCACGGCCGCGTACCAGATCGAGGGGGCCGTCGACGAGGACGGGCGGGGGTCGTCGGTCTGGGACGTGTTCGCCGCCCGCCCCGGCGCCGTCCGGGACGGCCACACCGGCGCGGTGGCCTGCGACCACTACCACCGCTGGCCCGAGGACATCGCCCTGATGCAGGGCCTCGGCCTCGACGGCTACCGCTTCTCCCTCGCCTGGCCCCGCATCCGGCCCACCGGCACCGGCCCGGTCAACGAGGCCGGGATCGCCTTCTACGACCGCCTGGTGGACGGCCTGCTGGCAGCCGGCATCACCCCGCTGCCCACCCTCTTCCACTGGGACCTCCCGCAGGCGCTGGAGGACGGGGAGGCTGGCTCGACCGGGACACCGCGTACCGCTTCGCCGAGTACGCCGCCGTGGCGGCCGACCGGCTCGGCGACCGCGTCCCCGCCTGGATCACCCTCAACGAGCCCTTCGTGCACATGGTCTACGGCTACGCCCTCGGCATCCACGCCCCGGGGCGGGCGCTGATGCTCGACGCGCTGCCCGCCGCCCACCACCAGCTGCTGGGCCACGGGCTGGCCGCCGCGGCGCTGCGCGAACGCGGCCTGCAGGTGATGATCGCCAACAATCTCACCCCCGTCCGCCCGGCCACCGACGACCCCGCCGACGTCGAGGCCGCCACCGCCTACGACGCCCTGCACAACAGGCTGTTCACCGACCCGCTCCTGCTCGGCCGCTACCCGGACCTGTCGGCGTTCGGCCTCACCGAGGACCTCGGCGGTGTCGTCCGCCCGGGCGATCTGAAGCTGATCTCCGCCCCCGGCCTCGACGGCCTCGGCGTCAACTACTACAACCCCACCCGCATCGCCGCCCCCGCCGACCCCGCCCTCCCCTTCACCGAAGCCCCGATCGAGGGCGTCCCCCGCACCGCCTTCGACTGGCCCGTCGTCCCGGACGGACTGCGCGAACTCCTAGTCGGCCTCCGCGACCGCTACGGCGCCGCACTGCCGCCGATCACCATCACCGAGAACGGCTGCTCGGTCGCCGACGCACCCGCCGCCGACGGCACCGTGGACGACCCCGACCGTATCTCCTACCTCGCGGGCCACCTCGACGCCGTCGCCGCGGCCGTTGCCGAGGGCGTCGACGTCCGCGGCTACTACACCTGGTCCCTCCTCGACAACTTCGAGTGGGCCGAGGGCTACCACCAGCGCTTCGGCCTGGTCCACGTCGACTTCGAGACGCAGGTGCGCACTCCGAAGGCGTCGTACGCCTGGTACCGCGACCTGATCGCGGCGCACCGAGCGTCCCCCGGACGGTAGTGGGGACGCGCGGCAGGCGAAGTGGACCGGCGGGCCCCTCGGTCGACATGCACCGATCGACGGCCGGCGGGTCGGTACGTCGGTGGGGTCGGTGACGAGTGCGCCGCGAAGGGTGGGCGTCAACCGCCGCGAGAAGGCGGCAGCGAACACCCTGGTCGCCCTCCGGTCGATCCGCGCGGCCCGCCCGGATGGCGTCCCGATCTACGTCATCCTGGACAACCTGTCCGCCCACAAGGGCGAGACGATCCGGAACTGGGCCGGGAAGCACCGGGCCGAGCTGTGCTTCACCCCGACCTACGGGTCCCGGGCCAACCCGATCGAGGCGTACTTCGGGCCACTGCGGCAGTTCACGATCGCCAACTCCCACCACCGCAACCACACCGTCCAGACCCGCGCCCTGCACGCCTACCTGCGCGGGCGCAACACCAACGCCCGCCACCGCGGAGGGCCTCGGGGTCGTCTTGCCCGAGCTGGACGAACCATGGGGCGGCATGCCCGTGTACGTCGACGCCGGGCTCGGCCGGCGGGTGCACGACGAGGGGTTCCACGGGATACGGAACCGGAGCGAGTTGCTCGCGCGCTGCGAGACGCCGGAGGAGGCCGTGACCTGCGTGGTGACCGTCCTGCCGGAGGGGCTCGGGCCGGCGCGTTAAGGCGTTGCGCCCTATCGGTGAAGCAGCGTGGCCTCCCGCCCTCAGGGCGCTGAGACGTTCCCCGCGTCGACGGATCCGCCCTCGCCGTTGTCGCGGAAGGTGATTGCCTCCCGCGACAATACCGAGAGCAGGACACTAGCCGGTGTCCGCGCCGAGGAGTACCCGTTCCCGGACCGCGGTGAAGTCGGATTCGGCGCCGGCACCCCGGCGTCGGCCCCGCGCGCTGCCGGCCCGGCCCAGCAGGAACGCCGCCGGCACCGAGACCAGTCCGGAGCTCTGGAGCGGGAACCAGTGGAAGTCGGCGTGCGGGAAGAGGGCGAGCGCGGAGCCCGAGACGGTCGGCGAGAACAACTGGAGCCCGATCGAGCAGAGCAGGCCGCCGTACACCGTCCAGAGCAGTCCGGTGCGGTTGTAGCGGCTCCAGAAGAGGCTGTACAGCAGCGCGGGCAGCACGGAGGACGCGGCGATGGTGACCGAAAGTGAGGACAGGAACTGCACGTTGTAGCCCTGTGCGGCGATGGCGAGCACGATGCCCAGGGCGCCGACCGCCACCACCGACAGACGCACCGTGCGCACCTCGCCGGCCGGCGGGAGCGTGCCGCGCCGCACGGCGTGGGCGTGCAGGTCGTGGGCGAGAGCGGCGGCTGCCGCGAGGGTGATGCCGGCGACCACCGCCAGCACCGTGACGAACACCGCGCAGGCGACGGCGGTGAACAGCGCGCTGCCCGCCGCCGTGCCGGTGCCGCCCTGGAGAACGCCAGCGAGCAGCAGCAGGGCACCCTGGCCGTTGGGGTTGACCGCGCCGATCACCTTGTCGCCGACCAGCGCTGCGGCACCGAGGCCCAGCACGGACACGATCAGGCAGAAGGCGCCGACCATGCCGACGGCATGGCGGGTGGAGCGCCGAGCGGCGGTGCCGTCGGCGGAGGCGTTCACCCGCATGATCATGTGCGGCATGCAGGCCGCGCCGAGGATGACGGTGAGCTGCAGACCGATGAAGTTCAACCACCCTTCGGCGCTGGTGCCCAGTTGCAGGCCGGGGCGCAGGTAGGCGCCCGGCCGCCCGCTGTTGGCGGCGGCGGCGGTGAGCAGCGCGTCGACGCTCCAGTGGAAGTGGCCGAGGACCAGAACGGCCACCACGACCACCGTGCCGAACGTGAGCACGAACTTGATGATCTGCACCACGCTGGTGCCCTTCATGCCGCCCACCACGGTGTAGCAGATCATCAGGGCGCCGATGAGGACGGTGCAGGTCCGCTGCGCGCCGGCACCGACCATGCCGAGGAGCAGCGCCGTGGCCGAGCCCGCGCCGGAGAGCTGCACCACCAGGAAGGGCACCGACACGGCGAGGGTCGCCACGGCCGCGGCGATCCTGGGGGCAGCGCCGCCGGCGCGCAGCGCCAGGACGTCGCCGAGGGTGTAGTGGCCGGCGTTGCGCAGCGGCCGGGCGATCAACAGGAGGACGCCGAGTGCCATGACGGTGCTGAGGGCCAGGGTGAAGCCGTCGTAGCCGGACATGGCGACGACGCCGGTGGTGCCGAGCAGGGTGGCGGCGGATATGTAGTCGCCGGAGAGGCCCAGGCTGTTCTGAAGGGGCGTCAGGGTGCGGCCGGCGGTGTAGAAGTCGGCGATCTCGTCGCCGTCGGGGCCGACCATGACGCACAGCAGCATGCACACGCCGATGACCACCAGGAAGGAGACGAGGATCATCGCCTGGGTGTTCGCGCCGAGGATGTCTTTCATCGTCTCGCTCCCTGACGGTCGGTCCGGTGCTGTTCGTACGGGCTCCGGTGGCGGTCGTCGTACCGCTGCTCGTATCGCTCTGCGCGTCGTTCTCCGCGTCGCTCGCGAAGGCCGTCGGCGACCGGGTCGCACTGCCCGGTCGACCGGCGGTCGTAGTGGGCGGCGGTCCACAGCAGCAGGACACCCTGGAAGAGGCCGAGGAGGATCCCCAGGTTGATGCGGCCGATCACCTCCGTGGCCAGCAGCCCGCTGCCGGTGCAGGCCGACAGCACGATGATCCCGAAGCAGGCGGCGTTGGTGACGGCGAACCTGCGGGCGAGGCGTGCGGTCGAGCGGTGCAGCGCGGCGAGTCCGCCGACGGCCGGGTCGAGCGCGGCGACCGCCGGCGCGTCCGGGGGCGGAGCGGGGCGGTCCGCGCGGCGGTGGGGCCGGAAGTTGTCGGGCGGAGGGTGCGCGGCCGGCATGGGGGTGCTCCTCGGGCGGGGTGGGGGTGGGGTTCGGCTGCCTTCCGGGTGCACCGGCGGAGGGGTGGTCCGGGACGGGCCGGGTGGGCGCGGGGGCGGGGTGGTTGCACCGCCGCACCCCGGAGCAGCGAGCTAAGCGGCCGCTTAGAGCCGCTAAGCGTTTGCTTAGAATGGGGGTGGTGCAATCCGCTGTCAACCCGTCCGTCGTGACTGAATGCCGGTTGTGCCGACGGTGGTTCGGGCGGCATCGGCGGTGCCGGGTGGGACCGTTTCGCGCTGATCCCGATCGCGCACGCCCGTGGCGCTGTCGACGCGCGCCGCCGCCGACGCGCGCCGCCGCCGACGCGCGCTGCATCGTGCGAGCCGGTGGGCCGACCCTTTACTACTCATAAGTAACTTGACTGAACGCTTGCTTAGTAAATGGGGCGGCCGTAGCCTCAGTCGCCATGTGGTCCGCCACACACCCTCCGGCCGAGGCGACCTCCCCAGCCCGGCCCGGCCTGCCCACTCCCTCCGCGCCCCCCACGCGCCGAAGACAGGGACACCTCATGACCACGAGGACGCTCTCGCCGCACGAAACCACCCCCGCCCGACTCCCCGTCGTTCACCGCCTGTGGGACCGCCGGCTCCCGCACTACCCCGCAAACGGTCAGCGCTACCGGTACTTGGCCATCACCGTCCTCGCGACCGTGGTGCTGTACTACGAGCTCTACATCCAGGGCGCCGTGGCGACGCAGATCATGTCGGACCTGCACCTGTCGTTCACCTCGTTCGTCCTCGTCTCGGTCGTCGGCAACCTGGTCGGCGCCTTCGCGTCGCTCTTCGCCGGCCTGGCCGACCGCTGGGGACGGGCCAACCTCGTCGTCGTCGGCCTGCTGATCACGGCGCTGCTCGTCGGGGTGGGCCTGCCGCACGCGCCGAACAAGGCGTTGTACACGACGCTGTTCGCGATGCTCGGTCTCGTCGAAGGCGTCGTCCTGGTGGCCACGCCGGCGCTGATCCGGGACTTCTCACCCCAGGTCGGCCGCGGGGCGGCCATGGGCTTCTGGACGCTCGGCCCGGTCCTGGGCAGCCTCGTGGTGACCGAGGTGTCCAGCCACACCCTGCCCGGCCACCCCGACTGGCGCTTCCAGTTCCACCTGTGCGGCACCATCGGCGCGGTCGTCTGGCTGGTGGCCCTGTTCGGCCTGCGGGAGCTCTCCCCGGCCCTCCGCGACCAGCTCATGGTGAGCCTGCGTGACCGGGCACTGATCGAGGCACGCGCCGCGGGCACCGACCCGGAGCAGGCGCTCAAGGGGCACTGGCGGCAGATGCTGCGCCTCGACGTCGTCGGCCCGGCCTTCGCGATCAGTGTCTTCCTGCTTCTGTACTACGTCCTCTCCGGCTTCGCGGTCGTGTACTTCGCGACCGTCTACGGGTACTCGTCGGCCCGGGCCAACTCGCTGGCCAACTGGTACTGGATCGCCAACGCCGTCGCGCTCGTCGTCGTCGGCGTGCTGTCCGACCGTCTCCGCGTGCGCAAGCCGTTCATGGTCCTCGGTACGACGATCAGTCTGGTCGGCACCGTCCTGTTCGCGCTGTCGGCCACGCACCACCAGGGCTACCACACGCTCGCGGTGTACTTCGTCCTCGGCGCATCGGGCGTCGGCATGACCTACGTCGCCTGGATGGCGGGCTTCACCGAGACCGTGGAGCGGCACAATCCCGCAGCCACCGCGACCGGACTCGCCGTCTGGGGCTGGATCCTCCGGCTGGTGGTGACCGTCTCCCTGGCGGTACTGACCCTGGTCGTGCCGGCGACCTCGACCCTGGCCGACCACGGTGCCCAGGTGCAGGAACTGGCGGCGAAGTACAGGGAACCGCTGGGTGTGCTGCAGTCCCTCGACCCGGCGACGTCGAAGGCGATCTCCGCCGACCCCGGCGACGTCCCGGCCCTGGCCGAGGCCCTGGGCGAAGTGGCCCGCGAGCAGGGCGCGTCGCCGGCACGGGCCCGGGCCGTTTCGGCCGCCGTCGTCGAGCGGGCACCCCAGCTGGCGGCCGTCCGGGTGGTGCCCCCGCCGACGCTGGCGGCGCTGCGGGCCGACCCGGCCGACCCGGTGGCCGGTTCCGCCGCGGTGAGCGCGATCGTGGAGAAGCTGCACGTCACCCCGGTGCAGGCGACCGCGCTGCTGCGGAGCCTGGCCGACCCGGCGGTGCAGTCAGACCTGCAACTGGTCGACGGGTACGCGACGGTGCTGAAGTCCGCGAGCACGGCCGTGCCGGCGGCCGACCTGGCCTACCTCCGGGCGCACGGAGCCCAGGTGCGGAAGGCCGCCGAGGACGGCCCGCGCCAGTGGCGGACCTGGTGGTGGATCTGCGCCGCCGGACAGCTCCTCCTCCTGCCGTTCGTCTTCCTGATGGCCGGCCGGTGGAGCCCGCGCAGGGCCCGTGAGGACGAGCGGGCCCACGAGGCGGGGAACCAGCGCGAACTGGCCGCCCTCGAAGGCGCGTCCGCCTGACCGGCCCCGGGCCCGGGGCACTCCTCCGGGTGCCCCGGCCCGGACCACTTCCCGACCCCGTTCACCCACCCGAGCTGCGCCACGACCGCACCACGCCCACGATCCGGAGTGCCCCCATGAGCTTCAACCTCGCCACCGCGCTGCGGGAGTCGCGCAACGCCCATCCGGACAAGCCGCTCTGCCACTACGCGGAAACGTCCTTCAGCTACGCGCAGATCGACGAGATGTCCGGCCGGGTCGCGAGCCGCCTGCTCTCCCTCGGGCTGCGGCGGGGTGACAAGGTCGCCGTCCAACTGCCCAACGTGCCGGAGTTCCTGTGCACCTACTTCGGGATCCTCAAGGCGGGGCTGACGATGGTCCCGCTGAACCCGCTGCTGCGCGCCCCGGAGATCGCCTACCACCTGGGCGACGCCGATGTGAAGCTGCTCGTGACCTTCGAGTCGTTCGCCGACGAGGCCCTCGAAGGCGCGGAGCAGGTCGGGGGTGTGCGGACGTACGTGGTCACGACACTGGCCGGCCGGGGCCTCCCGGAGGGCACGAATCCGTACGACGAGCTCTGTTCCGGCGAGGACACCGGCGACATCGCGCCGACCGACGCGGACGAGACCGCCGTGCTGCTGTACACCTCGGGCACGACCGGCCGGCCGAAGGGCGCCGAACTCACGCACTTCCAGCTCTACATGAACTGCACCGTTTCGGGAGAGCTGTTCGGCTTCCGCGAGGACGACGTCGCGGTGGCGGTGCTACCGCTGTTCCACGTCTTCGGGTTGTCGAGCGTCCTCAACGTTTCCGTGCGCTCCGGCGGCACGGTGGTCCTCGTGCCACGGTTCGAGGCAGAGCCGCTGCTCGACGCCGTGGAACGGCACCGCTGCACGATCTTCTCCGGCGTACCCACCATGTACGTCGCGCTGCTGTCCGCGGACACCGCGGGCCGGGACCTCACCTCCCTGCGGGTCGGCGTCTCCGGCGGAGCCGCGATTCCCGGCGAGGTGATCCGCGCCTTCGAGGAGAAGTTCCCGGGCGTCGTGATCCTGGAGGGCTACGGGTTGTCGGAGACCGCGAGCACCGCGACCTTCAACATCAGCGCCGAGGAGCGGAAGGTGCTCTCGGTCGGCAAGCCCGTCTGGGGCGTCCAGGTGCGCGTCGTCGACGAGCACGACGAGCCGCTCCCCCGGGGCCCGGCCACGTCGGCGAGATCGTCATCCGTGGCCACAACGTCATGAAGGGCTACCACAAGAGGCCCGACGCCACCGCCGAGGCCCTCAGGAACGGGTGGTTCCACACCGGCGACCTCGGCTACGCCGACGACGACGGGTACCTCTTCATCGTCGACCGGACGAAGGACCTCGTCATCCGCGGCGGTTACAACGTGTACCCGCGTGAGGTGGAGGAGGTCCTGTTCACGCATCCGGCGGTGGCCGAGGCGGCCGTCGTCGGCAGGTCCGACCCGCGCCTCGGCGAGGAGGTGCTGGCCTACGTCGCGCTCAAGCCGGGCGCGTCGGCCACGCCCGAGGAGATCCGCGCGTACTGCCGGGACCGCGTCGCCGCGTACAAGTACCCGCGGGAGGTGCGCGTCGTCGACGCGCTGCCGAAGGGGCCGACGGGCAAGGTCCTGAAGAACCGTCTCCGCGGGTGATCAGCGGGCGCCGACGATGCGCAGGGCGATCTCGGCGTACCGGTCGGCGATGTCCTCGGGGCTCCAGTCGCTGTCGTCGGCGTACCAGCGGCCGATGTCGATGCCCAGCGACAGCAGGACGACGCCGGCCATGCGCGGGTCGGGGGTCGAAGCGGCCGGCGGCGACACCCGCCTCGACGAGCCCGAGGATCTCCCGCTCGATGAGGTCGCGCATCCCGCTGATCTCGGCGAGGTGCTCGGGGCTGAGCGCGGCCAGCTCGTAGTTCACGATCCGGGCGCCGGTGTGCGCGCGGGCGTGGTGGAGGGCGAAGTCGTGGACCAGCCGGCGCAGCGCCGCGGTCGGGTCGTCGGAGGACGCGATCGCCTCCTGCACCAGTCGCACGGTGCGCTCGTGGCCCGACCGCGCGATCACGTAGAGGAGGTCCTCCTTGGACTTGTGGTGCATGTAGAGCGCCGCCGGGCTCATCCCGGCCGCGGCGGCGATGTCGCGCGTTGTCGTGCCGTGGAAGCCCTTCTCGGCGAACACGCTGACGGCCGCCTTGAGCAGCCTGGCCCGGGTCGCGTCGGCGCGGGAAGTGAAGGTATCGGTCATCGCGCGTCCATTCTTCCCGACTCCGGGCGGGCGGCGATACCGGGGGCGCCGCTGTGACGCGGGCCACAGCGACTCGGCGGGACGGCCCGTTGACGGCGGCGCGGTGCCTGCCCCAGCCTGTGGATTAAGCAAGCGCTTAGTCAGTAAGCAAGCGCTTAGTCGGTGCGAGAGGAAAACCATGCCCGAAGCCGTGATCGTCGCCACCGCCCGTTCGCCGATCGGCCGAGCGTTCAAGGGCTCCCTGAAGGACCTGCGCCCCGACGACCTCGCCGTCCAGATGCTCCGGGCGGCCCTCGCCGAGGTGCCCCAGCTCGACCCCGGGACGATCGACGACCTGGTGCTCGGCTGCGGCCAGCCGGCCGGGGAGTCCGGCTTCAACATCGCGCGGAACGTGGCCGTCCTCGCCGGACTGGACGGGGTGCCGGGCACCACGGTGAACCGCTACTGCTCGTCCAGCCTGCAGAGCAGCCGGATGGCGCTGCACGCGATCAAGGCGGGTGAGGGTGACGTGTTCGTCTCCGCGGGCGTGGAGACGGTGAGCCGCTACACCAGGGGCAACGCCGACGGCCTGCCCGACACCAGGAACCCGCTGTTCGCCGAGGCGGGGGCCCGCACCGAGCAGTTCGCGGCCGGCGGCCGGACATGGGTGGACCCGCGGACCCGGGGATGGCTGCCGGACGCCTACATCGCCATGGGGCAGACGGCCGAGAACGTCGCACGGCTGAAGGGCGTCAGCCGTGCGGAGCAGGACGCGTTCGCCGTGCGCAGCCAGAACCTCACCGAGAAGGCGATCATCGACGGCTTCTGGGAGCGCGACATCACCCCGGTGACACTGCCCGACGGCAGCAGGGTGACCAGGGACGACGGCCCGCGGGCCGGCGTCACCCTGGAGGCGGTCTCGGGGTTGCAGCCCGTCTTCCGGCCCGACGGCACCGTCACGGCCGGCAACTGCTGCCCGCTGAACGACGGCGCCGCCGCGCTCGTGATCATGTCGGACACGAGCGCGCGGGAACTCGGCATCACCCCCTTGGCCCGGATCGTCAGCACCGGAGTCTCGGGCCTGTCCCCGGAGATCATGGGCCTGGGTCCGGTCGAGGCCTCCGAGCAGGCTCTCAAGCGCGCCGGTCTGACCATCGGCGACATCGACCTGGTCGAGATCAACGAGGCGTTCGCCGCCCAGGTCGTCCCGTCCGCGCGCGACCTCGGCGTCCCGGAGGAGAAGCTCAACGTCAACGGGGGCGCGATCGCCGTCGGCCACCCGTTCGGCATGACCGGTGCCCGGATCACCAGCACCCTCATCAACTCGCTCCAGTGGCACGACAAGCAGTTCGGCCTGGAGACCATGTGCGTCGGCGGCGGCCAGGGCATGGCCATGGTGCTGGAACGTCTGTCGTGACCGCGGCGAACGACGGAGCGCGGCGAGCCGGCCCCGTGGACGCCGTCGTCCTCGACTACGGAGGAGTCCTCACCCGACCGGTCCGCGACTCGATCGCGGCGTGGCTGGAGACCGACGGCATCGAGCCGGAGTCGTTCTCCCGCACGCTCAAGGCCTGGCTGTCCCGCGACGCCGAGGACGGCACGCCCGTCCACCGGCTGGAGACCGGCGAGCTGACCGTCGCGGAGTTCGACACGCTGCTCGCCGCCGAACTGCGCACGGTCCACGGCGGACCGGTCGACCCGGGCGGGCTGCTCGCCCGCCTGTTCGCCGGGATGCGTCCCGACCCGGCGATGTTCGAGCTGGCCGGTGAGCTGCGCGACCTCGGGATCCGGGTGGCCCTGCTGTCCAACAGCTGGGGCAACGCCTACCCGCGGGAGCGGATCGACGCGCTCCTCGACCCCGTCGTGATCTCCGGCGAGATCGGTCCTCGCAAGCCGCTGGCCCCGATCTACCGGCTCACCCTGGACCGGCTCGGTCTGCCGGCCCACCGGGTGCTCTTCGTCGACGACGCCGAGGCCAATGTGCTCGGTGCCCGTGCGGTCGGCATGCAGGCGCTGCGGCACACCGACGCCGACACCACGCGGGCCCACCTCGCCGACCTCGTCCCCGGCCTGTCCCGGCGGCCCGGCTCGGCCGCACCCCGGTCCTGATCCCCGTACCCGAACCTCAACAAGGAGTTGTCCGCCATGACCACCACCCGTACCGCCGTCGTCACGGGCGCCGCCCGCGGCATCGGAGCCGGCGTCGCCAAGCGGCTCGCCGAGGACGGCTTCGCCGTCGCCGTCATCGACCTGGACGAGACGGCCTGCAAGCCGGTCGTCGAGGAGATCGAGGCCGCCGGGGGCCGCGCCATGGCCGTCGGCGTCGACGTCGCCGACGAACAGGGCGTTCGGGCTGCCGTGGACCGGATCGCCGAGGAGTTGGGCGAGCCCACCGTGCTGGTCAACAACGCCGGCATCATCCGCGACAACCTGCTGTTCAAGATGACCGTCGACGAGTGGGACGCGGTCGTGAACGTGCACCTCCGCGGCTCGTTCCTCATGACCCGCGCCGTCCAGGGCTACATGACCAAGGCCGGCTGGGGCCGGATCGTCAACCTGTCGAGCACCTCCGCACTGGGGAACCGCGGCCAGGCCAACTACGCCGCGGCGAAGGCCGGAATCCAGGGGTTCACCAAGACCCTCGCCCTCGAACTCGGGAAGTTCGGTGTCACGGCGAACGCGATCGCCCCGGGATTCATCGAGACCGAGATGACGGCCGAGACCGCGCGGCGCATCGGTGTGGGGTTCGACGAGTTCAAGGCGGCCGTGGCGGCCCGCATTCCGGTGGGACGTACCGGCGAGCCCCGGGACATCGCGCACGCGGTCTCGTTCTTCGCCGGCGAGGGCGCCGGGTTCGTCTCGGGCCAGGTCCTCTACGTCGCCGGCGGACCGCAGGCCTGAGCAGAGGGACGACAGACGGAAGAGGAGAGACGATGAAGGTTTTCCAGGGCATCGAGGAGCTGTCCCGGGCGGTCGGCACGCACCTCGGGTACTCCGACTGGCACACCGTCACCCAGAAGCAGATCGACACCTTCGCCGAGGCGACGGGTGACCACCAGTGGATCCACGTCGACCCCGCGAAGGCGGCGCGGGGCCCGTTCGGCGGCACCGTCGCGCACGGCTACCTGACGCTGTCACTGGTGCCCGTGCTGGTCTGGCAGGTGTACGAGGTCGAGGGATTGGCCATGGGCATCAACTACGGTGCCGACAAGCTCCGTTTCCCCTCACCGGTCCCGGTGGACTCCAGGGTGCGCGCCGGGGTGGAACTGCTGTCACTGGTGCCGGGCGGTGGTGGTCACCAGGCGAGGACCAAGGTGACCATCGAGCGGGAGGGCGGCGACAAACCGGTCTGCGTCGTCGAGGCCGTCAGCATCCTGGTGCCGTGATGGCCCTCGGATCACGGCCGGTCCCGCCGGGTCCGGAGCCGAGGCGCGCCCCCGCCGAGCAGCCGGTCGCGTCCGTCGGGCCGCTCGCCGAGCAGGGGCGGCACCCGGCCGCTGCCGGGCTCCGGGGACCCTGGCCGCCGATCCCGGTCCGACCGGTCCGGATCCGGCCGGCCCGCTCCTGCCGGAGTAGCGCGGCGGCGGCGAGCAGGGCGCCGGTCGTGCCGCGGCAACCCGTCCTGTGGTCGAGCCGGAAGCTCCCGGCCGGCTGCGGCTCGGCACGGGTCCGCACGTCCGCCGGCGACGAGCCGGCCCGGGGCCCGGACAGGCGCCCGGTGCCGGGGAAGCGGTCCTCGACCACGGGCCGGACGCGGGTGTCGATCTGCTCCCGGCTGCCGCGGGCGAGCAGGAGGTCGGCGTTGCCGACGGTGGGGAACGGACAACGCCGCGGTGCCCGCGTTCGCCGCTCGGGACCATGGAGCGAGTGCCGCGGGGGACGCGTCGAGGACCGGACCACCGGTCATCCCCAGGACGATGTCCACGCCGGCGCCGCCATCGGCCTCGCGCGGGCGGTCGGCGAGCCCGTCCTGAGCGGCATCGACGGCGACCCCGCGCCGGGCTCCGGGGCGGGGTCACGCTTCTCCTCGCCGGGGGCGGTGGCGGCCACCCGGCCGGCGACGGATCCGGCATCGCCGCCGGCCGGGAGCTGATCGACGGCCAGCCGGTCGCCGCGGCCGAAATCGGCACCGACGGCGGCGACCGGACCGACAGGGGTGTCGAAGGCCTCCACGGGGTGATCGGCTCCTCGCCCCACGGGGGAGGGGGAGGAGCCGCTACGGTCACAGGCCCATGGACTTGGCGATGACGGTCTTCATGACCTCGCTGGTGCCGCCGTAGATGCGGAAGACGCGGTTGTCGGTGTAGAGGCGGGCAATGGGGTACTCGAGCATGTAGCCGTAGCCACCGTGCAGTTGCAGGCACTTGTCGATGACCCGCGACGCCGCCTCGGTGCAGAAGAGCTTGGTGGCGGCGGCGTCGGCGGAGGTGAGCCCGCCCTGCTCGATGAGGTCCAGGGCGCGGTCGCAGAGGGCCTGGGCGGCGGCCACCTCGGCGGCGCACTCGGCGAGGACGAACTTGGTGTTCTGGAAGCCCGAGACCGGCTGCCCGAAGACCTTGCGGTCACGGGTGTAGGCGAGGGCGAAGTCGATCGCGGCGGCGGCGGCGGACACGGCGGACACGGCGATGCCGAGACGCTCGGGTATCAGGTTGTGGGCGAGGTAGGCGAAGGCGTTGCCCTCCTCGCCGAGCAGGTTCTCCACCGGCACGTGGACGTCGGTGAAGGAGAGCTCGGCGGTGTCGGAGCTGCGCAGTCCGATCTTCTCCAGCTTGCGTCCCACCGCGTAGCCGGCGCTCCCGGTGTCCACGCACAGGATGGACAGGCCGCCCCGGCGGTTGTCCGTCGGGGCCGGGGAGGTGCGGCAGACCACCAGCATCAGGTCGGCGAGCACACCGCCGGTGATGAAGGTCTTCGCGCCGTTGAGGACGTAGTGGGTGCCGTCCTCGGACAGGGTCGCGGTGGTGCGGATGCCTGCCAGGTCGGAGCCGGTGCCGGGCTCGGTCATGGCGATGGCGGTCATCATCCGCCCGGAGACGAAGTCGGGCAGCCAGCGCTTCTTCTGCTCGTCGTCGGCGAACTCGAGCAGGTACGGCAGCACCAGACCGGTGTGCACGCCGGAGCCGCCGAAGGACACACCGGCGCGCATCAGCTCTTCGACGATCACGGCCTGGTACTTGAAGCCGCCGACACCCGACCCGCCGTACTCCTCCGGGACCTCGATGCCGAAGACCCCCAGTTCGCCGAGCTTGTGGTAGAACTCGCGCGGCGCGTGGCCGGCTGCCTCCCAGCTGTCGTAGTGGGGCACGACCTCGTGGGCGATGAAGTCCCGGATCATCTCCCGGAAGTTCTCGTGGTCCTCGGTGTAGACGGAGCGCTGCACTGCCTGTCCCTCCCTTGTGTCCGGGTGGGGCCACCGACCACCGGGTGGTCGTCACCGTTGGGCCTCAGGCGGCCGGCGATGGCGATTTTCTGGCCCTGAGCTGCGGTTTTGCTACGCAGCGTCCCCCAACATAAGGCGCTGCCCCCTGCATGACCACGGGCATCTGCACATCATTGCGGCTTCCGCCTGTGCATTCCGCCCAGCAGTGCGGGGGCTAGCCTGGGGCCATGGAGCACGACTGGGCGGCGCCCGCGCCCGAGGTGGCGGAACACGTCCGGGCGACCGCGGAGCGCATGCAGGACACATTGGACGACCTGCTCGCCGAGATCGGTCAGCAGCTGGCCCCGAACACGCCGGAGGCGCCGCTGGACCCGGTCATGGCCCAGGAGATCGCCGCCAGCAACCGGGACACCGTCGGGCGCTGGGTGCGCGCCAACCGGCTCCGTCCCGGCCGCCCGGTCCCCGCGGACCTGACGGCGCAGATCCTGGACGTGGCGCGCGACATGGTCCGACGCGGCGTCGACGAGCGCTATCTGGTCCAGGGCTACTGGCGAGGGCACAATCTGCTGTGGCGGTACTGGATGCGCGCCGCGCTCGCCGAGCCGGGCTCCCCGGAGGTGCTCGCCGCGTCCCTGGACCTGGCGGCGCGCTCGATGTCACGGTTCGTGGACCGCACCCTGGCCGGCGTTCAGAAGCGGGTGGAGCACGAACGCGACCAGCTCGTCGGCGGCATGCCCGCCCGGCGGCTGGAGACCGTCAACCTCCTGCTCCAGGGCGCGCCGATCGCCGGGGAGCGGGCGAGCGCACGCCTCGGCTACGACCTGAGCAGGCGTCACCTGGCCCTGGTGCTGTGGCATGCGCCCGGAATGGTGGAGCAGGGCGAACTGGAGTCCGCAGCCGACGCGATCGCCGAAGCGGCGGGAGCACGGCGGCCCCTCACCGTTGCCGCGGGAATCTCGGTGCTGTGGGCCTGGATCGCGGTTCCGGGGCAGGTGGACACCAAGGTCCTGAACGAGGCCCTCATCGCCGCGGGCACCCACGCCCGTGCGGCCGCCGGGATGCCGGGAGACGGCCCCACCGGCTTCCGGCTCAGCCACCAGCAGGCACTGACCGCCCAGCGGTTGACGTTCCGGATGCACCAGCCACCCCGTCTCACCGCCTACGAGGACGTACAGGTCGTCGCCATGGCCGCACACGACGAGGACCAGGCGCGCGAGTTCGTCGCCTCCACGCTCGGTGAGCTGGCCGACGCGGCCCCCGAACTCGCCCGGACCCTGCGCGTCTACCTGCAGGAGGACTGCAACGCCAGCCGTGCCGCGCGCCGGCTGTACACCCACCGCAACACCGTCCTCAACCGCATCGCCCGGGCCGACGCACTGCTGCCCCGACCGCGTCCCGGACGCGGGCTGCAGGTGAGCCTCGCGCTGGAACTGCAGCACTGGCTCGGCCCACGGCGGTAGCCGCAACGCGGGGACGCGCCGCTCCGGGCCGCCGCATCGGCCGCCGGTCGCACGATGTCGTCGCAGGTTCGCAGGCCGGATGCGATGACAGGGTGTTCGACGGGCCGAGGGCTACCACCAGCGCTTCGGCCTGGTCCACGTCGACTTCGAGACGCAGGTGCGCACTCCGAAGGCGTCGTACGCCTGGTACCGGGACCTGATCGGCAGTCATCGTCGGCAAACCGGAAGATAGTTGAGCTCCGGCCCGAACGTGTTGTCTGTCAGGCTTGACGGGGTCCGGCGGGGATCTGCGAGCCGAACCCAAGGCGCCGCAAGGCACTCCAGGAGGTAATGCCAGGGTGTCCGACGGAGCCGGTGGGTTTCGCCAGTGGCCCAGCCGGGGCTTGACCGCACGGAAGGTCGGTGCCCCGGCGGAACGCTCGAAACGTTCTCCTGCGGACTCTTTCGGGGGCCCGACTCGGACGGGTGTGGCACCGGCCGCCCGACCTGGCGCAGTCGGCCACGGGGATGACGGGAGGGCGGTGTGGCCCGTCAGCCGACGGTGACGGTCATCTTGCCAAGGGCCTGACCGCTCTCCAGCACGCGGTGGGCCTCGACGATCTCCTCGAAGCGGAAGGTCCGGGTCGGACGCGCCTGCAGGGAGCCTGCCTCCACCTTGGCGTAGATGGTGTCCAACGGTATGTCGGAGAGCGGGAACTCCGGGCTGCCGAGAACGAAAGCGCTGCCGAAGAAGCTGAGCCGGACGCCACTGGGAAGGTCGCTGATCGGGTCGAAGTCGGGCACCGGTGCGAAGCCGCCCAGAAAGCCGACCTGGCAGACCCGTCCTCGGGGCCGGACGGCGGCGAGCGAGTCGCGCAGTGCGCTGTTGCCGACGACGTCGAGGACGGCGTCGACGAGGATGCCCCGGTCCCGGACCTGGGCGCTCAGCCGGCCGTCGTCGATGAGCACGCCCTCGGCCCCGAGGTCTTTGAGCAGGGCGGTGTGGGCGGGGTTGCGGGTGGTGGCGAGGACGCGGGCGCCATGGTCGACGGCGAGGTTGACGGCGGCCTGGCCGAGCGACGAGGTGGCGCCGCGGACCAGGACCGTCTCGTCGGGACGCAGCTCCAGGGTGCCGAACAGGCCGCTCCAGGCTGTTGCGTAGACCTCGGGGACGGCTGCCAGTTCGGCCCAGTCCAGTGAGGAGCGCACCGGCACCACATTGGTCGCGGGTACTGTCACGAGTTCTGCGTAGCTGCCGTTTCGGGTGCGGCCCATGCCGCCGAGGATTGCCACTACGGTTGTGCCGGCGGGGAGTTCGCCGGACGGGTCGGCCTCGACGGTCCCGGCGCACTCGATCCCGGTGACTGCCGCGACCTCGCCCCAGGCGCCCGCGCGCATGTACGCCTCGGCATGGTTGAGGCCGATCGCCTTGATCCGGATCAGCACCTCGCCGCTGGCCGGCACGGGGTCGGGAAGTTCGGTGACGGTGAGTACCTCGGGGCCACCGTAGGTGGAGATGGTGATGGCCTTCATGATCGCTCCCTTTTCTTGAATGGTAATTCAAATATCGGACCGAAAAGTGGGCCACCGCCTCCGGTGGCCCTTGTCCGCTTCGCCCGCCCTTCAGGTGAGGGCGGTGAAGGCGTTGTCCGTGATGGCGCGCAGCAGCGCCTCGTCCGGGTTGGCTTTGCCCACGACCATCAGCCCCTGGCAGGTCGCGACCATCAGCTTGGCGCTGCCGGCCGGATCCACCGAGTCGCGGACCTCGCCGCGGCGACGGGCGTTCTCCAGGGCCGTGGTCATGCAGCGCTCCAGGCGGGCGAGGTGACCGCGGACGACGGCTGCGGCTTCGTCGTCCTCGGCCGCGTTCTCGATCGCGGTGTTCACCAGGAGGCAGCCCTGTCGGCCCTCTGGGCTGAGCAGGTCCCGTACCAGTCCGTCGAAGTAGCCGCGCAACTCCGCCAGGCCGGCGCCGACTGCCTCCAGTTCGCCGAGCTTCTGCGGCACGACCAGCTGGGAGTAGCGCTCCAGTGACTTCAGGAACAGCGTCCGCTTGCCTCCCGGGAAGGCGCTGTAGATGCTGCCCGGTTTCACTCCGGTCGCCTTCACCAGGTCCTCGATCGAGGTGGCCCGGTAGCCGCGCTCCCAGAACCGGAGCATGGCCCCGTTCAGCACGGTCTCGGGCTCGAACTCGCGGCGTCTGGGCATGGGACGAACATACATGAGTGACCATTCAAGAACAACTGCGCCGGGGTTCGGACCTGCGAGGGCCTGATCTCGGCCGGGGTGCTGCCCGATTCGTCCGGCCGCGGGCAGGGCTCATGGAGCACGGCCTCCTCGTGGACGGGGTCCGGTTTCCAGGCCGACCGCGGCGGTGGCCTTCCAGTGCTGTCCACCTGCGTTCGCGGCCCCGCCGCGATCGCGCGGCGCGGAGTCGGCTCTGCGGATCACCCTTACGGGCCCTTCGCGGCCATCCCCATGCCCTTGCCGCGATACGGCAGAACCTGCGGCTGCGGGTCAGCGAAGTCGGCGCCGACACCGTCCCGATCGGCGCCGCCGCGCCGGCGTTCTCCGAGGTGCTCTCCCGACCGCCGGAGGCGCTCACCCGCCTGTCGGAGCAACGCCAGGGCCGCCCGTGGCCGTCGGTGCCCGGACCGACTGACGTTCCCTGAAGTGGAGCAGGCCGGCAGCCAGGAGCCGTGGGTGGAGCCGGGCGGCCTCGACCGGGTGTTCTGACTCCTGAACCTGGTGCGCCGACAGGGGACTTCGTTGCGAGCACCGGGGAATCGAGAAGTGACCGCATCGCCGGTACCCGCGGTCGCGTCGTCGTGCTTCGGGCCGTACCGCCAGGAAAGTCCACACACCTGAGGAGCCCCGGCCGACGCACGGCTGGGGCTCCTCGGGCCGGTGGGTGCCGGTCGGCAGACGGACCTGCCCACTGCGTGAACGACTCGTCCACGCAGTGGCGGCGGGCCGCACCCGATCACGATCACCCACGGATCAGGCAGGTCAGCGCTGCAGGGTGAGGACGCCCGGCCGCCACGGCAGCTGGTCGTAGGGGCCGCTCGCGGAGGGGGACTTGCCCTGGTAGAGGAACTGCAGGTTGCACGGGTCGATGGTCATGGTCTGGTCGGGGTTGTTGCGGACCAGGTCACCGTGGCTGATGTCGTTGGTCCAGGTGGCACCGCTGTTGGCCTTGCCCGCGAAAGGGCTGCTTTCGCTGCCGGCCTGCGCGGTCCACGATCCGCCGAGACTGGAGGCCGTGAACGAGCGGAAGTAGCGCCCGTTCGCGCCCTGCGCCTCGACGATCATGAGGTACTGGTTCTGGCCCTGCACCTTGTAGACCTGCGGCGCCTCGAACAGGTTGTTCGCCGTGTCGCTCATGACCGTCGTGTAGGACGAGCCGAAGCTGCCGGGGAAGTTCCCGATCGGCATGCTGGCCCGGTAGATGTTGCCGTTGTCACCGGCGAAGAACAGGTACATGTTCTGGCCGTCGGCGATCAGGGTCTGGTCGATCGGGCCGGTGCCGGAGTTGGCGATGCTGCCGGTGAACAGCGGCTGCGGCGAGGACCAGCCGTTGGGGTTGGTCGGGTCGCTCGACGTGCGGTAGATGAACGGCCACGCACCCCACTGGTACGCCAGAACCCAGATGTTCCTGGGCGCGAAGTAGAACAGCGTGGGCGCCACCGCGGACTGGCTCATCCCGCTCTGGCCCGCCGACGCCATGTCCGACCAGTTCGTGAAGGGACTGAACATCATCGAACCGTACGACGACCCGGACACGTTCGACGCGTAGACCAGGTGCTTGCCGTTGTACACCACGTCGGTGAAGTCCTTCACCGCCGCCCAGCCGTTCGCCGGCTGCGCCAATGCACCCGTCGAGGACCACCGGTACGTCGACGGAAGGGCGCACGAGCCGCCCGTCGGCGGGGGTGTCGTCGGGGTCGATGTCCCGGACAGGCCGGTCCACTTCTGGTTGCTGCCCCCGTTGCACGTCCAGATCTCCACCGCCGTGCCGTTGGCCGTTCCGGCGCCCGAAACGTCCAGGCACAGCCCGGACTCCACACCGACGATCGTGCCGTCGGAGTTCACCCGCCACTGCTGGTTCGCAGCGCCGCTGCAGGTCCAGATCTGCACTCGGGTGCCGGCCGTGGTCGCATGGCCGGGAACATCCAGGCACTTGTTGCCGTACACGGTCAGCTGGTTGCCGGACGTCGACGTCCACAGCTGGTTGGCGCCGTTCGAGCAGTCGTAGATCTGCAGGGGGTGCCATCGGCCTGGTCGGCGTTCTGTACATCGAGACACCGGCCGGAACCCGCGCCGCGCAGGGCGCTGCTGGTGGCTGCCTGGGCCGGGCCGGCGACGAGCATCGCCGCCAGCGCCGACACGAACGCGACCGCGGTGGTGAGCACCACGGACAGCTGCCTGCGGCTGGAACGTCGTCTGTGCATGAAGACCTCCTTGGTGAACGGATGGAGCTGCCACACGGCTCTGTTAACGCTCACATGTGCGTGCCGCCGTGCATGCGCGCATCACGAGTTGTCAATCGGTCGGTTCTGGAATCCTCGCCGCTGCCCGGAGGGCCTCAAAAGCCCCGGCTCTGTGCCGACCGGCACGATTGCCCGGTGCCGAGGTCAGGCCTCGTTGCGGTACCGGGCGCGTCACAACCCCGGTGTCCCGCGGCGGTTTCCTGGGCAGAGCGGCGGGATCCGAACAGGGGAACGAGCCCGGTGCCGCTCGGCTCACCTGAAGTTCCAGTGCTGGTTGGTGCCGCCGGTGGAGTCCCAGATCTGGACGGGAGCGCCGTTGGCGGTCTGACCGCCGGGGGTCTCCAGGGCCCGGCCGCTGGCGACGTTGGTCAGGGTGTAGGAGCCGTCGCTGTTCGTGGCGGCCTTCCAGTGCTGGTTGGCGCCGTTGTTGGAGTCCCAGACCTGGATCCTCGTCCCGTTGCCCGTCTGGTTGCCCGGCTCGTCCAGGGCCCGGCCGCTGGCGACGTTGGTGAGAGTGTAGGAGCCGTCGCTGTTCCCGGTGGCGCGCCACTGCTGGTTGGCGGCGCCGCTGGCGTCCCACACCTGGAGCGGTGTGCCGTTGCCGTTCTGTCCCGCGGGTTCGTCGAGAACGCGTCCGGCAGCCACATCGGAGAGCGTGTAGACGCCGCCCGGGACGATGCCTCCGCCCGGCGTGCCGCCACCGGCGGTGTTCAGGGTGGTGAGTACCGCGTTGTAGGCGGGCTTGGGGTTGCCGTTGTTGTCGAACAACAGGGGGTTCTCGCCGGTGCGCCAGGAGTCGCTGTCGCGGATTCCCCACACCGTGATGCCCGTGCAGTGGGTGACGGCGAGGCAGGCCTTGACGGTGTTGGTGTAGGCGGTGGCGGACGCCTGGGCGATGTCGAGTTCGGTGAGCTGGACGTCCACGCCGAGCGCGGCGAAGTTGGACAGGGTGGTCTGGAAACTCGCCGGCGGGCCGCCCGCGCCGAAGTGGCTCTGGAAGCCGACGCAGTCGATGGGCACACCACGGGACTTGAAGTCCTTGACCATGCGGTAGACGCCCTGCGTCTTGGCGTCGGACCAGTTCTCGATGTTGTAGTCGTTGTAGCAGAGCTTGGCCGAAGGGTCGGTGTTCCGGGCGGTGCGGAAGGCCTCCTCGATGAAGCCGTCGCCCAGCACGTTCTGGAACACCGAGCTGCGGTGCCGGCCGCTGCCGTCGTCGGCGAAGGCCTCGTTGACCACGTCCCAGGCGTAGATCCTGCCCTTGTAGTGGTTCATCTCGGTGGTGATGTGGTTGTCCATCACGCCGCGCAGGGTGCTCGCGTCGCCGATGGAGCCGACCCAGGACGGCAGTTGTGAGTGCCAGACCAGGGTGTGGCCGCGCATCCGCTGGCCGTGGGCGGTGGCGTGATTGACGATCGCGTCGCCGGGGGCGAAGTTGAACGACCCGCGGGAGGGTTCGACGGTGTCCCACTTCATCTCGTTCTCGGGGGTGACCATGGTGAATTCCCGGTCGAGAACGGTGGAGTACGTCGAGTCGCCGAGCCTGCCCGAGGCGACTGCGGTGCCGAAGTAGCGGCCGCTGCCGGCCGCTGCCGCACCCAGCGCGTTCGCCCCGGCGGCATGAGCAGCGGGGATCGCGGTGACGGCCGCGGCCGAGCCGACGACCATGCATGCGGTGGCCGTCAGGACCTTGCCGAGACGGGGCTTCTTGTTGAGCCGTGGCATGGCGGATCGTTCTCCTTGTGGGTGGGGTGAGCCTGCGGCAGCGGTCGGGGACCGGTGCGACGGCCGGACGGTTGTGCGAGCGCGTACTCGGCCGTGTCTTCCTGCCGGGTGGTGCGGGCGGTGTCCGACACGTGGTCGCCGGTCCCGACCACGAGCCTCGCTGTCGGTTGGCGCGCGCGGCTCACGCAGTGGTGGGGTCGGCCGGCGGGAGGGATCGAGCCTGCCCGTCGACGCCTTCCGTTAACGCTAACAATTTCTGGCGAGCACCCTCCTTGTCATGTCCAGATAATCTCCAACGGGTCGTGCGTGTTGTCAACACTTTGCGCGCTGGTGGGCCGTCAGCTCGCGCTACCGGTGACCGTCGGTCAGGTGGTGCTGCTGTCCTTCGTGATGGTCAAACCCCGGGTGTTGCCGGCGGCGACGTTGCCGGGCGGGATCACGGCCGTCGCGAGGGCCGGCGCATGGACGCACGAGACCTTGCCGGCCGGCCGCCGTGGGCGGCTGGTGCGGTGGATCCCGAGTCGGGGAGAGCTCATGTGGGTGATCCGTCCTGCCGGCGGGTGGGGATGGGTGGCGCCCTGCGCCGCCGCTGATCGCGAAGGGATGGGGCGGACGGCCGGCGCCGCTCGACGGTGCAACCGACTTGGCATCAACATCGCTGTGCACGAGAGCGATTGGCGTCTCGGTCCCGGGTCCAAGGTCGCTCGGACTCGTCGACGGCGACCAGGTTGGCCCGGGCCCGAGAGGCTGTCAATACTTTCGGTCGAAAGAGCGATAGTGTCGCCCTGCGAAGGCCCTGAAAGGAGCTGGTCAGGGGCTTACTGACTGATGAAAGTCGAAGAACGTGACCGGATCCGTGACGAATCCCGCCTGTTCGCCTGCGCTGTGCGCAAAAACTTGCGGATCTGTACGCGAAAGTTTTGTAGGTCCAGCAAGGGGCCCGCCAGGACAGCGCAAAGGGCGATCGGCGAGCATGCGGGATCGGGAATGACCAAACATGCCGTGAACCCTGCTCCGCGACGAAGGGTGTGGATCCGACCGGCCTCGCTCACCTGAAGGTCCCGGAAGAGCGAGGTCACGTTGGACTTGTCGGGCTCGACACGCACCTCGTGAAAGCCGATCCCGAGGGCCTGTGACCAGCGGCGGGTCACCTCCGGCTCGGAGAGAAGCGTGGCTCCCGGGTACAGGCCAGGCGGGACGGCACGATGCCGGTACGGGGAGCAGCCGTTGCGCCGACGATGACCTCGTAGCCGCGCATGTGGTCGGTCAATGCAGGATTTCGACATACCCGTCCGTTCCGTGCACACGGATCCGCTGCCCGTCCTGGATCAGCCGGGTGGCCTGGTCCACGCCCACGACGGCCGGCAAGCCGTACTCCCGCGCAATCACCGCGCCATGGGTCATCAAGCCGCCCACCTCCGTCACCAGGCCCGCGATGGCGACGAACAGCGGTGACCAGCTGGGGTCGGTGTGGGTCGTGACCAGGATGTCGCCCGCTTCCAGGTCGGCCTGCGCCATGTCGAGGATGACGCGAGCCCTTCCTCGATGGTCCCGGCGGAGACCGGTAGGCCGACCAGGGCGCGGGCCGGCACGCCGTCGCGCCGGTACGAGCCGGCGACGGCCTCGCCGTCCGAGGTGAGCACCCGGGGCGGTGTGAGCGCTTCGTACGAACGGAACGTCTCCTTGCGCCGCTGGATGAGCCGGCCGTCCACCTGCTTGGTGCGCACGACGTCGTGGAACTCCTGGAACGTGAGGTAGAAGACGTCCTCCGGCTCACGGAGCACGTCGGCCTGCACGAGGCGCTCTGCCTCCTGCAGCAGGGCCTGCTTGTAGACGAAGTAGCGGCTGACGATGTTGTACTTCGGGTACTCCCGGTACCCGATGAAGGTCCGGACCCGGTCGATCATCCGTTTGGTCTCGTCGGCCTTCCGCTCGCCGTCCGGCAGGGCCCGCAAGCGCGACAGTACGTCCCGTTCCTTCCTCTGCGCCTCCTGCCGCCCGTGCTCGAAGCGCCGCTGGGCCGCGCCCGGTGTGAAGAGCCTGATGTTGTCGAGGATCACCGGCACGAGCGTGCTGGGACGCTCGCTCCAACGCGGCCTCGTGATGTCGATCTCGCCGACGCAGCGCATGCCGTACCGGTCGAGGTAGCCCTCGACGGCATCGCGCGCCTCGGTCCCGCCCGCGAGCTTCGTCAGCTCGTCCAGGAAGCCCTCGTGCTGTACGCCCTGCAGGAACGCCACCACCTCCGGATGCGGGCGGATCACGTCGGCGACGTCGAGTAGCGCCAGTCCCATCTCCGACGTGACGTTGCCCGGGGCGGACAGCGTGAGCGTGTCGGCCGCGCTCTTCTCGCCAAGCCACTCATGCAGCGTGTCGTTGAGCCACCAGGTGGCCTCCATCCCCGCCATGATCGCCTGCATGTTCAGCGGATCACCGAGGACTCGCTTGTGCTCCTCGAAGGCGTCCAGCAGGAAGTCGAACAGCGCCGGTCCGCTCCTCGTCCGGATGTCGCGCCGCAGGGCGGCGAGGGAGGCCTGGCCGCGTGCGACCAGCTCGGTGACGATGGCCGGATCGTTCCCGATCGCAGCGGACGTGCCGCCGGCCGGTGGCCCCACGGGCCTCCCGGGCGCCGCGGTACCCGCGTCCGGGAGCGACGGAACGAAGTCGCCGCGGTCGAGGACGGTCTCCAACGCGTCCCGGACCAGCGGATCGCCTCTCCCCACGAGGTCCAGCAGGCCGGCGCGGCTCGCGGGCGAGGCCAGCCGCCCGGTGACGTCGACGAACAGCCTCCCGCCGGCCTCGTGCATCGGCACCATCGCCGTCAGCTGCCACATGGACAGCCCCAGGGGTTTCATGGGGTCGGTCATCATCTGCTGATGGCCGACGGAGACGTAGACGCGGTTCTCCTGGTCGCCGGCCCCGGGGACGGGGAACAGCGTGGTGATCGGCCGGCTCTGGACGATCCGGAAGTCGTCGTCGACCAGGCACCATTCGATGTCCTGCGGGTGACCGAAGTGCGCCTCGATCCGTCGCCCGAGCTGTACCAGCCGCACCACCTGGGCATCGGTCAGCGCCGGCTGCTCCTGCCGCTGCAGGTCGATCGCCACCTCCTGGGTACCGCCGGCCGGCAGGGCGTGGACGGCGCGCAGTTTGGTGGCGATCGACCTGGCAGTCACCTCGCCGTTGCGCACCTTGAAGACGTCCGGGTTCACCAGGCCGGACACCAGGGCCTCGCCGAGACCGAAGCCGGCGTCCACCGTGGCGACCCGCCGGTTGCCCGTGACGGGGTCAGCCGTGAAGAGGATGCCGGCCGCATGGGGGAAGACCATCCGCTGCACTACCACGGCCATCCGGACCGTGCGGTGGTCGATGCCGTGGTGCTGGCGATAGGTCACGGCTCGCTCGGTGAACAGCGAGGCCCAGCACCGGCTGACGTGCCGGAGGACCGCCGCCGGCCCCACGACGTTCAGGTACGTGTCCTGCTGGCCGGCGAAGGAGGCCGTCGGCAGGTCCTCCGCCGTGGCGCTCGACCGGACGGCGAAGGCGGCCTGCTCGCCGAGCCGGGCGAGCGCGTCGGTGACCGCCACCGCGAGATCGCCCGGGATAGTGATCCCCTCGATGGTCCGGCGGATCTCCGCGCTGAGCGCGCGGATCGCCTCCCGGTCGTCCGGGTTCAGGCGGGACAGCCGATCGAGCCGGCCCTCGATCGAAGGCGCCTCCATCATGATCCGCCGGAAGGCGTCTGTCGTCACGCAGAAGCCGGCCGGCACGCGGATGCCGTCGATCCGGGACAGCTCGCCCAGGTGCGCGCCCTTGCCGCCGACGATCGCGACCTGCGTCCGGTCGGCCTCGTGGAGGTCGCACAGGTACTGCTCGGTCATCGCGATTCCTCCGAGGCCGTCGTGTCCCGGCTCATCTCCGGTCGCCTTCCCTCCGACGAATCGGCCGGCCGCCCGGCCCGGCCGCGCGGCACACACCCCCGCACCTTCGCCCCGGGCGCCCGCAACCGCACTGCCTCTCGTGCCACTCGTCCGGCGTCACTGCGTCCCCAGAGTGTCGACGACAACACCCGCACGTCGTGCCCTCATTTCCTCAGGTCGTGACCTCGGCCGTTGATTCTGCGCCGTGACGTGGGTCTTGCCGCAAGCCCCCGGTGCGCTATAGGTTAAGAGTGGCAGGGAGAGACTGATCTCCTTGCCTTTGCCTTTTGTCCGTCGACTGGAACTGACAGGCTTCCCTTCTCGGCAAGGCCCGAACGCCTGTCGGCAAGGCCCGAACGCCGTCGGGCGCGTCGCCGCCCGCGGGAGGCGTCACGCCACGCGACTGCCGGGGACGAGCTTGCCGGCCCACTGCTCTCCGTCTCGATGTTGCGGACCGAGGCGTCGTGACGGATGCGTGCGTCACTGGAAGGAGCCAGACCGTCGTCTCCGCCAGGACGGCCTCTGCGGGCCACGCCGACGGATACGATGACGGTCTGTCCGGCGGGCCGAGGGTTCCATCAGAGCTTCGGCCTGGTCCACGTCGACTTCGACACCCAGGTGGCCGGCCACCGGGTCGGGTGCTGCGCTGGAGGCAGCCGGACGGCTGTCCTGGATGAGCCGGCGCCGATCCCGCGTTGCCCGGTCCTTCGTCATGACGGGACAGCGGACGGAGATTCCGGCCGCACCGAACGACGACCCGGCAGGTCAGCCCGGACTTCCGATGGAGCCGCGGTTGCAGGGCGAGGTGGATCGCCGAGTGACCGTCGATGCACCATTCGGGCGGACGCAGCCCGGCCTGCCGGCCAGGACACCGCCCAGGCCTTCGCGGACTTCCAGGCGCTGTTCCGCTTCGACTGCTCAGGATCGCTCCCGCTCCGGGCGGGCCGGCCCGAGGGCTTCGGCTCGTTCGTCCTGCCGCGCACCGAAGGAGGGGGCGGTGGCCATCGCCTCCGCCACCGACTTCTCCGTCGCCGCCACGTTCCAGTACCCCGACGCTGCCGCGGCCTTCCTGTCCCGATGGCGGTCCGAAGGCGCCCTGAGGCGAGGGGTTCGGAAGATAGTTGCTGGAGATAAGTGAGTTGCGGTAGAAAGCAACATGACGCTGAATGCGCACCGCCTGCACGTCCTCGCCGAGATCGACCGGTCGGGGAGCATCGCCGGTGCCGCGCGGCAGCTGCGACTTTCGCCGTCCGCCATCTCGCACCAACTTGCGCAGCTCGAGCGGGAGGTGGGCATCGGGCTGGTGGAACGCGGGGCCCAGAGCCTGCGGTTGACCGCGGCCGGGCGGCGGCTGTCGCTGCGCGGGCAGGAGGTGCTCGCGCTGCTGGACGCCGCAGAGAAGGATGTGCAGGCGCAGGCCCGGGCGGACTCCGGGCACCTGCGAATCGGATTCTTCGCCTCGGCCGGCTACCGGCTGCTGCCGCAGGCGCTGTCGCGGTTCTCCCGACGGTACCCGGCCGTGGAGCTGGACCTGGTGGAGGGGAGCCGCAGCAGCTGGCCGACGGTGTGCAGCAGGGCGCCGTCGACGCGCTGGTCGTCTTCGACTACCCCCTCGCTCCGTGGACACCGCCGGACGGGGTGCAGGTCCGGGAGCTGTTGCACGACCCGCTGCACCTGGTGGTGCCGGCCGGGCACCCGGCGGGGCGACGGGCCCAGGTCCGGCTGCAGGAACTGGCGGGCGAGCAGTGGATCACTTCCTCCGGGACCGGTTCGCCGGGGCTGTCGGTGCTGGAGCGGGCCTGCGCCCTGGAGGGGTTCGTCCCCAACATCCGCTGCCGCAGCGACCACTACGAAGTGACCCTGGGGCTCGTCCGGGCCGGGCTCGGCATCGCTCTGGTGCCCAGCCTCGGCATCAACGACACCTTCGGCGTGCGGACCACACGCCTGGCGGGGCCGCGGCTGTATCGCAAGGTGGGCGTCGCCTCCCGTCCCGGGAACCCGAATCCGCTGCTCGGCACCTTCCTCGCCTACCTGGGTGGCGTCGCGGCGAACCTGCCGATGGCGGTGCCCCGGTGGGGGCCGGGGACGCGCGTTCCTGAGCGGGAGTTCGGCGTCAGTCGCGGCCCGCGGGGATGCCGCCGCTGCGGGCCACCACGTCGTCGACGGTCTCCGCGGCGCGCAGCACGGTGAAGCGCACCTCGCCGTCGCCGTCCACGTCGAAGCCGTAGACCGGAGGCGGCGTCAGGCTGTTGTAGTGGAACGGCGAGGAGAAGGAGTAGGCGCCGGTGTCGGGCACGACGACCAGATCGCCTGCCGACAGTCGCGGCAGCAGCCGTTCCCGGGCGAGCAGGTCGCCGGCGAAGCAGCAGGGGCCGCCGATGTCCTGCACCTCCGGCTCGGTGCGGCTCGGCAGGCCGTCCCGGTCGTAGGCCAGGACCCGCAGCGGCCACAGGTCGGGGGCGAAGGCGGTGCGGGTCACCAGCTGGGCGCCCGCGTGGGTGAGTGCGATGCGCCGGCCGCCGGAGGTCTTGGTGTACTCCACGCGGGAGGCCACGAACCCGTTGCGCGCCATGACCGCGCGGCCGTATTCGGTGACGACCCGGAACGTGCCGTCGAGGAGTGCGGGCGCCGCGCGGCGCAGGGCCACGACGTGGTCGGCGAAGGTCGGGCTGTCGGTGTCGGAGGTGAAGTCGACCGGGAGGCCGCCGCCGACGTCGATGCCGACGATCTGGCCGGGCCTCTGCCGGTTCACCTCCTGCGCGAAGCCGACGGCGGCGGCCACCCCGGCCGCGTTCAGCTCCAGGGGCACGCCCTGCGAGCCGACGTGGACGTGGACCCAGCGCAGCCACGGCCGGGCCCGGTAGGCGTCCAGCAGGCGCTCCCGGTTGCCCGGATCGTCCAGTGCGATGCCGAACTTGGTGGTGCGGCCGGCCGTCGACATCGCCTCGATCGCGCCGAGCCCGACCTGCGGGTTGAGCCGGACGCCCACGCGCGGCTCGGGCAGGTCGGGAGTGATCAGCCGGTCGACCCGCTCCAGCTCCTCGAAGTTGTCGATGTTCACGGCGATGCCCGAGGCCAGCGCGTCCGCGAGCTCACCGAGGGTCTTGACGGGGGAGTCCAGTACGAGCGCCCCGGGGGCGAAGCCGGCGGCCCGGGCCTGCGCCAACTCGCCCGGGCTGCTCACCTCGCAGCCCATGCCGTGCTCCCGCAACTGCGCCAGCACCGGCACCAGGGGGTTGGCCTTGGCGGCGAAGGCGTGCAGCACGTCGAGGCCGGACGGCCAGGCCGAGCGCAGCCCGTGCACGCTCTCCGCGATCCCGGCCAGGTCGACGAAGGCCGCGAGCGGCGGGTCCAGCCTGTCCAGCAGGCCATGAGCGGCGGCGTGTACGGCCCGGTCCCGCCGGGCCTGGCGGGCGGAGGCCGCGATCGGCGTCGAGAGCATCGCTTTCCTCGGGAGAAGAGTGGGAAACCTTCGATCAGCCTGCACGACGACGGAGGAATTCGACCGGGGCATCGAAGACCTCGGTGCTCAGTCACCACATCTCCGCCCGGGGCCCGGTCGTTGACCCGCGGGCCGCCACCATCGCCTCACCGCGGTGGAACGCCGCACAGGGAACTCAACCGAGGAGCACGCCATGGCCGAGGCCGCCCCCGCGACCGGGCGATGGGACACGGCACCGGGGCCCCGTCGATCACCCCGCAGGCGGTCGCAGCCCAGCACGGCGCCCTGCTCTGGCCCACCACGGCCGGTGCCGCGACGTGGTGGTGCGCCGCCGACCCGGTCGCGGCGCGGGTCCGCCTGTGGCGCTGCACCACGCCGGGCGCCCCGGCCCAGCAGGTGCTCGGCGAGGACTGGTCGGTCGGCAACGCCGCCATCGGCTACGGCGGCCGGCCCTACCTGGTGGTGCCGGACGGCCCGCGGCACCGGCTGGTGTTCACCCACTCCGCCGACCGGCGGCTCTACTCGGCCCACGTGGACGCCGGGCCGGCCGCGGACGAGGCCCCCGTCCCGCTCACGCCCGCGGACCCGGAGGGCGTGCGCACCGCCTACGCCGATCCGATCCGGGGGCCGGGCGGGGGCGAGGTCTGGTGCGTCCGCGAGACCACCCGCACCGACCCCGGCGGCGAGAGCGACCCCGCGCCCCGCACCACCCGTGACATCGTGGCGGTACCGCTGTCCGGAGTTGCCGCCGACGCCCCGGACGCCGTCCGCGTCGTCGCGCGCTCGCACCACTTCCTGTCCGGCATCCGGCTGAGCCCCGACGGCTCCCGGCTGGCCTGGATCGGCTGGGACCACCCCGACATGCCGTGGGACAGCAGCGACCTCATGGTCGGTCGGATCCACGGCGGCGTCGTCGTCGAACCCGCGCGGGTGCTCGGCGGTGACGGCGTCTCGGTCCCGCAGGCGGAGTGGGCGGACGGCAACACTCTCTACGCGATGGCCGACCCTGCGGGCTGGTGGAACCTGCACCTGGTCGCTCCGGCCGGCGACGGGGCGAGGAGCGTGTGCGTGCTGCCCGCCGAGGCCGAGTACTCCCATGCGCTCTGGCGCGTCGGCGCGACCTCCTTCGCCGTCACCGCCGCGGGCGTGCTGCTGCGCAGGAGCGACGGTGCCCAGCACCTGGAGCTGTGGGACCCGGACACCGGCGCCCTGACCGAACTGGCCGAGGAGTGGACCGACTTCGCCTTCGGACACTGCGGCGACGCCGCAGCGGTCGCGGTGGTCGCCGCGAGCCCCACCGAGACCGCGACCCCGCTGCGCATCACCCTGGCGCCGCCTCAGGACGGCCGCGCGGCAGGCGCGTCCGTCGCCCGCTGCCTGCCCGCGGACCAGGACCGCTTCGGGCCCCGGCACTCGGTGCCCCGGCGCCGCACCGTCCGCGTCGAGGGCGGCTGGGAGGTCCCCTACCTGTACTACCCGCCGACCGGCCCGGGCCACAACGGACCCGCCGACCGGCTCCCACCGCTGCTGATCGACGTGCACGGCGGCCCCACCAGCCGCACCACCGGTACCCGCAGTCCGGTGATCTCGCTGTTCACCAGCCGCGGATACGCGGTGGCGTCCGTCGACTACGGCGGCTCGACCGGTTACGGACGGGCCTACCGGGACCGCCTGCGCCGCTCCTGGGGCACGGTCGACGTCGAGGACAGCGTCGCCGTCGCCCGGGCGCTGGCCGAGGCCGGGCTCGCCGACCCCCGCCGCACCGCGATCCGCGGCGGCTCCGCCGGCGGCTGGACGGCGCTCGCCGCGCTCGCGCACACCGACGTCTTCTGCTGCGGCTCCGTGTACTACCCGATCAGCGACCCCGAGACCTGGTCGGGCGGCCGGACCCACGACTTCGAGAGCAGGTACATCGAGACCCTGCTCGGGGTCCTGCCCGAGGACGGGGACCGCTACCGGGCGGTGTCGCCGCTGGCGCACGCCGACGCGATCACCGTCCCCTTCGTCATGCTGCAGGGACTGGACGACACCATCTGCCGGCCGGACCAGGCCCGGCGGCTGGTCGACGCCGTCGAGCGGGCGCCCGGGCCCGGCCGGTGCTTCCGGTACCTGGAGTTCCCCGGCGAGGGCCACGGCTTCCGCCGCGCGGCCACCGTCGCCGCCGCGCTGCAGGCCGAACTCGATCTGTACGCCGAAGTGATGGGCGCGCCGTGACGAACGCCGCCGACCATCCGACCCCCTGCGAACCGGAGGTGCCGGTCATGTCCGACCCCGTCCCGCACACTCCCGTCCCCACCGCGGGCGAGGCGGCGACCCTGGCCGTCGACACGGTGGCCCTGTGCTCCCGGTTGATCCGCTTCGACACCAGCAACTTCGGCGGCGGCGAGAGCCGCGGCGAGCGCGCCTGCGCCGAGTGGGTCGCCGAGCAGCTGACCGACGCCGGTCTGCAGCCGGTCGTCCTGGAGTCCGCCCCCGGCCGGGCCAGCACCGTGGTGCGCATCCCCGGGACCGACCCCACGGCGCCCGCGCTGCTGGTCCACGGCCACCTCGACGTGGTCCCGGCCGAACCGTCGGACTGGTCCGGCCACCCGTTCTCCGGCGAGGTCCGCGACGGCGCGGTCCGGGGCCGGGGCGCGCTGGACATGAAGGACATGGACGCGATGATGCTCGCGTTCGCCCGGCACCTCGCGCGCACCGGCCGCCGGCCCCCGCGCGACCTGGTGATGGCCTTCGTCGCCGACGAGGAGGACACCGGCCGGTACGGCGCCCGCTTCCTGGTCGAGCAGCACCCCCACCTGTTCGAGGGAGTCGACGCCGCGATCAGTGAGTCCGGCGGCCACAGCGTGCACCTGCCCGGCGGCGGGCGGCTCTACCCCGTCGCCGCGGCCGAGCGCGGGAGCGCGTGGATGACCGTGACCGCGCACGGCACCGCGGGTCACGGCTCCCGCCGCAACGAGGACAACGCGCTGGTGAAACTCGCCGCCGTGATCCGCCGGTTCGCCGAGCACCAGTGGCCGGTGCGCCTGGTCCCGACCGTCGAAGCGCTGCTGGACGGCCTCTCCCGGCACCTCGGCCACCCGATCGACCCCGCCGACCTCAGCCCGCTCGGCGACGCCGCACAGCTGGTCTCCGCGACGCTCGCGAACTCCGTCAACCCGACCGTGCTGCGCGCCGGTTACAAGCACAACGTGATCCCGAGCGAGGCCGTCGCCGCACTCGACGGGCGCATCCTGCCCGGCACCGAGGCCGAGTTCTTCGCCACCGTCGACGCCCTGCTCGGCCCCGGCGTGACCCGCACCGGAGACCACCAGGCCCCGGTCCACGCCGACCACACCGCACCCGACTTCGCCGCGATCGCCGCCGCGTTGCGCGCCCACGACCCCGATGCCCTGGTCCTGCCCTACTGCATGAGCGGCGGCACCGACGCCAAGGCCTTCGCCACTCTCGGCATCCCCGGCTACGGCTTCGTCCCCGGCCGCACCCCCGCCGGCTTCGACGCCTGGCGGTACGTGCACGGCGTCGACGAGCACGTCCTCACCGACAGCCTCGCCTTCGGTGCCCGTGTCCTGACCAGCTACCTGCTGACCGACCCCCGCAGCTTCGCCTGAAGCCGTACTCCCCACCTCGTGGAGACCCGCATGACCCTGTCGCGCCCACCCGCCCTGCGCCCCGGCGACACCGTCGCGGTCCTCTGCGGAAGCTCACCCGTCGGCGACCGGGACCACCTGGAGTCGGGCCTGCGCGCGCTGGCCTCCGTCGGGCTGAGACCGGAAGTCCTCGCCTCGGCCCGCGCCACCGGAGGACGGTACGACTACCTCGCCGGCGACGACGAGTTGCGCGCCGCCGACCTCACCCGGGCGCTCACCGACCCCCGCTACGCCGCGGTGCTGACGGCCTGCGGCGGCTACGGCATGCAGCGCACCCTGGAGCGGATGGACTGGAGCCGGATCGACGCCTCCGCCCCGAAGGCCGTGGTCGGCTACTCCGACGTCACCGCGCTGCTGGAGGCACTCGCGGCGAAGCTCGGCTGGGTCTCCCTCTTCGGGCCGATGGTCGCCTGCGGCGGCTTCCGGGAGGGCCCCGACGAGTACGACTTCCGGCAGCTGATGAAGCTGCTCCGCACACCGGGGGAGGTCACCGGGCTCCGCTTCCCCGCGGCGCGCACCCTGCACCCGGGCGTCGCCGAGGGCGTCACCATCGGCGGGACGGCGACCCTGCTCGCCGCGAGCCTGGGGACCGACACCTGTTACCCGGCACGGGACGCGATCCTGTTCCTGGAGGACATCGACGAGAAGCCGTACCGGCTGGACCGGGCCTTCACCCAGCTGCGCCGCGCCACGGGTTACCTCGACGGGGTCGCCGGGATCCTCCTCGGCACCTTCACCGACTGCGGCGCCCCCGAACAGGTCGACCGCCTGCTCGCCGAACGCTTCGGCGACCTGGGCGTGCCGGTGCTCGCCGGGGCGAACATCGGCCACCGCACCGCGATGCAGACCTACCCCGTCGGCGTCCGCGCCCGGCTCGACGCGGACAGCGGTACCCTGACCTTCCTGGACCAGGTGCTGACGGACCATCAGGAAAGCGAGCAGGCATGAGGATCCTGATCTCGGCCGACATGGAGGGGGCCACCGGCGTGACCTGGCCGGACGACTGCGAACCCGGCACCCCGGCCTGGCAGCGCTGCCGGTCCATGTTGACCTCCGACGTCAACGCGGCGATCGCCGGGTTCTTCGACGGCGGCGCCACCTCGGTCCTGGTCAACGAAGCCCACGCGACCATGCGCAACCTGCTGTTGGAGGACCTGGACCCGCGCGCCGAGCTGCTCGCCGGCCGTCACAAGGACCTCACCATGGTCGAGGGCGTCCAGCGTCCGGACACGTGCGGTGTCGCCTTCGTCGGCTACCACACCGGCGCGGGGGCCGACGGCGTCCTCGCCCACACCTATCTCGCCAACTCCGTCACCGGGGTGTGGGTGGACGACGTCCCCGCGAGCGAGGGATACCTCAACTCCCTGGTCGCCGCGGAGTTCGGCGTCCCGGTGGTGCTCGTCACCGGCGACGACCTGGCCTGCCGGGATGCGGCCGGCTACGCCCCAGGCGCGGTCACCGCCGCCGTGAAGGACTGCGTCAGCCGCTACGCGGCGGTGTGCCGGCCGCCCGCGGTCACCTTCGAGCAGATCCGCGCGGCGGCGCGCCGGGCGGCCTCGCTCTGCCTGCGCGCCGAGTCGGCGACCGGCCGCACCTTCGAGGTGGAGGTCGAGTTCGACGCGGCTCACCTGGCCGCCGCCACCGCTGTCGTTCCGACCGTCCGCCGTACCGACGTGCGGCGCGTGGCGTACACGGCCGACAGCGCCTACGGGCTGATCCGGACCTTCAAGACGGTGACCACCGTGGCAGCGGCGGCCGTGGAGAACAACTACGGCTGAACCCTGCCGGGCCGCGCGGGGCCCGGCCACGTCGCCGTGCGGCCCGCGAGGATCTCGGCGGCGGCCAGCGCGCAGGCACGGGAGGCGCCGTGGGTGTCGACCTGGGCGGCGCCGCCCGGTACCGCCCGGGGAGGCCGAGTTCGACGACGACGGCGTCGGGGCGCCGGGTGAGCAGGGCCGACGTCCACTCCGGCAGGTGGGGGCGGCGGTGGGCGTCGCGGACGACCAGCACCAGCGCGCGACCGCGGGCCGCGCGCAGGACCTCCGACTCCACCGCAGGGTCGTGCGGGGTGTCCGCCGCCAGCGTGGTCCGGGTGCTGCCCGGAAGCAGGCCGGTCAGCGCGGGACCGAGGCCCCAGGGGACGCCGTCGCCCTGCACCACGGTGCCCGGGACGCCGAACTCGACCAGGTGGGCCGGGCCTTGCAGCGGCAGCGCTCCCCGGGTGTGCACGGAGACCCGGACGGCGCGCCGGGCGGCGGCGAGTCCGAGCTCCCGGTCGGGCGCCGTCCGGGTGGCCGCCGCGCGCAGCCCGCGCGACCAGGCGCCGAACTCCCGTACCCGGCTCGCCGCTCGGGCCAGCCGCTCGGCGGGCAGCAGCCCGTCGGCGACCGCGTCCGCGATCGCCTCACGGAGGGCCAGCACCTGCTCCTCGGTCGACCCGTCGCCGATGCAGACCAGGTCGACGCCCGCTGCCAGGGCCCGCACCGTCGCGCCGGCCAGGCCGTAGTGGGCACGGACGCCCGCCATCTCCACGGCGTCGCTGACCACCAGGCCGTCGAAACCCAGCTCCTCCCGCAGCAGGCCCTGAAGGAGGCGCTCGCTGACCGTCGCGGGCCGGTCCGGGTCGTAGGCGGGGACGAGCAGGTGTCCCGTCATGACCGCCCGCGCACCGGCGGTCAGGGCCGCGCGGAACGGCGGCAGGGCGTGCGCGGCGAGGGCCGCCACGTCCAGGTCCACCCGGGGCAGTCCGAGGTGCGAGTCCACGTCGGTGTCGCCGTGGCCGGGGAAGTGCTTGGCGCACGCGGCCACCCCGGAGCTCTGCAGGCCCCTGACATAGGCAGCGACATGACGTGCCGTCAGCTCGGCGTCGCTGCCGAAGGAACGGGTGCCGATCACCGGGTTGCGCGGGTTGCTGTTGACGTCGGCGTCGGGCGCGTAGTCGAGGTCGATCCCGGCCGCGCGCAGCTCGGCCCCGATCGATCGGGCCACCGCCTCGGTGAGATCGGTGTCGTCGACGGCGCCCAGCGCCAGGTTGCCGGGGTAGGAGGAGCCGGTGGCGGCCTCCAGGCGGGTGATGTCGCCGCCCTCCTCGTCGACGGCGATCAGGATGTGCGGGTTCTCCGCGCGCAGCGCGCCGGTGAGGGCGGCGGCCTGCTCGGGGTCGCGGACGTTGCGGGCGAAGAGCAGCACCGAGCCGAGACCGTCCGCGAGCCGGCGGCGGATCCAGTCGGGTGCCTCGGTGCCGACGAAGCCGGGTTGCAGGACGGCGTCGGCCAGGGCAAGGAGTTCGGGGTCGGGTCGCCGCACGGGTGTCTCCTCGGGGCGTGGGGGCTCAGGCGCGGGGGTAGCGCAGGTGGGGGAGCCGGTCGTGGCCGGCGAACTGCTCGGCGGAGGCCGTCCAGGCGGCGGTGATCCGCTGCGGCGAGACCCCGGCGAGCAGGTCGGTGCGCAGTCGGTCCCCGCCCGCCAGCAGGTCGAAGTGCCGGTCGCGGAAGGCGAACCGTTCCGGCCACCGGGCGAGCAGCAGGGCGAGCAACTCGACTGCTGCAGTCAGGGGTTCGAAGACGTCCGGGTCGGTCACGTGCCACTGGACGCCGCAGACCGGCTCGCCGGCGTGCACGTCGGCGGTCGCGCTGGTCCATGCCTCGCGGAACCGCACGCCGGGCAGGTCCAGGGCCCGGAGCCCGGCCGCGAGCGAGCCGTCCAGCCAGGGCGCGCCCACGAACTCGAACGGTGTGGCGGTGCCCCGGCCGACCGACAGGTTGGTGCCCTCGAACAGGCAGCTGCCCGGGTAGCAGTGCGCCGCGGCGGGCGTCGGCAGGTTGGGGGAGGGCGGCACCCAGGGCAGGCCGGTGGACTGCCACACCCCGCCGGTCCAGCCCTCCAGCGGGACGACCTCGGGGACGGGGGCGCCGAGGCGCTCCGCGAACAGCGGTGCCAGTTCGCCCATGGTCATGCCGTGCCGCAGCGGCAGCGGGGTGCGGCCGACGAAGGAGCTGAACGCCTCGTCCAGCGGCGGGCCCTGGACGGCGTGGCCGCCGAGCGGGTCGGGGCGGTCCAGCACCACCAGCCGGGTGCCCGTCGCCGCGGTTGCGGCGATCAGGTCGTAGAGCGTGGACTCGTAGGTGAAGAAGCGCACCCCGACGTGCTGGAGGTCCACCAGCAGCACGTCGATGCCCGCCCGCTCGACCAGTTCGGCCAGTGCCGGGCCCTCCTTGAGGTAGGTGTCGTGGACGGGCAGGCCGGTCCCCGCGTCCCGGCGCTCGCCCTCGGACGCGCCGGCCGGGGCGGTGCCACGCATGCCGTGCTCCGGGCCGAACAGGGCGCGCAGGTCGGCCCCGGCCGCGAGCAGGGCATCGGCGCCGTGCCGGAGGTCGGCGGTGACGGCTGCGGCATGGGTGGCCAGCCCGACCCGCTCGCCCGCGAACAGCGGCCGACCGGAGCGCAGCAGGGTGTCCAGGCCGGTCCGGACGGCGGTCATCCGAGGTCCTTGGTGTAGGTCCAGAACACCCGGCCCAGGGTCGCCCCGACGGCGAGGGCGTAGAAGTGGATGGGCGCGGTCCAGCCGATCTCGGCGACCTCCAGGCCCTCGGCGCGCTGGTCGGCCAGGCAGCGGCGCAGCAGCACCGTGCCTACGCCGAGGCCGCGTTCGGAGCTCTCGGTGCCCATCGGCCCGAACCAGGAGAGCCGGTTGACGCCCCAGCAGGCGAACCCGACGAAGCGTGCCCCGTCGGGCTCGTCGCGGACGGCCACGTGGCCGCGCGGCGGATCGTAGCTCAGCGCCTTCGCGCCCTCGCCCTCCCAGGCGCCGCCCCAGTGCAGCATCCACTGCCGGAACGCCGGTTCGTCCTCGGCGCGCAGTCGGCGCACCGCCACCCCCGCCCGCGCGAGGCGCTGTTCGTCCTGGGCGGTGTCCAGCGGGGCGGCCCGCAGGTCCACGCGCATGTTGAGGCCCTCCTGGCCGCGCACGTAGCCGCTGGACTCGGCCAGGCAGACAGCGGGGGTGTACCGGATGTCGATGCCGGGCCAGGCGTAGTTCGGCGGGTTGCCGCGGACGACCAGCCGGGCGACCTCCTCGGCGGCGAGCCTGCGCTCCAGGGCGGCCAGCAGCGCCCGGCCCCGGCCGAGGCCCCGGTGCTCGGGGTGCACGGCGAGCAGGTTGAGGTGTCCGGAGCGGGGGCGGTGTCGCGGGCCGCGCGGACGGAGCCCAGGGCGAAGCCGACCGGCACGCCGTCCAGTTCCGCGACGACGCGCAGCGACGGGTGGCGGTCCGCCTCGGCCCAGAGCAGGTCGACGACCGTTTCGGCGTCCTCGTCGTGGACGAGGCTCGCGCGGGCGATGGCCCGCAGGGCGGGCAGGTCGGCGTCGGACGCCGTGCGCAACGGGAACCCCGGGCCGGGGGTAGTTGAGGAGATGGCCGACAAGCCCGTTCCACCACCTTCGTAAGTTGCTAACATTAGTAGCCTAACTTCAGGTGGAAACTTACCAGAGGATCGCGATGAGTGCTCCCGAATCCGCCCCGCCGAACGGCGCGGACCATGCCGACCCCGCCGAGCTGGTCCGGTCCGCCGTGGAGGCCGGTGTCGTGCCCGGCGCCGTCCTGCTCACCGGCCGCGGCGCGACCGACCCCGGTCGCGCCTGCGCATTCGGCCGGACGGCCGCCGGGCCCCCGGGTGTGCCGGTCACGCCGGACACCGTCTATGACCTCGCCTCGCTCACCAAGGTGGTGGCCACCACCCCGGCGGTGCTCCGGCTGGCCGACGAGGGCGCGCTGCGGCTCGACGACCCGGTGCGGCGGCACCTGCCGACCTTCACCGGCAGCGGCAAGGGCGAGGTGACGATCAGTCAACTCCTTTCGCACAGCTCGGGACTGCCGCCGCACCGCGACTTCTGGCGGCTGCCCGGCACCCCGGCCGACCGCGTCGCGGCCGTCCTCGGCGAAGGCCTCGAGCACCCGCCGGGGACAGTGGTCCGCTACTCCGATCTCGGTTTCATCCTGCTCGGCGAGATCGTCGCGGCGGTCACGGCGCAGCCGCTGGACCGGGCCGTCCGCGCCCTGGTGCTCGACCCGCTCCGGCTCGCGGACACCGGATACCTGCCCGCGCCGGACCTACGGGCCCGCTGCGCCGCGACCGAGGCCCCGCCCGGCGGCGAGCCGAAGGTCGGCACGGTCCACGACGAGAACGCCGAGAGCCTCGGCGGCGTGGCCGGCCACGCCGGCCTCTTCGGCACCGCGCCCGACCTGGCCCGGTACCTGCGGCTCGGCTGGCTGGCGGAGGACAGCCCGATCCTCTCCGTCGGCGTCCGGGCCGAGGCGCTGCGCTGCCGGACCAGCGGCTTGGACGGCGTACGGGGACTGGGCTGGACGCTGCGCGGCGACACCTGGGACCACACCCGCGACCCGTGGCCGCGCTCGGCGGCCGGGCACACCGGGTTCACCGGGACCAGCCTCGCCTTCGACCCGGTCACCGGCGTCTGGGCGGTGCTGCTCACCAACGCCGTCCACCTGGGCCGCGGGCCGCGGGTCCGGGAACTGCGCAAGGCCGTTCACGCCGCCGTGGCGCACTGCCCTCCGCCGAGTCCTCCCGTCCATGCGTCCGGCAGCTACTCCACCGACTCCGACTCCGTAGGATTCTCACATGACAGCAGCAGGTGACCCGCGCGATCGTCCCTCCGACCGGTCCAGGGCGGCGGGAGACGGAGGCGCTCCGGCGCAGACGGTGCTCGTGCAGATCCGTGCACTGGTGCCGTCGCTCCCGCCCTCGGAACGGCGGGTCGCCGAGGCGGCCATCGCCGACCCGGGCGGTGTGGCGGCCAAGACCATCAGCGAGCTCGCGGCGGAGTGCCGCACCTCGGAGACCACGGTGATCCGGTTCTGCCGCGCCGTGGGCCTCAAGGGCTACCCGGACCTGCGGATCGGACTGGCCGCCGCCGCCGGGATGGAGGACGGGTCCTCGGCCTGGGCGGCGGCCGGCAGCGACATCGGCCCCAAGGACAGCCTCGCCGAGGTGGTGAACAAGCTGGGGTTCGCGGATGCCCGCGCCGTCGAGGACACCGTCGCGCAGCTGGACCTGGAGGTCCTGAAGCGGGCCGTCGACGCGGTCGTCGGCGCGGACGCGGTGGACCTGTACGGGGTCGGCGCCAGCGCCCTGGTCGCCCTCGACCTGCAGCAGAAGCTGCACCGGATCGGCCGGCGGGTCAACACCTGGGCGGACCCGGACGGCGCGCTCACCTCCGCGGCGCTGCTCGGCCGCGGCGACCTGGCGATCGGGATCTCGCACACCGGCGCGACCGTCCACACCGTCGCCGCGCTGGCCGAGGCGCGGGACAACGGCGCCACCACCCTGGCGATCACCAACTTCCCCCGCTCGGCCATCGCCGAGGCGGCCGACCACGTGCTGACGACCGCCGTGCGGGAGACCACCTTCCGCTCCGGCGCGATGTCCAGCCGGATCGCCGCGCTGACTGTGGTGGACTGCCTGTTCGTCGGCGTGGCGCAGCGCAACTACAGCCGCACCATGCGCGCCCTG
Organism: Kitasatospora paranensis; assembly: GCF_039544005.1. Taxonomy (NCBI): domain Bacteria; kingdom Bacillati; phylum Actinomycetota; class Actinomycetes; order Kitasatosporales; family Streptomycetaceae; genus Kitasatospora; species Kitasatospora paranensis. The sequence continues at coordinate 7,407,580 of NZ_BAABKV010000001.1, forward strand.
GAGCGCACCTACACGGCTGTTCGCGGCCAGGGCGGTCACTGACCGCGGGCATGGAGAAGCCGCAGGTTGTGCCCCCGCCGGGGGCACAACCTGCGGCGCCGGGGGTCAGACCGCCAGGTTCGCGGGCCGGTGGCCGACGCCCGCGAGCGCGGCGCGGACGTGGCCGTGGCTCGCAGCCAGGGCGTCGCGTGCCTGCTCGGGCCGCCAGTCGGTGAGCAGGGTGACCAGGGCCGTCTTCAACTCGCCGTCGGCGGCGGCCAGGGCGTCCGCGCAGCGCTTCTGGTTCAGGCCGGTCGCTTCGACCAGGATGGTCAGCAGCCGCCCGCGCAGCTTCTCGTTGCTGGCGGCGACGTCGACCATCAGGTTCGAGTAGGTGTGCCCCAGGCCGACCATGACGGCCGTGGAGAGGCTGTTGAGCACCAACTTCTGTGCGGTGGCGGCCTTGAGGCGGGTGGAGCCCGCGATTGCCTCGGGGCCGGTGTCCACGCACAGGTGCACGTGCGCCGCCCCGGCCAGCCCGGCGGCAGGGTTCGAGCTGAGCAGCGCGGTGAAGGCGCCGTTCGCGCGCGCCGCGCGCAGCGCCCCCGACGTACGGGGTGCGGCCGCTGGCGGCGATGCCGAGCGCCACGTCGCCGGCGCCGACCACCGCCGCCTCCAGCGCGCCGGCGGCCTCGCTGTCCTCGGCTCCCTCGGTGGGCAGGGTCAACGCGCCCGCGCCGCCCGCGTGGTGGGCCACCACGATGTCCGGGGGCAGGCTGAAGGTGGGGATCAGCTCGGCCGCGTCCATGACCGCGATCCGGCCCGAGGTGCCGGCGCCGAAGTAGTGCAACCTGCCGCCGGCGCGCAGTCGGCGCGTGGTCTCCTCCACCACCTGCGCCAGCTCGGGCAGGACGGCGGCGACGGCGTCCGCGGGGATCCGGTCCTCCGCGTTGAGCAGGCGGAGCACCTCGAGGGCCGACAGGCGATCGATGTCGTGGGTGCGCGGGTTGCGGAGTTCGGTGGGTGACTGCACACGGACGGGGTGGTGCGGACTCATCACGGCTGGCTGTCCTCTCGGTCAAGGCCATGGTGCGGCCCGGGTAGGTAATTTTGCAACTTATCCTGCCGCCGTTGCGTTGCTTTCCTGCATCGCTCATCGGACCTGGCTCTGGGCCCGGGTCCGGCAGGGTCGGTGAGGCGGGCGCGTTGTCGTCAAGTTACGAATCGAGTCCTGCCTACGCAACTCATTGACATACCCGTGCCCGCCTTCTACCGTCTGGTCACCGCGGTCCCCCAACAACCCTCGTTCCTGCGATCGGAGACCCCAGGACCATGTCCAGGTTCAAGCCCCTCACAGCGGTGATCGCCTCTCTGGCGACGCTGGGTGCACTCTCCGCCTGTTCGTCCGCCACCGGTTCCGGCGCGGGCGGCGCTGTCTACACGACGATCGACGGGAACAACCCGATCACCGTCGGCGCGCCGATGAACCCGTTCAACGCCTCCACGAACACGTTCCTCGGCTACGACACGATGCAGCTGGCGTTCAGCAAGAAGAACCCGTCGGACCCCAACGACGCCTTCCCCGGCCTGGCGAAGAGCTGGACCATCACCCCCACGGGGATCACCGTCGAACTCCAGCCGGACGCCAAGTGGTCCGACGGCACCCCGGTCACCGTGGCCGACGTCAAGACCTCGCTGGCGATCGCTCTGACCCAGGGCAACGCCACGGTCGGCGCCGGCTTCCTCAGCCAGGGCCTGGCCGTCGCGAAGGTCACGCCGGTGGGCGAGCACGGCGTCCGGATCGACCAGGTGGCCGGCGCCGACAACCTGAACTTCGGGCGCCTGGTGCTGGGTCAGAACATCGTCTCCGACAAGGTCTACGGTGGCCTGCTGCCCACCGACATCTGGGAGACCATCGCCGCCAGCGAGAGCGCCGACACCGCGGTCGCCCAGGCCGCCGTCACCAAGCTGACCACCACGGGCAAGGCCGTCTCCGCCTTCGCGCCGAAGGCCGATGTCTCGGCCGGCCCCTTCGTGATCACCCGGATCAACCCGGGCTCGGTGGTGCTCGACCGCAACCCGCACTTCTACGACGCCGCCAAGATCGCCCCCAAGCAGGTGGTGATCCGCCACTACACCGGGAACGAGCAGATCTGGTCCTACATGACCAACGGCGAGCTCGACTCGGCGCCCTACACCGCCATCCCCAACAACGTGCTCACCCAGATCCTCGGCGCAGGCTACACCCGCAAGGACTCGGTCAACTCCGTGGACGCGGCCATCGCGTTCAACCAGAGCGTCGCGCCGTACAACCTCACCGCGGTGCGCCAGGCCCTCGCGTACGTGATCGACCGCCAGGCGGTCACCAAGGTCGGCGAGCCCGTCGGCGGTGTGGCCAACAAGTACAACACCGGCCTGATCGACACCGCCGCCAAGACCTGGCTGTCCCCGGACCAGCTGAGCGCGCTCAACCCGTACGCGCCCGACGCTGCCAAGGCCGCCTCCCTGCTGGAGGGCGCCGGGTTCAAGAAGGCCGACGGCAAGTGGCTGATGCCCGACGGCAAGCCGTGGACCATCACCCTGCAGACCGTCAACGGCTTCAGCGACTGGATCGCCGCCTCCACCATCGTCGCGAACGAGCTGAGCGACTTCGGCATCCCGACCAAGCCGGCCATCACCGCCGACTTCGCCACCTACAAGAAGGAGATGGCGGCCGGCAAGTACGCCGTCGGCTGGTGGCTGACCGCACTCGGGCCGCAGACCTCGAAGGGCTACCAGCGCTACTACGGCGCGGACGACGGCTACACCGCGACCGGCGCCACCGCGACCCACAGCGACGGCGGCGGCAACTGGCAGCACGGGCCGACCCAGTACACCCTGAGCGGCGCCACCCTCGACCCGGGTCAGCTGACCGCCCGGCTCGCCACCCTGGACCTCGTCGCGCAGAAGCCGATCGTTCAGCAGCTCGCCCAGGTCAGCAACCAGGAAGTGCCGCTGATCCAGATCTGGGACTACACCAACGTGCAGTTCACCAGCGACAAGCGGTTCACGAACTTCCCGAAGCAGGGCGAGGACGCGATCCTGAACAACCCGCCCGGCGTCTGGATGATGCAGGGCTTCGTCAAGAAGAAGTAGGCACGGCCGGCGCGCCCCGCCCCGCGGGGCGCGCCCCACCCCGAAACCCCCACCGAAGTCTCTCGACGAGGCTTCCCGACGCGAAGTGAGACGTCGTGAAGGCATTCACCCGCGGACTGCTGGTGAGGCTCGCCGGCGGGCTGGTCATGGTCTGGATCGTGGCCACGTTCACGTTCTTCCTCGTGCACGTGCTGCCGGGGAAGCCCGGCGACGCCCAGTACGAGCAGTTCGTCATGGAGGGCCTGGAACCGGAGGTCGCCCGGGCCAAGGTGGCCGCGATCTACGGCTTCACCTCCCACGAACCCCTGCTCGACCAGTACGGCGGCTACCTGTGGCAGCTGCTCCACGGCAACCTGGGCATCTCCATCTCCTACAGTGGCGTGCCGGTGAGCCACGTCATCGGCGCCGCCCTGCCCTGGACCGTGCTCCCCGTCCTGAGCGGACTGCTCGTCAGCTTCCTGGTCGGCGTGGCGGCCGGCATCGTCGCCGCGGTGCGCAGATCCAGCCGCTGGGGCGGACTGCTCAGCCTCTCCGGCTCGATCGTCGCGGGTGTGCCCTCCTTCGTCCTCGCCCTGCTGCTCGCCCTGGTCTTCCACACCGAGCTGAACCTGCTCCCGTTCGGCGACACCAGCGACGTCTCCCTGGAACCCGGCTTCAACCTGCCCTACCTGGGTTCGCTGGTGGAGCACGCGGTGCTGCCGGTGGCCACCTACGCCCTGCTCAGTTACGGCGGTTGGCTGCTGGCCATGAAGTCCAGCGTGGTCTCGGTACTCGGCGACGACTTCATCCTCGCCTCCGAACTGCGCGGCATCACCCCGCGCACCAGGATGCGGTACATCGGCCGCAACGCGATCCTGCCGCTGTTCACCGTGCTGGCGCTGTCGCTGGGCTTCATGTTCGGTGGAGCCATCCTGATCGAGGACATCTTCGACTACCCCGGCCTGGGCAACCTGCTGCTGCAGAGCATCGGCCAACGCGACTACCCGCTGATGAGCGGAGCCTTCCTGCTGATCACCGTCGCCATCGTGCTGGCCAACATCCTCGCCGAGCTGTGCTACTCGGTGATCGACCCCCGTGTGAGGCGCTGAGCGATGACCACCGCGACCCTTCGTGCGCCCCGGCTGTCCGCCGCCCGGCGCGCCCGGTGGACCGGCGTCCGGCAGGTGCTGCTGCGCCGCCCCGGCCGGATCATCGGCCTCGCCATCCTGGTCTTCTTCACCGCGATGGCCGTCCTCGGCCCCGTCATCTACCCCGGCCGACTGGCCGTCGACCCCGACGCCGTCTACGCCCCGCCCAGCGCGGACCACTGGCTCGGCACCGACTTCGCCGGCTCCGACGTCTTCCAGGAAGTCGTCATCGGGGCCCGGTACGTGCTGCACACCGCGGCCTTCGCGGCGCTGATCACCGCCGTCCTCGGCACCGGCGTCGGCCTGGTCGCCGGCTACCACCGCGGCCTCACCGACTCGGCCCTGATGCGGCTCACCGACTTCGTGCTCACCATCCCCGGCTTCCCGCTGCTGATCGTGCTCTCCACGATCTGGAGCTACAGCAGTCCGACGGAGATGGGCCTGGTCCTCGGCCTCACGGGCTGGGGAGGCGTCGCCCGCGCCGTCCGCTCCCAGACCCTCTCCCTGCGCGAGCGCGGATTCCTCGAAGCCGCAAGGGGTTGGGGCTGCCCAGCCGGCACATCATCGTCAAGGAACTGCTCCCGAACATCGCGCCCTACGTCGCCATGCACCTGCTGCTGTCGGTCATCGGCTTCATCGGGGCGGAGGTCGGCCTGTTCTTCCTCGGCATCGTCCCGTTCTCCAGCAGCAACTGGGGCGTCATGCTCAACCAGGCCGTCTTCGCCGGCGGCGCCATGAACAGCCCGGACGCGCTGGCCTACCTGCTGGCCCCGCTGGCCTGCATCCTGCTGCTCACCCTGGGCGTCGTGCTCTTCCTCGACGCGATCGACGAACTCTTCAACCCCCGCCTGAGGGAGCGCTCATGACGGACACCATCGAACGCGCCACCGAGGACGCTGTCGCAGAGGTCCGCGTGCGCGACCTGACCGTCCTCTACCGCACGGCGCAGGGCGAGCGGCCGGCCGTATCGAATGCCTCCATCGACCTGAGGCGAGGTCAGATCACGGGCCTGGTGGGCGAGTCCGGTTCCGGCAAGTCCACCCTGGCGCTGTCGTTGATGAACGCCATCCCCGAACCGGGGCGGATCAGCGCCGGCTCCGTCCGGGTCGAGGGCGTCGGCGACGTCACCGCCCTGCGCGGCGAGCACCTGCGCAAGGTCCGCGGCGCCGCGCTCGGCTACGTCTTCCAGGCCTCGCAGAACTCCCTGAACCCGCTCAAGGCCATCGGCCGGCAACTTCTCGACCTCGGCCGCTCCCACAAGGTGCAGGATCCGCGCACGCTGGTCGCCAAGGCCAGGGAACTCGCCGACCGGATGGGCCTGGACGGGCAGCGGGTGCTCGACTCCTACCAGCACGAGCTGTCCGGCGGCATGCGGCAGCGGATCGGCATCGTCTTCGCCCTGGTGCTCAACGCCAAGGTCCTGATCCTCGACGAGCCCACCACCGCCCTCGACATGATCTCGCAGGCCGCCGTCCTCGACATCGTCCGCCAGGTGCACGAGGAGAACGACCTCGCCACCCTGATCGTCACCCATGACATGGGTGTGGTCTCCGAGGTCGCCGACCGCCTCGCCGTGATGTACGGCGGCCGGATCGTCGAGGACGGACCCGTCCTCGACCTGCTCCGGCGCCCCGCCCACCCCTACACCCGCGCCCTGATCCGGGCCACCGCCCGGATCACCGGCGACACCGCGGAAGCCAAGGCGCTCCCCGGCCGCCCGCCGGACCTCACCACCGTCCCGACCACCGGCTGCGTCTTCCGCGAGCGCTGCGCCCTCGCCATGGACATCTGCGCGGAGACCGAACCGCGACTCACCGCGTGGGCCGAGGACCGGCGCCGCGCCTGCCATGCTGAACCCGCCGCCGTCACCGGGGAGTCGTCGTGATCGAGGCCCGAGGCATCACCCGCACCTACCGCACCCGCGGCGCGTTCACCGGCGACCGCACGGTGCAGGCCCTGCGGGGCATCGACTTCACTCTTCCGGAGGGCGGCGCGGTCTCCTTCATCGGCGAGTCCGGCTGCGGCAAGACCACGCTCGGCAAGATCCTGACCGGCCTCGAGCCCTTCGACGGCGGCGAACTCGTCATCGACGGGGTCGAACTGTCCAAGGTCCCGGTCCGGCGGCGGGCCGCACACTTCCGGCGGATCCAGATGATCCACCAGGACCCCTACTCGGCGCTCAACCCGACCCGGACCGTGGAGCAGATCCTCGGCGACCCGCTGCGGATGCGCGCCAAGGAGACCGGGGCAGACCCGGGTGCCGCGCGGGAACGGGCCGCGGAGCTGTTGGAGCTGGTGGGCCTGGAACCCGAAGGGGCGCTCCCCAAGTACCCGCACCAGCTCTCCGGCGGGCAGCGTCAGCGCGTCGTCATCGCCCGCGCGCTGACGGTGGACCCCGAGGTGCTGATCGCGGACGAGGCCGTTTCGATGATCGACGTCTCCATGCGGCTGGGCATCCTCGGACTCCTCAACGACCTGCGGGCCCGGCTCGGGATCTCGCTGCTGTTCATCACCCACGACGTCGCCACCGCGCGCTACCTCGGCGACGGCGGCGAACTCCACGTCATCTACCGCGGCCAGGTCGTCGAGCGCGGCCCGGTCGACGAGGTCATCCAGGCCCCCGTCCACCCCTACACCCAGTGCCTGCTCTCCGCGGTGCCGGTGATGCGCGGACTGGAGGAGCCCGGGCCGGACCGGCTCGTGCCGCTCGCCGCCCTGGACGAGAAGGTCCGGACCGACGGCTGCCTGTTCGCCCCGCGCTGCCCGTTCGCGACCGACGGCTGCCACACCGAACGGCCCGTCCTCGAAGCGCTCGCGGACCAGGACCAGCACCACGCCTGCCACCACCCGAAGGCCCGGCGCGTGGTCGGCGTCGAGATCACGGCGGCCCCGCAGTCCGCACGCGGCTCCGAGGACCAGGTGCCGTGCGCGTCCTGACCCGCCCCGGGGCCGCGCACCCGGGAGGCGGCCGATGACCGACCTGGTCCTCGGCGTCGACGCCGGCGGCACCGGCACCCGCTGCGTCCTGGCCACGGCCGACGGCCGAATCGTCGGCCGGGGCAGTGCCGGCGGCGCCAACTTCCGCTCCAGCGGCGGCCGGGAGGCCGCCCGTGGGCAGCTCGCGGCGGCGCTCCGCGCGGCCTTGGGCGACACGGACCGCGGCCTGGTCCGCGCCGGCGTCCTCGGCCTCGCGGGCGCCGGCGCGGCGGGCCACCGGACCGCCGGGGAACTGGCCGCCGACGCCTGGAGCGACGCAGGGCTCCCGGGGCTCCCGACCGTGGTCCCCGACCTCACCGTCGCCTTCGCGGCTGCGACCGACGAACCGTCGGGAACTCTGCTGCTGGCGGGAACAGGTGCGATCGCTGCCCGCTTCGAGCAACGCGAGCTGGTCCGGCGCAGCGACGGCCACGGCTGGCTGCTGGGCGACGAGGGCTCCGGCGTCTGGCTCGGCCTGAACGCGCTGCGCGCCGTCCTGGCCGCCCTCGACGGCCGTACCGGCCCCACCGCGCTCACCGTGCCCGTCGCCGCCGACCTGCTGGGCGGACCCGGCGCCGCGGACCTGCTGTGTGCGCCTGGCGATGCGGATCGACCGGGTGAGCCCGGGGGCGCGGCTCGGCCGGGTGGAACCGCCGAGGCGGAGCCGGCCGGACTCTGCCAGCGCCTGGTGGCGGTCGCCTACCCGCCGCAGCCCGCTCGGCTCGCGGCCCTCGCCCCGTTGGTGGAGGCGGCGGCCCGTGCGGGGACGCCACCGCCGCGGCCCTGGTCGACGAGGCCGCCCGGCTGCTCCTGTGCAGCCTGCAGGCCGTCGAACCCGACGGGCCGTCCGGACCGCTGGCCCTGGCGGGCTCCCTGCTGCTGAACGACACGCTCACCGCCGCCCGCGTCGCCGGTGCCCTGCCGGGGCGCGCGCTGCTCCCCGCCCGTGACCCGGCCGCCGGCGCGGCAGCACTCGCCCTCCGGGCCGTGCTGCCGCCCGGGGCCGCCGCACCCGCCCACCGGCGACTGCTCACGGCATGAGCCGCCCGGTGTCCCGTCACGATCGGCCACGGCCGTCGGCGCTCTTCGCGTCGGCGGCCGTCGGCGTGCCCGGGGCCCCGGTCCCGGTGGTGAGGGGGCCGCCGCACCGGTGAACGGCAGCGGCCCGAGCGGGCGGTCGGCCCCTGCGGGCACATCAGAACGCCGAACACGCACAGGTACGACAGCCGGCGACCGGACACGGGTCGGCGGCTCTGCACCACCAACCCCAGCAACGACGTGTTGCTGGAGATCATCCTCTCCGGGGAGCAGCGGGTGGGCACGGAAGCCGAGGAGTTGGGACGGGCGATTCGGGACCGCCGGCGCGGGCTCGGGCTGACCCTTGAGTCGATCGGCCGCAGGACCGGGCTCTCCAAGAGCTTCCTGAGCCAGTTGGAGCGCGGTCTGGCCAATCCGACCCTGCTGACGCTGATCCGGGTCGCCTCGGCACTGGGTTCCACGCCGACGGCGATGCTCGGCTTCGCCCGGGCCGGTCGGGCCGGTCGGGAGGAGCCGCCGCCCGGGTTGCCGGTCCGCCGGCCCGCGCTGCCACCGCAGCGGCCGGCCCCCGGCGAGGGGTGCAGCCACCCGCTCACGGGCGACGGCCCGGGCCGGTACCAGGTCCTTCTGTGCGACGGCACGCCCGCCCACCACCGGCGGGCCGTGGCGCATCCCGGCGAGGAGTTCTGCTTCGTCCTCAGCGGGGCGCTCCGGGTCGAGCTCGGCCACCGGTCCCTCCTGTTGCGGTCGGGCGAGTCCTTGCACTTCGACGCGGCCACCCCGCACCGGCTGGTCGCCGAGGCCGCCGCCACCCGGTTCCTGCTCACCCGCTGACGGCCGGGGAACGCAGCAGGCCGGGCGGCCCCTTCGTGGAGATCGGAGGGGCCGCCCGGCGGGAGTCGCTCAACCGACGTGGTAGTACCCCATCAGGCCCGACGCACTGCTGACCGGCTCGTAACGGACGTAGGTGCCGGTGTAGGGCTCGTCGATCATCATCGGCACGCCGTTGACCGTCCCGGTGTAGACGCCGACGTGGTGGGGCGTGATCGGGAGGGTCCCGAAGAAGACCAGGTCGCCCGGGACGGCGTTGGCCAGGGAGACGGTCTGGAGCCGCGGGTTGACGATCTGGTCCTTGGTCGTCGACCCGATGTCGCCGGCGCCGGCCCGCCAGTACAGCCAGCGGGTGAAGCCGGAGCAGTCCAGGCCCACCGTGTGGTCGGCCGGGCAGGGCTGGATGTCGCCCCCGTAGTTCTCGCAGGAGCCGATCGACGGGCCGAAGTCCTGGTCCTCGTGGCCGCCGGCCCAGACGTACGGGATGTTGCTGTCGAGGCTGGCCTGGGCCATGGTGACCACCGCGCTGTAGCGGCCGGTGCCCAGGTCGGGCGGGGTCTGCGGGGCCGGCCGGCCGTAGAGCTTCGCCTTGGTCGCCGGGTCGACCACGCCTGTGGCGGGCAGCGAGGCCGAGGTCTGGTAGGCGGTGACGGCCGTCGTGGTGGCGGTGTCGAAGGTGTGGTTGACGGTGAGTGCGGCGCCGTGCTGGTTCAGGAGGTTCTGCAGTTCGGTGACGCAGCCGTCGTTCTCCCCGGCGTGGAGGTCGACGGGGCAGGTCAGTGCGCCGAGGTCGATGGGCACGGCCGGGTCGACGTAGTAGAGGGCGGCCCGGGTCAGCGAGCCCACCTGGCCGTCGGCGCCCAGGCCCTTGGCGGTCTGGAAGGCCTTGACGGCGGCGAGCGTGGCGGCGCCGAAGTCGCCGTCGACGGTGAGTGCGGCGCCGCGCTGGTTGAGCAGCGTCTGCAGCTCGGTGACGCAGCCGTCGTTCTCGCCCTGCTTGACGACGCTGGGGCAGGAGGGGAGATTGAGGTTGAGGCGCTGCGGCACGGTGCCGGCCGCGTAGGCGCTGTTGGTGGTGGCGACGGCGAGCAGACCGGTGCCGAGGGCCACGGCGAGCGCGCGGACGGCGGTACGGAGGCGAGGTCCCTTGAGGCGCATGGAAGTCCTTTCCTGGGGAGCGGGAGGGGAGGGCCGAGCGGGGGCCGGGGCGGTCGTCACTTGCCGGACTGGAGCGCACCCCAGGTGAGCGGGCCGACGGCGCCGTCCGCGGTGAGACCGCGCGAGGACTGGTAGCTCTTGACCGCGGTGGTGGTCTGCGAGCCGAAGTCACCGTCGATTCCCACGGTCTGGCCCAGGGCCGCCGTCAGGGCGCGCTGGAGGCGCTGCACGTCCGCGCCGGTGGAGCCGCTCTGCAGTGACGGCTTGGTGCCGGCCGAGAGCAGTGCCGTCCAGGTGTGGGAGTCGACCGCGCCGGACGCGGTCAGCGCCTTCGCGGTCTGGAAGGCGGAGGCGGCCGAGGCCGTGTCGGCGCCGAACGTGCCGTTCACCGCGCCGGCGAAGTAGCCCTGTCGCAGCAGCAGGCACTGGGCCGCGCTCACCGGATCGCCGGTCGCACCGGAGGAGAGGGCGGTGTAGGCGGTGAAGTCCAGGCTCGCGGTGCAGGTCGCGACCGAGCCGCTGTCGAGGTCGAGGTAGTCGTCGTCGACGTTCATGGTGACGCCGCCCCAGGTCTCGTCGGTGTCACCGGTGTACTGGTGCACGCGCTGGTGGTTCGCCCAGTACGAGGCCGGCACGTAGCTGCCGGTGTTGGTGTCGGCGGCGCCGTTCCACCAGGCGAACCAGATGCTGTCGGGAAGGTTGTAGGTCCCGGTGCCGTACTGCGACCCGAGGTCCGAGATGCCGGAGCCGAGGCTGGAGTAGACGCCCGACAGGTAGCCGTGGGCGTGCAGTTCGGCCGTCCACGCGGACAGGAAGGTCAGCACGGCCTGGCTGCAGGAGGAGTTGGTCTGGTCGTAGCCCTCCATGTCCTCGTAGATGGTGCTGCCGGGGGAAGCCCCAGCGCGGACGCCTTCGCGACAGCGTCCGCCGCGGTCGCGGTGCCCTGCGAGGCCGCGGTGGAGAGGGTGGAGGACAGCCGGTGGCCGAACGTGGTGCAGGGGCTTGGAGGTCGACGGTGATCGGGATGATGTGCCATCCGTCGGCGACCCGGTCGCCGACCCAGGAGGCGGTCAGGTTCGGCTGGGCGCAGGCCGCGCTGACGCCGCTGATGTAGACGCCGATCGCCCGGTAGGGCGAGGCGCTCCAGGCGCTCATCTGGGCGGCGGAGGGGGCGGAGCAGGGGTCGAAGCCCTTGCCGGTGAACACGCCGGGCTGCGCCGGGACTGCCGCGGTGGTCTGGGCGGTCGCCGCGAGCGACTCGGCGGCCGGGGCGGCGACGGCCTGGGCGGAGCCGTCGAGGTCGGCGTGCGCGAGGACGCCCTCGACTGCCCCGGAGTCGGTGCCGTAGGAAGCGGTGGCCATGATCCCGGCAGCGGGCACGGCCTCCCGGACCTGGCCGGGGGTGCGCCCGCACCGCGCAGGACCGGCGCTGCGGCCTTCCCGGCCGGGGCGACCGCAGTGTGACGGTCCACCAGCTTCCGGGCTGTGGCGTCGAGCGGTTCCAGCAGCAGGGTGTTGCCGCGGCCGATCAGGTGCGCGGGGCAGGTCGCCTGGCCCGCGTCGGTCGGGTGGCCGAGGTAGACCGCGTCGTGGTCCAGGCGGACGCAGGTGGCGGGGTGGGTGGCCAGGTCGATCACCGGCCAGGCGGTGGGGACCTTGACGTGGTAGCCGCGGTAGGAGACGTCCTTGGCGGCGGGAGCGGCCGAGGCCGGAACGGCACTGCCCGCTGTCGTCAGGAACGTGGTGGCGGCGGTCAGCACCGCGAGTCCGGCGAGGGCGGACCGGCGGCGGAGGGGTTTGGACAGGCGCATGACACTCCTGGCGTCACGTGGGGGAGGAGGGGAGTTGTGCGCCTCCGCTGTGGCGGGGGATGGAGCCGGATGCGCACAGCCCCGAAAGCTAGTAGGTGGAAAGTTTCCGAAGAAGTGCCTCGCTGAGAAAGTTTTCCACCAACGAACATTTGCATGAACACGGCTCAAACGTGTTCGGCGCACCTTCCCGGGGTCGTGAGGTCAAAAACATTCATATCGCGAGCAACTGAGGTAAATCGTTGACATGCGCCGCCTGCTCTTCGATACTCGCCGGGTGACCACCACCCCGAGGGAGTCGTCGTGCGCGTCATCGGTCTGATGTCCGGCACCTCCCACGACGGGATCGAGGCCGCGGCAGCGGACCTGGCGCTAGATCAGGAGACGCTGGTGCTGCGGCCGCTGGGCCTGCTCAGCCGGCCCTACGACCCCGAGCTGCGCGAGCGGATCGCCGCCGCGCTGCCGCCCGCGCCCGTCGGCGCCGAGGACTTCTGCCGACTGGACACCGGCATCGGCCAGGCCTTCGCAGCCGCGGCCGAGGCCGCGCTGCACGAGCTGTGCGGGCACACCGCCGACCTGGTCGTCTCTCACGGCCAGACCATGCACCACTGGGTGGAGAGCGGCGCCGTCCGCGGCACCTGGCAGCTCGGGCAGCCCGCCTGGATCGCCGAGGCCACCGGACTGCCGGTGGTGTCCGACCTGCGCAGCCGCGACGTCGCGGCGGGCGGCCAGGGCGCGCCACTGGTCAGCCTCCTCGACGCGCTGCTGCTCGGCGCCCGGGACGGCGTCGCCGCCGCCCTCAACCTGGGCGGCATCGCCAACATCACCGTGACCGCCCCCGGCCGGGACCCGATCGCCTTCGACACCGGACCTGCCAACGCCCTGCTCGACGCCGCGGTCCGGCACTTCAGCGGTGGGAGCAGCTCCTACGACGCCGACGGCCGCGGCGCCGCCGCGGGCCGGGTGCACCCCGGCCTGCTCGCCCGGCTGCTCGCCGACCCCTACTACCGCCGCCCCGCGCCCAAGAGCACCGGCAAGGAGCTGTTCCACCTGCCGTACCTGCTGGACGCGCTGGCCGCGGTGCCCGTCCCGGACCAGTACGACGTGCTGGCCACGCTCACCCGGCTCACCGCCCGCACCGTCGCCGACGCCTGCCGCGCCCACGGCGTCACTGAACTGGTCGTCTCCGGCGGCGGCACCCGCAATCCCACCCTGGTCGCGGCGATCACCCGGGAACTGCCCGGCGTCCGGCTCCTGACCAGCGACGAGCTCGGCCTGCCCGCCATGGCCAAGGAAGCCCTCGCCTTCGCCGTCCTCGGCTTCCTGACCGTGCACGGGCTGCCCGCCGCGCTGCCGTCCTGCACCGGTGCCCGGCACCGAGTACTGCTCGGCAGCATCACCCCCGGTCGCGGGCCGCTGCACCTGCCCGCCCCCGCGGCCACGCCACCCCTGACCCTGCGGATCGAGCCCGCACCGACACGGGAAGAACGATGAACAGCCACCCCGAGCCCCACGCCGATCCCGCCGACCTGGCGGCGCTGCTGCGCTCCGCCGTCGGCGACCCCGCGCGCGTGCGCACCCGAGCCTCCCAGCGCGCCGCGGCGGCCCACGACGCCTCCCACTACCTGCTCGCCCCGCAAGCCGTGGTGCGCGCCGCGTCCGCGGACGAAGTGGCGGCCCTCATGCGGGCCACCCGTCGCGCGGGCATCCCGCTGACCCTGCGCTCGGGCGGCACCAGCCTGTCAGGTCAGGCCGGCGGTGACGGCGTCCTGGTCGACGTCCGAACCCACTGGCGCGACCTCCGGATCCTCGACGACGGACGAAGGGTCAGCGTCCAGCCCGGTCTGACGGTGCGCCAGGTCAACGCCCGACTGGCCCGCCACAACCGCCGGCTCGGCCCCGACCCGGCCAGCGAATCCGCCTGCACGGTGGGCGGTGTGGTCGCCAACAACTCCAGCGGGATGAACTGCGGCACCCGCGACAACGCCTACCGCACCATGGAATCGCTCCGGTTCGTGCTGCCCTCCGGAACACTGATCGACTCCGGCCGCCACGACGCCGACCGCGAACTGCTCGCCAGGGAACCGGAACTGCACGCCGGACTGCTCCGCCTGCACGCCCGCATCCACGCCGACCGCGCCTCCCGTGCGACCGTCGAGCGCCTCTTCTCCCTCAAGAACACCATGGGGTACGGGCTCAACGCTTTCCTCGACCACAGCCGGCCGGTCGACATCCTGTCCCACCTCCTGATCGGCAGCGAGGGCACCCTCGGCTTCGTAGCCGAGGCCACCTTCCGCACCGTCCCGCTGCTGCCGCACACCGCCACCGGCCTGCTCGTCCTGCGCGGCCTCGCCGAGGCCACCGACGCGCTGCCCGCACTTCTCGCCGCCGGCGCCCGCACCGCCGAACTCCTCGACGCCGCCGCCCTGCGGGTCGCACAGCTCGGCGAGGACGCCCCTGCCGGACTGCGTAAGCTGCCGATCCGTCAGCACGCGGCATTGCTGGTCGAGTTCGCCGAGGAGGACGCCGAGGAACTGGAGACGGTGCTGCGGGCCGCCCGGCCGGTGCTGGAGCGCACGGCCGCGGCCCTCCCGGTGACGCTCACCCGCGACGCCCGGCTCCGAGCCCGGCTGTGGCACCTGCGCAAGGGCCTGTACACCGCCGTGGCTGCCGCCCGAAGGCCCGGTACCACCGCCCTGCTGGAGGACATCGCCGTCCCGCTGCCCAGGCTCACCGACACCTGCGAGGGCCTCATCGGCCTGTTCGAGCGGCACGGTTACCAGGACGCGGTGATCTTCGGCCACGCCCGGGACGGGAACGTCCACTTCATGCTCAGCCAGGACTTCGACCGGCCCGACGAGATCGACCGCTACGCCCGGTTCACCGACGACATGGTCGACCTGGTCCTCGACGCCGGCGGCACCCTCAAGGCCGAGCACGGCACCGGCCGGGTCATGGCGCCGTACGTCCGCCGCCAGTACGGCGACGAGCTCTACCAGGTCATGCGCGAGATCAAGCAACTCTGCGACCCGGCCGCCACGCTCAACCCCGGGGTCGTCCTCGACGACGACCCCGCCGCCCACCTGCGCCACCTCAAGCGGGTTCCGCAGGTCGACCCCGCGGTCGACCGCTGCGTCGAATGCGGCTACTGCGAGCCCGTCTGCCCCAGCGCCGACGCCACCACCACCCCGCGCCAGCGCATCGCCCTGCTCCGCGAGATCGCCGACGCCGACGCCGCGGGCGACCGGGCCCGAGCCCGCGAACTGCAGGCCGACTACGCCTTCGACGCCGTCGACAGCTGCGCCGCCGACAGCCTGTGCGTCACCGCCTGCCCCGTCGCCATCGACACCGGCGCGGTCATGAAACGGCTGCGCGCCGACCGGCACGGCCCGCTGGCACAGACCGCCGGGCGGGTGGTCGCCGACCACTGGGGCACCGCCCTGCACGGGGTCCGCACCGCGCTCACCGTCGCCCACCGGCTCCCCGCCCCCGTTGTCCGGGCCGCGACCGGCGCGGCGCGCGGGCTCGGCGCGGGCGAAGTCGTCCCGCCGTGGCGCGACTCGATCCCCCGCGCGGGACGGCGCCGGCCGACCGGTCGGGCCCCCGAAGGCGCCACGGCGGTGCTCTTCGCCACCTGCGTCGGCGCCGTGTTCGAGCCCGCCGGACCGGACCACGCGGCCGGCGCCACCCGGGCCCTCCTCGCACTGTGCGAGCGGGCCGACGTCCAGGTGGCCGTCCCAGCGGGCCTGGACCGGCTGTGCTGCGGAACTCCCTGGCAGTCGAAGGGCTTCACGGACGGACACCGGGCGATGGCCGCCCGCACCCTGGCCGCCCTGTGGCAGACCACCGACGCCGGCCGGCTGCCCGTGGTCAGCGACGCCACCTCCTGCACCCACGGCCTCCACCAGCTGACCGAAGTCCTGCCGGAGGCCGAACGCGCCCGCTACCAGGACCTGCGCTTCGTCGACGCCGTGACCTTCGCCGTCCAGCACCTGCTGCCCGCGCTGCCCCCGCCCCGCCGCCTCGCCTCGCTGGCCCTGCACCCGACCTGCTCCGCCGTCCACCTCGGCCTCGACACCGACCTGCGCACCCTCGCCGGGGCGCTCGCCGCCGAGGTCACCGTCCCCGACAGCTGGGGCTGCTGCGCGTACGCGGGGACCGCGGCCTGCTCCACCCCGAGCTCACCGCTGCCGCGACCGTCGCCCAGGCCGCCGAGCTCGCCGCGCGCGACTTCGACGGCTACGTCTCGTCCAACCACACCTGCGAGCTGGGCATGACCCGCGCCACCGGCCGCCCCTACCGGCACATCCTTGAGCTCCTGGACGAGGCAACCGCACCCCGCCCGTCGGAAGCCCGCGAGGAGGGACCCGGCGCCACGGCAGGCTGAGCGCGAACCCGCCCGAGGCGCCTGATGCGTCGACTCGGCTCCGCCCCTCAGATCCCCGGGCGGCCTGCACCGGCGGCCCGCGGCGGAGTGTGTCGGTGCGGTGCGGCAGGATCACCTGCATGACGGACGGAATCGCGTGGCTCGCGGAGCCACAGAGCATTGCCTTCGGCGGCTACCGCGTGACCCTGGCCCGAGGGCTCGGGATCGAGGCGCTGGCGACGCGGATCGCGTCCTCGGCCCAGTGGTCGAAGCGGACCGTGGAGCCGGTCGGGGAGCTCACCGGGGACGGCCTGGTCGAGAGGCTGGACGCGGAGTTCGGGGACGCCTGGGACGGGATCGGGCTGCGCCTGGGGGTGAGCGACGGGTGGACCTTCGCGGTGGCGTACGGGGGCTGGTTCGGGGAATTCCGGACCGATCCGGCGATCTCCTCGGACGGTGCCGAGGTCTTTGTGCTCGAGTACGAGGAGGAGAACGGCAAGCCGGTGCCGCCGACCTTCCACGCTCACCGGGACGGCCGGACAGTGTGCTCGTTCAATCTGCACCTGGACGACTCCTGGGGCAACGGCCAGGTCGTCGGGGACCCCGAAATCGCGGATAGGGTCAAGGAGTTGCTGAGCACCGCAGGTCTGCCGGACGAGGAACGACCGGACGACGAGGTGCACCGGGCAGCTCTGGAGGTGCTGGAGCGGCACTTCGGTCTGACACTTCCCTCGGCCCTGGTGCTGGAGGCCCCGCTGCCGGCCTTCCTGCTCGCCGACGGGGAGTGACTCGCGATGGGTGCTGATCGGATGTGCCCGTCCGATTGATGATCAGTGATGCCACGGCTGCCGCCGTTCGGGGGCGCGCGGCCGGCCGGCGGCACCACCTTGTGGCGAACTTAACGGCCGCATAAGCGTGTTCCATCCGTCGGGGCGTGCCGTCACGGTCGGGTGCGTGCGATGGCCGTGGTGACCTGCAGGAAGGAGGACGGGATGGTGCGCTGTGCACAAGCCGGGTGCCTCGCTGGGGCGTTGACCGGGCGGGGTGGGGATGGCTATTGATGGTGGCCGGTCAGTCGGAGCTGTGCGCGGTCCTGCCGGCACGACGTGACACCACCCCCATCCCTTCAGGAGGACGCGTGCATTCCGCTCCCAAACGGATACGCCGGCGGTGGATCGCCGGCCTGGTCGGTGCGCTGATGGTCACCGTGTTCGGCATCGGGTCGGCGCTGGCCTCGATACCGGTCGGCGACTCCAGGGTCGGGAAGATGACCTGGTACGACAACGCGGGCTACGGTGCCTGCGGGACGGCGATCAACGCGGCCGCCGAGGACCTGGTCGCCGTCTCCAGCTCGTGGTGGACCTCGGCCAACCCGAACAACGACGACCTCTGCAAGGGCGTCTCCGTCGAGGTCGGCTACAACGGCCGGACGATCACCGTCCCGGTCAAGGACAAGTGCCCGTCCTGCAGTGCCGAGCACATCGATCTCAGCCGGACCGCCTTCCAGAAGCTCGCCGACCTGAACATCGGCGTGGTCTCGGGGATCACCTGGAAGTTCGTCGGCACCGGCGGCGGTACGACCGCCCTGCCGGCCCCCACCGGGCTCCGCGTCACCGCCACCACCGCCAGTAGCGCTTCGCTCTCCTGGGCGGCAGTCCCCGGCGCGTCCTCGTACGCCGTCTACCGCGCCGGCACGAAGGTCGGTACGACCCCTGCTGCCTCGTACACCGACACCGGCGTCTCGGCCGGCACGGGGTACCGCTACACGGTCGCCGCCATCGACTCCGCGGGGAATGCGGGGACCCGGTCCGCAGCGGTCACCGTGACCACGGTCGGCGGAGGCGGAGGCGGCACGGCCTGCCCGACCGCCTGGAGCTCCGGCAGGTCCTACGTGCCCGGCGACACGGTCGCCCACGCGGGGCACAGGTACACCGCCACCTACTACTCCACCGACGCAGTGCCGAACGACCCGGGCTCCTGGGCGGTCTGGCGCGACGACGGCACCTGCTGACGGGGGCGCCGCCCGCGAGGACCCACCCCGGAGTCGATGTCCGAGACCGCGCCGAGTGGGTGGGATCAGTGGGGGCCGTCAGTCGTGGGCCAGTTCCACGATCACCAGCGTGCCGTGGCTTCCGGGGCGGACCGCGTGCACGGTCCCCGCGGCCACGGTGTACATTTCGCCGGCTCGCACCGGCACGTGCTTGCCGGCCACCTCCAGCTCCAGCCGGCCGTCGATCACGATCAGTGCCTCATCGGCGCCGTGGCTCTCCTCCTCCACCGTCAGCCCGTCCATGCGCAGCACCTTCACGCAGGCCGGCCCCACCCGGCCCAGCAGGCGAGAGCTCCACGCCTGCGGCAGACCGGCCGCGGTCGTCGTCAGGTTGATCCCGCTCATGGCGTACCCCTCCCAACGGGCCCGTCGGTCATGCCGACGGGCCCGTGCACGCAGCTCAATGGATGCCTTGGAAACTACCCGACCAGGAACATGACGTGGTCGACCGTTTGGCAAAGACTGGCGTCGGCCGTGTTCGGTAGCGTTCGGCCGATTCGGTCGGAGGGCTCAGACAGTGGTGGGCGGGCCGGAGTCCGGTCAGAACTTCAGCACCTCGCGGTCGAGCGGATACTGCTTGCGGTGACGGCCGTCGTACGGCGAGGGCGTGATCGGCAGGACGCCGGTCGGCTGCAGGCCGAGGTTGTCGTCCCAGATCCGGGGCTCGACGTGGCCGAGGACGCGGAAGGCGTGGAAGGTGAACGGCGGGCTGTCGGTCGGGAAGAACTCGGCGGTGGTCATCACCTGGAAGTGCAGGTGCGGCGTGGTGGAGTTGCCGCTGTTGCCGATCAGCGCGAGGAGCTGGCCGGTCTCGACCCGGTCGCCCTCACGGACGTTGAGCGAGCCCGCGTGCAGGTGGCCGTAGAGCAGGTAGCGGCCCGGCGCGACCTCCAGGGTGATGTGGTTGCCGACGGTGTCCTGGATCGGCGGGACGGTCGGGCTGACGGGGGGCGGGTTGTCCGGGAGCCCGTCCTGGACCTCCACGACCCTGCCGCCGGCCGCGGCCACGACGGGCTGACGGTAGCTCAGGTAGCTGGTGAGCTGCGTGGGGTCGCCCTCCCAGGCCTGCCCCTGCTCGCCGACCCGGTACCAGTCGATGGCGAAGCGCTGCGGGACGTCGAGACGGCCGTTGATCGGGGCGAGGCCGCGCCGGTGGTGGGTGTTGCCGCAGCACGACTCGCTGGCGTACCAGGTGCCGGGCCGGACCGGCGGGGCCAGGTCCAGGGGCGCGGTGCGGGCGGTCGGGGTGGTCTGCACCGTCTCCTCGAACGCGGAGGGGCCGGAGGGTGTCAGGACGGCGCCCGAGAGGTGGTGTTCGAGCGCCTTGGGGACCGGCCGGTCGCCGTCGAGGGCCAGGTCGATCCAGATGATCCACTGCTGGGAGCCCTGGATGACGGTCGGCGTCGGCCCCGGGGGAGCCGGGGTGTACCCGTTCGCACCGGGCAGGGGGTCGCCGACGGGATTGGCGGCATCGGCCAGCTCCTGCCCGCTCATCGAGCCGATGACACGGTGGGTACGGGCGTCCTGGACGTCGACCCGGTCGAGCCGCAGCTGCGTGGCGCTGGACAGCGCGCTCGTCGTGATCAGCTCGTACGAGAGGTGGGTCCTGCCGTCCGTGGCCTCGACGGGCGACGGCTCGGTCAGCACCGCCGCCGTCAACGGCGTGAACTGCGTACCGGGCGCCAGGCGGGTCGTGCCGACGCCGTGTCCCGGTCCCGCTGAGGCCACCAGCACGCCTGCCGCGAGCACGGCGGCGGCGAGACCGCGGAGCAGGGGGTGCGGTGGCGGAGTTCGCGCACTGCCATGGTGCTCTTTCCTTCGTCGGGCCCGGGGCCGTGGAGATCCCCGGCGCGCCCCGCCCCGAGGCGCAGGCCCATGTAACCCAGTGGTGCGCCGCCGCGGGCGGAGGCCACTGCGGTCAGGAGCGGAACTACACCCGTCCAGCCGCATTGGCGACTCCGGACCCTGCGCCGAGGACGGAATCGTTCGCCACTGGGGCGGACTGGGGGAGTGGCGTCCGAGGACCGCTGCAACGAGGTGAGCCGCCTGCGCCGGAGATCGACCGTCCCCGGACGGGCCGAGCCGCGGTCCATCGTCGACCGCCTCGCCTCCACGCTCGTGTGCCGGGAGCAGCGGGTGGGGCAGTGTCAGGATCCGGCTCCGGGGAGCTTCTGGGACAGTTCGATCATGTTGTCCCACGGGTCGCGGAAGAAGGCCAGGCGGCGGCTGATGTCCTCGATGTCGAAGGGCTGACCGATGAGGTCAACGCCACGCGCGGTGAGTTCGGCGTGGGCCGCCTCGACGTCGTCGACACGGAAGCACACGTGTTGGTAGCCGCCGTGCTGGAGGCTGACGCCCAGGTCGTCGACGATGTCGTTCGGGAAAGGCACAGGTCCGGCGAGCAGCTCCAGGTGGAAATCGTCGTCATCGGGCGGGCAGAGGTAGGCGAGTTTCATGTCCCCGTACGGCCACTCGTGCAGGATCCGGAAGTCGAGCTTCTGCGTGTACCACGTCTTGGCGGCCTCGTAGTCGGGGACACGAATGCCGACGTGGTGCCCGCTGAACGAAGCGAACGGACTCGTCGGATTCTTCGGCGGATGTGCGGGCATGGGCATCGCAGCCGCCCCTCTCCTGTGGGATGACGGCATTCATTTAAGCGCGGGTGCCGGCCTTTCCTGCCCAGGCACGCGGCCGGCCTGGCCGGTCTGCCGGCCGGTGGGCACCGCCGGAAGCCAGGGGCCAGGGGAGGCACCTCGTGCACGCGGATCGTTCGTACACCCAGCGCCATTGCTGTGACTGGCCGGGCCGCCGGGACGATGCGACGCGCAGGACGGCGGGTGCGGGGCCTGCGGTCGGGTGTCAGTGGAAGACGATGGCGTGGCCGCCGGCCACGCTCGCCCGGCAGGCGCGGTAGAGCTGGTGCCAGATGAGTTTCTCCGCCGCGAAGGGATTGCCGGATCGCAGCCGGGCCAGGGCCGACTCCTCGGCGGCCGGGAGCGTGCCGGCGGCTGCGTGATGCGTGTCGCGGGAGACCTCCGGTGCCCGGCCGCCTTGCCGACGCGATCACCGTGTAGTGCACGCCGGGGATGGTGTCGCCCCCGTCGTCGAGGTCCGCCAGGAGTCCGAGCCGGTGAACTGATGCGTGCGCGCCGGGCAGGTGATGTTGCCGAATGCGACGACCGCGCCGAGGGTGCCCAGGTAGCTGTTGAGGGTGACGAATCCGCTCACGGTCCCGCCGTGGTTGGTGGGGCCCAGGCCGACCAGGGTGTGCACCTTCGGTGCGCCGCCGAGGTACTTCAGGTAGGCACGGGGCAGCATGCCGCCCTGGGAGTGGCCCACGATGTCGACCTGCCCGGCGCCGGTGGCGGCCAGAACCTGATCGATGTGGTCGCTCAGAATGTAGACGCCGTCTTCGATCGGCCCCAGACCCTTGGTGATCACCCCGCCGGGCGCACCGTAGTCGAGGGCGAAGACGCAGTAGCCGTTGTTGTGGAGGAGGGGGAAGAGGGAGCCCCAGTTCTGCCGGGCGTTCTCGGCGGTGCCGTGGATCAGCACCACCAGCCGGGGGTGTTCGGCGCTCGGCCTGCACGACGAGTCGTTGGCGCCGGGCGGGTCGGAGTCGGGGGCCAGGTAGCCTGCGGCGAACCCGGTCGCCACCGTGTACGGGACGGGCAGGAGGCTGGCCGCGGCCGAGTCCAGGCACCGGGCGTGCCCGAGTGCAATTGTCTGCAGCTAAACAACCCGGTCACACCCTGCCTGGACGAGCGCCCACAGGCCGCGCAACGGCATCGCCGAGCCGTCTCGAAAGCGGAGACTTGTCAGCGAGACAGGCCGGTGCCATCGACGGCCGGGAGAACGACGGAGAGCTGTGGCACGCCGTGGTGGCCGCCGGGAGGCCTGGCACGCGGGCGGCCCGTCCGAGACGACCGCATGTGGCGGATCGGCGGCCGCGACACCGCTGTTGTCTCCACGTCATACGCCGGTCCGGGCAACGAGGACGGGGAGCTGACCTGCCGCCTCGCCCGGCGCTCTGACACTGCCAGGGGACCTCGTCGGGACGGTCACGGCGCGGACGGGCCGGTCCCCGCGCTTGCGCCGGTACAGCGCAAGCGCCGCCGCGGTCCCTCCACGCCCCGACCGGCCGGCGGCAGGTCAGGACACCGGGTGCGGTTCCGTGTTCCCGTTGGAGACCATGGCGAGCCGGGCCGAGGTGACGTCATCGGTGAGCAAGCGTCCGTTCGGGTACCGCACGGGCCGGGCCGCTCCATCCCCCTTCACCGGGCACCACGCGTGGTGACATGTCGTCATGCGCCCGGCGGTCAAGAACGATCACTGCCAGGGATGCGCCCGATTCGGCGTCGAACACGGGTGGTTCGAGGCATTGGACGCCGCGGAGCCGTCACCGGTGGTCCAGTCGGGCGTCGTCCACGGAGTCCAGCCCGCGGACGGCGGCGAGGACGGCCAGGGTGAGTGCCGGGTCGGCGTTCGGGGCGGGGCTCACCGCGATGCGGGTGACCAGGCCCGAGTAGCGGCGGTGGATCTCCCGGGCGACCTCCTCGGGGCTGCCGGTGACGGCGAAGGCGTCGAGGACGTCGTCGTCGACGGCCTCGCCCATCTCCTGCCAGCGGCCCTGCCGGGACAGCCGGTGCAGCTCCTCGTGGAGGGCGCCCCAGCCGTGGGTCTCCAGCACGGCGCGGTAGGCGGGGGTGGAGCCGTAGAACGCGATCCGTTCGCGGACGGCTGCCAGGTTCGTGCGGAACTCCTCCTCGGTGCGGCCGGTCGCGGTCAGGACGTTGCCGACGATCTCGAAGGGCCGGCCGGTCCAGGCGCCGCCGCCGGCCTCGGCCCCGGCCCGGGCCGCGTGGAGACGCGGCAGCACCGTGCGGGTGAGGTACTCGACGGTGGTGAAGGCGTGGCTGATGAAGCCGTCCGCCACGGCGCCGGCGGTGGAGGTCATCAACGGGCCGACCCCGGCCAGCAGGATCCGGGGGACGCCGCTCCCGACGCGGCCGGGGGCGAAGACGGGTGTCATCAGGGTGTGCGAGTAGAAATCGCCGCGGAAGTCGAGCCTCTCGCCGGTCTGCCAGCTGTGCCAGATCGCCCGGACGGCGTGGATGTACTCGTGCATCCGGGCCGCCGGCCGGGTCCACGGCATCCCGTAGCGGCGCACGACGTGCGGCTCGACCTGGGAGCCCAGGCCGATGACGGCGCGTCCGCCGGAGGTGTCGTGGAGGCCCCAGGCCTCGTAGGCGAGCGTCATCGGGGTGCGGGCGAAGGCGATCGCCACTCCGGTGGCGAGCTCGATCGATCGGGTCGCGTCGGCGGCCCGGGCGAGCTGGATGAGGGGTTGTACGCGGTCTCGGCGACGACCAGTCGGTCCATGCCGCGGCGCTCCGCCTCGCGCGCGACGTCCAGGATCGCATCGGGGCGGCCCGGGGCGGAGACGTTGAGCGCGAGTCGCGGCCGGGCGGTGTCGGTCGCTGCGGTGCTCCCGAGCCGGGGGCGTGGGGCCTCGGGGGTGCGGTTGGCCATGTCGTGCTTGCGCTCCTCACGGGTGGCCCGTCTCAGGGGGCTCTGGTGATGCCGCCGGCCGGCCCGTCACCTCCTCCAGGGCGATGTCGACGAAGGCCTGCGCGGCGGGCGACAGGGGTTCGCGGCGGTGGAGGAGGTAGCAGGTGTGGGGGACGGCGAAGTCCATCGTCCGGACGACAGCGCCCAGCCGTTCGGCGGCCCGGGCCTCGGGCCGGGGGAGTACGGCCAGGCCGACCCCGGACAGGACGAGGGGGATGATGGCGTCGCGGTGCGCGGTCTCCACGACGGTGTTGAGCGGCGGCAGTTCGCGGGACGCCAGCTCGGCGGCAAACCATACGCGCAGTTCCGACTGGCGCGCCATCCCCATCACCACGTCGCGGCCGACCAGGTCCGCCGGGCTGACCGGTCCGTCCGGGAGGTCGTCGGTGCCCGGGGGAAGACCGCGAACTGTTCGGCGGTGGGCAGGCGCACCGTCCGGTACTTGGTCACGGCTGCGGCCTGGCCGTGGAGCAGCAGTTCGGCCTCGCCCCGGCGCAGGCTGTCCAGGCCCTCCGAGTCGGGGGCGGCCTCGTGGATCCGGATCCGTACGCCGGGGTGCCGCTCGCGGAACTCGGTGACCAGTGGCACCAGGGGGTCGATGCCGAGCAGCGGTGCCACCGCGAGGTCCAGGACCCCGGTGGCGAGGTGGCCCACCTGTTCGACTGCGGTACGGACGCCCTCGAACGCGCGCAGGGCCCGGCGGGCGGGGCCGACCAGGGCGCGGCCGGCGGGGGTGAGGGTCGGGGTCCGTCCGCGTTCGAGGAGCGGGGTGCGCAGTTCCCGTTCGAGTTCCTTGAGTGCCTGGGAGACCGAGGGCTGGCTGAGGTGCATGCGTCGGGCTGCCTCGGAGATGCTCCCGGCCTCGACGATGGCGATGAAGTAGGCGAGATGGCGACGTTCCACAGCCCAAGCCTATCGCAGCCAAAGGGATCTCAAGGATTTACTGATGCCGCCGTGCGGCATAGCGTGCCGGTGAGCGGGCCGCGCGGGGCCTGTTCGACCGCTACCGCACACCCGAGGACACCTCGGGCACGGAGGGAGATCCATGGAACGGAGCCCGGCGCGCGCCGCAGGCGCCGCCCGCGGACCCTGACGACCGCCCGCGCCCCGGACGGGAGCGGCGAACGGAAGCGGAAGGACGGACGTGCAAGGCGTACATCGGGTGTTGTCCGTGCTGGAGCTGGTCGCGGAGCATCAGCCGGCCGGAGTGGGAGAACTCTCCCGGATCTCCGGACTTCCCAAGTCCACCGTTCAGCGCACACTCCGGGCGCTCGCGGACGCCGGGTGGATCCGGCCCGTGGGCCGTGAGTTCACCCGGTGGGCACTGACCCCGCGGATGGTCACCATCGGCCGGCGGGCCGCCCGTGAGGGGGCCTGCGCGAAGCGGCGCTCGGCCCCATGCGGGAGCTGCGCGATCTCACGCACGAGACCGTCACCCTCCAGATACCCGACGGGCAGCACCGGATGATCCTCATCGAGCGGATCGACTCCCCGCAGCCCGTCCGCACCTTCGAGCGCTTGGGCGCCACCTCGCCGATGCCGGTGACCTCGGCGGGACTCGCTCTGCTCGCCCTCCTCCCCGAGGCGGAGGCGGAGCGGGTGCTCCGGGAGCCCCTGCCGCGGCTGACCGCGCGCACGGTGGTGGACCCGCAGCTGATCCGGTCGGCGATCGGCGGGATCCGCGCCACGGGTTTCGCCGTCAACACCGGTCAGAACCGGCCCGGCGTCTGCGCCGTCGGCGCGGCCGTCCTGGACGCCGCCGGCACACCGGTCGCCGGCCTCGGAGTGTCGATGCCGGAGAGCCGCTTCGACCCCGAGCAGGTGCCCCGGTGGGGCGCGCAGGT
The DNA here is from genome assembly GCF_039544005.1 of Kitasatospora paranensis. NCBI lineage: Bacteria > Bacillati > Actinomycetota > Actinomycetes > Kitasatosporales > Streptomycetaceae > Kitasatospora > Kitasatospora paranensis. The sequence continues at coordinate 7,433,463 of NZ_BAABKV010000001.1, forward strand.
GCGTGCCGCAGCCGCGGCCGTGACGGCCGCGCTCACCGACTGACCCTGCGGCGGCGCGCCCGACCGCATCGACGAACCACAGCGGAAGACCGTGCTGCCCGCCGGCACGACGACTCGCCCTCCCGGGCGGACAGGGAGCAGGACCTTGAGCACGCATTCCGAGACACGTCCGGTGACGTTCCTCACCGAGGACCGACTGGCGATCCAGACGATGGTGCGGGAGTTCGTCGCCAAGGACGTGCTGCCGGTCGCCAACGAGCTGGACCCGGTGCAGGGCGAGATCCCGATGGAACTCCGCGACAAGATGGCCGAGTTGGGCTTCTTCGGCATCCTGATCCCGGAGGAGTTCGGCGGCCTCGGCCTGGGTGTCTCCGAGTACGCGATCGTCGTCGAGGAGCTGGCGCGCGGCTGGATGAGCGTGGCCTCGCTGATCGCCCGCGGACAGCAGTTCGCCCACGGGTTCAGCGCCGGGCAGCGCGAGCAGTACCTGCCGAGGATGGCCCGCGGCGAGTTCCTCTCCGCCTTCGCCCTCTCCGAGGCGGAGGCCGGTTCGGACGTGGCCAACATCAGCTGCCGCGCCGAGCGGGAGGCCGACGGCGGCTGGCGGATCACCGGCCAGAAGATGTGGTGCACCTTCGCCGACGGCTCCGACTACCTCCAGGTCTTCGCCCGCACCGAGCCGGTCGATCCCGCCCACCGCTCGCACGGGATCACCTGCTTCCTGATGCCCAAGGAGCGAGGCACGCTGCCGGCGGGCGTCACCGGCAACCCGGTCCGCAAGATCGGCTACCACGGGTGGAAAACCTGGGAGCTGGCCTTCGACGAGGCCAGGGTCGAGCCCGGCATGGTCGTCGGTGAGGAGGGGCGGGGTTTCCGGGTCGCCATGGGCGACCTGGTGATCGCCCGGATCCATACCGCGGCCCGGGCGATCGGTCTGGCCCGCGGTGCGCTGGAGGATTCGATCTCCTACGCCGCGACGCGGGTGCAGTTCGGCCGGCCGATCGCCGACAAGCAGGCCATCCGGTTCAAGATCGCCGACATGGCCACCCGGATCGAGGCCTCCCGCGCCCTGCTGCACCGCGTATGCGCCGACCACGACGCCGGCGCCCCGCGCGACCAGCTCAACCTCCAGGCCTCCATGGTCAAGCTGCACGCGACCGAGATGGCCGAGCACGTCACCTCCGAGGGCATCCAGATCCACGGCGGCGCCGGCTACACCACCGACTTCGCCGCGGAGCGGTACTGGCGCGACGCCCGGCTCACCAAGATCTTCGAAGGCACGTCCGAGATCCAGATGAAGATCATCTCTGACACCCTGCTCGGACGGTAGCCATGACGACCTCCACCCCCGTCCCCATCCCGGCCACCGCTTCGGGCCCGCTCTCGGGCCTGGTGGTCGTGGATCTCAGCCGGATGCTCGCCGGCCCGTTCTGCACCATGCTGCTGGCCGACCTCGGCGCTACCGTCATCAAGATCGAACCGCCGGCCGGCGACCTCACCCGCCCCATGGGCCCCTTCGCCGACGACGACGAACTGAAGGCCTACGGCGGCTACTTCCAGAGCGTCAACCGCAACAAGTACGGCGCCGTGGTCGATCTGACCACTGCCGAGGGCGCCGAGGTCGTCCGCCGCCTGGTCGCCGGGGCCGACATCCTGGTCGAGAACTACCGCCCCGGCGTCATGGAACGCCTCGGCCTCGGCTACGAGCAGCTCGCCGAGATCAACCCCGGGCTCGTCTACACCGCCGTGCGCGGCTTCGGCGACCCCGTACGGGCGCCAGCCCCTACCAGGACTGGCCCAGCTACGACATCGTCGCCCAGGCCATGGGCGGCCTGCTCGGCATCACCGGCCCGGTCGGCGGCCCGCCGACCAAGACCGGCCCCGGCCTCGGCGACATCCTGCCGGCGATCTACGCCGCGCTCGGCACCCTCGCCGCCGTGCGCGAACGCGAGACCAGCGGGCACGGCCGGTTCGTCGACGTGTCGATGTACGACGCGGTGCTGGCCTCCTGCGAGCGCATCGTCTACCAGCACTCCTACCGCGGCACCGTCCCCGGCCCGGAGGGCAACGGACACCCGATCCTCAGCCCCTTCGACGTGTTCCCCGCCCGCGACGGCTGGATCGCCCTCGCCGCGCCGAGCGACAACCACTGGGTCGCCCTGTGCAAGGCCGTCGGACGCCCCGAACTCGGCGACGACCCGCGCTTCCGGACCAATGTCGACCGCTCCGCGCACAGCGGCGAGGTCCGGGACGTCCTCGGCCGGTGGACCGCCGAACGCACCCGCGAGGAGATCACCGCGCTCCTCGGCGGACTCGTCCCCGTCGGCCCGGTCAACACCGCGGACACCATCCTCGCCGACCCCCACGTCCACGCCCGGAACATGCTCCACCAGGTGGAACACCCCGGCATGGCAAGGCCGGTGACCATCGCCGCCAGCCCCATCAAGTTCGCCGGAGCGGAGCATTCGCCCGCCCGCCGCGCGCCCCTGCTCGGCGAACACACCGACCACGTCCTGCGCCGGGCCGGCTACGGCCCCGAGGACATCACGGAGTTGCGCCGGTCCGGCGCGGTGCACTGACCGCCCGCAGAAGCCCAGCGCACAGCAGACCACCCCATCACGCAAGGGAGTTCACCATGGGAAGCCTCGAAGGCCGGGTGGCCGTCGTCACCGGCGCCGGCAACGGCCTCGGCCGCGAGCACGCGCTGCTGCTCGCCGCCGAGGGCGCCAAGGTCGTCGTCAACGACCCGGGCATCGCGGGCGGCGCCGATGCCGCCGACGCGAGCGTCGCCCAGCAGGTCGTCGACGAGATCCGCGCCGCGGGCGGCGAGGCCGTGGCCCACACCGGCTACGCGAACGACTGGGCCGACGCCAAGTCGATGGTCGACCTGGCCGTGGAGACCTTCGGCGACCTGCACATCCTGGTCAACAACGCCGGCATCCTCCGCGACAACACCATCTGCCGGATGAGCGAGAGCGACTGGGACTCCGTCATCTCCGTGCACATGAAGGGCCACTTCGCGCCCCTGCACCACGCCGCCAACCACTGGCGCGAGCAGACCAAGGCCGGCCGGCCGGTGAAGGCCTCGGTGATCAACACCGCGTCCGGCTCCGGCCTGCGCGGCAACCCGGGCCAGGCCAACTACGCCGCGGCCAAGGCCGCCATCGCGACGCTCTCCCTGGTTGCCGCCCGCGAACTCGAGCGGTACGGCGTCCGCGTCAACTCCCTCGCCCCCGTCGCCCGCACCCGGCTCACCCTGGCGACCCCCGGCCTCGGCGAGAAGATCGCCGCGACCGGCGAGGGTTTCGACACCTGGGACCCGGCGAACATCTCGCCCGTCGTGGCCTGGCTCGCCACCGAGGGCTGCCAGGTCAACGGCCAGATGCTGATGGTCCGCGGCGGCCGGATCGACGTCTACGACGGCTGGACCGAGCGCGAGACCCACGAGCGCGACAGCCGCTGGACGGTCAAGGAACTGGAGACCGCCCTCGGCCACCTGCCCTCCGGCCCGCCCGCCCTCAACCCCTCCGTCAAGTAACGCCCGGTCTCCCGGGCCGGGTTCCGGCCGCACGGCTGTGCGGACGGAACCCGGCCCGGGCCCGGCAGCCACCCGAGCCACACCCGAGGAACGAGAACCCATGAGCACCGACACCTGGTACTGGGAGGACCTGAAGACCGGCCAGGTCTTCACCTCCCCGGCCGCACCGTCACCGAGACGGACATCGTCAACTTCGCCGGCCTCTCCGGCGACTACAACGAGGTCCACGTCAACGCCGCCTACGCCGAGAGCACCGCCTTCGGCGAGCGCATCGCCCACGGCATCCTCGGCCTCTCGATCGCCTCCGGCCTGTTCACCCGCACCGAACTGGTGCTGCGCATCCAGAGCAACCTGGTCGCCCTGCTCGGACTCGAGTGGAAGTTCACCGGCCCGGTCCTCATCGGCGACACCATCCGCCTGGAGGCGGAGATCACCGACTGCCGCCCGACCAAGGACGGCAAGCGGGGCATCATCGAGGTCACCCGCCGCGTGGTCAACCAGCGCGGTGAGGTCGTCCAGATCGGCAAGACCCCGCTGATGCTGCTGCGGAGGACCGAGGGCTGATGGCCTCCCACGGACTGCTCAGGTTCACCGAGGACCAGGAACTGCTGCGCAGCAGCGTCCGCTCCTACCTCGAGCGCGAGATCGCCCCGCAGATCGCCGAGTGCGAGCGGGAGCACCGATTCCCCTTCGATCAGCTGCCCGAGCTGGTGCAGCTCGGCTACGTCTCCGGCATCGTGCCCGAGGAGCACGGCGGCGGCGGGGCCTCCTTCACCGACCAGGCCGTCCTCATGGAGGAGGCCGGGCGCTGCTGGGCCTCGCTCCGCGTGATCATGAACACCATGACCATCGTGTCGCTCTGGCTCACCCAGTACGGCACCAAGGAGCAGAAGGAGAACTACCTGGCCCGCATCATGGCCGGCCAGGCCAAGGTCTTCCTCGCCCTCACCTCCCCGGACCACGGCTCCGACCTGGCGAGCATGACCGCCCGCGCGGAGAAGGTGCCCGGCGGCTACAAGCTGTACGGCACCAAGACCTTCATTACCTCCGGCAGCATCGCCGACTTCGGCATCGTCTTCGCCAAGACCGACACCTCCAAGGGCCGCGAGGGCATCTCCGCCTTCATCGTCGAGCGCGGCGTCACCCCCTACACGGCGCACGACATGGAGAAGATGTTCATCCGCTCCACCACCACCTCGGAGCTCTCCTTCGACGGTGCCTTCGTCCCCGACTCGGCCCGGGTCGGCGAGGAGGGGCAGGCGATGCGGATCGCCACCCACGGCCTCAACATCGGCCGCCTGGACGTGGCCTGCGGCTCGGCGGGCCTCGCCGGTGCCGCCTTCGAACGCTCGCTGCAGTACGCCAAGGACCGCCACCAGTTCGGCCGGCCGATCGGCTCCTTCCAGCTGGTGCAGGAGATGCTGGTGACCATGGCGTGCCTCACCGAGACCGCCCGGCTGCACAGTTACCAGGCCGCCGCCGTCCTCGACGCGGGCCAGTCCGGCGAGATGGCCTGCTCGATGGCCAAGATGATCTCCACCGAGAACGCCTTCCGGGTCGCCGACCTCGCCCTCCAGGTCCACGGTGGCAGCGGCTACATGGAGGAGCTGCCCATCGAGCGGTACTTCCGCGACGCGCGCGGCTTCACCATCCCCGAGGGCACCTCCCAGATCCAGCAGCTGATCATCGGCCGCGAGCTGACCGGGATCAACGCCATGCGCTGATCCCGGTCACGCGGCGGCACCGGAGACTTGCCTCGGCGCGGGCACGGCCGCGTTGCCCGAACCCCGGACGTCGTCGGCGAGCCGCCCCGCAGCCTCACCGGCCGCGCCTGACGAGCGAGGTCCGCGACCTCGCCGCCCGACCCGCCGACCAGCCACAGTCCCTCCAGTCGAAGGATCCCCGTGTACACCACCCGCATCGGCACCTCCACGTCCGACTCGATCAACATCTACGGCTACGACCTCTGCTCCGAGGTCATCGGCCATGCGAACCTGGCCGACCTGGTATTCCTCGGTGCGCAGGGCCGGCTGCCGGGCGAGAACGAGTCGAAGATGCTCAACGCCCTGATGATCGGCATCGCCGAGCACGGCTTCACCCCGAGCTCGCTGGCAGCCCGTCTGACCTGGCTCGGCGCCCCCGAGGCCACCCAGGCGGCCGTGGCCGCAGGCCTGCTGGGCGCCGGCAGCGTCTATCTCGGGGCCATGGAGCTGACCACGCGCTTCCTCCAGGAGGCGCTCGCCGCCGGCCCCCGGGGACAGGAGCCGGAGAAGACCGCCGCGGCCGTGGTCGACTCCTTCGCGGCGTCCGGCCAGAAGCTCCCGGGCTTCGGCCACCCGATCCACCGCCCGGTCGACCCGCGGACCACCCGCTTCTTCGAACTCGCCGACCGGTGGGGCTTCCTGGGCCCGCACTCCATGCTGCTCCAGGCCGTCCACGCCGAGCTGGAGCGGCGCCGCGGCAAGCAGATCACCCTCAACGGCGCCGGCACCTTCGGTGCCGTCCTGGCCGACCTGGGCTTCACCTGGCAGCAGGTGCGCACGGTCGTCACCGCCGCCCGCGCCGTCGGCCTGGTCGGCCACATCGCCGAGGAGGCGTCGCGCGGCACGGCTGCCAGCACCGCCCAGCAGGTCTTCCTGCACGTCCAGAACACCACCGACTACGCGCCGGAGCGCTGAACCACGATGCCCAGTAACCGACTTCGCCCCCGCCGTTCCTGTCTCGCCGTACCGGGCAGCAACCCGCGCTTCCTGGAGAAGGCCCAGGGCCTGCCCGCCGACCAGGTCTTCCTCGACCTGGAGGACGCCTGCGCCCCGCTGGTCAAGGAGAGCGCCCGGCACAACATCGTCGACGCCCTCAACAACGGCGACTGGGGCAAGAAGACCAAGGTCGTCCGGGTCAACGACTGGACGACGCACTGGACGTACCGGGACGTCATCACCGTCGTCGAGGGCGCCGGCCCCAACCTCGACTGCATCATGCTGCCCAAGGTCCAGGACGCCGAGCAGGTCAAGGCCCTCGACCTGCTGCTCACCCAGATCGAGAAGACCATGGGCTTCGAGGTCGGCAAGATCGGCATCGAGGCGCAGATCGAGAACGCCAAGGGCCTGATCAACGTCGACGCGATCGCCACCGCCTCGCCGCGGCTGGAGACGATCATCTTCGGCCCGGCCGACTTCATGGCCTCCATCAACATGAAGTCACTGGTCGTCGGCGAGCAGCCGCCCGGCTACGACGCGGACGCGTACCACTACATCCTGATGCGCATCCTGATGGCCGCCCGCGCCAACGACCTGCAGGCCATCGACGGCCCCTACCTGCAGATCCGCAACGCCGACGGCTACAAGGCGGTCGCCCGCCGCGCCGCCGCCCTCGGCTTCGACGGCAAGTGGGTCCTCCACCCGGACCAGGTCGCCGCCGCGAACGAGATCTTCTCGCCCTCCCAGGAGGACTACGACCACGCCGAGCTGATCCTCGACGCCTACGACTGGTGCACCTCCGAGGCCGGCGGCGCCAAGGGCTCCGCAATGCTCGGCGACGAGATGATCGACGAGGCCAGCCGCAAGATGGCCCTCGTCATCTCCGGCAAGGGCCGCGCCGCAGGCATGGAGCGCACCTCCAAGTTCGAGCCCCCGCAGGCCTGACCTCCCCTCTTCCTAAGGACATCCCCATGCAGTTCGGACGCACCTACGAAGAGTTCGAGGTCGGCGCGGTCTACAAGCACTGGCCCGGCAAGACGGTCACCGAGTACGACGACCACCTCTTCTGCCTGCTCACCATGAACCACCACCCCCTCCACATGGACACCAACTATGCGGAGAACACGACCGACTTCGGCAAGAACGTCGTCGTGGGCAACTACATCTACTCCCTGCTCCTCGGCATGTCCGTGCCGGACGTCTCCGGCAAGGCCATCGCCAACCTGGAGATCGAGTCGCTGCGCCACGTCGCCCCGACCTTCCACGGCGACACGATCTACGGCGAGACGACCGTCCTCGACAAGTGGCCGTCCAAGTCCAAGGACGACCGCGGCATCGTGTACGTCGAGACCAAGGGCTACAAGCAGGACGGCACGGTCGTCTGCATCTTCCGCCGCAAGGTGATGGTGCCGACCGAGACGTACATCAAGGAGCGCGGCGGCGAACAGCCCGGCCGCCCCGAGGCGAGTGCCTGACCGGCCGGAAGTACCACGCCGCGCAGTCCCCGTACCGAAGAAGCAAGAATCACAGAGGAGTTCCATCATGGGATCACTGGACGGACGTGTCGCCGTCGTCACCGGTGCCGGAGCAGGCCTCGGCCGTGAGCACGCCCTGCTGCTCGCGGCAGAGGGCGCCAAGGTCGTCGTCAACGACCTCGGTCCGGGTGCGCAGACCGTCGTCGACGAGATCAGGGCGGCGGGTGGCGAGGCCGTTGCCAACCACGACAGCGTCGCCGACTACGAGGGTGCCGGGCGGCTGGTCACCACCGCGATCGAGACCTTCGGCGACCTGCACGTCGTGGTCAACAACGCCGGCATTCTGCGCGACGGGCTGCTGGTGAACATGTCGGAGGACGACTTCGACGCCGTGGTCGCCGTGCACCTCAAGGGCGCCTGGGCGGTGTCCCGGCACGCCGCCGCGTACTGGCGCGAGCAGGCGAAGTCGGGTGTGCAGGTGGACCGGTCGCTGATCAACACCTCCTCCACCTCGGGTCTGCACGGCAACGTCGGCCAGGCCAACTACGGTGCCGCCAAGGCCGGTGTCGCAGCCCTCACGATCGTCGCGGCCGACGAGCTGGGCCGCTACCACGTGCGGGCCAATGCCATCGCGCCCGGCGCGCGTACGGCGATGACCCAGTCCACGCCCGCTCTTGCGGCGCTGGTCGCGGACAAGGGCGAGGGCTTCGACACCTGGCACCCGGGCAACGTCTCGCCGCTGGTCGGCCTGCTGGCCGCCGCGGACTGCCGCTTCACCGGCCAGGTGTTCCGTGCCTTCGGTAGCAAGGTCGAGCTGTACACGGGCTGGTCCTCCGTCGACCGGGTGAACCGCGACTCGCGCTGGACCGTTGCCGAACTGGCCGAGGCGACGGCGCACTTCCCGGCGGAGCGGGCGAAGGTGAAGACAGGCGCCGACGCCCACCAGTGATTCTCCGTCGCTTCCACGCAGTCGGCCTGGCACCGCGCAACCCGCGGTGCCAGGCCGACTGCGTGCGCCAGGGGCCGCACGGAGGATCTCCTCGGCGATCTGTTCGCAGCCACATCCGACGTGGTCGGAGGCCGAGACGGGCAGTGCCCCGCCGGATCGCCAGGCGCTCGGACCGGGCAAGGTGGTCTTCGGGTTTTCGGGCAGCCGGTGATTCGGGACAGGGGACTGCAGGGCCGCAACAGCGGCTGGTCCCGATCGCATGCGGGGAAGTTCTCTGGCTTGCCCCGATGGTGCAGGCCGGTACGGGCGGCAGGGATTTGCGCGACAGCCTCCCCGGAGAATCAGCTGCCGGAGTTGTCGACGAATCCCACGACATCGAGGTACTCGATTTTCGGCGGGACGCCATAAATCCCCGTCACCTTGTCGACGATCTCCTCCGTGAAGAAGGCGCGGGCTTTTTCCTCGTCGTCCCATACGTAGAAGTTCCGTGCCTGACGGCCGCTTTCGTCGAGCATGAAGCTTTTGAAGCGAAGGCCGGCCATGCCTTCGAACGGTCCGCGGAGTTCGCCGGCAATCTTTGCGACAGCTGAACGATCGAACTCGTCGGTCTGCGCGAAAGTCACGAGCACGCCGATCATCGGGCCTCCTGGTGTGGGTGAGCAGCGGTCGATCGAGTGACGCCCGAGGCAGATCCTAGTGTGCGTCGCCGAAAATTCCGGTTGTCAGGCCGCGAGTCGGACGTGCGGCGCGCGGTGGGTGCCGCGGACCAGGAGTGCGTCGGCCATTGCGTGCGCGAACTCCCGTCGAACAGGTGGGCGGTTTGGTGCATGGTTCCGCCATTCCGTGCGGTGCGTCCGCTGGGTGCGGAGTGAGTGGTGATCAATCCGCATCCGACCCGACGCGGTCGCCGGGGACAGGGCCCACTCGCCCCTCGGCAACCGCACCCATGTGCGCAGACGCCGCATCAAGGCCGTCGTTCCGGACGAACCGGAGTGCGCAACGCAGCCCTGTTCGCGGCCGAGCTGCCGGTGTTGCTTGCAACGCGGGCTTTGCGCTGTGCGGCTGACCTGTTCTCCTCGTTCGGTCAGGCGGGACATGGTGCGCGCGCCGGGACGGTCGTCGGTGAGGACGTCATGCATGCCCTGGCAGAGGCGGCGTGAGAGCAGGAGGAGGCTTCCCTACAACGGAACGGACTCCGCGGCAAGCGCGCGGGCCCAGGCGTAGTCGGGCTTGCCCATCGCGTTGCGGCGGACCTCCGGCACCCGGAGGAAGGCCTTGGGCAGCTTGTAGCGGGCGATGTGGCCGGCGGCGTGCTCCCGCAGTTCCTCGTCGGACGGTGCGGGGAGGTCGGCAGCGAGTCGCACCATAGCGGTCACCTCCTGGCCCCAGCGCTCGCTGGGACGCCCCACCACCAGGACGTCGACCACGGCGGGGTGGCTGAACACCGCCCGCTCGACCTCCTCGGCGAAGATCTTCTCGCCACCGGAGTTGATGGTCATGGAGTCGCGGCCGCGCAACGCGATCCGGCCGTCGGCGAGCAGCCGTACCCGGTCGCCCGGGACGCACAGCCGCTGCCCCTCCACGGTGGGGAAGGTCTCCGCCGACTTGACCGGGTCGCCCAGGTAGCCGAGCGGCAGCGGCTCGGCGGCGGCCAGCCAGCCGTCGCTCTCCTCGCCCGGCTTCAGCAGCCGGGTGCGGGACTCGTCGACCACGCAGGCCCGGGCCAGCGGGGAGAACACCCCGGCTTCGCGCGGCGCACCCGGCTCGACGTCGGTGCGGATGAGTTGCATGGTCTCGGAGGCGCCGAGGCCGTCGGCGAACCGTGCGCCGGGCATCAGGGCACCCAGCCGGGCCAGCGTCGTGGGCTGGGTCGCGCCGCCGCTGAGCAGCGCCGAGCGCAGCGAGGAGACGTCGTGGCCGCCCCGTTCCAGCTCGTCCGCGATGGGCCGGCAGAATGCCTCGCCCACGAAGGACGCGGTGTCGATGCGTTCCCGCTCGATCAGCCGGCACACGTCCGCCACATCGAGCCGGTGCGGCACGTCGGGTATCGCGACCATGCCGCCGTGGAACAGCGAGCGCAGTGCGCCGACGCAGCCCGTTCCGTGCATGAACGGCGCGGTCCCCAGGAAGCGGGGTCCCCGGGCGGCGGCCACGGCGGCCGCGGCGCCCTCGGGCGAGGCGCCCGGTGGGTAGAGGATGCCCGAAAGGTTGTGCAGGAAGTCGCCGTTGCGCCACATGGTGCCCTTGGGCATGCCGGTGGTGCCGCCGGTGTACAGCAGGTAGAGGTCGTCCGGCGAGGCGGCGGGCAGCGGCTGGTCGGCCGGTGCCGAGGCCAGTGCGGCCTCGAAGTCCAGGGCGCCCGGCAGCAGCGGTCCACCCGAACCGTCCGCGACCTGGAGGAGCAGGACCGGTTCGGGCAGGTCCGCCACGACCTCGGCGAGCACGGGGGCGAACGCGGCGTGGTACACGACGACGGCGGGCCGCGCGTCACCGAAAAGTTGGCGCAGTTCCGTCGCGGTGTAGCGGTAGTTGACGTTGAACGGGGCGACCCGGGCGGCGAGCGCGCCGAGCAGCCCCTCCAGGTACTCGGGGCAGTTGTGCAGGTACAGCGCGAGGTGGTCCTGACCGGAGGCGCAGGGGTCCAGCTCGGCTCGCTCGCGGTGGGCGCCGAGCCCCCGGGAGGCCAGCAGCCGGCCCAGTCGCTCGGTCCGGTCGAGGACCTCGGCGTAGCTCCGGCGCACTGCGCCGTGCACCAGGCACTCGCGGTCCGGTACCGCCCGGGCGACTGCGCCGAAGACGTCGGACAGGGTCGGTTGCATGAAGGGTCCCTTCGGGGGTGAGGGTTGAGCTCGGCCGGGCGCGGGGGAGTTCCCCGGCACGGCGACGCCGCGCTGCCCGGGCGGGCCGGGCAGCGCGGCGGGCGGTACAAGTGGGGTGACGGAAGGTCAGCCGGCCGCGACCACGGCGGAGCCTTCGAGGGTCACGGTGCCGTCCGGCAGGGTCACCGTCAGGGACAGGCGGGCGAGTTCGTCCTCCACCTCGGTCACCGTGCCGGTGCAGGTGGGGACGGTGTTCACCGGGGTGATGGCGGTGAAGCGGACCTCGTACGAGCGGATGCCCTCCTGAGGGATCCAGTCCGTCAGCAGGCGGCCCAGATAGGCCATCGAGAGCATGCCGTGGGTGAAGACGTCGTCGATGCCGACCGCCCGGCAGGCATCGATGTCGATGTGGATGGGATTGTGGTCGCCGGAGGCACCCGCGTAGAGCGCGAGTGCGGTCCGGGTGGTCTTCGGGGCTTCGAGGGTGAAGGTGTCCCCGGGCTTGAGAACGGTCACTTGGCCGCCTTCGGGTCGCGCACCACGGTGGTGCCGGTGAGCGTGGCGATCGGCTCGCCGCCGCGGGTCACGCGGGTGGTGCGCACGATGAACTCCAGCGCACCGCCCTTCTTGGAGTAGACGTCGGTGACCTCGGTGGAGAAGGTCAACCGATCGCCGGCGTACGCCTGGGCGCGGTACTCGAAGGCCTGGCCGCCGTGCAGGACGGTGCGGATGTCGACGCCCAGGTCCGCCAGGAACCGGCCCCGGTCGGGGTTGTCGAGGTCGAGGCAGAACAGGAACGTCGGCGGCACCGGGATGTCCGGGTGGCCGGCGGCCCGTGCGGCCGTCGGATCGGCGTAGACGGGGTCCGGCTGGCCGGTGGCCCGGGCGAAGAAGCGCAGCCGTCCGCGCTCGACGTCCACCGAGTGCTCGGGGGTACGGCTGCCGATGATGCTGCGGTCGATGGTCATGGATGAGGACGCCTTCTCGTGCAGGATGCAGAGACGGGTCGCGGCCGGTGCGCGGCGCGGTCTCGCGCTCCTGCGACAGGGCGGGGCACGCGACCCGTGGTGTGCGGCACGCTATGCGTACGGGGGAGCACCGGAACTCCCGAATTCCCTTCGCGGCCCATAGGCAGCCCCTCTGTCGGGGTACGGACGGTGTCCGGGGCCTGCGCCCATGGCGTGCCGGGCCGATACCCCGATGGGCATAGGCAATGACAATGGATACCCCAGGATCCCCAAGGATTTACCTGCGCTTTCTTTCGGCATAGCGTGCCGACAACGGACTGCCGTACTGACGGCCGCGCCCCGCCGGCGCCGCACCGTGGCACACGGGCGGCCGCCCCCTTCGGAGCGCTGACATCCCCGCCCGCAGCGAGCAACGGGACGGGCCTCCTGCGGCTGTGAAAACTGGAGCTTCCTCGTGCACCTGAGCATCGAAACGGCCACCGGCGCCGCCCGTCCCTCCGGCGGTGACCTCCTCGGCTTCCTCGACCTCGACCGGACCGACCGCGATCTGTTCAGCGGACGGTGCCACCTCGGTGCGCCCGGCAAGGCGTTCGGGGGCAGGTCGTCGCACAGGCGCTCGCCGCTGCCGGCTGCACCATCGAGGCCGGTCGCCTTCCGCACTCGCTGCACGGCTACTTCCTCCGTGCCGGCGATCTCTCCCAGGCGGTCGGCTACGAGGTCGAACGGCTGCGCGACGGCCGCTCCTACTGCGCCAGGCGGGTCACCGCCTACCAGGACGGCCGGCCGATCTTCACCCTCTCGGCGTCCTTCAAGTCACCCGAGCCCACCCCGGAGCGGCAGCAGCCGATGCCGGAGGTGCCCGCACCCGAGGACCTTCCCGACCCGTACGCACGGTGGGCGGTCAACAGCCCGGCGGAGTACGACGCAGCCGAGTTCCGGCGCGTGGTGTCGATGAGGATCGCCCGTCCCGGCCCGAGGACGGGGGACCGGACGCCGCCCGGGGTCAACGAGCGCCTCGTGTGGATGAAGGCGACGGAGCACCTGCCCGACGACGCGATGCTCCACGCCTGCGCCTTCGTCTACGCCTCCGACCTCACACTCGCTCCGGTCGCCGCGCTCGACCACGAGAAGGCCCGGGTGGAGCGCGAGGGTCCGGCACGGGTGCTCACCGCCTCGCTCGACCACTCCGTCTGGTTCCACCGGCCGTTCCGGGCCGACGACTGGCTGCTGTTCGCCCTGCGCAGCCCCTCCGGCGGGGACGGGCGCGGTCTGGCCTCCGGGCAGGTGTGGACCCGGGACGGGACGCTGGTGGCCTCCCTCGCCCAGGAAGTCGTCGTCCGGCCGATCCGGCAGCCCGTCTGACGGACCGCCGACATCCACATCCATCACCGCAGGCACAGCCGGGACGCCACCGTCCCGCCGGAACAAGGGAGTTCCCTCCATGGCCGACGTCTGGCCGAAGCACATGCCGCGCTCGCTGGACTACCCCCGGGTCGGTGTCGACGCCCTGCTCGCCGGCGCCTCCCGTGCCTACCCGGAGCGGGTGGCGTTGCGGGAGGGGGACGAGACCCTCACCTTCGCCGAGCTCTACGACCGTGCGCTGCGGGTCGCCGCGGGCCTGCGGGTACGAGGTGTCCGGCCGGGCGACACGGTCGCCCTGCACCTGCCCAACTCGGCCTGGTTCCTGGTCGCCTACTACGGCATCCTGTGCTCCGGCGCCACCGCGGCCGCACTCAACCCTGCCCAGCCGCCCGCGGCACTGCGGCAACAGCTCGCCGACTGCGACGTCAAGGCGGTCTTCACCCACCCGCGCAACGGCGCCGTGCTGGCCGACGGAGCCGTCCCCGAGGGCGTGCGCTTCGCCGTCCTGGTGCCGGGCAGTGCCGCCGCCCCCGCGCCCGAGGGCGTGGGCCTGCCAGAGGGGATCTTCCCCGACGACGTCGTCCCGTTCGCCGACCTCCTCACCGCCGGCCGGCTGGAGGGCTACCGGGTCGACCCCGAGTCCGTCGCGCACTTCCAGTTCACCGGCGGTACCACCGGCCGCCCCAAGGCCGTCCGGGTCCTGCACCGCAACGTGGTGGCCAACGCCGTCCAGACGGCCTGCTGGCGGTCGCCGGCACTGCCCTGCCTGGACGAGGAGGACGGACTGCGGCTCCGCTTCCGGCCGGAGGCCGCCCACCGGCACGCCATCCCGCCGGGCGAGGGCGTGGCGCTGTCCGTGGCTCCGCTGTTCCACAGCCTCGGCCTCGTCGGACAGAACGTGAACACCCTGCTGGGCACCACCGTGACCATCGCGGGCCGGTTCGCGCCGGACGCCTTCCTGGAGAGCATCGCCGACCAGGGCGTCACCCAGCTCGCGGGTTCCCCGTCGATGTACCACGCGCTGCTGTCCAGCCCCGTCATCGACACGGCGGACCTGACCTCGGTACGGATGCTCGCCACCGGTGCGGCCCCCATCGACACGGCCGCCCTGGCCCGGCTGCGGGCGGCGTTCCCGAACGCCGCCGTCGTCGACGCCTACGGGCTGAGCGAGTGCACCGCCGCGGTGACCTACACACCCCTCGATGCCGAACTGCCGGTGCCGGCGGGCGCGGTCGGGCTGCCGCTCTTCGACACGGAGGTGGAGATCCGCTCCGAGGACGGTGCCACCGTCCTGCCGCAGGGTGCCACCGGTGAGGTCTGGGTCCGCGGACCCCAGGTCACCGACGGCTACCAGGGCCACCCCGAGCTGACGGCCGAACAGTTCGTCGACGGCCGGCTGCGCACCGGCGACCTCGGCCACGTCGACGATCAGGGCTTCCTGTTCCTGGTCGGCAGGGCCAAGGACATGCTCATCTACAAGGGCTACAACGTCTATCCCCAGCCCCTGGAGGAACTGCTCTGCTCCCACCCCGCGGTCGCCCAGGCCGCGGTGGTCGGCAGGCCGGACCCGATCGCCGGGCAGGTCCCCGTCGCCTTCGTCGTGCTGCGGCCCTCGTACGTCGCCGAGGCCGCGCGCGGTGGGGCGCTCCAGGACGAGGTGCTGGCACATGTCGCGAGGCAGGTGGCCCCGTACCAGAAGGTGCGCGACCTGTGCGTCGTCGACGCGCTGCCGCTCACCCCCACCGGCAAGATCCTCAAGACCGAGCTCCGTGACCGGCTGGGCCTGGCGCCGTGCTGACCGGACCGACCTCCACCGACGGAGGAGAGCCCATGGCCACCGAGCCGCACCTCGGCGTCGACGACCCGACCGACCGCGCCGACGCGACCCGCGGCCTGGTCGACCGGCTCGATCCCTGCGTCGTCCGCGACGGTGAGGGGCGCGTCGTGTGGGACAACGAGCGCTGGGCGTTCCTGGCGGGGGAGTGCCCCGACTCGGTGCACCCGGGTCTGTGGCGGCAGGGGCGGCTCAACAGTGTCCACGGCCTGTTCGAGGTCGTCCCCGGCGTTTACCAGGTCCGTGGCCTGGACGTGTCGAACATGACCATCGTCGAGGGCCGCACCGGACTGGTGGTCGTCGACCCGCTGGTCTCCCGGGAGACCGCGGAGGCCGGCCTCGCGCTCTACCGACGCAACCGCGGCGACCGACCGGTGCGGGCGGTCGTCTACACCCACAGCCACGGCGACCACTTCGGCGGCGTGCTCGGCGTCACCACGGCCGAGGCGGTGGCGGCCGGGGAGTGCACCGTCGTCGCCCCCGATGGCTTCCTGCACCACGCGGTGAGCGAGAACGTCTTCGCCGGCCCCGCGATGACCCGCCGCGCCGTCTACATGTACGGCCGCTCCTTGCCCCTGGGTCCCGAGGGCCAGGTCGGCTTCGGACTGGGCCAGGCCGTGTCGGCCGGCACCCTCGGCCTGCTGGCGCCCACCGTGGACGTGACCGCGACCGGCCAGGAGCTGCTCCTCGACGGGGTGCGGTTCGTCTTCCAGCTGACCCCGGACACCGAGGCCCCCGCCGAACTGAACTTCTACCTGCCGGAGTTCAAGGTCCTCCTGATCGCGGAGAACGTCAGTCACACGCTGCACAACCTGCTCACCCTGCGCGGCGCCCAGGTCCGTGACGCCCATGCCTGGGCGGCGTACATCACCGAGGCCATCGGGCTCTTCGACGAGGCGGAGGTGCTCACCGGCTCGCACCACTGGCCGACCTGGGGCCGGGAGGAGGTGCTGCGGCTGCTCACCGAGCAGCGCGACGCCTACGCCTACCTGCACGACCAGACCGTGCGGCTGATGAACCGCGGGCTCACCGGGACGGAGATCGCGGAGGAGATCCGGTCGTTCCCCGGCGACCTGGGCCGGGCCTGGAGCACCCGCGGCTACTACGGCTCGATCAGCCACAACGTCAAGGCCGTCTACCAGCGCTACATGGGCTGGTACGACGGCAACCCGGCGCACCTGTGGCAGCACCCGCCGGTCGAGCAGGCGAGGCGGTACGTCGCGGCGATCGGGGGCGCCGACGCCACCGTGGACCGGGCCCGCGAGGCCGTCGAGGCGGGAGACCTGCGCTGGGCCGCCGAACTGCTCAACCACGTGCTGTTTGCCGAACCCGAGCACGCTGCGGCCCGCGACCTGCAGGCCGACACCTACACCCGGCTCGGTCTCGCCCAGGAGAACGGCACCTGGCGCAACATCTACCTCACCGGCGCGCAGGAGCTGCGCGATGCCGGGCAGCAGCGCCGGGCCGGCACCGCGCACCACGCCAACCTCGACCTACTGACCGCCCTCTCCACCGGGCAGGTCTTCGACACGATGGCCGTCCGCCTCGACGGACCGCGCGCCGCGGCCCACCGCCTCCTGATGCGCTGGGAGTTCACCGACACCGGGGAGGCGTGGACGCTGCTCGTCGGCAACGGCGTCCTCACTCCGATGCAGGGCGACGCACCGCGCGGCGAGGCACCGAAGCTGACGATCCGTCTGGCGCGGACGGTGCTCGACCGGATCCTCGCCGGACACCTGGGTTTCCCGGACGCCGTCGCCTCCGGCGTGGTCGTCCTGAAGGGCGACGCGACCGTGCTCGCCACCTTCCACGGGCTGCTGGAGCGGCCCGAGCGCGACTTTCCGATCGTTCTGCCGTAGTCCCTCTCCCATCGCAACGACGCGAGGAATGTGAACATGACCGAGATCGTGGTGCACGACAGGCTCTTCATCGGCGGCCGGTGGGTCGAACCCGCAGGCACCGGGACCATCGAGGTGGTCTCCCCGCACACCGAGCAGGTCGTCGCCCGGGTGCCGCACGCCACGCCGGCGGACGTCGACGCGGCGGTGGCCGCCGCCCGTGAGGCATTCGACCACGGCCCGTGGCCGCGGATGACCGTCGCCGAGCGCGTCGAGGTGGTCACCCGGATCAAGGATGCCCTGCTCGCCCGCCACCAGGAACTGGCCGAGCTGATCACCCTGCAGAACGGCTCCCCGATCAGCTTCTCGGTGCGCGGTCAGGCACTCTCGGCGGTCGGCATCTTCGGCGCCGCACTGGCCGCCGCGGCGCAGCTGATCGTGGAGGAGGAGCGGCAGGGGCTCACCGGCCGGGTCCTGGTCCGCCGCGAACCGATCGGTGTGGTGGCCGCCGTCGTCCCGTGGAACGCCCCGCAGTTCGCCATCGCCGGCAAGGTCGCCCCGGCCCTGCTCGCAGGCTGCACCGTGGTGCTCAAGCCGTCCCCGGAGACCCCGCTGGACTCGTACCTCCTGGCCGAGGTGTGCGAGCGGGCGGGGCTGCCCGAGGGCGTGCTCAGCGTGCTGCCGGCGGATCGGGAAACCGCCTCGTACCTGGTGGCCCACCCCGGCATCGACAAGATCGCCTTCACCGGCTCGGTGGCCGCGGGCAAGAAGATCATGGCCGCGGCGGCGGAGAACCTCACCCGGGTCTCCCTGGAGCTGGGCGGCAAGTCCGCCGCGATCCTGCTGGAGGACGCCGACGTCGACGCCGCGCTCCCCGTCCTCGTCGGCAGCACCTGCGCCGCCAACAGCGGCCAGGCCTGCGTCGCGCTCACCCGGGTGCTGGTGCCCGCCTCCCGCTACGACGAGGTCGCGGCCAAGCTCGCCGCCGCCCTCGGCGCGCTCCGGGTCGGCGACCCGTCCGACCCGGCCACCGTGGTCGGCCCGATGGTCACCCGCACCCAGCAGCAGCGGAACCTCGACTACATCCGGATCGGTCAGGAGGAGGGCGCCAAGGTCCTGACCGGTGGCGGCGTCCCCGAGGGCCTGGACACCGGCTGGTACGTCGCACCGACGCTGTTCGGCGAGGTCGGCAACGACATGCGGATCGCCCGTGAGGAGATCTTCGGCCCGGTGGTCTGCCTGATCCGGTACGAGACGGAGGAGGACGCGGTCCGCATTGCCAACGACTCCGACTACGGCCTGTCCGGTGCCGTGTTCACCACCGACACCGAGCGGGGCGTCCGGCTCGCCCGCCGGATCCGCACCGGCACCTTCACCGTCAACGGCTTCCGGCTGGACCCGGCCGCCCCGTTCGGCGGCTTCAAGAACTCCGGGATCGGCCGGGAGTTCGGCCCGGAGGGCCTGTCCGGCTACTACGAGTACCAGTCCGTCAACCTGCCGATCACCGACTAGATCCGACGTACCGTCATCCGAAGGAGAAGAACCGTGCGCGCAGCAGTGCTCAACACCGTCGGCGATGCCGCCCTCGACGTGCGTGACGTGACGACGGCGTCCGTCGGCGCAGGCAGGGTCCGGGTCAGGCTGCACAAGGCCGGCCTCTGTCACTCCGACCTCTCCGCGATGAGCGGCGTGCTCACCCACCCCGCCCCGTTCGTCCCCGGCCACGAGGGCGCGGGCGAGGTCGTGGAGGTCGGCGAGGGCGTCACCAACGTCAAGCCCGGCGACCGCGTGATCGTCTGCTGGATGCCGCCCTGCGACCGGTGCCCGTCGTGCAGGGCCGGCGACGGACACCTGTGCCGCAGCGGCTACGCCACGCTGGCCACGCCCGCCTTCGTCGACGGCGGGACGCCGCTGCCCGGCATGATGGGCACCGGCACCTTCGCGGAGGAGGCGGTGATTGCCGCCACCGCGGCCATCCCGATCCCGGACGACCTGCCGTACGACGTCGCCGCGCTGATCGGCTGCGGCATCGCCACCGGCGTCGGCGCCGCGCTCAACACCGCCAAGGTGCGGCCCGGTTCCTCGGTGGTCGTGATCGGCCTCGGCGGCGTCGGCATCAGCATCGTGCAGGGGGCGAGGGTCGCCGGTGCGGCGCAGATCCTCGCCGTCGACCCCACCGCCAACCGCCGCGAGCTGGCGCTGACGTTCGGCGCCACCGCAGCGGTAGCCCCCGACGAGCTGGACGACGCGAGGAAGCGCATCACCGGCGGCTTCGGCTTCGACTACGCCTTCGAGGCGGTCGGCAGGCCGAGCACCTTCCGGGCCGCCTACGACGCCGCCCGACTCGGCGGCTCCGTCGTCCTGGTCGGCGCGGGCTCCCGTACCGACCTGACCGACCTCAGCATGGGCGAGCTGTTCCTGAACGAGAAGAAGATCCTCCCCTCGTTCTACGGGGGCGACGACGTGCGCCGCACCTTCGCCACGATCATCGACCTGTGGCGGGCAGGACGTCTCGACCTCGAGTCGATGATCACCCACCGGGTGCCGCTGACCGACGTCAACGAGGCCATCCGCCAGATGCACACCGGCGAGGCGCTGCGGACGGTCATCGACCTCGTCTGACAGTGGACACGCCGGCCGGGCCCCGCACGACGCGGGGCCCGGCCGGCCCTTCGGCGCCTGTTGCGTCGACACGGAAGAAGGTTCCCCATGTCTTTCCCTCCGCGACCCGCGGACGGTGCGGTGAGGGACGAAGGGGATCAGCCGTTCCCCGAGATCCTCGAGTACGCCGCGGGCCTGCTGCTCGGCCGGACGTCGGGGCTCGCCGACACCGTGCTGGCCCGGGTCCTCGGCGAGATCGGGTACTTCCACGACCCGCGCCGGGTCCCCGAGGACCTGGTCGGCTCGACCTACGTCGCCACGGAGCTCGTCGTATCGGCGTTCGCCGATCCCAAGGGGTTCACCCGGTCCGCGGAGTACGCCTGGCAGGTGGGTGCCACCCGGGCCGAGGACGGCGTCCCGCTCGGTGCCATGCTGCACATGTACCGGATCGCCGGGGAGGAGCTGTGGAACGCGCTGGTCGCCGCGGTGGTGCGGGAGGCACCGGAGCGCGCCCACCACATGGTCCGCGCGGCGACGTACGTCTGGCGTCTCGTGGAGCGCGAGACCGCGCTGATGACCGAGGCGCATCGGCAGCGCAGCGGCGATCCGGCCGAACGCAGCGACCGCCGGATGGTGGGGGCGCTGAAGGTGCTGCTGCGTGCCCAGCTGGACCCCCTCGACCTCTCACGCGTCTCCGTGACGCTCGGCCTGCCGATGGACGGCCGCTATGCCGTCGCCCGGGTGACCGGTCCGGACGCGATCCGGGCCGACGGAGCCCCGGTGCGCGAGGAACTCGACGGGGTGACGGTGTTCTGGTGCCCGCAGCCGGAGGGTTGGGCAGTGGTGGCCGCGTGCGGCGACCACCTGTCCCGGGCAGTGGCCCGCGCCGTCGGGGACGGCGGCCGCGCCCGGATCGGCGTCAGCCCCGTGGTGCAGGGGCTGGCCGGGCTCGGACGGGCACGGCAACTCGCCGACACCGCGCTGGCGCTGTGCACCGCCGACGGGGAACTCGTGCACCTGAAGGACCGGATGGCCCCCGGCTTCCTGCTCACCCAGCGGGACCTCGCCCGCGAGCTCGTGGATCAGGTGCTCGGTCCGGTCCTGGCGTTGGAACCGGACGAGGGCCAGGTGCTGTTGGAGACCTTCGGCGTCTGGCTGGACTGCAGCGGCAGCCTGCCCCAGGTGGCGTCGCGGCTGTACTGCCACCGCAACACCGTGCACAACCGGCTGCGCAGGCTGGAGAGGCTCACCGGGCGGCTGCTGGCGCGGCCCCGCGACCTGGTGGACCTGTCGATGGCCCTGGACGCGCTCCGCCTCGGCGCGGCCGAGTAGTTGCCGGTTGCCCGGAACGCCAAGAGGCCGGACCCGCGGATGCGGGTCCGGCCTCTGCGGTGAGAACGGCCTTACAGGCCCAGGTCCTTGGCGATGATGGTCTTCATGATCTCGCTGGAGCCGCCGTAGATCCGGCTGACGCGGGTGTCGGCGTACAGGCGGGCGATCGGGTACTCCATCATGTAGCCGTACCCGCCGTGCAGCTGGAGGCACTTGTCGGTGACCCGGCCGGCCGTCTCGGTGGCGAACAGCTTGAGCTTCGCGGCGTCGGCCGACGTGAGCTCGCCGGCTTCGAAGGCCTCTAGCGCCTTGTCGAGCAGGCACTCCAGCGCCTCGACCTCGGCCGCGCACTCGGCGAGGACGAACTTGGTGTTCTGGAAGGCCGCCACCGGCTTGCCGAAGACGAGGCGCTCCTTGACGTACTCCGTCGTGAACCGGATCGCGGCCTTGGCCGTGCCGTGGCTCATCGCACCTGCGCCCAGGCGCTCCTGCACGAGGTTGTGGGTGAGATAGCGGAAGGCCATGCCCTCCTCGCCGAGCAGATTCTCCACCGGGACCCTGACGTCCGTGAAGGACAACTCCGCGGTGTCCTGGGCGCGCAGGCCGATCTTCTCCAGCTTGCGTCCGACCGTGTAGCCCTCGCTCTTCGCGTCGACGCACAGCAGCGACAGGCCGAGGCGGCGGTTCTCCTCGGGAGCGGGGGAGGTGCGGGCCACGACCACGACCAGGTCGGCCTGGTAGCCGCCGGTGATGAACGTCTTGGCGCCGTTGAGGACGTAGTGCGTGCCGTCCTCGGACAGACGCGCGGTGGCCCTGATCCCGGCGAGGTCGGAGCCGGTGCCGGGCTCGGTCATCGCCAGCGCGGTCATGGTGTCGCCGGAGACGAAGCCGGGCAGCCAGCGTTGCTTCTGCTCGTCGTTGCCGAACTTCAGCAAATAGGGCAGGGCGAGTGCGGTGTGGGCACCGGCGGCGCCGAGGACGACGCCGGCGCGGGCGCTCTCCTCCATGACGATCGCCTGGTACTTGAAGGAGGTGATGCCGGCGCCGCCGAACTCCTCCGGCACCTCGATGCCGAAGTAGCCGAGGTCGCCGAGCTTGCGGTACAGCTCCCTGGGGACGAGCCCGGCCCGGGTCCAGTCGTCGAAGTGGGGCACGACCTCCTTGGCCAGGAAGTCGCGGATGGTCCGGCGGAACGCCTCGTGGTCCTCGGTGTAGACGGTACGGCGCATGACGTGCGGGATCCCCTCTCGGGCGGTAGCGGTGCGGGAAGGCGGGACGCGGCGGGGCTAGAGGCCGAGGTCCTTGGCGATGATGGTCTTCATGACCTCGCTGGAGCCGGCGTAGATCCGGTTGATCCGGGTGTCCGCGTAGAGGCGGGCGATGGGGTACTCGAGCATGTAGCCGTACCCGCCGTGCAGTTGGAGGCACTTGTCGATGACCCGGCCGGCCGTCTCGGTGGCGAACAGCTTGAGCTTGGCCGCGTCGGCGGCGGTCAGCTCGCCGCGGTCCTCCAGCTCGATGCCCTTGTCGGTCATCGCCTGGGCGGCCTCGACCTCGGCGGCGCACTCGGCGAGCACGAACCTGGTGTTCTGGAAGGCCGCCACCGGCTTGCCGAAGACCTTCCGTTCCCTCACGTAGTCGCGGGTGAAGCCGATGGCGGCGGCGGCGGAGGCGACGGCGGTGACGGCGACCGACAGCCGCTCGCGGGGCAGGTTCTGACCCAGGTACGAGAAGCCCCTGTCCTGCTCGCCGAGGAGGTTCTCCACCGGCACCTCGACGTCGGTGAAGGACAGTTCGGAGGTGTCGGACCAGCGCAGGCCGATCTTGTCCAGCTTCCGGCCGTAGGCGAAGCCCTCGCTGTCGGTCGGGACGACGAACAGGCTCAGGCCGTGCCGGCGGTCCTCCGGGGTGGCCGGAGCGGTCCGGGCGGCCACGATGCACAGCGTGGCGTTGCGGGCGGCGGTGATGAAGGTCTTGGCGCCGTTGAGGACGTAGTGCGTGCCGTCCGCGGAGAGCTTCGCGGTGGTGCGGATGCCGGCCAGGTCGGATCCCGTGCCCGGCTCGGTCATGGCGACGCAGAGCACGTCGCCGGCGACCACGCCGGGCAGCCAGCGCCGCTTCTGCTCCTCGTCGGCCAGCCGCAGCAGGTAGGGCAGCACGATGCCGGTGGACGTCGACTGGGCGGAGAACGTCACGCCGGCGCGGGTGGTCTCCTCGGCGATGACCGCCTGGTACCTGAAGCTGGTGGGGCCCGGGCCGCCGTACTCCTCGGGCACGTCGAAGCCCATGACCCCGATCTCCCCGAGCTTGCGGTAGAGCTCCCGGGGGACGAGGTTGTCCCGCTCCCACTGCTCGAAGTGGGGCTTGACCTCGCGGGCGACGAAGTCCCGGATCATCGACCGGAAGGCCTCGTGCTCGTCGGTGTAGAGGGTGCGTCTCATGGCAGGTGCTCTCTCATGTCTGCGGGGCCGGGCCGAGGCCGGAGGTGCCGCGAGGTGACCGGTCTCGGCGGTCCTGTCGGTCGCCGGGTGCCCGTCGCGGGGCATGCGTGTCCCGCTGTGCGGAGCCCTTGCGGGAGGTGTCGGCCGTTCGCGACGGCGCACGGCATCAGGGCGGGGCACGGCCACGACGGGGGACCGGAGCGGGCGCGGCGCGCGGTGCCGCGAGGGTGATGCGGGCGGCGCGTCGGAAGGCCGCCCGGACGCCCACCATAGGCACACCTCGGCCGCCGCACACCCTAGGGAATGCCTATGTGTTCCATCGGTATCTCAAGGATTTACTAATGGAATCGCCCGGCATAGCGTGCTGGTGAACCGGCCGCGCGGGGCCGAGCCACCCACCCGAGAAGGAGAGAAGCCCATGCGGGACGCGGTCATCGTCGATGCGGTGCGTACGGCGGTCGGCAAGCGCAACGGAGCGCTGTCACAACTTCACGCGGCCTCCGTCTCCGCCCACGTGCTGGACGCCCTCGTGCAGCGGACCGGCCTCGATCCGGCCGAGGTCGACGACGTGGTCTGGGGCTGCGTCAACACCCTGGGCATGCAGAGCGGCTGTGTCGGCCGTGCCGCCGTCCTGGCGGCGGGCTGGCCCGAGACGGTGCCCGGTGTCACGGTCGACCGCCAGTGCGGCTCCTCCCAGCAGGCCGTGCACCAGGCCGCGGCCGGCGTGGTCTCCGGCCAGTACGACATCGCCGTCGCCGGCGGGGTCGAGATCATGAGCCGCATCCCGCTCGGCACGGCCCGCGCCGACGACCGGTTCGGCCAGCCCTTCGGCCCCGACGTGCTCAAGCGCTACAACGGCACCGTCTTCACGCAGTTCGCCGGCGCGCAGCTGATCGCCGACGAGTACGGGCTCACCCGGACCGACATGGACCAGCACGGCCTGGACTCCCACGAGCGTGCCGCGCGCGCCGTCGACGAGGGCCGGTTCAAGGGCCAGATCGCTCCGATCACCGTCACCGACGCGGACGGGAACGCGCGTCTGTTCGACACCGACGAGGGCGTCCGCCGCGGCTCCACCCTGGAGACCCTGGCCGGGCTGAAGCCCGTCCGTGAGGGCGGCGGCATCACCGCCGGCAACGCCTCCCAGGTCTCGGACGGCTCCGCCGCCCTGCTCGTCACCACCAGCGAGATCGCCAGGGCGCACGGCTGGACCCCGATGGCCCGGATCCACACCGCCGTCGTCGCGGGCACCGACCCGATCACCATGCTCAAGGGGCCCATCCCGGCTACCGCCAAGGTCCTCAAGAAGGCCGGCCTGACCATTGGCGACATCGGAGCCTTCGAGATCAACGAGGCCTTCGCCTCGGTCTCCCTCGCCTGGCTGCGCGAGACCGGCGCCGACTACGAACTGATGAACCCCAACGGCGGCGCGATGGCCCTCGGCCACCCCGTCGGCGGCTCCGGCGCCCGCCTGATGACCACCCTCGTCCACCACATGCGCGACAACGGCATCCGCTACGGCCTGCAGTCCATGTGCGAGGGCGGCGGCATGGCCAACGCCACCGTCCTGGAACTCCTCTGACGGACGCACTGCCCGGGCGCACCGGGCGCCCGGGCACCACGGCGTGGGAGCGACGGCCGGAGCAACGGGCACGTCGTTCGACCGGACCGAATGCCGCGGTACACCGCCGGCCGCGGTCACGAGACCAGAAGAGGTGACGGAACGATGGATGCGAACCCGCAGCAGGTCGTCGACCGGCGGATCGGTGTCGTCGGCTGCGGCCAGATGGGCGCGGGCATCGCCGAGATGTGCGCACGGGCCGGACTGGACGTCGTGGTGGTCGAGTCCGATGCGGACGGCGCCCGCCGCGGGCGCACGCGAATCGAGGCCTCCCTCGCGCGGGCCGTCCGATCCGGCAGGCTCGACGAGGACGGTGCGCAGGCCGTGTTCGGCCGCCTCGCCCTCACCGCGGCACTGGACGCCCTCGCCGACCGCACCCTGGTGATCGAGGCGGTCGCCGAGCGAGAGGACGTCAAGACCGGCGTCATGGCGGCCCTGGACCGGATCGTCACCGATCCGGACGCGGTCCTCGCCACCAACACCTCGTCGATCCCGATCATGCGGCTCGCCACGGCGACGTCGCGGCCGTCGCAGGTGATCGGGCTGCACTTCTTCAATCCCGTCCCCGTGCTGCGCCTGGTGGAGATCGTCCCCTCCCTGCTCACCTCGCAGGCCACCCGCGTCCGCGCCACCGCATTCGTGACCGAGACCCTGGGCAAGCACGCCGTGCCCGCCCCCGACCGAGCCGGCTTCGTTGTGAACACCCTGCTGATCCCGTACCTGCTGTCGGCCGTCAGGATGGCCGAGTCCGGCTTCGCCCCGCCGGAGGACATCGACGCGGGGATGGTCCTCGGCTGCGCGCACCCGATGGGGCCGCTGCGCCTGGCCGACCTGATCGGTCTCGACACCGTCCAGGCCGCTGCCGAGGCCATGTACGCGGAGTACCGGGACCTTCATTTCGCTCCGCCCGCGCTGCTGCTGCGGATGGTCGAGGGCGGCCGGCTCGGCCGGAAGACCGGCCGGGGCTTCTACGAGTACACGGCGGCCTGAGCCACCGCGAGGATGTTCATGAACCATGGATTCGACACGCGCACCAGCCCCGTACCCACGGCCGCCGCCCCGGAGCCGGAGGCCGTCCTGCTCCTCGGCCGCTGCCGCTGGTGCCGGGCCGTGACCCAGTCCTACCGCCTGCTGTGCCCCGCCTGCGGCGCCGAGGGGATGGACGAGGTCGCCAGCCGCGGACTCGGCATCGTCCGGTGCGTCGGAGCACTGGCCCGCACCGCGGACCTCGTCCACCGCGTCCGCCAGAGCTGCACGATCACCCTGGACGAGGGGCTGAGGATCCCGGCCGTGGTGACCGCCGAGCGGTACGACCGGATCCCGATCGGGGCGAGGGTCAGGCTGACGGCCCTGGCACCGGGAAGCGGCACGGCCGAGTTCCGCCTGGTCTAGCACCGACCCCCTTTGGCTTTGGCGTGGCTGCCGGCGGGCCTCCCCGCGGCGGAGACCCCGGCAGGCCGCCCCACGGCGTGAAACGGCGGACACCGCCACCACGCATGACCGCCCCTCGATCGTGTGCAGCCCGCGTTGGTGGCGACAGCGGCGGGGCAGCCGCCCGTCGGATCGACGAGGCTGCAGCCGAGAGCTGGGAGGGCGGCCCCGGCGACCTCGGTCTCCGTGTTGGCCACTGCTTCCGCGGGCGGCGTCCGCGCTGTGCCCCGCGGCCACCGCACGATCGTCAGGAATCCACACAACCCCTGATCATCTCGCGGAGGGCCGTACGCGTCAGGCGTGGTCGTACTCGCCGTCGTCGCCCTGGATCCGCGCTTTCAGCACCTTCGCCACCTCGCGCATCTTCGCGATCACCGCATCGCCAGGGTTCTTGGAGACGATCCGCCCGGCGGTAAACCACATCGGGGCCGTCGCGAGGCACGGATCGGCTGCGACCAGTGCTCCCCATTCCGCCGCGCCGATGCCCTGGCCCGCTTCGTCCCACCAGTTCTCACGCCGCGTGATGTGCACGTCCTAGCCCATGGCGAGCCGGTCCCGGGACACCGCCGCACGTCCGGCCGGCTGCCTGAGGGACCGCGCTCATCGAGGACAGGCACGATGACGGCGGACGGGCCCGGTCTGCGAGGTGTCGTCGACCGGGCCCGTCCCCTGGTACCGGCACCGGTCAGCCCGTGGACCGCCCGACGAGCGAGGCCGTCGCCAGCTTCCCGTAGTGCTCCGCCGCGGAGTCGCGGCGGTCCGTGATGCTGCCGAGCCAGCCGAGGGCGAATCCGACGGGCACGGTCACCAGTGCGGGATTGGCCAGCGTCGTCCGGTGGAAGTCCCAGCCGGGGAAGGCGGCGGCGGGGCTGCCGGAGATCAGCGGGGAGACGGCGATGAGCAGCAGGCCCAGCACCGACGAGCCGTAGAGGCACCACAACGCACCCCTGGCGGTGAACCTCGGCCAGAGCAGGCCGTAGAACAGGACGGGTGCCAGTCCGGACGAGGACAGGGTCAGCGCAAGCGTGGTCAGGACCAGCAGGTTCCAGTCGACGGCCTTCACGGCGACGGCGATGGTGACCACGCCGGCCAGCGCTGCGGCCCAGCGGGCGCGGTGCTCCTGTCGGCGGGTCGGTGTGTCGTGCCGATCCGCTTCGCCCGGGGTGAGGTCGCGCGCCATCGACGTGGCGGCGGCCAGGGTGACGTCGGTGACGGTGGTCAGCGCGGTGAGAAACACCACGCAGATCACCACCGACACCAGCACGCCGTTCGGCTTCAGGGTGTTCGTGATGAGCAGCAGGGCGCTGCTCCCGCTCGGATCGGCTTGGTGGAGGGCGGGACTGCCGAGGATGGCGGCGGTGCCCAGGCCGATCACGACGAGGAAGGCGGAGACCGCGAGGAACTGGGCGACCGCCCAGTGCATGGCCGTCCGGGTGGCCCGGCCGGGCGGGGCGGCCAGGACCCGCATGGTGACCTGCGGGAGGAACCCGATCCCCAGCGCGAGGGAGATCAACTGCCCGATGCGGTTCGCCATACCGCTCCACCCATGGCCGTACAGGGCGCCGGGGCCGAGGAACCCGTCGCCGAGCAGGCTGTGCGAGGCGGCCGCGCCGAGCAGGCGGTCGGGGTTCCAGTGGAAGCGGTGCAGGACGAGGACGGCGACCACGGCCAGCGCCAGCAGCAGGGCGATCACCTTGACGATCTGGATGCGGGCAGTGCCGCGCATGCCCCCGGTGAGGGCGAGCGAGATCATGCCGCTGCCGAGGACGATGACGCAGGCTGTCTTGGCCGTGCCGCCGGTCAGACCGAGGACGGCACAGGTCAGCGCGCTGATGGCGGTGAGCTGGAGCACCAGGTAGGGAAGACAGACGGCCAGGGTCACCACGGCGACCGCGGTGCGGACGGAGCGTCCGGGGAACCGGCGGGCGAGGGCGTCGCCGACGGTGTGGCCGCCGGCCTTGCGCAGGGGTTCGGCGATGAGCAGTGCGAGCAGCACGAGACTCATGACACAGCCGACGGAGAGCATGATGCCGTCGTAGCCGGTGAACGCGATGAGGCCGACCAGCGCCATCAGGGTCACCGCCGACAGGCTGTCGCCGCTGATGGCCAGGCCACTGTGCCAGGCCTTCCCGGGGGTGCCCCGGGTGGGGAACATCGCGGTGTCGTCGTGGCCCGAGGCGGTGAAAAGCCAGAGGAACCCGCACATGCCGAGGAACACCATGAAGACGATGACGAGAGAGGGGGCGGCCCGCTGTGGGCCGCGGCGATCACCACGCCCCCTGTCGGCGGTGCTCGCGCTCTGCCAGGTAGTGCCGGAACTGCTCGATGTCCTCGTCGAGTCGTCCGGCTCCACGGCGGTGGCCCGCCATGCTCCAGACGACGATGACGAGCTGCGCGAGCACCAGCAGCAGGGCGACGGACACGTGCCCGGCCACCCGGTGGTGCAGGAACGCCGGCGCGGCGGCGACGACCGCGACGAGGAGCAGATAGCCCACGACGAGCCGCCCCGCGTGGCGGCGCCGTAGCCGGCACACCGCGGCGATCAGCGCGTCCACGGCCGCGTGCGGGAACGGCTCGTCGTCCACTGCGGGCGGCGGTCCGGTCCGCCGGCCGTGCCGGGACTGTGTGGGGAACGTCAAGGGGACCTCCTGGGTGGGGAGATGGCCTGCGTGTGGCCCGCTGGGACGGGCGGTTCCGACCCGCGCGCCGGCTCCGGGAGAGGGGCCGGCGCGCGGGGCTGGATGACGGTCGGTCGAGGGCGGGTCAGCCGTTGGCCTTTGCCAGGTATTCGGCGAGTGCCGGTGCCTCGGCGGCGTCCTGGATGGTCTTCAGGCCGCCGGGGATTCCGTCGGCGGGCTGCAGGATGTAGGTCTTGCGGGTGGGGGCTTGGCGGGGTCGGAGTAGTCCTGGGTGCTGCCGAGGCCGTTGTCGAACTGCTTGAGGGTGCGCAGGGCGGTGGTGATGCCCTCGCGGCTGAGGTCCTTGGCCTGGCAGGCGGCCTTGAGGGTGTCGGTCAGCAGCTTCGCGTTGACCGCGCCGAGCTCGGCGGCTCCGTTCAGCGGCTGGTTCGGGTACTTCTGCTGGTAGTCCGCGACCAGTTGGGCGACGCCCGGGATCGGGCTGTTCAGGGCGGGCTGGGCGGCGCTGATGTAGAGCATCTTCTCCAGGGCGGGCTTCACCGGGGTGGCGAGGAGTTCGGGGACGAAGGCGGGGCTGTTGGCGAGGACCGGGACCTTCAGGCCGGTGGCGGCGGCGACGCCGACCAGGGAGGCGGTCTGGCCGGGGGTGCCGGCGAAGAGGACGGCCTTGACGCCTGCGGCGGCCAGTGCGGTGACCTGGGGGGTCATGTCCTTGTCGGTCGGCTTGACGGTCTGCTCGACCAGCTGGAGTCCCGCCTTCTGCGTCGCGAAGCGGGCACCGGCGAGGGAGTTGGCGCCGAAGTCTCCGTCCTGGTGGACGATGCCGACCTTGTCGCCGGGGGCGAGCTTGGCCGTCCTCACGAGGAAGTCGATGCCGTTGACCATCTCGATGCCGTAGGTGGTGCCGACCAGCTGCACGTGCGGGTGGCCGAGCAGGAGGCGGAGTTGCCGCCGACGAAGGTGAGCAGTTTGTCCTTCTCGATGGTGTCGAGCAGGGCGGTGGTCTGGCCGGAGCCGAGGAGCTGGGCCATGGCGGCGATCTGCGGCTGGATCTCGGCGTAGGCGCCGACGGCCTTCTGCACGTCGTAGCCGTGGTCGCGGGTGAGCAGCTTCAGCCGGCGACCGCAGATGCCGCCGGCCGCGTTGACCTTGTCCAGGTAGAGCTGCTGGGCCTGCAGGGAGCTCTTGCCGAGTGCGGCGCCCGGGCCGCTGAGGTCGGTCAGTTCGCCGAGGGTGATGGTGCTGTCGGTCACGCCGGGGCCGGTCCTGACACCGCCGTTCGCGTCGGTGGAGGTGGTGGTGCCCTTGGTGCTGCAGGCGGTCAGGGAGACCAGCAGGGCGGCGGCGAGCGCCACGGCGGCGCGGGTGTGCTGACGGTTCACGGTGTCTGCTCCTTGAGGGTTTCCCCGCCGGCAAGGTTCGTACCGGCGGAAGTCTGAAGGGCGGCGGCGGGGAGGGGCCCGCGGCGCCACGGTCGGGCGAGGCGGTTGGGACGCAGTCCGGCGAGGCCGCCCGGGGCGAAGAGCAGGATCAGGACGAGGGTGGCGCCGTAGAGGTAGCGCGCGGCTTCGGGGGCGCCGAGGCCCGGTTCGGTGGAGCCGGGGGCGACGACCAGGGGCAGCTTGTCGGCGTAC
This sequence comes from Kitasatospora paranensis, assembly GCF_039544005.1. NCBI lineage: Bacteria > Bacillati > Actinomycetota > Actinomycetes > Kitasatosporales > Streptomycetaceae > Kitasatospora > Kitasatospora paranensis. Next base: position 7,464,644 of record NZ_BAABKV010000001.1, read on the forward strand.
TGGCCGAGCAGTTGCGGCAGAACGGTGACGAAGACCGCGCCGGCGGCGGCTCCGCCGACCGAGCCGAGGCCGCCGATGACGATCATGGCGAGGTAGTCCATCGACAGGCCGAGGCCGAAGGTGTCCGGCACGATGCGCTGGTACGCCAGCGCGAGCAGGGCTCCTGCCGCGCCCGCGTACATGGAGGAGACGGTGAACGCGGCGGCGCGCAGGCGGCCGGCGGGCACGCCCATCACCGCGGCGGCGACCTCGCTGTCGCGCAGGGCGCCCAGCGCCCGGCCGGGCCGACCCCTCAGCAGGTTGCGGGCGACCAGAACGGCCGCCAGGACGAGCACGAGGCCGAAGTACCAGAGGCGCTCGAGCCCCCGAACGGGACGCCGAGCACGGTCAGTGGGCTGCTGTCGTCGAAGGGCAGGCCCAGCACCTCCATCGCCGGGACCGCGCGGCCGTTGAAACCACCGGTGACGGGCGTGGCGTTGAGCATGATGTGCTGGCCGAGGAAGACCAGCGCCAGCGTCGCCACACCGAGGTACATGACGCGCAGCCGTCCGGAGATGGGGCTGAACAGTGCTCCGGCGGCCCCGGCCAGCAGCACGGCGGCCGGGAAGGCCACCAGCGGCGGCAGCGACAGGCCGGACAGCGGGTGCAGGCCCGAGCCGTGCGGGGTGCCGGCGAACCAGGTGTACGCGTACGCGCCGACGGCGAGGAAGAAGGCGTGGCCGAGCGACAGCTGCCCGGCCGTGCCGACCAGGAGGTTCAGCCCGATCGCGGCAACCACCGCGGCCATCGCGAAGAGACCGGTCTGGAGCCAGAAACCCGACACGTAGAACGGGGGACGAGCAGGAGCAGCCATCCGGCGACGACGAGCGCCCTGCGCGGGCCGATCCGCCCGAGGAGTGCCGCGACCGGCCTGTCGTTGTCCCCGTGTGCCGTGGCCGCCGAGGTGTCGGCGGCCACGGCAGGGGCCTGGGCGAGGGTCTGGGACGAGGTGTCAGACACGGGTGAGCTCCTTGGATCCGAGCAGGCCCTGCGGCCTGATCACGAGGACCAGCACCATCACGGCGTACGGGGCGATGTCGGCCACGCCGTGGCCCAGCGCGCTCAGTTGCTGCTGGTAGCCGGCCGCCGCGGCCTGGGTCAGGCCGACCACGATGCTGCCGAGCAGGGCGCCGCCGACCGAGCCGAGGCCGCCGATCACCGCGGCCGGGAACGCGGCGAGCGCGATCTGACCCGTGGTGCGGTCGAGGCCGGGGAGGGGAACGCGGCGAGGAATACCGCGGCCACCGCGGCCAGGCTGCCGGCGAGCGCCCAGGCGCTCATCCGCAGCCGCTCGCCGCGCACGCCCATCAGCTCGGCCGCCTCCTGGTCCAGGGCACTGGCGCGCATCGCCAGGCCCCACCGCGTCCAGCGGAAGGCGGCCAGGAAGGCACCGACCAACAGCAAGGTCACCAGCAGTGAGGCGATCCGGGCCTGGGCGACGGTGATGCCGGCGAACGAGGCCACGCGCGCCCCCACGGATCGCCGGTCCCCAGCACCTCGCCGCCGATCCGGCGGGCGAGTTCGGTGAACAGCAGGATGTCGACGCCGATGGTGAGGATGGTCGGCACGGCCGCGCCGGTGCCGCGCACCCGGCGCAGCACCGTGGCCTCCGCCATCGCCGCCGCCGCGGTCCCCACCGCGGCGAGTGCCACGGCTCCGGCGAAGCCGAGCGAGGAGTGGAACTCCGCGACCAGGTAGCCGCCCAGCAGCAGCAGCGACCCGTGTGCGAAGTTCACCGCGCCGGACGCCTTGTGCACCAGGCTGAAGCCGAGCGAGATCAGGGCGTAGACCGAACCGAGGGCCAGCCCGTTGAACAGGGTCTGCAGCAGAGTGTTCACCGGTTCTCCTCCGTGTTCGCGTCGTCCGCGCCGCCGCCCCGGCCGGATCCGGTGGTCGCGTCGGCACGCGTCGGCTCGTCCGACTCCGGTTCGGGCTCCGATTCGGGGTCCGGAGCCGGCTCGGTGCCGGTGCCGAGGTAGGCGCGGATCACGGCGGGGTCGCTCTGGACGTGCTCGGGGGTGCCGCCGCCGATCCGGCGGCCGAAGTCCAGGACGGTCACCTCGTCGGCGATCCGCATGATCAGGCCCATGTCGTGCTCGACGATCAGGATCGAGATGCCGAGGGTGTCCCGGATCGCGGTGATGGTCTGCGCCATCGCGACCCGCTCCGCCGTGTTCATCCCGGCCACCGGCTCGTCGAGGAGCAGGAGCTTCGGTTCCATGCACAGGGCGCGCGCCAGCTCGACCCGCTTGCGGTCGCCGTACGGCAGCAGGTCGACCTGGGTGTCGAACCTGTCCCCGAGCCCGGTGAACTCGGCGATCTCCCGGACGCGTTCGCGGTGACGGCGCTGCTCGCGGACGGCGGAGGGCAGACGCAGTGCGGTGGCCGTGAACCCGGCGCGGGTGAGCGTGTGCCGGCCCAGCATCAAATTGTGGGCGACGGTGCCGCGGGTCAGCACGATGTTCTGGAAGGTCCTGGCCACGCCGAGCGCGGCGATCCGGTGCGGAGGCAGCGCGGTCACGTCCACGTCGCCGAAGCGGACACACCCCGAGGCTGTCCGGTAGACGCCGGACAGGACGTTGAAGCAGGTCGACTTGCCGGCCCCGTTCGGGCCGATCAGTGCGTGGATCGTCCCCGGTGCCACGGTGAAGCTCACGGCGTCCATGGCGGTGAGGCCGGCGAACCGCACGGTGGCCCCTTCGACCACCAAGGCGGGCACCTCGCGGGTCGGCGTCTCGATGCGGTCGCTCATCCGGCCCACCTCGCCAGTTCGCGCGGGGTGGCGACGACAGCCGCGGACTCGTCCTCGGGCTGCTCGCCCAGGTAGAGGCGACGCACCTCGTCCGAGCGGGACAGCTCGGCCGCCGGGCCCTCCAGCCGGACCCGGCCCACATCCAGGACACAGGCGTGGTCCGCCAACTCCAGAGCGAGCGCGGCATTCTGCTCGACCACCAGGACACCGGTGCCCTGCTCGTGGATCTGCCGGACGATCCGGGCGATGCGTGCGGTGATCTGCGGCGCGAGACCGAGCGAGGGCTCGTCCAGCAGCAGGAGGCGGGGCCGGGCCATCAGGGCCCGGCCCATCGCGAGCATCTGCTGCTCGCCGCCCGAGAGCAGCCCGGCCGCCTGACGGCGGCGCTCGGCGAGCACCGGGAAGAGCGCGTAGATCTGCTCCGCCGCCGCGCGGGCGTCGGCCCGGCCCCGGTTGCGGACGCCCAGCCGGCCGGCCTTGAGGTTGTCCTCGACCGACAGACCGGAGAAGACCCGGCGGCCCTCCGGCACCTGCACCACCCCGGCGGCCACGACGTCGGCGGGGGCCCGGCCGGTGAGGGGTGTCGCCGAAGGCGATCGTGCCGCCCGCCACGGCGCCGCCGTGCATCGGCAGTGTGCCCGAAACGGCGCGCAGCAGTGTCGACTTGCCCGCGCCGTTCGCCCCCAGGAGCGCCACGATGCCACCGGCGGGCACCTGGAGGGAGACATCCTGCAGGGCGTGGACCGACCGGCCGTACACCACGGTGAGGTCCCGGACGTCGAGCGTGTCCGGCGGCGCCGGTGGTGCTGTTGATCTCATGGAGCGGGCTCTCTTCCAGCAGATGCGATGCGAGGGTTGCGAGGCGTCGGCGGGTGCGCGGCGGTTGCCCGCGACGTGGGGGCGCGCCACCGGGACCCGACGAGTCGTTCCGGCGCCCGCCGGGCTTCGCCGGCCGGGCCCGAGGGGGAGCGGATGGCTCCGGGCCCGCGGTGCCGGGGGCTCAGGATGGGACGGCGACGTGAGCCGGGTCCAGTGCCGACGGCGCGTACCGGCGGGTCGCCGACCCATCGTGTGTCCGGTCACACAGGGGCCGCCCCTGCGGTTGGGACGCGGCACAAGGGCGGGGACGGCGGAGTCTCGGAGGGGTATCGAAGCGGTCTCGGTGGCGGGCCCGTAACGTTGTCGACCGGTTACCCGGATGCTCTGGCGTTCCGGTCCGGCACACCTGAACGATGAACTCGGGGACGGGGACGTCGAGTGGCGGGCCGCACCGGCCTTCCCGTGCGGCAGCGTGCGCGGCTTCGTCCGGCTACTGGCGAACACCGCGGACCTCGGCGCGGTCGAGGCCGGGCGGCCGGCGTTAAGGGGCCCAAGCCGCTGCCGCACCTAGTCGGCCGCAGGAAGGTCGCCGCTGCCGAGGTGGACCGGGCACTGGTGACCGGCGCGTGGCGGAGCCCGGTGTTCGCCGAGCCGGACGTCGAGCCGGGGTGCGCGGAGAAGACGGCCCACTCGCTCTGTGCGCTGGAGCACCTGCTCCGGGTGCTGCGCCACCGCGATGTGCGGGGGCACCGACCCGCGGCCGATCCACGGGTCGGTGACGGACATCGTCGTCGAGGTGGTCCGGCGTAAACCCGACGCCCGGGGCAAGGGCTTGACGCAGGCCGCAAGCCCTGCGACTGACGGCACATCGAAGCCCCGCCGGGCGAGGAGACCTGGAGAGGTCACCTGCCTGGCGGGGCTTTCGGTGTGTGCCGTTGTCGCTTCGGCGGTCGGTGTCGGGCCGCCGTGGCCTGCGTTCCCGCAAGGTCATCCCGGCTGTGGAGTTGTGCCGGGCCGGTGTCCTGCCGGTGGTGGTTGTTAGAAGTGGAGCATCCACTGGAAGTCGGACTGGGCGCTGCTGACGTGGACGTGGCTGCGGGTGCCGTAGGCGAGGGGGTTGTTCCAGTTGTATTCCTCGACGTCGAAGGAGCCGTCGGAGTAGACGGCGTTGACGTAGGCGACGTGGCCGACCTTGTGGACGTCGTTGACGGCGATGGCGCCGACGGTGGGGGTGGTGTTGACGGTGACGCCGACGCGGCGGGCGGCGTCGTCCCAGGTGCCGGCGTTGCCCCAGGTGGTGCCGCCGTAGGAGTTGCTGAAGTTGGGGACGCCGAGGCGGCTGGCGATGCGGTAGGCGGCGAAGGCGGTGCAGTTGTCGGCGGCGAAGCCGCGGGTGCCGTGGTCGAAGTCGTTGGTGGGGGTCTGGTTGCCGCTGCCGCCGCTGGTGAGGAACTGGTGGGAGGCTTCGTTGTTCTTGAGGGTGGTGTTGAGGTTGCCCTTGGCGCCGGGGGCGAAGTCCTGGCTGGCGCCGCCGTAGTTGCTGTTGAAGTAGACGCGGACGGTGTGGCTGGTGCGGTTCCATACGGATGCGGCGTTGTTCTTGGTGCAGATGCCCTGGCCGGAGCCGGCGCTCTTGAATTCGTAGCAGGTGGGCTGGGTGTCGCCGAGGTCGCTGATGGAGCCGGTGAAGTCGGAGACGGAGCCGGCTTCGTCGCTGTTGTAGTAGTAGCAGAACTCGCCGGAGTCGCAGACTCCGTCGCGGGAGGCGGCGAAGGCGGGGGCGGTGGTGGCGCCGATGAGGGGGACGGCCATGGCGAGTGCGGTGCCGGCGACGGTGAGCATGGTGCGTATGTTCTTCATGGTTGTCTCATTTCGTGACGTGTCATCAACGGATGCTCTGGACGGCGTATTTGGGACGTACTGGGGTCGTGCTTCGGTCGTGCTTCGGTCGTGCTCGGGTCGTGCTCTGGTCGTGCTCGGGAGTTGCCGTGTGTGCGGTCAGTGGGTGCGCTGGTATTCCTCCCAGGTCTGGATGGGGATGCGGGGGCCGTCGTCGGGGGCGTGGTTGGCGAGGCCGTTGAGGCCGAGGTAGTAGTCGCCGGTCTGGTTCTGGGCCTGGGTGGAGAGGTCGGTGTCGTTGATCGCGGCGGCGTGGATGTGCCAGGGCCAGTCGCCCTGGGTGGGGTTGCGGATCCAGGCGGCGAATCCGACCTGTCGCAGTGCCTTGGCGACGGTGGTGCGGGTGGCGGTGGACATGGTGTCGATGTTGATGTCGACGACGCCGCCGCCGTCGTGGGTGCCGGCGGAGGTGGGGTCGCCGCCGGGGTTGTAGGAGCCCTGGGAGAGGGTGAGGTGGAGGCCGGCGAGGCGTTCGGCTTCGGTGAGCATGTTCTGGGTGCGGGTGTCGATGGTGTAGCCGTCGCGTTGGAGCTTGGCGCCGGGGCCGATCTGGTGGGTGATGGTGTATCGGCCCTGGCCGAGTGTGGTGAGGGAGGTGGCGCCGGGCAGTCCGTTGGCGGCGAGGCCGGTGTAGCCGAGGGAGCGCTGGTAGGCGGCGTAGGCGGTGATGGTGGTGGTGCCGAAGTAGCCGTCGACCCATTTGGCGTCGAGGAGGCCGCGGGCCTGCAGGGCCCGTTCGACGGCGAGGACGGAGTCCTTGGCGCCTGGGGTGAGTGTGTTGTCGGCGCGTCGGGGGTCGATCTGGGCGGCGAGGACGGTGGCTTCCATGTCCACGACGGGGAGCGTGGTGGTGGTGGCCGCGGGGGCCTGGGTGGGTGGTGGTGGGGTCGTGGCGTGGGCCTGTGCGGCGCTGAGTACGAGGCCGCTCAGGAGGGCGATGGCGGTGAGGAGTCGGGTGGCGGTGTTGCGGGTCTTGGTGGCGGTTGTCATGGGGTGGTTCCTTCCGGTGCGGTGGATGATCGGCCCCGACCGCGTGCCGGTTGCGGGCACCGGGCGGGTGGGGATGGTGACGGGGGCCCGCGAGGGGGCAGCGGTGAGCGGCGCCGCTGGGCCGGTGCGGCCGTCGCCGGCGTAGGTGCTGTGGGGAGGGGTGGTGACGGCTTGCGATCAGTGCTGCTGGGTGGGCTTGACGGGTTTCGGGGGATCCGCCCGACGGGCAGGACCAGCTCTTCCGGTATCTGGTGCCGGGGTGGTTGGTGTGGTGTGGTGGGTTGTGTGGTCAGCAGCGGACGTCGGTCTTGACGGCGATGTCGCCCTCGTTGACGTAGGGGATGGGGCCGTAGCCGGTCCAGCCGAGGGCCTGGGTGCACTGGGTGAGGGTGGCGGCGCCGGCGGACCAGATTTCGACGGGGTTGTGGTCGCAGCGGGGGTCCTGGACGTCGTGTCCGTTGTTGGTGACGATGGCCGCGCAGACGTCCCAGCTGCTGTGGGAGGTGCGGTAGCCCTCCCAGACGTACAGGTAGGAGTAGTTCTTTCCGCAGCCCTTGTACTGCTTGACGGATGCCATGGTCTGTCCGCCGACGTTGAGGTAGGCGGTGCTGCCGATCTGCGTGACGCTGGAGCAGCCGGACGGGGTGGTGGCGCTGGCGGTTCCGGGAATGGCGAGGAGCATCGGGACGGCGAGGGCGGCGGCGGCAGCGATCTTGGTGAAGCTGGGCATGGCGAACGGCCTTCTTTCAGGACAAGGAAGGGGACGGGAGGGGAGGGGATGCCCCCGGTCGTCGCCAGGGGTGGAGCAGGCTTCTTCCGCGGGCAGGCTGTACTGTCTTTGCCCGGTGGCGGATTGGCGGGGTGCTGCGGTTCGGGGAGGGCCGGGTGATGCCGGTCGGCCCCGCCGGTACGGCCCGGCCGGGGACTCTGGGTGCGCGGTCACCGGCGGACGAGGCCGTGGAGCCCGTGACGACGGCGGTGTCGCCCGTCGGGGCGTGACTTTGCCCGAGTGGCCGTCATGTGGTCAGCCGGTCGGTGGTGTTCGGGTGGACACCGGTGGGTGGTTCTGAAGCTCCCGGCGCGACCCGCACCCGTGCGGCCAAGAGAGCCGTGGCCCCGCTTGCGTGGGGGTCCTACGTGAGGGCGAGGCTCCAGCCTTGGAGGGCGGGCGCGTTCTGCAGGGCGCGTTCGCAGGCGTGGCGCAGGTTCGCGGTTGCCGCGTCGGGTGTGTCGGCGATGATCGCGGCGGCGATGCAACAGCGATTGAGGTCGATGCGGGAGCGGATGTGTTCCACTCGGTCTTCGGGTCGGCTGTGGACCCAGATCAGATCGGTGACCGCTTCGGCCGTCAGCTGCAATGGCGCCGGGTCGGGACGGATGAGGGTGACGGCGACCAGCTGCACGGGGTCCGGGTCAACTCTGTGCGGGGGTGCGGCGGGAGCGGCGTCCCAGTCGAAGCCCGCCACGGTGGTGGCGTGCTGGACGGCCGGGTGGTCGGTGACGATGCCGCTTGCGGCGGCGGCGCCCAGGCCGACGGTGAATGCGACGATCAGGCCGGTGCACATGATGCGTATCCTGCGGGCCACGACTGTTCTCCCCTGTTTGGTAACCATGCTGTGCCGTTGGGTGGTTCGCGGAATTCGCCCCGGTTGGTGTGGCGTTTTCCGCTGACGAGGAAGAGCTTGCCGTCCACGCAGGGCGATGTCACGGCTACAGAGGTGGCATCAACTCGCTCGGCATCTTGGTGCCAGATCATTTCGTCTCCGGAAGGCATTGCGTCCGCGGCCGCCGCGCACCGATGATGACGATCATCGACATGGGGTCGGCGCGGTGTTGCACGCACTCGGACTGAACGAACTGACGGAGAGCGTCTACAGGATCCTGTTGGCGGAGCCGGACTGGGGGTCGAGCGGATCGCCGCCGACCTGCACCTGCCGGAGGCACAGGTGCGGGAGGCGCTCGACGAGCTGCTGGAACTGACGCTGCTGCGGCCCGCGGGCGACTCCCGCGGGTTGCGGGCCGTCAGCCCGGAGGTCGGACTGACCAGGCTCCTCGCCCGCAACCAGAACCAACTCCTGTTCCGTCAGCAGCAGTTGGAGAGCGCCCGGTCCGCGATCGCGGCCCTGTCCGCGGAGTTCATCGACCGGCGGCCCGACGACGAGATGGTCGTACGGCTGGACTCCCTCGAGGCCGTCCGTGACCGCCTGGAGGAACTCGCGGCGACCGCGACCCAGGAGTGCCTGTCCCTGATGCGCGGGGGAGCGGTCCGCCCCGATTCCATCCAGGCCGGCAAACACCCCAACCAGCTCGCGCTGGAACGCGGAGTGGTCATCCGCAGCATCTTCCAGGACAGCTTCCGCAACGACCCCGACACCCTGCGCTATGCCCGGTGGTTGGCGGATCTGGGTGGTCTGACCCGCACCGTGCCGCTGCTGCCGATGCGGCTGGTGATCGTCGATCGCAGCATCGCCCTGGTGCCGACCGACCCGAGCGACGGTCGTCGTGGCGCGTTGGAGCTGCACGGTGCGGCCCTGATCCAGCCGTTGTGTGCGCTGTTCGACGAACTGTGGCGCAGCGGTGCGGACTTCGGGCTGCCAGCGGTCCGTGACGATCGGGACCTGACCGGGTCGGAGCGTGCGCTGTTACAGCTGCTGGGCGAGGGTCACACGGACGAGTCCGCCGGCCGCAAGCTGGGTCTGTCCTTGCGGACGGTGCGTCGGATGATGCAGGACCTGATGAATCGTCTGGGCGCCGACAGCCGCTTCCAGGCAGGGGCCCAGGCCGTGCGGAAGGACTGGCTGTGACCCCGGGACGGCGTGGAGTCCGTTCCGACAGGTGGCCGCCTCCGGTTTGCCCGAGCAGCCCCTGACGGGCCAGTCGTCCCGGCGGAGGTCTAATTCACCCCGGCAGGCTTCGGGCGGAGACGGTGCGACATGGTCCCACCGACCGAGTCGCGCTCTCCGCGCGGAGAAGTCCTGTCCCATCGCGAGCCGGTGGGACCACGTGTCGGCGGTGAAGCGGTCATCGCTGTCGGTCCTCCGCATGGGGGATCAGCGGCCCGGAGGCCGGTGCCTGGCCGTCGGGCCCTGTGCCGCACGCAGGGGCAGTACGGGGCCCGGGTCGTGGGGCTACGATCGCGCGTCCGGGCTCGAGTGGGGTTCGGAAGGGGAAGCGGTCCTGTCGAAGTCGGCCACTGCATCACAGTTGTGTGGCCGGTCGCACCACTCACATTCGAATCCTCTTCTCTCGCAACAAAGTTGACGGATCGGCAAGCTGCGGGCGCTGCCCTCCGTCGGGCACCACAACGCCGCTGCCCGGCCGCCCTCTCCGGGTGAGGAGGGCGGCCGGGCAGCGTGTGTGCGGTCTCAGCCCGCGAAGGGCACGTACAGGCAGGGGACGGGCTCGGGGTGGGCGGGATCGAGGGCGTTCAGGACCATGGTCAGCGACCGCGGCCGGTACATCAGTTCGACGTGGCCGGAGAGGTCGATCGCGCAGCCGTCCTGCAGGGTGATGTTGGTGACGTTCGGTCCGCTGAGGAAGTCGTTGGTGTACGGGGAGGAGAGTTCGTCGTACCTGGTGGCGATCACGGTGTAGTTGACGCCGGGGACGGTGTCGCCGCCCGCGTTGAGGTCGGCCAGGAAGTCGGAGCCGACCAGCTGCTGTGCGCACGCGTCGCAGACGATGGAGTCGACGTCCGAGACCGCGCCGAGCAGGTGGAAGTAGTCCATCAGGCTCGTGAACCCGCTGACGGTGCCGCCGTGGTTGGTGGGGCCGAGGCCCACGAGGGTGTGGACCTTGGCGGCGCCTCCGAGGTACTTGAGGTAGTAGCGGGGCATCATGCCGCCCTGGGAGTGGCCGACCAGATCGACCTGGGCGGTGCCGGTGGCGGCGAGCACCTGGTCGACGAACTGGCGCAGGGTGTCGGCGCTGCCGGGGATCGGCCACAGGCCCTTGTTGGGGAGCAGGTCGGAGCCGCCGTAGTTGAAGGCGAAGACGCAGTAGCCGTTGTTGTGGAGCAGGGGCGAGAGCGAGTCCCCGTTCATCTCCTCGTTGGACAGGGTGCCGTGCACGAGGACGACGGGCCGGGGGTGCGCGGCGCTCGGCCGGCAGGACCAGTCGTTGGACCCCGGGGGCGGGGTGTTCGGCGCGAGGTTTCCGGCGGTCACGGCGGTGGCCACGGAGTACGGCACGGGCAGCTGGCCGTCGGCCGCAGCCGGGGAGGCACCGGCCAGGCCGGTCAGGCAGGCGAGCGCGAGTACCGTGGTCACGGCCGGGAGCGATCTCATCCGGTTCAGCAGGCGGCGCGGGGGACGGCGCATGGCAGCTCCTGTGCAGAGGTGGGGGATTGCCCTGGGGGGAGTGGCAGCACGGCCCGGTGTGCACCTGGAGTGCGACACCGGTGCGGGCCGGCGTTCCAGGAGCATGGGGCGGCTCCCGCGGGGTGTCCAGGGCGCTGACCGCCGTCCGGCTCCGTGTGGCGCAGACTTGTCGCGCGGCACAGGACAGGCCCGTTCCTGTTGTGTCCGCGGACAGCGCGGGGGGCGCCCGTACCGGGTGGTTCCCGCGGATGCCTCGGCCTCGGGTCCGGCCCCTCACCGCCCGGGCGGCAGCGACTGCTGCAACGCCCAGTTCTGCGGGGTGGTCCCCGCCCACCTGCGGAAGGCCCGGACGAAGCTCGACGGCTCGGCGTACCCCAGGCGCCGAGCGAGCTCCTCGGTGGAGACGCCGCCACGGCCGAGCGCCTCCCGGGCGACGCCGTAGCGCACCTCGTCGACCAGCTCGCGGTAGCCGGTGCCCTCCGCGTCCAACCGACGGCGCAAGGTCCGGGACGTCATCCCCAGCGCCTGCGCGGTCTGCTCGATGCCGTCGTCCACACCCTGCAGCCCGGTCAGGCGCGCGCGGACCCGGTGTGCGGTGCCGACCGCGCGGGCGCGCTCGGCGAGCAGGCGACGGCACGCGTCCACGCAGGCCCGCGCGGTGAGCGGATTGGCCTGCGGCAGCACCCGGTCGAGCAGGGCAGCGTCGGAGACCAGCTCCGTCGTCGGACCGCCGAGCACCACCGGCCCGCGGAAGAACCGCTCGTAGGGCTCCGGCGTCCCGGCCTCGAACCCGAGCACCACGCGGCGCAGCGACGTGGCCTCCGGGTCGCCGAAGAGCTCACGTCGGATCACGGTGCTTGCCGCACTGTCCCGTTCCACCAGGAAGCGGCGTACGTCCGGCGGGAGCGTGTCGGCGCCGAGCCGGGCGGTGTAGACGTCCCCGGAGCGCTCCAGCCGGATCCGGCAGAACGCGAACGTGAGCTCGGCGAACTCGGCGCCGACCCGGAACGCGTCGCCGAGCGTGGCACTGCTCAACAGCGCATAGCCCCAGGTCCCGTACGTGGTGAGGTGGAAACGGGCACCCACCTCCAGGCCCAGGCCCGGACGGTCGCCCAGCGCGCGAAGGAGGTTGCGCACCACGGCGATCTCCTGGCGCGCCTGGACGATGCCGTGCGGATCGCCCAGGTCGGCCTCGGCGATGCCGGTGCCCGCCAGCAGGCGCTCCCTGTCGATTCCCCGTTCGGCCGCGAACTCCGCGAGCAGCAGCACCCCCGCCGGTGAACGGGGGAAGTCCCAGTCGGCCAGGCCCCGGGCGATCGTCTCGGGCCGCGCGGGCGGTGGAGCCGCCGGATCCGGCATCGACGCCCTCCCTCCTGATGCGCGGCGGTCTGCCGAGGCGGTCTGCCGCGGCTCGGCGCCGGACTCCGGCGACCGGGCGATGCGCAGGCGGGCCGCGCCTGCCGGCGGCCAGCGTATCCGCCGCGGGACCTGGCCGGGCGTACCCGGTGTCCGGAAATGTCAATCACCTGTCCGCATCCGTCCTGGTAGGGGACCTGCGTCGGTGGCTAACGTCCCAGGAACCCACCCCCGGCCGTACGACGGCCGCATCTGCCGTGGAGAACCCTGTGCCGCTTCACCCTCAGGCAGCGTCGCTGCTCACCCTGCTCGCCGCGAGGCAGGGCCCTCCGCCGGCCGAGCTGCCGCTCACCTCGGCCCGGGAGGCCACGGCCGGCCTGCGCGCCCTCCAGGCAGCCGCCGAGCCGGTCGCCGAGATCCTGGACACCTTCGTGCCCGGAGCCGCCGGGCTGCTGCCCGTCCGCGTCTACCGGCCGAAGACCGACGACCCGGCCCCTCGCGCCCTGCTGGTTCACTTCCACGGCGGCGGGTGGGCCACGGGCGGACTGGAGCTGGTGGACCGCCCGCTGCGCCGCCTCGCCAACGTCACCGGAGCGGTCGTCGCCGGTGTCGGCTACCGGCTGGCACCCGAGACCCGATTCCCCGGCCCCGCCGAGGACGCGTACGCCGCCGTCGCAGCCCTGCACGCCCGTGCGGCCGAGCTCGGGGCCGACCCGGAACGCGTGGTGGTCGCCGGGGACAGCGCGGGCGGCAACCTGGCCGCCGCCGTGTGCCTCATGGCCCGCGACCGCGGCGGCCCGCACCTCGCTGCGCAACTGCTGCTCTACCCGGTCACCGCACCGGCCGAGGGCTCACCGTTCGGCTCGTACGAGGAGTACGCCGACGGCTACCTGCTCACCCGGGACACGATGCGGCTGTTCTGGAACCACTACCTGGCCGATCCGGCCGACGCCGCGCACCCCTACGCCGCCCCGCTCCACGCACCCGACCTCACCGGGCTGCCGCCCGCCCTGGTGATCACCGCCGAGTACGACGTGCTGCGCGACGAGGGCGAGGCGTACGCGAGGCGGCTGCGCGAGGCCGGGGTGCCGGTGCGCGCGGTCCGCTACGCCGGAGCGATCCACGGCTTCTTCTGGCTGCCCGGCGTCCTGGACGTCTTCGACGACGCGGCCGACGACATCAGGCGGGCGCTGCACGCCCTGCCGGGCGTCTGAGCCCGCCGACACCCCCACCCATCCACCACCACCCCGGGGACCCCATGTCGCACTCCTGGCCCACCGGCCTCCTCGCCGCCGACGAAACGGCCCTGCGCCGCGCCCTCGCCGACGCCGACCTGCCCGCGCTGCTCCCCGCGCTGGCCCGGCTCACCGGCGACCTGTCGCTGCTCGACGACGAACTGCGCCCCTCCGGCGACCTGCGGCTCACGCAAGGTGGGCTGTCCGCCGAGGACCAGCACACGGTGCGGGAGCTCGCCCTCCGGGCCCTCCTGCGGTACCGCGACGCGGGCGCGCCCGCCGCCGAGCCCCCGGACCGGGGCAGCTCGCACGGATGCTGTCGTTCCTGTTCGGTGACGACAAGGAGACTATCTGCCGCTGCTTGCCGACGAGTTGGCGCTCTCCGGGGATCCAGGCGCTCCCGACTGGCAGTGGGCAGGCACCCGGGAGGACGCCACCGGCGCACCGGTCGTCGCGGTGATCGGCGCGGGCATGTCGGGTCTGCTGGCCGCCCACCGCCTGGGCCAGGCCGGCGTGCCGTACGTGGTGCTGGAGAAGAACACCGACATCGGCGGCACCTGGCTGGAGAACGCCTACCCGGGTTGCCGGGTCGACGTGCCCAGCCACCTCTACAGCTACTCCTTCGCTGCGGACCACGACTGGCCGCAGCACTTCTCCGCCCAGCCGGAGATCCTGGAGTACTTCCGCGGCTTCGCCGACAGGTCGGGCGTGCGCGAGCACATCCGCTTCGGCACCGAGGTGGAGTCCGCGACCTGGTCCGAGGCAGCGGGAAGCTGGACGCTGCTGCTGCGCGGCGCCGACGGCGCCCGGTGGGAACTGACCGTCCGTGCGGTGATCAGTGCCGTGGGCCAGCTCAACCGTCCCAGCCGGCCCCGGATCACGGGCGCCGACTCCTTCCGCGGGCACCTGTTCCACTCGGCGCGCTGGGACCACTCGGTGGACCTGGCCGGCAAGCGCGTCGCCGTGGTCGGGACGGGCGCCAGCGCCCTGCAGATCGTCCCCGCGATCGCCGACGAGGTGGCCGAACTGGCCGTCTACCAGCGCTCGGCGCCGTGGCTGGTCGACACCCCGCACTACACGCGGGAACTGCCCGAGGGCATGGCCTGGTTGCTGCGCCACCTGCCGGGCTACGGCACCTGGTACCGGTTCTGGCTGTTCTGCCAGTACGTCGAGGGCAGCCTCCCGTACATCCAGGCCGACCCCGCGTGGACGGACACGCAGCGATCGGTCTCCGCTCTCAACGACCGGCTGCGCGAACTGCGCACGCGTTCCCTCCTCCAGCAGGCCGGCGACGACGCCGAGTTGGCGGCCAAGGTCGTCCCCGACCACCCGCCGGGCGCCAAGCGGATGCTCCGTGACGACGGCTCGTGGATCCGCACGCTCCGGCAGGACCACGTCGACCTCGTCACCGACCGGATCGAGCGCTTCACCGAGCGCGGCATCGCCACCGCCTCCGGCGAGCGGGAGTTCGACGTCATCGTGTACGCCACCGGCTTCGAGGCCTCGCGCTTCCTCACGCCGATGACGGTCACCGGGCGCGACGGGCGCGACCTGCACGAGCACTGGGAGGGCGACGCCCGGGCGTACCTGGGCATCCAGATCCCCGGCTTCCCGAACTTCTTCTGCCTCTACGGCCCGAACACCAACATCGTCGTCAACGGCAGCATCGTCTTCTTCTCCGAGTGCGCCGTGCACTACGTCCTCGGCTGCCTGCGTCCGTTGCTGCAGGACGGGCACCACGCCGTGGACTGCGACCGGGACGCGCACGACGCGTTCAACCGCCGGATCGACGAGGGCAACGCGCAGATGGCCTGGGGCGCCGCCGACGTGGACAGCTGGTACCGCAACTCGACCGGGCGCATCTCGCAGAACTGGCCCTTCTCCCTCCTGGAGTACTGGCGCCTCACTCGGACGCCGCAGGACTCCGCCCTCGTCCTGGACCGACAGCCGAACCCGACCGAGAAGAGAACGATATGAACCACACCACCGCACCGGCAGCCGAGTTCGCGGGCAGGGTCGCGCTGGTCACCGGCGCCGCCTCCGGCATCGGTCTGGCCGTCGCCCGGCGGCTGGCCGACACCGGTGCCGCCGTGGTCCTGGCCGACTGCGACGAGGACCGGGTCGACGAGGCGGCGGCAGCCCTGCGCGGCCTCGGCCGGACAGCCGTCGCCGTCCGCACCGACGTCACCGACCCGGCCTCCGTCGAGCAGGCCGTCCGCCTCGCGGTGGACACCTTCGGCGCCCTGCACCTGGCGGTGAACAACGCCGGCATCACCGGGGAGGTCGCGCCCACCGCCGAGTGCACGCTGGAGAACTGGCGCCGGGTCATCGACATCGACCTCACCGGCGTCTTCCACAGCCTGAAGTACCAGCTGCCGCGGATCCTCGCCTCCGGCGGTGGCGCCGTGGTCAACATGTCCTCGATCGTCGGCTCCCACGGGTACGCCGGAGGCCCTGCCTACGCCGCCGCCAAGCACGGCGTCATCGGGCTGACCAAGACGGCCGCCCTGGAGTACGCCGCCCACGGAGTCCGCGTCAACGCGGTCGGCCCGGGGTTCGTCGACACCCCGCTGCTCGGCCTCGCCGACCCGGCCACCCGCGACCGGCTGGCCGCGCTGCACCCCGCCGGGCGGTTGGCGACGGCCGCGGAGGTCGCCGAGGTCACGGCGTTCCTGCTCTCCGACCGCGCGTCCTTCGTCACCGGCAGCTACCACCTGGTCGACGGCGGCTACTCGGCCCGCTGAAGCCGTGTGCTCCCGCCCGGGCGTGTCGGGTGGGCCGGCCCGGGGCCCGCGCTACGGCGTGACCGGTCCCTCGGCCGCCCAGGGGGAGTACCAGCAGAGGGCGGCGAGCACCGCCGCGCCGGGCAGGAACGCGGCCGCCCGCAGCCCGACCGGCAGCCATCGCAGGATCGCCGCCGCACGGGCCGTCGGCGCCTGTCCTGGAGCATGCCCGCGCCGACCGTCTCGGCGTACGCGGACCGGTCGCAGCCACGGTGCACCCGGCCACCGTGGCTGCGGTCGCCCGCCCCGGATGTCAGCCCAGCGCGCGCGACATGAAGCCCCTGATGCCGACCGCCACGGCGATCGCCGTGGCGAACAGCAGCACCAGGGTGTCGATCCACAGGGGGATCGACGAGAGCCCGGGCAGCGTCACGGCGCGCAGGCCCTCGCTGACGTACGTCAGGGGTTCACCGCGGAGATCACCTGGAACCAGCGGACGTGGCCCAGGGACGACCACGGGTACTGGACCGACCCGGTGAACGTCAGCGGAGCCAGGACGAGCGAGAAGGTGACGCTGATCCGGTCCGGCGACACGACCGTGCCCAGCATCAGGCCGATGCCGGCGCCGGTCGCCGAGCCGAGCGCGAGCACGAACAGCACACCCGGCCAGGCCGTCGGCGGCCAGCCCGCCGTGCCGAGCACCAGGAACCCGAACGGTGCCATGACCAGCCCGGCGAACAGGCCGCACAGCGTTCCGAACACGACCTTGGCCACGGCGACCAGAGGCCCCGGCAGTGGCGCGAGAAGCCTGTCCTCGATCTCGCCGGACCACGAGAAGTCCATGATCAGCGGCATCGCGGTGTTCTGCAACGAGACGAGCAGCGCGTTGAGTGCCATCACACCGGGCAGCAGCGTCGCGCCGAAGTCGCCAGTGGTGTAACCGGCTTCGCCGAGTACCTTGCCGAAGACGAAGAACAGCAGCAGCGGCTGGACGATCACCTGCACCAGGAACGCGGTCGGCCGCCGGGTCGTGGTGAACAGGTCGCGCCACAGCACGGCGAGGAAGGTCCGGGTCACCGGGCGGACGGTGCGCCACGGATACCGGTCGGCGGGGGCGGAGTTCGACTCCGGGTCGGCGGTCGCGGGCAGGGTGGTCATCGCAGCTCCCTTCCGGTCAGGCTGAGGAAGACGTCCTGAAGGCTGGGCCGGACGATCGACAGGTCGAGCACCTCGGCCCCCGCTGCCAGCTCCACGACGGTGCGCAGGACGTCGGGCAGCAGGGCCGACGGGTCCTTGTCGGTGCGCACCCGGAAGAGGTGGCCGGCGCCGGGCTCCGCGTCGTGCGGCGGCGCGTCGTGCTCGGCGGTGTCGGCTCCGGGCAGCGACGCCAGCGCGGCGACGATCGAGTCCGCCGGCACCTGCGCGCCGCGCACCCGTGCGGCGATGGTGGCGTGGCCCGGGAGCGTCTCGGTCAGCGCCCGCGGCGTGTCCAGTGCGAGGAGCCTGCCGTGGTCGACGATGCCGACGCGGTCGGACAGGCTCTCGGCCTCGTCCATGTCGTGGGTGGTGAGCACCACGGTGACACCGCGGTCGCGCAGTTCGCGGATGCGCTGGTGCAGGAACAGCCGAGACTGGGGATCCAGACCGGTCGAGGGCTCGTCCAGGAACAGCACCGCGGGCGCGTGCATCAGCGCCCGCGCGATGACGACCCGCTGTGCCTGACCGCCGGAGAGCCGCTCGACCCGCTGACCGGCCTGGTCCGTGAGCCCCATCAGCTCCAGCAACTCGTCGGCGCGGCCGAGCCGCTCCGCCTTCCCGACGCCGTGGTAGCGCGCGTGGAAGAGCAGGTTCTGCCGCACGTCCAGGGAGCGGTCCAGGTTCTGGCGTTGCGGCACGACGGCGAGCAGCCGCTTGGCCTCGGCCGGCCGGGCCACCACGTCGGTGCCGAAGACCAGGCCCCGGCCCGCGGTGGGCAGGATCCGGGTGGTCAGCACCCCGACGGTGGTGGACTTCCCCGCCCCGTTGGGACCGAGCAGGCCGAAGACCTCGCCCCGGTCGACCGTGAAGCTCAGGCCGTCCACGGCGGCCGGTGCGTGCGGGTGGTAGCGCTTGACAAGTCCGCTGACGGTGACGGCGTGACTCATGCGTCTCTCTCCCTTTCTCGTGCGATCCCGTCCGGTGCGATCCGGCTCTCCGGCGATCCCGTTCAGGTGTGATCCGGCTGCAGACGGCCGCCGCCGTCGACGAAGCCGATCAGGTCCTGGATCCGGTTCAGCGCGGTCACGCCGTGCACGTCCTCGACGGCCCGGGAGACCACGTGGCAGATCAGGTTGCGTTCCAGTTCGCCGACGCCGAGCCGGTACATGGTGAGGTACATCCAGTTGAGGACGACCCGGTACTGCTGGAAGACGTTCCATCCGCCGAGTTGGTCGGCGGCAGCCCGATGACCACCGAGCCTCCGGTGGAACGGGCTGCGCTCGGACCAGGCGCTCCAGGTCGAGCCCCACTCCTCCGGGTCGCCGTTCTCGTCGGCGTTGAGCACCAACTCCCCGGTCTTCAAAAGCTCGTTGGCCTGGTTGCGGTACCGGAGCAGGATGTCCGGGAGGGTGCCGAACCGGATGACGTCGTGGTGGTCGGCGGCCGCGGTGATCTCGACGACCCGCTGCCGGAAGTGCTCTGCGTTGGCCTCGTAGACCCGGTCGAAGCGTGCGCGCAGGCCGTCGGGCATCTTCGCGACGAAGGCGTCGGCGTGCCCCCGGTAGGACATGTAGCCGTAGGTCACCGGCGGGAGGAAGCGGTGCGCCACCGCGATGAACAGGTCCACCGCGAGCGCCATCCTCGACCCGCCGCCGCGGGCCCAGTCGAGAACGTCGAACACGATGTCGTTGGTGTCGACGTGGTAGTCGGCGAGCAGGTCGGCCGCAGCCTGTCCGCCGAGCACGTGCAGCCGCTGGTCGTAAGGCCCGGTCTCGATCGTGTTGTTGGCCGCCCAGGGCGTCAACGGACCGCGCTCACGCTCGTGTCGGGCAAGCCTGACGTGCTCCGCGTGCGCGGCCCGCTCGTCCAGCACGACGGCCGACGGATGCGCCCGCAGGTACTCCTGGAGGATGTCGGCGACGGCCGGTGCGACGACCTCGTCGAAGGCCTCGGAGCTCGCCCGGATCGGAATGCGGACGTGCGGCCCGCGGCGCCAGTGCGGCTGGTAGTACACCCTGGACACCGAAGGGGCCACGGCCGTGATGAACGGGCGCACCGCGTCGAGCAGCAGATCGGTCCGGTCGCCGTCGTGGTGGAAGATGCTCACGCTGCGCCATGAGGACTCCGTCATTTCCCATCTCCTTGGCAGTCCAGCTCGATCACGTACTCGGTCACCCGGGGCACGCCCAGGTCGTCGACGACGGCCGACTCCGGCTCCGGTGCGACCTCGTGGAACACCGCCGCGCAGGCCCCGTCCCGCGCCAGCCGTTCGAAGGCCAGCACGAGTGGCGGCGAGCCGATGTCGACGAACAGCGGTTTGCGGGCCCGATCGCTCGCGAACGCACCCGACGGGACGTCGCCCGTCCGCAGCACGGAGACGAAGAACCGGGGCGGGATGCCGTGCTCGGCCAGCCAGCGCGCGGTCGTGAGCAGGAAGTCCGCGTCGGACCGGCCGGCTCCGCGACGCGGCAGGGTGCCCGGCTGGGCCACCCAGGTGGCGCGCCGCAGCACCACGCGCCCGACGGTCAGCCGCGGCCCGTGCAGCACGCGGCCCTCCCCGAGGCCGGCGCCCGCGTCATGGCGCAGGGGTTGATCCGGCCGCAACAGGATGGGATTCTCGCCGAACGCCTCGATCAGCAGCGCCATGACCGGCGGGAGCAGCCGCTCGTAGGACAGTCCGCCGTGGACGGGCCGGACGGCCGATCCGTGGTCGAGCAGGACGGGCAGCCCGTCGTCGTCCACGCCGACCGTCAGCCGGGCGGCCGGCGGGTAGTCGAGCCGGTCGGGCAGGGTGAGTTCGCGCTGGTTGAGCGAGGTGGCCAGGGTCTGGGTGAACTCGGCGTACGTCGGCGTGCCCGGGTGCACCGCGTCGACCGGGAGGGGATCCTCCGAGACCCGGTGCAGCAGCCGGCGTACCTGGGACCGGCCGCGTCCGAAGCCGGAGTTCACCGCGTTGACGATCAACGCCTCGCCGTCGTACTGGGCGTACACGGCGACCGACCCGGCCGGGCGCACCCAGGCCGGCAGCGCGTCGAGCGCCTGCTCGATCCGGTGCCGGTCCGACATGGCGCGCCGGACGTCGGCGATCAGGTCGGCCAGCCGGCGGACCTCCGCGACCGGGCTCGCCGCGAGTGTCGCGGTCAGACCGGCCGGGTCGAAGGCGACCGCGCCGGGATGCAGTCGCCGCGCCTCGTGGCCGTCGTGCAGCAGCTCGGTGTAGAACCGGTCGAACGGCACCGGTGACCCCGTGCCGAAGCGGTCCCGGACGAACGCGGCGACCGCCAGTTTGAAGGGCAGCGTGTGGTCGAAGACCGCGAGCAGCCGGCAGGCGACGGCCAGGTCGTCCAGCGTGTCCTGCCAGGCCGGCAGGCCTGCTTCGACCACGGTGCCCGGGATGACCGACTGTTCGGTGACGACGTCCCGCAGCGGGCCGGTGATGCCGATTGCCTGCAGCCGCTCGCGCAGCACCGGTCCGAGTGAGATCCGGTCGGTCCCGTTCGCGCTCCGGTAGGTGCGCAGGGCGTCCCGGACGGGCTTCAGCCCGGGTACGCGATCCGCCCACTGTTCCAGGTGGTCGGCACCGTGTTCGTCGACGACGGGTTGGGCCAGCAGCAGACCGGAGGCCAGGAGCGAACGCACGTAGCCGGCGGCCCGCTCCGGCGCCGCGGGCAGGCCCGCCGTCAGCTCGGCGAGCGTCGGCTGCCCGGCGGCGGCACGCAGGCAGTGCCGCAGCGGCGGGGTGAGGGGCAGGGTGAGGAGTTCCTCGGCCGGTGCCGGGCCGAGGAACCGGACGCTGTCGCCCACCAGGCGCGCGCTCGGGTTGACCCGGACCGTCGTCCCGTCCGCGGCGGCGGTCAACGGCGTGAGGACCGACAGGTCGAGGTCGACGACGGACCGGGCCGGCGCGGTCGCGGTCCAGCGCAGCGCCGGACCGTCCGGGACGAACCTGCCGAGGCCGCTGGCGGTGAAGGTGCTGAACGGACTGGTCTTGACGGCGGCGCGCGCCGCGTAGACGGCCAGCCGGATCAGCTCCTGCCGCCCGGGTGCGCGCCGGAGGACCTCGCGCAGGGTGGGGCTGGCGTGGGCGAGGCCCTGGTCGAAGCGGGGATCCAGGCCGATCTCCCGCAGCTGCCCGCCGATGGCGAGGTCCGCTTCGGCCAGCACGGTCGGCAACTGGGCCAGGTCGGCCCGAAACCTGTCCAGTGTGCGGCCGAACTCCGCGATGGTCGAGGCGAGTTCGACGCCGAGTGCGGCGGCGACCGGGGGTCGGCGAGCAGCCGCGCCGGATCGCGCAGCTGGTGCACCGTCCGCCGCAGCGCGACCAGTTTCGGTTTGGCGGAAGGGTCCGGCAGCGCCCCGATCACCGTGTGGCACCGGTCGGACAGCGCGGCGGCGTCGGCCGTCAGCCCGGCCTCCGTGCGCGCCGCCGTCATCAGCGCCTGCCGCAGCCGCTGGTCGACGAGCCGGTCGAGCACGGTCGCGGGCAGGCCGGCGACGCGGACGGCGAAGGTGTCGGCGTGATCGGTCATGGGAACGGGTGGGGGTGGGGGTTGAGGTCGGCGTCGGTCAGCGGCTGCGGCGCGTACCCGAGCAGGTGGGGCACCTCCCGCAGCCGACGCAGCCCGGTGGTGCGCCGGTTGCGGTGGCCGAAGGTCATGGACAGCGCGCCGGGTACGATCACCTTCACGCAGTGCAGTCCGGCGGCCTCGTGCAGCGGCGAGGTCTGGTCGACGACCACCACGTCCATGCCGCCCGCCAGCATGCGGTCCACGGCCTCGGTCAGGTCGTCCCGCAGGTCGGCGTGGTGCGGCCAGGGGCCGCGGCCGAGCCGGTCCCAGCCGGTCCTGCGGTCACCGGAGAGCAGGAACGAGAAGCGTTCGAACGCCTCCGGAGTCGCGCTGCACAGCGCGTGGTCGGTCATGATGCGCACCAGATCGGGATCGGCGGCCATCTGCCGGGCCCGCTCGGCCTCGGCGGGGTACCTGCGCATCTCCTGCTCGACGATGGGGGCCAGTTCGCCGAGTGCGGTGAGCACGGCGGCGACCGGATCCAGCGCCGATCCGCTGGTGCAGACGACCTTCGGCCGGGCGGCGTCGCCGGTGGTGTCCTGCGCCAGCACCCAGAACGCGGGGATCGCCTCGGTCAGCGTCATGTCGAAGACCCGCAGCCGGTAGCCGGTGCGCTCGATGCGTTCGACGACGAGCCCGACGCGCGGGTCGGGCGCCCGGGCCAGGTCCACCTCCGGCAGGGGCATCCTGGCGTACCAGGTCATCAGGAACGCGTCCCGCTCGACGACCTCCAGGATCCCGTGCAGGATCGCCTCCTCGACGCAGCCGCCGAGGGCGCAGCCGTTGGAGATCTCGAAGGTGAAGGGCTTGTCCGCCCGGGCCCCCGGCTGCAGGGCCGTCCGGTAGTACGCGTAGGTCTCCGGGACGAGCACCGGCCGGCCCTGGCGGAACGAGTACGCCCACACCCAGGACACCACGGCGTCCTCGGTGAACGGCTGGTAGGGGCAGTCCGGTTCCTGGTAGCGCTCCGCCGGGAACAGGCCGAGCGACCGGGGATCGAGCGCGTCCCGGGCGAGGTCCGCGTAGCTGCCGCGGACGGTGGTCCGCTTGCCCCGGGGCCACTGGCCGCCGAGCCGTTCCAGGGCCTCGGCGACCGCGGTGGCCCGGCAGGAGGCGAAGTCGCGGGCGCGCCCGAACCCGGCCTCGCCGCGGTAGCCGCACTCGGTCAGGACCGACTCGGCCAGCGGGAGCAGCGAGTCGCGCAGGCCGGTGGGCGGGGCGACCACGCCGGTCTCGGCGTCGACGTAGAGCTCGGTCAGCCGGGACTCCGAGAGCTCGCCGATCCGGCCGGCGCCGGGGCTGGGCTTGGGCCGCGGCAGGGGCGTGATCGCGGCCCGCGCGGCGGTGTCCTCGGGCCGTCCGCCGCAGGCCGGGCACAGCGGGTCCGGGAGGAACGTGTGCCGGGTCTGGGCCAGGTCGCGCAGGTCGAGGTACCAGCAGCAGTTCCGCGCGGCCCCCGCGTGCACCAGCTCGCGCACCGCGTCGGCGGCGAAGGCCGACAGCCAGGCGGACGGCCGGGTCGCGACCCGGCCGTCCTTGCGCAGCTCGCCCGTCCACCGGTCGCGCCGGGGCGCGCCGGATCGCCAGGTCTGCAGGCACCACACGCAGCCGGGTTCGCCGGGCCGGACGATCGGGCCGACCACGACCCGGTCGAGTTCGGTCCACACCGGCAGCCAGGGCTCGCCCCGGTCGTGGGCCGCGGACCAGTCGGCGGTGTCCCAGCCGTCGTGTGCCACCACCAGCATCGACGGCGGACGCCGGGCGATGGCGTCGGCCAGCAGGCCGTCACCGATGACCGAGTCGCTCATGCCCCCGCCTCTCCCCGGGCCTTCGGCCGGGGGTGCCCCCATCGCTCGCTCACGCGTCGTCCTCCCTCACCAGGTCAGCCGGAACTCGGGGCGCAGCCCGGCCGGGTGCTCCGTGCCGAAGTGCGCCATCAGCAGACTCCGTTTCCGCCCCTCCAGGCCGAACCAGCTGTCCAGCAGGTGCGTGAGCACGTCGTTCTGGATCCGGCTCGCCACGTCGACGGCGGCGGCGGCGAGGCAGGCGCGGTGCAGTGCGGCGCCTGCGGCCGCCTGCTGCAGGCGGTACCAGCGGGCGCCGTACCGCTCCTCGGCGGCCTCGGCGTCGCCCACCGGCAGCAGCCACAGGTTCGCCGTCCGGGCGCCCTGCTGGGTCAGCGCGGCCAGCGCGGCCTCGCGGATCCGCTGCCGGGGATCGCCCTCGCTCACCAGCTCCAGCTGGTGCCGGTCGGGAAGGTAGCGGTAGGCGCCGGCCGGCACGCCGGTCACGTCGGCGATCACGCAGTAGAACTCGACCAGGTTGGCCGGCAGGTCCCAGCGCGCCTGCCGGCCGTAGGCGGTGAGGATCGTGGCCAGCGCGCCCGGCGACATGGGCTCCCCGTTGAAGCCGCGCACGGCCGCGTGCCGGGTGCGCGTCCCGGCCGGCAGATCCGGCTCCGCATGCGGCAGGCTGATCCGCCGGCCCTCTCCCGCCGGTGCGATGGGCAGCGGTGCGGGGTCGGGGCGGCTCTGCGCGAGCACGGACGCGTGCGCGCCGGCCGCGAGCGGGAAGGTCGTCAGCGACGGACCGCCGAACGCGGAGGGCACCGGCGGGACGAGCTCGACGACCGCGTGCACGCCCTCCTCCCGGGGTCGAGCCCCAGCAGTTCGGTGATGTCGGCGTCGGGGAAGCACAGCCGGGCCGTGGCGCCCGTGCCGTCCGCGACCGCCAGCGCGTGCGCCACCTGGATGCCCGACTCCAGGCAGGCGAGGCGGTAGTACATCTCGCCGTACTTGGCGGCCAGCCGCCAGAACACGTTGGTCTGCACGAGGACCGTCGCGGCGGGCCGGGACGCCACCCAGCTCCGGTAGTCACCCGAGCGCAGGCGCACCAGGTCGTGCCGGGCCGGATCGTAGTAGTGGACGCCGGTGGGCACCTCCGAGTCGGGACCGGCGATCACGTACCACTCGGAGCTGTAACGGGCGCCCCCGGACGGTGTCGGACGCCGGGTCACCAGCCACTGCAGCGGGTCGTCGTCCGGGATGGCCTCGAAACTGTCGGTGAAGGGCAGCATGTCCAGCGGGGTCAGCCACTGCGACCGGGTGATGCCGCCGAGATCCGCGAGCAGCCGGCCCAGCCGGTTGCCGGACTTCTCCGGCGGCCAGGGCAGCGGGTGCCGCGGCGCCCCCGGGTAGCTCTTGACCACCTGCGGTGGGTACGCCTTCGGGTTCGCCACCTCGGTCGGCGTGTGCACGTCCTCGTGGTAGCGCGTCGCCTCGTTGCTCACGGGTCACACCGTGCACAGGTCGAAGGCGGTCCTGGTCACCAGCAGCCGCAGGTGGGACTCCTGGGCCAGGGTGATGCCGAGCCGGTTGCACATCAGGTGCGCGCACCGTTCCACGATCAGCTGGGGCACCAGGTGGTTGATGTGTTCCAGCACGTCGGCGGGGGCCTCGAAGCTTGGGTAGGCGTCCAGCCGGCCCAGCAGCTCCAGTTCGACCAGGGTGTCGTTGAGATCCCGCACGGTCGTCAGCCAGGTGCTCACCACGGACGCCTCGGGCAGCGGCACGCCCGGGTCGCCGCCCACACCGCCTCCAGGGTGGTGCGCAGGTGGGCCTTGTTCGCGTCGAAGTGCTGCCGGAACTCCTTCGAGCCCATCACCTCCTCCACCGCCACGCCGCCGGTCTCCACCATGAACCTCGCCTGGTAGGCGAGTTCGGGCAGGATGCCGGTGAAGAGCGTGCGGTCGGCGGCCAGCATGGCGAAGGCGTCCATGGCGCGCTGCCCCGGCGTGCGCCCGCGGGCGATCAGTTCGACCGCCAGCGCGCTGGCCGCCATGAGCTGGTTCTCGACCGCGGCCAGCGCGCGGCCCGTGCCGAACACCTCCGTCTCCGGCACGTAGTCGATGAACGCGACCGAGTTGTCCGGGTGCAGCACCGGGTCGTGGTCGGCCATGCGTTCCAGCGCGGCGAGACCGGGCGCGGACTCGGCATACTCCTGTGCGGTCATCGAGGACTGCGAGGGTGACGCCCGGTAGAACTCCGCGGCGGTCTCCTCGATGACCGAACGGACCTGCCCGGCGTCCTCCGGCCGGGTGAGCACCCGCAGCCGCACGTGCGGGCCGCCCTCCCAGTAGCGGAGGAAGAAGAAGCCCTCGGCCTGTCCGGCCCCGCGCAGCCGTTCCACTGCGGGCTTGACGACACCGGCGATCACGGCATCCTGATCGCCGTGGTAGAAGAGGTGGGCGCTGACCCAGCTGGGCTCAGACATACGTGACTCCAGGCTCGTTGAGTTCCACGATGTACTCGGCGACGCGCTCGCCGCGGACCTGGCCGGGATCCGGCACCATCTCGCTGATCTGCACGATCGCGTTCGGCTCGGTGAGCCGGCGTTCCAACCCGAGCAGCAGCAGCATGCTCGCGAAATCGAGGTAGTTCGGCTTGGTGTCGTTGCCCGGCCCCTGGCCGTTCCCGGCCTGGCCCAGGACGGTCGGGTCGAGCACGGTCGCGAAGCACCGCTCGGGGATGCCGTGTTCGGCCAGCCAACCGGCCGTCCTCAGCATCCAGTCCGCGTCGGTGGCGGCGTCCGCCCGCCGCGGCAGCCGGTCCGCGCGGGTCATCCACATGGCGCGCCGCAGCACGACGTTGCCCACCATCAGGCGGGGCAGGTGGTGCACGCCGCCCGCCGCCCGCGGGTCCGAGGTCATCCTGAGCTCGGTGTGCGCGCCGAACCAGGTGTTGGACTCGCCGAACGCCTCGACCATGAACCGCGCGGCGGGCGGCAGCAGCCGGTCGCCGAGCCCCGGGTGCACCGGGCAGATCTGCTTGCCGAGCCGCCGCGACACCAACGCGAGCAGCCCGTCCTCGCCGCGCCGCACGTACAGGTCGTTGACCGGCAGCAGGTCCTCGGGCGAGCGCAGGCTGCGCACCCCGGGGTAGTCGACGACCAGCGGGACACCGGGCCTGCGCACGTTCACCGCGGAACGGGCCACCGCCTCGAACTCGGCGAACAGCACGTCGTCCCGGTCCGCGGCCAGCCCCGGCCCGGCCGGTGCGTCCTCGCGCAGGTCGAGCGCGTCCAGGATCTGCCGCACCCGGTTGCGGCCCCGGCCGAAGCCGCAGCTGATGGTGTTGACCACCAGCTCCGGACCGTGCGCGGCCTCGGCGAGCTGGCAGTAGGCCGCGATCGACGTCGGCGTGCGGACCCAGCCCGGCCATTCCTCGGCAAGGGTGCGCACCTCCTCGGGATCGACCCGGACCACGCCGTCCTCGTCCGGCTTCCGCTCTCCCAGCAGGCGCTTGCCGGCGGTGCGCAGGCGGTGCAGCTCGCGCACGGCCCCGACCGGGCTGTCCTCGCCGGCGAACCGGCTGTGCGCCAGCCACGACCCGCCCGCGGCCGGCTGCGCCGCGGCCCCGGCGGACTGCTCGGCCAGGACGTCCCGGTAGAACACCAGCAGCGGCACCTGCGCGTCGGCCGGGTACCGGCTGCGGAACAGCGCGTCGAGGGTGAGCTTGAACGGCAGGTCGGGCCCGATCAGGCCGAGCAGGGTGCGCACCGCGTCGAGGTCCGTCAGCAGCGGCTGCCACCTGCTGCGGTCGAGCACGGCGGTCGTGCCGGGATGCACCGCGTTCTCGTAGAAGCTGTACCGGCCGAACTCCTGGGCCAGCTTCGGGCTGTTCAGGTGGGCGTGGTCGCCCACCTCGCGAAGCGCCGTGTCCAGACCGCGGATCACGGCCTCGCGGACGGCGACCCGTTCGCCGGGGGCCTCGATCGTCGAGTAGCTCGACAGCGCCTCGTGCACGCCGTGCAGGGTTCGGTCCAGCCGTTCCAGGCCGGGCTGCCCGAGCTGCTGCAACCAGACGCGCAGGTCGGCGACCGGGTCCGGGGCCTGGTCGGCGAGCGGCGGGACGAGCTCCAGCACGCCCAGCGCCACCAGGCGGCGGAGGAAGGCGTCGACCTGACTCCCGTCGGCCGCCCGGGCCAGCAGGGCGTCGCGCAGGTCGTCGAGCGTGGTCCCGGGGATGACCAGGTCCATCACCCGGCGCAGGGTCGGGGTGACGGCGAGGCTGTGCACGTGCTCGACCGGACGCCGGCCCAGGAACACCAGCGTGTCGTCGGCGACCGTGACGCTGGGGTTGATCCGGATCGGGCGGCCGCCGACGACCTCCGGGCGTTCGCTGACGGCGCGGGCGATCCGGTGCAGCGAACCGACGCTGATCTCGGTCGTGGTCGCCGCGGCGACCCGCCCCTCGGCCAGCCGCCCGGACAGCTCCACGATGTCGTCGCACCGGCTCCAGGCGGCCAGGCCGCTGCTGGTGAACGTGGAGTACGGGCTGGTCTTCGCCGCGGAACGGGCCAGGTACTGCGCCAGGCGCAGCACGGTCTGGCGCTGCGGTGCGCGACCGGTGTCGAACCACTTGTGCAGGGCCAGGTACATGTCCGGGTTGGCGTGCACGAGCCCCAGTTGGAAGGCCGGCAGCCGGGCCGCGGTGCCCAGCGCCCGGTAGCTCGCGGCCCAGTCCTCTTCGAGCCGGTCCGGCAACTCCGCCAGCAGGCGGTCGCGTTCGGCGAGCCGCGCGGTCCACGCCCGGACCGGGGCGGCCAGGTCGGCGGGCACGTCGGTCAGCCGCGCGGGATCGACGCGGCGGCCCCGGTGGACGGCCCGGCGCACCGCGACCAGCCGGGCCTTCGGTTCCCCGTCGTCCGCGGCGCCGATCGCGGCGTACAGCAGATCCGACAGTTCCGCGGCCGCGTCGGCGATCTCGGCGCGGAGCCCCACCAGCTCTCCGGCGGTGCGCCAGCTGCGCGCACAGCGCAGCCCGTCCAGCACGGCGACCGGGCTCCCGGCGAGGCGGACCACGGCGGCCGGGCCGGTCAGGTAGCCGGCCGAGCCGGGAACGGCTTCGCGCAGCGTGTCCATCAGCCCACCTCCTCGAGTTCGACGGGAACGATCACGTGTCCGCCCGGTCCCGTCCGGGCCAGCAGGATCTGGAAGAGCGGGGTATGGCGTCGGTCGGTCAGTCCGAGGGCCGTGCGGACCGCGCCGGCGTGGTAGGCGTTGACGATCCGGCCGGACAGGCCCTGCGCCGCGGCCGCGACGCAGACCCGGTGCGCGAGCAGCCCCGCCTCCTGGTGGATCACCCGGTAGCCGCGGTCGCCGAAGGTGTCGAACGCCCAGTCGCGGTCGCCGACGAGGTGGACGACGGCGTTCATGCCCCGGAAGACCGTTCCGGGGAGGCAGGCGCGCTCGATCGCGCTGATGGCGTCGGCGCCGGCGACCGGATGCAGCGCACCCGTGTACCGGTCGAGCCGGTAGGCACCCGGCGGTACGCCGGCGAGGTCGCCGACGGTCAGGAAGATCTCCAGCGGGACGGGCGCACCTGCCGGAACGGCGTCGCTGGTGACCCCGGTGCGGGCCCGGGCCAGCCGCGCCCACAGCTCGGTTCCGTCGACCCGTGACGCGACCGGCCGGAAGACGCCGGGACCGGAATCGCGGGCGCGCAGCACCTGCGCCAGGTCCACCGCCGGGGTTCGGCCGCGGGCAGCGGCAGCGGTTCGGTGCCGGACCCGCCCGGCGCGGCCGGTTCGGCGGTGGCGAAGGCCGTGGTGTCGGTGCGCAGGGAGGCGCGGTTGACCTCGGTCAGCCGGGGACAGGCCGGTGCGACCTGGAGTCCGCTGCGGACCACCGGCGGGTCGATCGGGTCGATGGTCGAGGCCAGCGCGGCAGCCGTCGTCGCGACCGGCTCGCGCCGGAGGTCGGCGCCGGCCGGGTGCAGCGGCAGGACCAGCAGGGCCGGTTCCTCGTCGCTGTCGAGCCCGAGCAGCCGGTTGACCGGCTCGTCCACGAACTGGTGGTGCAGCAGCGCCCGCAGACCCATGGACCGCGCGACCAGGTCGAGGTTCCCGGCCAGCAGACCGGCCTCCTGCGTGCACAGCCGGTAGGCGTAGTCACGGTAGATGTACGCGGTCTTGGAGAACATCGCGGAGAGCACGAGGACGGCCTCCGGCAGGGCACCCGCGGATCCGGTCGCCCTGGCGAGCAGCGCCCGGTGGTCCCCGTCGCGCAGGTGCACCAGCCCGTGGTGCGCAGCGTCGTAGTGGTGGACGCCGTCGGCCAGGCAGACGTACAGCTGGACGCCGAACAGGCAGCGGGCGGAGGCGACCATGCGGTGGTACGGCCAGGTGCCGTTGGTGTCGAACTCCTGCCGGGAGATGCCGTAGCCGTAGTGCAGCAGCGTCGACAGCGCCACCTCGTCGAACGCCTCGACCGCGGTGAGCGTCCGGGGCACCCGGCCGGTCAGCGGGCGGCGGGGCCGGCCCCGGTAGATCTTGAACTTCAGCGGCTCGTCCGGGTTGCCGTACTCCGACTGCCGGGTCTCCATCGCCGCGGCGAGGTCCTCCAGGGTGGTTCGCCAGAACGCCCGGCCGGGGCCGTCCTCGGGCCCGGTCACGGGAACGGGTGCGGGTGCGGGTTGCGCACCTCGGCCAGCCGGGGCAGTCCGGTCACCCGCCGGGCCGCGTGTCCGAAGGTCATCGGCACCGACCCCGGTGCCATCACCTTGACGCATGTGAAGCCTCCCGATGCCTGTTCCGTGGAGGTGGTGTCGACGGCTATGACGTCCATGCCGGCCGCGGCGAAACGCCGGACGGCCTCGTCGAGGTCCGCGCCGATGTCGGCGTTGCGCGGCCAGTGCCAGCGCTCGAGTCCTTGCTGCCAGGTCGACGTCACCGGGTCGTCGGTCAGGAAGGAGTACCGGTCGAAGGTGGCCGGATTGGCCGCGCAGAGCAGGTGGTCGGCCATCGACCTGACCTCGTCCGGGTGGTCGGCCAGGTGCTGGGCGCGTTCGCGCCAGCCCGGGGCGAGCGCGAGGACGGTCATGTACTCGACGGTCTGGCTGAGTTCGTGCAGCGCGGCCAGGATCGCCTCGGCCGGGCGCAGCCCGCTGCCGCCGGTCGACACGGCCCGGGGCCGTCCGGTTCCGGTGACGTCCTCGGCGAACGTCCAGAACGAGGGGATCCCGTGGTCCTGCGTGGTGTCGAGGATGCGCACGCGGTAGCCCTGCCGCGCGATGCGCTCGCAGACGAGCGCGATCCGGTGGTCGGGAATGCCGGCCGGGTCGATCCCGGGCAGCGGGGTCCGTCCGTACCAGGCCATCAGGAAGGCGTCGCGCTCCGCGACTTCGAGGATGCCGTGCAGCACCGCCTCCTCCCAGCAGCCGCCGAGCGCACAGCCGCTGGAGATCTCGCACGCGAACCCGGCCGCGCCGCCGGAGGCCGGCAGCCGGTAGTAGACGAAGCTCTCCGGCACCAGCACCGGCCGGTCCCGGCCGAATGAGTGACCCCAGACCCAGTCGGTCACCGCGTCCTCGGTGAACTCCCGGTAGGGGAAGCCGGGGACGCGGAACCGGTCGGCGGGGTACAGGCCCAGCGAGCGGGGATCGACCGCGTCCTCGGCAACGTCGGCCCAGCCGGCCCTGACGCTCGTCCGCCGGCTCGGCGCGTACGCGGCCAGCCGCTCCAACGACTCCGCCACCGCGACGGCCCGCGCCGACGCGAAATCCCGGGTGCGGCCGTAGCCGGCTGCCGCAGCGGAGGCCTTGGGCACGGCCAGCACGGCCTCGGTGAACGGGAACGCGTGCTGCGGATAGGAGGTGATCGAGGGGATCAGGCCGCTCTGCCCGTCCACGTACCGTGCTTCGAGGTCGCTCCCGTCCAGCGGGCGGACCCGGCTCGACGCGGGCGAGGGCTTGGGCCGCGCGGCTCGGACGATCCTCGCGGCCCGTGCGCTGTCGGCGGGCACCACCGCACACCGGGGGCAGTGCGGATCGGGGAGGAAGGCGTGCTGCGACAGGGTGAGCGTGGCCGCGTCGACGATCCAGAACCGCTGCGCCCCGGACCCGGCCGAGGCCAGCTCGGCGACGGTGTCCGCCAGGAAGGTCGGCAGCTCCCCGTCCGGCACGGCGGAGGCCATCTCTGCGGCGCGCAAGGCGGACGCCGCGGCGGCGCGCCGGGTCCGCAGACACTCCGGGCAGCCCGGCGGCCACGGTCCGACGATCACCTGATGCGATTCGACGAGCACGTGGGGCCGGTCAGCCATGGACGACCACGGCTCGCGCCACGAACGGACACCGCCCGGCGAGGAGGGGATCGTGGTCGAGCGGTACCGCGACCACGCGGCCGCCGTCGCGCGTCAGCGTCGCCACGACCTCGTCGAGGGTCACGGAGACCGGCCGCGCCCCGGTCTCCCCGCGCAGGTCCGCGGGCAGGTCGGGCACGGGCGCCGGTGCGTAGCCGGGCTGCTCCGCGGCCCGGGACTGGTAGGAGAGCAGGGTCTGCTCCAGCCCCTCTCCAGCGCGACCGCGACCTCCAGGTCGCTCGCGTAGGCGACGGTGGCGTCCGGGGTGCTGAACGCGAAGGTGGGCAGCCCGAGCGGACCGGACAGGTCGTGGACCTCGAACGGCTGGTCGACGATCCGCAGCAGCTTCAGGTAGCGCTCGCCGCGCGCCGTCAGGCCGGCGGAGTCCAGGTCCAGCCGGGGGAACGGGCCGGTCGCGGCGGCGAGTGCCGCGGCGACGTTCGCGTGGGCCGCCGCGACCACCGCGGCGCGCACGGCCGCCGTCCAGTCGTCGCCGGAGGCCGCCGTCCGGGCCGGGAAGACCTCCGAGGCGTCGACCGCGACCGGTTCGCCGGTCAGCACGTCCAGGCCGTGGAGCGTGTCGCCCCTGCGGGAGTCGACCATGACGGCCGCGTAGCGTTCGAACGCGTGCCGGACGGCCCGCTGCCGTGACTCGACCACGCTCTCGCCGACGCCGTGGACCGGGAACGGACCGCCGGCCAGGCCGACCGGGTCGGAGACCACGACCTCGCTGACGAACAGCGGCAGCTGCTCGTAGTCGCGTTCGGTGATCTCCGCGAACACACCGGTCCGCGGGTCGACGCAGTCCACCGCGAGTCGGGCCAGCGCCTCGTCGTCGACGGGCGCCGCGGTGGCCAACGCCGCCACCCGGGAGGGGGCGACGGGGACGACGGGCAGCGCGAGCGGGTGCGGCAGGAAGGTGTGCTTGGAGGTTTCCAGCGTCTCCAGCTCGAACCGGACGAGGTGGTCGGCGCCCGTGCCCGGATCGATGCCGGTGAGGTGCCGGAAGGCCGCGAAGCACAGCTGGTTGGCGACGAGGGCGACGGTGGGGCC
Organism: Kitasatospora paranensis; assembly: GCF_039544005.1. Classification (NCBI taxonomy): domain Bacteria; kingdom Bacillati; phylum Actinomycetota; class Actinomycetes; order Kitasatosporales; family Streptomycetaceae; genus Kitasatospora; species Kitasatospora paranensis. Next base: position 7,497,732 of record NZ_BAABKV010000001.1, read on the forward strand.
GCGCAGGAAGTCGCTCGGCGCCGCCTCCGGGTGGTCGCGCAGATCCGCGCCGACGAGGTCCGGTGCGAGCGCGCGCAGCCGACGCCAGGCCGACTCCCAGGCCGTGGCGTCGCCGTCCCTGCCGATCACCGGGCCGATCCAGGCGTCGTCGCCCACCACGATCGCCTGGGCGAACGCGGCGCCGGCGGCGCGGGCGACGTGCGGCAGCGACCGGGCGCGTTCGATCATGGGGCGGTCCGCGACGTGCAGCACCATGGCGGCGTCGGCGGCGACCCGGTCGAGCCGCTCGGCGTCGACCTCCCGGTAGGCGGTCTCCTGCTCCGGATCCAGCGCCCGGGCCGCGGCGAGGTGCTCGGCGACGCGGTCGCGGTCGACCTCGGCGAAGGGGGCGAGCGACACGGTGCGCACACCGGAACGCAGGTGCGCGTTGGCCAGGGCCTGGAGCAGCGGGCCGGATCCGGCCAGCACGACGGTGCTGTCCCGGTAGTGCTCGAAGCGCAGTTCCGGCGACTCGGTGAAGTACTCGATGAAGGCGATGTTGGCCGCGTAGGCCGCGGCCACGTCGGCTGTCAGGGTGTGCGGGCGGTCGTCCAGGACGTTCTTGACGTACCCCTTGCCGAGCAGCAGCATCGTCAGTTTGGCCAGGCCGGCGCGGCTGGGCTCCGGAACGGCCGCGCACAGCTCGCCGAGGGTCCTGGTGCCGTCGAGCATCGGCGCGATCCGCTGGATCCACTCGTACGTCGACGCGCCCTTGAGCATCGACCCGCCGAGATTGCTGCGGATGTAGGCACCTTCCGGCACGCGCATGACGTAGACGTCGCCGCGCAGTCGCGGCCGGATCCGCTCGACATCGACTTCCATGACCACCGCTTCTTCACACCTTCGTTGACGACCGGTCAGGGAAGGACCGAGAGCCACCCGGTCCCTTTTCACCACCACGCACCGGCTAGAGCACGGGTGCCGGAGACATCAGCACCCGGATCAGGTGCAGCAGCAGCACGGGCAGCAGCAGCAGCAGCTGCTCTGGCCACCGGACGCGGACAGCTCGGTCAGGCCGTAGCCGGCCGTCACGGACGCGGGCACCACCTCACCCAGGTCCACGAGCTCGAAGGCGCTGTCGTCCAGCACCAGGTCGTTGAATCCCTCCATTGTGCGTACACCTCCTCTCCTGCTCCGTGCCGATGCCCCGGTCCGGGGCATCGACGTCACAGTGTTGTCACCTCGGGCAGCACCTGGTCGCAGAAGAGCTCCAGGGTCTGCCGAGCCTTGGGGAGCGGCATCGCACCGAAATCGATCTGCCAGAGGATCTGGTCGACGCCGCCGATGTGGCGGTTGAACGCGCGGATCCGGTCGATGACCGTGGCCGGGGATCCGACGATCGCACCGCCTTCGGTGTAGAGCTTCTCGGCCTGCAGGCCGCGCAGCATCCAGCCGAACCCGGAGTAGCCGCGGTAGGCCGAGGATTCCCGGCGGTCCCATGCGTTCACGGCCTCGGCCCAGACGTCCAGATAGCGGCGCAGGTAGGTCTCGGCGATCTCCTCCGCGGCCTCGTCGGTCTCCGCGACCACCAGTGGCAGGCTGGCCGTGACCCGGGGAGGAAGCCCGGAGGCGCCGTGCGCCGCTTCGAACGCGTCGCGGTAGACGGTCAGGTGATCGCGGAATTCGTGCGGCGAGATCAGTGGGGTGATCAGCAGGCCCAGGCCTTCGGTGCCCAGCCAGGCGAAGTTCTCCGGCGTGCGCACCGCGGCACCCCACACCGGCGGATGCGGCTGCTGGGTGGGCCGCGGAAGTCCGGTCACGTCGCGATAGGAGAAGAACGGGTCTGCTCGCTGACCTTCTCCTCGGTCCATATCCGCAGTACGGCGCGAATGGTCTCGCGGAATCGGTCGTTGCTCTCGTCCATGTCCACGCCGAGCGCGTCGAACTCGTCGGGAAGATAGGCCCGCGCGAATCCCACGTCGAGCCGGCCGCCGCTGATCGCGTCGACCTGCGCGGTTTCGGCGGCCAATTGGATCGGATGGTGGAAGACCGGCAGCACGCAGCCGGTCATCAGCCGGACCGAACTCGTCCGGGCGGCCACCGCGGACAGGAATCCCAACGGGCTCGGGCAGTATCCGCCGTAGTGGTGGAGATAGTGCTCGGTCATCTTCACCGAGTCCAGTCCGCCCACCTCGGCCTGGACGGACAACTCCAGCGCGTCGCTGAAGTAGGTCTGCGGAGATTTCGTCTCCGGCGTGCAGTCAGGAAGAAAGGAAAGCCCGAAGCGCACCGAAACCACTCCCTAACAACCGGAAATTCACCAGAGCGACGGATGGGTTTACACCCGTACGGCCGGGCCTTGCGGCGCCGCCGTGGCGTTTCGTGGCAGACGCTACAACGGGCCTGATGGGTCGTCAATGTTCACAACAAAGCCCGGCGGAGACCCGGAAGCTCAAGAGAAGCTCAAATATCAGGCCCGCTCAGGTATCCCCGGAGATACCTAGGATGCGGGGAGTGCGTTATTGACGCATCCGGCCGGCGCTGCGACCGTGGATATCCGTTGCCGACCGGTGTGCGGCCCGCTCCCTGCGTCGAGGTAAACATCGTAAACGTCCTGGAAGTCCGCGCCGGAGCAGCCCCGGAATCAGAAATGGCACGCGCTCTTCCGGATGGGCGCCGCAGCGGGAATCCGCGCGGAACGGCGCGCCCGGCTCCGTCGATGGCCACCGGTCACCACCACGTGCGGAACGTCCCCTTCACCCGACTGCGTACGGATGTGCAGCTATGACCTCCACGATGGGCACGATCCACGATGCCACTGCCGGCCGGCCGTCAGCTCAGGTGCCCGCCAGGAAGAAGTCCGTCCAGCTCGTCGAGCTCACCGCGATGCACGGCGTCCGGTACAGCATCACGCTCGGCTACCTCAAGGCGACCTCGTTGGCGGACCCCGTCCTCGACGAGAGCTGCGACTTCCGGATCTGCGTGCGCGAGCAGACCGGCGGCGAGCAGGCGATGACGGAGTTGCTCGACTCCTGGGACGAACCGTTCGTCGTCGCGCTGACCGTGTTCTTCTGGAACCGCGCCCAGTCGCTGGAGCTGGCCCGTCGGGTCAAGCAGCGGTGGCCGGACTGCCTGGTCGTCGTCGGCGGCAACGACGTCAGCCACCAGCAGGATCCGCTGTTCACCGAGGCCCCGTGGGTGGACGTGCTGGTGCACGGCGAAGGCGAACTGCGGTTCCGCGACCTGATGCACTGCTTCCTCGCCGGCGGGGACCTCGTCACGATTCCCGGCATCAGCTACTGGTCCGACGGCCTCGTGGTCACCAACCCGGACGCGGACCGCATCACCGATCTGGACCAGGTCGCCTCGCCGATCCTCTCCCCGGTGTACTCCGACGAGGAGATCACCGGCACCTCCATGATCGTCTACGAGACCAACCGGGGCTGCCCGTACAAGTGCGCGTTCTGCTACTGGGGCGGCGCGACCAACTCCAAGGTGCGGCAGTTCTCGCGCGACCGGATCTTCGCCGAACTGGACCGGCTGATCCGGCTGATGCCCATGGACGCGACGCTGTTCATCGCGGACGCCAACTTCGGCATCCTCGCCCGCGACCGGGAGATCGCAGAGCACATCGTGGAACTCACCCGGCGCTACGACAAGCGGCTGATGGTCAGCACGAACTGGGCGAAGAACAGCAACGACCGCATCGTGGAGATCGCGAGCATGCTGCACGCCGCCGACCTCACCACGGCGATCACGCTGTCCGCGCAGTCCTTCGACGCGGAGGTGCTGAAGATCGCCAGCCGCGCCAACATCCGCACCCAGCACTACCGCCGCCTGCTCGCCCGGTTCCGCGAACTGGGCGTGCCCACCTACACCGACCTGATCTGGGGCCTGCCCGGCGAGACCTACGACTCCTACCTCAACGGGGTCGAGGAGGTGCTGACCGCCGGCGGCTCGCCGGTGATCTACCCGCTGCTCCTGCTGAACAACACCGAGTACGCGCGGGAGTCCTTCCAGGACAAGCACAAGGTGACGACCCGCTGGATGCCCTGCGACGTCACCAACCCCGAACTGGTCGCCGACGTCGTCGTCGCCCACGACGCGATGAGCGTCCAGGACTGGGTGCGCGGCATGGGCTTCCGGGTGTCCATGACGCTGTTCCAGAAGATCCTGCTCCGCTGCGCGCTGCGTGTCATCCACTCGACGACCGGCGTTCGCATGGTCGACCTCTGCGAGAGGCTGTGGACGTTCCTGCTCGACGACTGCGACGACCCGTTCCTGCGGGCCGTCGCCGGCAACGTCGCCGCCGCCCACGAGGACCCGTCCGCGCTGGACCTGGCGCTGCTCAGGACGGTCATCGGCGACCAGGTCGTCGTGCCCGAGGAGGTGCACTTCCAGGCGCTGCTGTGCCGCGCGATCACCACCGAACGCGCCACCGAGGACCTGCTCGACGCCGCCGTCGACCGGTTGTGCGCCTGGCTGGCCGACGCCGGGCACCAGGTCGACCGCGGGCTGGTCGACGGCGCGCTGACGCTCGACCTCGCAGCGACGACGATCCTGCGCGCGAGCATGCGCGGAGAGCTCACCGAGGCGGAGTTCGCCGTGCCGCGGCAGGGCTGGGACATGCTCGCCGAGGCCGGCGACGTGCCGTCGAACCTCGACGCGACCGGGCAGGGACCGATCGTGCGCGGCACGGTGTGGGCGCCGCCGCGCTGGGTCCGCTTCCCGATCAGCGTGTACGCGCTGTCGATCTGGCACGGCACCGGTCGGCCGCTGCACGACCTGCTGTTCGCCCTGCCCGACCGGCTGCCGGCCGTCGCCTGAGCGCCGCCACCGGTGGTGGCGCCACGGCCGGCCGGTCAGAGCCAGCCCCGCGCCGTCGCCGTCCTGGCCGCGTCCGTCCGGTTGCGCGCGCCCAGCTTGGCCATGGCGCTGGACAGGTAGTTGCGCACGGTGCCCTCGGCCAGGAACAGCCGCGCCGCGATCTCGGCGTTGCCCGCCCCCTGCGCGACCGCGCGCAGCAGTTCCCGTTCCCGGTCGGTCAGCGGATCGGCCGCGTCCCACGCCGCCACCGCCAGTTCCGGCGCCACCACCCGCTCACCCGCGTGCACCCGGCGCAGGGCCGCCGCCAGTTCGCCGATCGGCGCGTCCTTGAGCACGTACCCGGCCACCCCGGCGTCGACCGCGCGGCGCAGGTAGCCACTGCGCGCGAACGTGGTCACGATCAGCACCCGCGTGGGGTCACCCAGGGTGCGCAGCTCCGCGGCCACGTCCAGACCGGTGCGGCCGGGCATCTCGATGTCGGTCACCAGGACGTCCGGCCGGTGCTCGCGCACCGCGGCCAGCGCCTCGTCGCCGTCGGTCGCGGTCGCCAGCACCGAGATGTCCGGTTGCAGGTCCAGCAGGGACGCGAACGCGCCCAGCACCATGCCCTGGTCCTCGGCCAGCACCACCCGGATCACCGGGCCACCCCGACCGGCACCGTCACGGTCAGCGTGGTCCCGGCCGTGCCGGTGCGCTGCACCGCACCCCGAGCTTCCCGATCCGCTCCCGCAGCCCGGTCAGCCCGGAGCCCTCCGGAGCGTTGCCGCCGATCCCGTCGTCCGCGATCACCAGGCGCACCCGTTCCCCGTCCGTGTCCAGTCCGATGCGGCAGGTGGACGCCCGCGCATGCCGGGCCACGTTGGTCACCGCCTCCCGCAGGGCCAGCCCCAACGCGTGTTCTGCGGCCGCGACCAGGAGCGGCCCGTCCTCGTGGTCCACCCGCAGGTCCACCCCGGTGCCGGCCAGCGCTCGCCGTGCCGCCTCCAGCTCCGCGCGGATGCTGGTCTGCCGCCAGCCGGTGACCGTGCTGCGTACCGCGGCCAGCGCCTCCCGCGCATTGCGTTCGATCTCCTCGGCCTCGGCGCGCGCCCGCTGCGGGTCGACCGATACCAGTTCCTTGGTCAGCTGGGCTCGCATCACCACCGCGGTGAGCGAGTGCCCGAGCAGGTCGTGCAGGTCGCGCGCGATCCGCTCGCGTTCGGTGATGGTCGCGAGCAGTTCGACCCGGGAGGTGCGCAGCCGCTCGTTCTCCTGTTCCTGACGCCGGTCGCGCTGTCCGAGTTCGAGCAGCCCGATCACCCAGACCAGTACCAGCGCCGACGCGAAACCCCACAGCCGGTAGGGCATCGGGACCTGCGACACCAGTGCCGTGACACTGTCCAGCACGGTCAGGCCCGCGAACCACAGCCGGGCGTCGCGCCACGGCAGCGTGTTGCCCGCGACTGCGGCCGCGTAGATGAACAGCACGCTCGCATTGGTGTTGAACGGGGCGGCCAGCGCGCCGATCACCGCCATCGGCACGATCGACGACCAGACGTGCCGGGCGGACGGGCCGCGCAGCACCGCCGCCGCGTACAGCACGGCCGTGGCCGCGCACACCGCGATCGCCAGCGGCCACTCCCACCACCGGCGCTCCGGTGAGAAGTACGGCTGGGCCGGCACGAACAGCAGGTAGCCGAGGTAGATCCAGTCCCAGGTCCGCAGCCGCGCGGCCACGGACCCGGGAGCGGAGTCGTCGACGGCGCTCACAGCCGGGCCCGACGGTAGGCCGCGGTGGCCACCGCCGCCGCCACCGCGGTGGTGACCACCAGGGCGAGCACATGGATCGCCACGGTTCCGCCGTCCAGTTGGGCGAGCCCGAGCTGGGCGAGGTGGTAGGTGGGCAGGAACTCCGCGATGCGCCGCACCGCCGAGGGCAGCAGCCGGATGGGGATCCACAGCCCGGACAGCACCGCCAGTGGAAACAGGACCGCGTTGAGCAGCGCGATCGTCGCCCCGGTGCGGAACCGCAGCCCGACCGCCACGCTGAACAGCGTGAACGGGACGGTGCCCAGCAGCAGCACCGCGGCCACCCGCAGCAGCGCCCAGGCCGAGGCGTGCAGTGTGCCGAACGCCGCGGCCGCCACCCCCATCAGCGCCAGCACGCCCACCCCGTAGAGCAGCGCAGCCATGGCCTTCGCGGCGAGACCGACCCCGATCGGCACCGCGGACACCCGCTTCATGCGCAGCCAGCCCAGGTCCCGGTCCTGCGCGACCCCGATGCCGGGCTGCAGCGCGGCCACCGTGATCACCCCGTAGGTGCCGAAGGTGGCCACCATCGCCGTACCGGCCGAGAGCCCTTGGGAGCTGCCGTGCCCGTACAGCAGGTTGAACAGGACGAAGAACCCGACCGGCATGAGGATGCTGAAGAACAACGAGGTCGGTTCCCGGACGATCGCCCGCAGTTCGTCCCGCAACTCCACCCCGAAGATCCGTGCCGTCATCGCGTTCACGCCTCCACCTCCGCAGCGTCGGTGAGCGCGAGCACGGCTTCCTCCAGGCCCGCGTCCTGCACCCGCAACTCCGCCAGCTCCGGATCCCGGTCGAGCAGCACGCGCAGCAGGTCCTCGGGCGAGCGCGTCTGGATCCTCACCAGGTCGTGCTCGGGAGTGACCGACAGAACGCCCGGCAACGCCCGCAGTTCGCCGTGGCCGAGCCCGGTCCGTACGGTCACGGTGCGGTCCGGCAGTTGCGACACCAGCATCTCCGGCGGCGCGTCCGCCAGGATCCGGCCGCGGTCGAGGACCACCACCCGGTCAGCGACGGCAGCCGACTCCTCGATCAGGTGCGTGGTCACCAGCACCGCGGTGCCGTGCGCCCGGCGACGTGCCAGGATCTGCCAGAAGTGCCGCCGGGCCGATGTGTCGAGGCCGACCGTGGGCTCGTCCAGGACCAGCAGGGTGGGTTCGGTGACCAGTGCCATCGCCAGCTGCACGCGCTGCTTCTGGCCGCCGGAGAGTTTCGACACCCGCCGGCGCTCGAGTTCGGTCAGCCCGAGTTCCGCCAGCACCGGAGCGGCCGCGGATGCTCGTAGCCCACCGCGGACCGCCGCACCGGTCACCAGCTCCTTCACGGTCAGCGTGTTCGGAAAGCCCGGTGTCTGCTGCGCCACGCCGAGGCGCCGACGGGTCGCCGCGCGGCGCGGATCACCGCCCTGGATCCGCACGGTCCCCTGCTGGGGAGCGAGCAGCCCGACCGCGATCGCGACCAGGGTCGACTTCCCGGCCCCGTTCGGCCCGAGCAGCGCGACGCACTCCCCGGGATCGACCCGCAGGTCCACGCCGTCCAGCGCGGTCGTCTCCCCATACCGGTACCGCAGCCCTTCGGCGGTCATCACCGCCTGTGTCGTTCCCATGGCTCCACGTTCCCCTCCGGTGACCGACCATCCGTAGTGACGGCACGTCACCGGCTACGGATGACAAATGTCAACCGCCGCTGCGCGGCCGTCGATGCCTAATGGACAGTCAGATCGACTCTGGGCTCGGAGCTGTGACAGTCGTGCATGCGTCGGTCGTACTCGATCTGATGGGCCCGGATCTGGTCCGTGTTGGCGACCGACCAGGCGTACAGTCGGCCGAGGGGCCCGCGCAGGGAGTCTCCGAGCGGGGTGAGGGAGTACTCGACGCCGACCGGCGAGGTCGGCAGCACGCGTCGCACGATCATCCCGTTGCGTTCCAGGCGGCGCAGGGTCTGGGTCAGGACCCGCTGGGTCACGCCGTCGAGGTGGCGCTTGATCTCGTTGAACCGCTTGGGCTCGTCGAGGACCGTCAGTACGGTCATCGACCACTTGTCGGCGATCTGGTCGAGGATCGGGCGGGTGGGGCCCTCGGATCGGTAGACGGTGTCGAGGGCGGTCCTGGTCTCAGAAGTGGCCATGTCGGTCTCCTTCGTGATGCTTGCGCTGCTGGGAGTGCGTCATGGACGCCGCCCGTCCGGCCGCGGCGTGCGCGGCAGGGCGAAGCGGTTCGCAGAGATGCGGGGGCGGTGGTCAGGCCCTGGTGGTGCCGGCGGCCCGGAGCGGGGAGTTCACGGCAGTGGCACTGATGGCCGGCTTTCGGATCCGCACGGTGCAAACCAATCTGCGCGGAGGGCGCGACGTCGGGTCGGTGAGGCGGCTCGGTCCGCTGCGACGCCGCGGGGTCGGGTGTCGTGAAGCTGTGCATGGTATGACGGACCGTCAAGAATGGTTCGTGCGACGGTGATCTGACGGTTGCATGACGAGTTGCTGACGTACTCGACAGTACGCGCTCAGGCCGCGCCGCGTGGCGGATACCGGGGAGCTCCAGGGGCTCGCCGTGCCGCGGTCGATCGAGCGCGGTGGATAGGGTCGGACGCGGACGGGGCGCGCCGCCCCGTCCGCCGGAACCATCGAACGGAGCACCGCCATGGCGACTGCACCCGCCTCCGGCCCGGCCGCCGGACCGTCGCTCGCACGCTTCGGCGTCGGCACCGCCGCCGTCGGCCGCCCCGGCTACATCACGCTCGGCCGTGACCTCGACCTGCCGTCCGAGCGGAGTGTCGAGGCGCTGCGGGCACGCACGCACGCGCTGCTCGACGCCGCGTACGCCGCCGGGGTGCGGTACTTCGACACGGCGCGGTCGTACGGGCGGGCGGAGGAGTTCGTCGGCGCATGGCTGGACGCCCGGCCGGAGGCGGCGGCCGACCTGGTGGTGGGGAGCAAGTGGGGTTACACCTACACCGCCGACTGGCAGGCCTCGGGTGTGCCCGTGCACGAGGTCAAGGAGCACTCGACGGCGGTGTTCGACCGGCAGGTCCGGGAGACAAGGGCCCTGCTGGGGCCGCGGCTCGATGTCTACCTGGTGCACTCCGTGACACCCGACAGCCCGGCCCTGACCGACCGCGCGCTTCACGCGCGGATGGCCGCGCTCGCCGAGGAGGGCGTCCGGGTGGGCCTGTCCACCAGCGGCTCCGCGCAGAGCGAGACCATCCGGGCGGCGCTGGCGGTGGAGGTGTCGGGCCGTCCGCTGTTCAAGGCGGTCCAATCCACCTGGAACCTGCTGGAGCCCTCCGCCGGACCGGCGCTGGCCGAGGCCCACGCGGCCGGGATGCTGGTGGTGGTGAAGGAGGGCATGGCGAACGGCCGCCTCGCCGGCCGCAACGCCACGGGCCCCGACACGACCCTGCTGCGCACCCTCGCCGCCGGCACCGGCCAGTCCTGCGACGCCATCGCGCTGGCTGCGGCAGCGGCCCAGCCGTGGGCCGACATCGTGCTCTCCGGCGCGGCGACCCCGGCACAGCTGGCATCGAACCTCGCCGCCGCACGACTCGACCTCGCGCCCGGCGAGCTCGACCGGCTGGCAGCGCTCGCCGAGCCCGCCGACCTGTACTGGAAGACCCGTGCCGCGCTGCCGTGGGCCTGAGGTGGTGCGCCCGTGGCGATCCGGGCCCTTCCCCTGACAGGTGTCGGAGGGCCGCCGTCGGATGCTCGCAGATCCCGTACGACGGACCCGGAGTCGGTCTGCGGCGCGCCGGTGGGATCGGACTCCCGCCGACGCGCCGCAGCCGTGTGCGGCCGGCCTACCGGAAGTTCTCCGGACCGGTGGCGGTGGCTGCCCGGCCCGTCGGCAGCCCCGGCAGGGTCTCCGGCCGGCTCGGCGTGGCCGTCTGCCGCAGCGCGGCCGTGCCGCCGACCAGCGGCAGCCGGAGCGAGGAGCGGGCCAGATCGATGCTCAGGCTCGGCGTGGTCGACGCCGGTTCGAGCAGGCCGCTGTCGGTACCGGCCACGATCAGGGCGAGCCGGTGTCCGGCGGGCACGACGTGGTCGGTGCCGGCCAGGTCGAAGGTGATCGGGTAGGACCTGCCCGGGGTGAGCGCCACCGTCCGGTTCAGCCCGGCGTAGTGCCCGAGGTCGGCCCAGCCCCGGCTGAAGACCGTGTAGCCCACCGGTGCGGTGTCGGCCGAGGTGTCCAGGAAACAGGCGCTGTCGCCCGGCGTGCTGTCGCCCCAGCAGGAGCGGGTGGCCAGGGTGGTGATGCCCTCGCCCGTGCCCTCGTAGTTCCGGATGGTCGTCGGCCCCAGATCGACCAGAACGGCGCTGAGGTGGGCGCTGGCGGTGGAGGATTTCACGGACAGGGTGATCGAGCCCTGGCCCGACATCCGCAGGTCCCCGGCGAGCGCGCCGGTGGTGAAGACCGTGTTCTCCGGGGAGCCCGTATCGGCGTTCGCCGCCCAGTCGTCCTCGCCGAGGGCCGGGTTGTCGGTGAACGCGGCGGTGCCGCTGCCGGCCGCGGTGGTCAGCGTGCCGGGCCTGAGGCCCAGTGCGCCGGTGACCGTACCGGGCGCGGGCCAGGTGCGGTCCTGCGTCCACTGGTCCGGGGCGCGCTCGATGTCGGCGGCCGGGCCGCGCTGGACGCCGTTGTCCACGCCGAGCAGGTAGTGGTCGAACCAGCTGTGCAGGGTTTCCACCCACGCGGTGCGCCGGAAGTCGAAGGGGTCCACGTGGCCGGTCTGGGACAGCCAGATCTTGCGGTCGACGCCGCTGCGGGCCAGCGCCGCCCACCACTGGGAGAAATTGATGTCGCGGACGTTCAGATCCTGCATCCCGTGCACCACGAAGACGCTGGCGCGCACCTTGGCCGCGTCGGCGACGTAGTCGCGCTGCTGCCACAGTCCGCTCCAGTCGCCGTTCGTCGGCGCGCCCGCCGCGAGCCGGTGCTGCACCGCGGCGCAGTGCGGCGCGGCGGCCGGGCTCTCCACGTACCCGGCCAGGTCGGCAGGGGTGCCGCTGTAGAGCGGAGCGCCGTCGGAGCGGTAGTAGTCGTACCAGGAACTGATCGCCGAGATCGGCACGATGGTCTTGAGACCGTCGACACCGGTGGCGGCGACGCCGTTGGCGATGGTGCCGTCCCAGGACTTCCCGATCATGCCCACCGAGCCGTTCGCCCAGGCCGGTGCGACGGTGCTGCCGCCGGTGCGGGCGCTGTGGCCGGCGGCCCGGCCGTTCAGCCAGTCGACGACCGCCTTGGCGGAGGTGACGTCGGAGGGGCCGCCGACGTCCACGCAGCCGTCGGAGCGGTTGGTCCCGGCCAGATCGACCAGGACGACCGCGTAGCCGCGGGGCACGAAGTAGTTGTCGTAGTAGAGGGGGAACCGGACGGGTTTGCCCTGCGCGTCGTAGGTCTTGAGCTGTGACTCGTTGCCCCGCCCGCAGCAGGAGTAGTAGGGGCTGGCGTCCATGATGACGGGGATCTTCCGCCCGGCGGCGGCCGGTTCGCCGGGCCGGATGATGTCCGCGGCCACCCGGTCGGTACGGCCGTCGCCGTCGCTGTCGAGCCCGGTGTCGACCCAGACCGTCTCCCGGATGGCGTTGGCGTACGAGTAGACGGGCTGGCTGACGCCGCCTCTGATCGTGCCGAGGGCGGCGGCGTGCGCCGCGGCGGGGCCGAGCTGGGCGGCGGTGAGCGCGGCCAGGAGCGCGCAGACGAGGACCAAGGGGCGAAGCAGTCTGATGGACATACTGAATGACGGTAGATCCGGGCTCCGGTTGCCGGAAGAACTTTGACGCGCCATCGACAATATTCCTCGTGCCCGACGCGCGGGGGCGGCGACGTGTCACTCGGGCCGGTACTCGGTGAGGAGCAGCGCGATGTCGTCCGAACGGTGCCGGGAGCGCAGGGCCTTCCGCAGGAGTTGATCGGCGAGTTCGTCGAGGCTCCCGGCGCGGGCGTGGGCCAGGGAGGCCCGCAGGTCGTCGATGCCCAGGTCGATGTCGCTGCCGCGCTCCTCGACGAGGCCGTCGGTGTAGAGGGCGATGATCGAGCCGGGAGCGAGGTCCAGCCGGGTCTCCGGGTAGCTGCTGGCGCCGTCGACGCCGAGGAGGGGGCCGCCCGCCAGCTCCAGGACCTCGGTGCTGCCGTCGGGACGGCGCACCAGCGGCGGGCAGTGCCCGGCGCGGACGGCGTGGACGCGACCGGTGCGCGGTTCGATGCGGAGGTAGCAGCAGCTGGCGAGCATCCCGGGGTCGAGGTCGACGAGAAGCCGGTTGGTCCCGCTCAGGACGGCGCCGGCCGAGTGGCCAGCCGTGACGAAGGCCCGTACGGCGCTGCGCAGTTGACCCATGATCCCGGCGGCGGCGACGCTGTGGCCCTCGACGTCACCGACCACCAGGGCCACACCGCCCTCGGTGGGGATCACGTCGTACCAGTCGCCGCCGATGTTCATCCCGCTGGTGCCCGGCAGGTACCGACCGGTGGTGCCGATGCCGGGCAGGACGGGCAGACGGTGCGGCAGGAGTGCGTTCTGCAGGCCGTGGGCGAGGGCGGACTTCTCGTCGTAGAGGCGGGCGCGTTCGAGTGCCTGGGCGATCAGCCCGCTCAGCGCGGTCAGGATGCCGCGGTCCCTGGTGGTGAAGTGGTGGAGCTCGTCGAAGCCGAGGATGCAGGTGCCGACGGGACGGTTGGAGGCGATCAACGGCAGGTAGGCCCAGGCCCCGACGCCGTCCATGGACAGGGCCGGGTGGGGCCCGGTCGGATCCTGCCGGGACTCGACGAACCGGGGAGTGCTCGAGGTCGGCACCTCCGTCCCCGGCAGAGGGGTGTCGAGCGGCCTGCCTTCCAGCCAGTGCAGGAACCGGTCGTGGTGGCCGGTGTGGAAGAGCAGCTGCAGGCGGCCTTCGTCGATCACGTAGATGGCCAGGTGCTGGCCGCCGAAGGCCGGCATGAGCTGGTCGCCGACGACCTCGCACACCTCGTCCACGGTGACCGCCTCGGTCAGCGCACTGCCCAGCTGCAGCACGCGGTGGATGGCGCCCAGCCGCGCGGGCGCCGCCCGGGCCGTCGGCAGGCCGGGCGTGGGGTCTCCGGGCGTGGGGTGTCCGGGTCCGGAACCGGGCGGATCGCCGGTCGACTCCCTGGATTCCGCCGCTGCCCCGGAGCCTGCCGACGGTGAGTGCGGCGGCCCGGACGGCGTCACCGCGCCGGTCACGCCGTTCGTGTCCGGGTGGAGGGAGAAGGCGAGCCACCGGTCCGGCGGCCGGCGGACCAGAAAGGCGGTCGGCTGCTGCGCAACCATCGCGGCGCGGTGCCGGTCCTCGTGGACGGGGTCGGACAGCCAGGGCACGACCTCCCACAGGCGGCGGCCGAGCAGCTCCCGGACGCGCACCCCGAGCAGCTGCTCCAGGCTGTGATTGGCGTAGGTGACCCGCCCGTCCGGGGCGAGGGAGAAGAGCCCGTCCCGGAGCCGTTCCACCGCGGTCACGGCCGCCGCGCCCGCTGCGCCGTCGAGCACGCAGCCGACGAGGTGACGGCGGACCGCTGCCCCGGGGGCCTCCGGTACGCGGCCCCACAGCTCGACGGTGCGGTACCCGTCGGCGGCGCGGACGCGCAGTCGGCGGGCGAGCACCCGGCCGTCCGTGACGGCCGCGCGGGCCGTGGCCCGGAGCGAGATCCGGTCGCCGGGGTGGAGCCGGGAGGCCAGCGTGTCCGCCCGTCCGTCGAAGGCGTCGGGCCTGAGGCCGAAGATCGCGCACAGCTCGTCGTCGGCGACCACGGTCCCGGTGTCGAGCTGCCAGTCGAACAGGCCGACCCGTACCGCCGGCGCGGTGGGAACGGGGACCTCGACGGGCACCGTCGTGGCGTCGTAGGCGAAGGAGTCCCCGCGGGCCCGGAGGTCGGCGAGGGCGGTGCCGAGCCGGTTGGCGATGGCCCGCAGGTGGCGGAGCTGGGCCCTGGACAGCCCGGCGTGCCCGGGCGGTGCCGACCACACCACCGTCAGTGCCCCCAGGCTCTCCGGGCCGGCCCTCACCGGGACCGATGCCGAGCCGAACGCGTACGGCAGGGCCACCGCGAGCTGCGGATAGCGTCGCATCGTCTCTTCGGCGTCGGCCAGATGGACCGTCCGCCCCGACCGGTAGGCCGCCGCGACCGGAATGGGGCTGTTGACCGGGATGAGCCGCCAGCCGCCGAGCAGGGCGGGCGATGCACCGCAGGTCGCCGCCAGCACGATCGAACGGTTGTCCCGCGATCGGAGGAAGACGCTCCCGACATGGCCGCCGGTCTCCCCGACGGCCTTGACGACGGCCGCCACCAGGGCGTCCTCGCGCTCCGCCGGCACCCCCTCGGTCGCCCTGGGGCCGGCCGGCCCGGACGCGGGCGCCCGGGACCCGGCGGCTTCGACCGGAGGGCCCGCACCGGTCGCGGCGCCCGTGCCCGGGTGGCCGGCCGTGTCGTTCCCGACGTGCGGCCGCACCGGCTCCACCGGGTCGCGCCGATCCATGCCTCCCGATCTACGTCCGGGCGAGGGCGTTGTCAAGGCGGCGCGGGGAGGGCCCACGTGCTCGGGGGCGGCGCGGAGACGTCCGGCGGGCCCGGAGGACCGGCACGTCCCGGGCCCTCGCCCTCGGCAAGGACCCCAGCGTCACGGGCCGGACGCACCCCGTGACGGTGGTCGGCCGCACCGCAGGCGACGGCCGGGCGGGCACCGGTCGGCCGTGGAGGCGGTGGATCAGGGCACCAGGACGCTGACGGCCTCGACCACGCAGGCCGGCTTCTCGCCGCCCTCCCGGGCGATGGTCACCCTCGCCGTCGCGTGGTGGCCACCGCCACCCGGCACGACCGACAGCAGTTCCACCCCGGCGCGCACCTTGGAGTCCACCGGGACGGGCGAGGGGAAGCGGAGCTTGTCGGCGCCGTAGTTGACGCCCATGGTCAGCCCTTCGACCCGGTACACCTGCCAGACCAGCATCGGCACCAGCGACAGGGTCAGATAGCCGTGCGCGATCGTGCAGCCGAACGGGCCGTGCGCCGCCTTCGCCGGGTCGACGTGGATCCACTGACGGTCACCGGTCGCCTCGGCGAAGGTGTCGATCTGCCGCTGGGTCACGGTGTGCCAGTCCGAGTACCCGAGGTGGGTGCCGACGGCCTGCGCCAGCTCCTCGACGCCCTGGAAGATCCTCATGTGCGCTCTCCTCTTCTCTTTCTCTCTGCTCAGTCCTGCGGTCCGCCGGCGACGTAGAGGACCTGGCCCGAGACGAACCCGGCGCCCTCGCCGGCGAAGAACGAGACCGCGTGCGCGATGTCCTCGGGCCTGCCGGTACGGGCCACCGGGATCCGGCTCGCCGCGGCCGCCTTGAACTCGTCGAATCCGATGCCCATCCGCCGCGCGGTCTCGGCCGTCATCTCGGTCTCGATGAAGCCCGGGGCGATCGCGTTGGCGGTGATGCCGAACTTCCCGAGCTCGATGGCGAGCGTCTTGGTGAACCCCTGGATCCCGGCCTTGGCCGCCGCGTAGTTGGCCTGACCGCGGTTGCCCAGGGCAGAGGTGCTCGAAAGGTTCACGATCCGGCCCCGGCCGGCCTTGGCCATGTACCCCTGGACGGCACGGGTCATGAGGAACGAGCCGCGCAGGTGCACGTCCATGACGGAGTCCCAGTCGTCGACGGTCATCCTGAACAGCAGGTTGTCGCGGGTGATGCCGGCGTTGTTGACCAGCACGGTGGGATCGCCCAGCTCCTGGGCGATCCGGTCCACGGCGTTCCGCACGTCCTGCTCGTCCGCCACGTTGGCGCCGACGGCCAGGGCCCGGCCGCCGGCGGTCCCGATCTCCTCGACGACGGGCTTGCAGGCCGCCTCGTCCAGGTCGACGACGGCGACGGCGAAGCCGTCCGCGGCGAGCCGCCTGGCGACGGCGGCGCCGATGCCGCGGGCCGCACCTGTGACGACGGCGGTGGGAGTGGTGTTCATGGGCAGGCAACTCCTCGTTGAGGTCTTGGTGTGGGCGATCAGATCCGGGGCGGGGCCGGGCGCCGCCGGGACAGTCCGGGGATCAGGTCGACGAGCGCGGCGCGGGTGGTGTCGGCGTCGATGTGCCGCAGGGCCCGCATGCCGACCGCCCGGGCTCCGAGGACGTTCGGCTCCGCGTCGTCGATGAACAGCACCCGGTCGGCCGGCAGGCCGAGCCGTTCCAGGGTGAGCAGGTAGATCGGGGCCAGCGGCTTGCGCAGACCGACTTCGCCGGAGATCACGACGGGATCGAAGAGCGGGTCGATCCGCTCGCGCGGGTAGGTGTTGCCCCAGCTGTTGGACAGCAGCGCCACCCGGATCCCGAGCCCACGCAGCTCGGCCGCCAGCTCGAACATCGCCGGGTCGGGCCGCATCCCGGCGAACAGGCGCGCGAGGACGCCGACCGGGTCCACCGTTGTGCCGTCGACCGTGCGCAGTTCGGCGGCGAGCAGTGCGTCGAACTCCTCGACCGTCAGCCCACCGGTCTCCAGCCGGTGGATCGGCGTTCCCTCCTCGGCGTCCCGGGACAGCCAGGCCTTGAGCGTCCGGGAGAACGACTCCGGCTCGATGCCGTCGGCCTCCTGCCATGCCGCGATCGAGTGCCGGACCTGGCCGGTGAGGACGCCGCCGTAGTCGAAGGCCACGGCCTCCACGGTGGTCACGAGAGGCGCTCCAGCACCATCGCCATGCCCTGGCCGCCGCCGACGCACATGGTCTCCAGTCCGAACTGCTTGTCGTGCCACTGCAGTGCGTTGATGAGGGTGCTGGTGATCCGGGCGCCGGTCATGCCGAACGGGTGGCCGACGGCGATCGCGCCGCCGTTGACGTTGAGCCTCTCCTCCGGCACGCCGAGGTCGCGCGCGGACGGGATGACCTGGGCGGCGAACGCCTCGTTGATCTCGACCAGGTCGATGTCGCCGATGGTCAGGCCGGCGCGCGCGAGCGCCTGCTTCGAGGCCTCGACCGGCCCCAGGCCCATGATCTCGGGGGAGAGTCCCGAGACGCCCGTGCTGACGATGCGGGCCAGCGGGGTGATGCCGAGTTCCGCGGCCCGGGTGTCCGACATGATGACGAGCGCGGCGGCGCCGTCGTTCAGTGGGCAGCAGTTGCCTGCGGTGACGGTGCCGTCCGGCCGGAACACGGGCCGCAGTTGGGAGACGGCTTCGAGCGTCACCCCGGCACGCGGACCGTCGTCCATGGTCACCCGGCTGCCGTCGGGCAGGGTCACCGGGGTGATGTCGCGCTCCCAGAAGCCGTCGATGATCGCCTTCTCGGCGAGGTTCTGGCTGCGCACGCCGAAGGCGTCCTGGTCCGCCCGGCTGACGCCCTTGAGCTGCGCGACGTTCTCCGCCGTCTGACCCATCGTGATGTACGCGTCCGGCAGCCATCCCCGGGTGCGCGGGTCCTCCCACGTCAGGCCGCCGGCGGCGAACCGCTCGGTGCGGGCCTCCGCCTCGGCGAACGCCGGGTTCCTGGTGCCGGGCAGGCCGTCCGCGTTGCCCTGGGTGTAGCGGCTCACGGTCTCCACGCCGGCGGAGACGAACACGTCGCCCTCGCCCGCCCGGATGGCGTGCAGCGCCATCCGGGTGCTCTGCAGGCTGGACGAGCAGTACCGGTTGACCGTGGTGCCCGGCACCTCGTCCAGCCCTGCGAGGACGGCGACGACCCTGGCCATGTTGAACCCGGACTCACCGGCCGGCTGGCCGCAGCCGAGCACCAGGTCGTCGATCGTCCTCGGGTCGAGCTGGGGCACCTCGGCGAGGGCCGCCCGGAGCATCTGGACGGCGAGGTCGTCCGGGCGCAGGTCCTTCAGCGAGCCCTTGAAGGCCCGGCCGATCGGCGAGCGGGCAGTGGCAACGATGACGGCTTCGGGCATGGCTTTCCCTCCGGCACTTACTAAGCGCTTGCTTAGCGCGCTCCTCAGGCTGCAGCAGGACGACACGGGCGTCAACAGGTCCGACTCGGCAGGGCGGTGTGGACCACGTCACACGCCGGCCCGCGCGCCGCGGTCCTGCGGCCGGTCGTCGGGAGGGCTCTTCGTGCGTGCGCAGCCGGGCGGCCGATCCGCCGCGGATTCGGTCGACTGTGCTGGTGCGCCGGTCGGTTCACGGTCAGGAGCGGAGTGTCCTCGGTGCGGACTGCTCTGGCCGGCAGGGCTGCCACGCGACCACCACGCGCGACCTCTCCGCAGCCGCCGGGATGAGCTCGGCGGCGCTCCACGTCCACTTCCCGGAAGGGCCGGGGGCCCCGGGGCTGCGGCTCAGGAGGGTGCGGTGTCGTGCTCCGCCGGGACGACGACGACCGGCAGGCGGGCGTGGTGGACGACCTCGGTACTGGTCGACCCGAGGGCGAGGCGCCCCCAGGCGCCCGATCCCCGGGAGCCGACCACGAGCAGGGCGGCGTCCTTGCCGGCTTCGAGGAGGACCTGCGCCGGACGGCCGGGTTCGCAGACGATCTCCACCTCCACGGGCGGTCCGCCGAGCTCTTCCTGCAGTTCCTCGACGGAGTCCGCCACGGCCTGGGCCATGAGATCGCGCTGCTGCGGGACGGGGCCGCCGTCCGGGCCGGAGGAGACCGTCCATGCGAACCCGGACTGCCGGGCGGGGGTGTACTCGTACGCGCAGACGGCCCGCAGGCCGGTGGCCCGCAGTCGGGCCTCGCGGAGCGCGAAGGTCACGGCCTGCCGGGCCTGGGGCGAACCGTCCGTCCCGACCACGACCGGGCCGGAGGAGTGGGGGGCGGCAGGATCGGCCATGGGTGACCTCCAAGGATTCGACGGACGTGGAGTCCCGCGGGGCGTCGCGGCCCGTACCGCGGTCCGGCCGGCCGGCTGTCGCCGGGTGCACCTCTCAGCCTGCCCCCGTCCGTCCGCGGCCACCATCGCAGCCGTGCACCGTGCCCGCTCGGACCCGAAGGGTGACCGGAGGCTGTCCGGGCGACTCCGGGCCGTTACGGGCGCACGCGGAAGTGGGCACCTGCGGGCGCTCGTGCTGGGCCGGATGACCCCGGAGGGGGCGGAGGTGGTGTGGAATGCCGGTGCCGCCGATTTCCGCCGGGGCGGGTGTTGCGGCCTGCGACCCCGTCGATCGGCGGTGGATCTCTGGCGCTTCACAGCGGCACCGACGGCCGGATCAGCTCTCGGCGTTTCCTGCCAGAGACTCGTCGGGTGCACGGCTCGTGCCCATGCGGTCGGTCGCCGGCGAGCTTGGATCGATCACCCCCACCGAGCGATCTTCCGACCCAGGATGAGTGCCGCTTCTCAGTTCGTCCCGAACCTGCCTCCAGGTGCGGATGATCTGTGGCACCTTCGCCAGCACCTCGTTGATCTGTGTCAGGAGGAGCGTCAAGCAGCCGAACGCGGCGAGGATGACCAGGGTTGCTCTGTCCCAGTTCACAGCGCGCCCTCCGCGGTGTGTCGAAACGGAGCGCGCAGGCCGGACAAGCGGAGGACCGCGAGACCGAGCCTGACGTCGATGTGGTCATCGACCGTATGCGCGACGGCCCCGGGAATGCCGACCGGCGCACTGGTCAGTGAGGCTGCCACATCGTCGCTGTAGGGGAAGCCGTTCCATCGGAGCGTCCATCGGTGGCCGGACCCGCTGAGTTGCTTCTCGTACCTGTCCACATCTCCGTTGTTGGTCCAGCCTGGGCGATCGAGGGGGTCGGAGAACCAGTTGCCGATCGCCCAACGACCGTGTGGATCCCTGGCCGAGAGACGGCAGACGAGGCCACCCAGCAGCTGTGCTGCCTCGTCGCTGATTTCGGGCCCTTGCTCCAACTGCGAGTGCTCGGCCTCGGAGAGAGGCGTGTCGTCGGAGAGGAAGTCCCATCGGGGTGAACGGCGCGGCGATCCGCTCCAACGTCCCGAACGGTTTCCGGTGATGACGAGCCTGGCACCCGAGGGCTGATGGCGTGCCAGATATGTGCGCGCGCCGCGACACTCCGCGAGTCGTAGCCCAGGCAGCCCTGTGACTCCGTCCAGCCTCGGCAAGAGGTACGGGGCCACATTGTGAGGTACGTCGGTGATGAGCACGAGCTGGTCGAACTGCGCAGAGACGATGATGTCGTATGCAACAAGAGTGTGCAGCCCCCAAGCGGCACTCCCACCATGGGGTTGCCAGCGCCCCGCCCGGTTGAAGAGCCCGAGTGCCAGCAGGGCTCGGAGGCTGCGCTGCTCCCGCGAGCAGGTGTCGACTCCGAGGGTCCCGTCACGGGGCACCGCAGCGAGAGCGGCCTGCCTGGGTTCGCTCAAGAACTGCATGCGGGTGCGGGCCGGCGCCTTGTCAGTGCTTCTGGGCATGTCAGTACCTCGTGCCCCCGGCTGGCACCTCAGGTCACACACCTCGTGAACCACTGTTGTGGACGCGCGGAGTTGGGCGAACCACGCCCATGTACAGCATCCTCGGGTGCCGGGCCCGTGGGAATGTGCCGTCCACCGACTCTCCGCGAGCCGGACGCACCGATGCTATACCCGGTCGAGTGCCGTAGCGGTGCAGGCCGTCGGTGGACGGCCGGTGGCTGGGGGCACATCCGGAGCGCAACAGGCAGGGTCGTTGCGCCCCGTGCGCCCCGTGCGATGTATTGCACCGTGATCTCGGGCTGCCTGACCGGCGGGATGAGGAGTCGTTGCGCAGGGTGCCTTTGGCGATGTTCCACTTCACGACGGGGAACAGGGCCGATTTCCACGGCGCGATCCTGCAGGCTTTCCGCGCAGCCAACGCGCCTCTGGAGCGATCAACGACGACCTGCAGCACGCGTTGGAGAAGCTGATGCAGTGGCAGCTGCTCGACGTCGTCCAGAACCACGCGGAGAACTACCGTACTGCCGATGAGTACGATCGCCGGAGCCTTCAGTACTCGCCGACCCGGCGCGGAGAGGCTGCGTTCGCCGGGGTCGAGCAGGCCCTGTCGGTGCTCGCCTCGACGGGCGCGCTCGTCCCCGTCATGGCCAAGACCGGCGCCGCACCGTGGCGCATGACGGCCGAGGATCACCGGGCTGCAGGCTCCCGGATCCTTGGTGCCCCCGATCCGGGGCGGCTCATCCCCGCACTGTGGGATCCGGACCTTGCTGGTGCTCATGGCGGGCCTGCGGATCGCCGTGGTCGAGGATGTGGTCGCCGACGTTCTCCTGGACGACCTGGACTGCGCGTCGGCACGCTGGTCGGCCGGTGCCCCGAACCGGTCCGGTGGCGACCGGTGGCCGCGGCGTTCGGATGGTCCGTCCGCCCGCGGAGCCGCTCGGTGGGCTCCGCGGGCGGCGGGCCCCGCTCAGACCGGGGTGCGGTCGTCGGGGGCGAAGGGCCGGCCGTGGCCGGGGATGATCAGGGAGGGGCGCAGGTCCAGGACGGCGCGGCGGGAGTGCGTGAGGAGGTCGGGATCGGCGGCGAACGGGTCCTCCGCCGGGCCTTCGGCGTGCCACCAGAGGTGGGTGAGGACGACCAGTCCGTCGTCGGTGCGGACGAGGGTGCTGATGTCCTCGGCGGAGTGGCCGGGGGTGCGGCGGAGCTGGATGTGCTCGCTGATCCGGAAGCCGTCGGCGTCGCGGTCCTGCCAGACGTCGTCCTGGTAGACGGCCATGTGGTCGTGGAAGCGGGCGCGGGGGAACAGGGCGGCGTTCAGGGTGTGGTCGGGGTGGTGGTGGCTGAAGACGACGTCGGTGACCCGGTCCGGGTCGAGGCCCTCCGCGTGGAGGGGCCGGAGGATCAGCCGGCGGTCGGCGACCATGCCGGGGTCCACCACGACGGACGTGTCGCCGTCGCGCAGCAGGGTGACGGTGCTCGCGACACGGTCGTCGGCGTAGCCGGCGGTCAGGACGTGGACGGTGGCGGCCACGGTGGTCTCCTCGGTACGGGGGAGCGCGTCGGCTCCCCGACGGTGCTGGTGGGGACGGTCGGACCAGGCCTCAGGCCGTGGCGTCCATCGGCAGGGCGATGGTGTCGGCATCGGTGCCACGACCGGTGGTGAAATAGGCGGAGCGGCGGCGCCACTTGGCCACGGCTGCGGCGACCAGACCGCTGAGGACGATCAGCGAGGGGATCGTCAGCATGAACCAGCCATTGTCCGGCGTCGCCTCGAAGTGGTCGCTCATGGTGGCGTACTGGTAGGCCAGGTAGATCCCGAGTCCGAACAGCACCAGGGCGCTAAGCGCCGGGAGGACGACGGCGCGGAGCGCCTCCAGCGGACCTTCGCGCAGCGCGCCGCGGAACCGTACGGCGCAGGCGAGTGCGGTGAGGCCGTAGTAGAGGGCGACGATCAGGCCGATCGAGTTGACGGCGGTCAGGATCATCAGGTTGATCTTCGGGATGCCGACCGCGAGGACGGCCACGGCCGCGGACAGGGCCATGATCACGATCGTGCCGGCCGCGGGTGAGCCGTAGCGGGGGTGGATCCTCGTCCACAGGCGTCCGAGGGTCTGGTCGCGACCCATGGCCAGCGTGCCGCGCGCGGTGGGGATGACGCTGGACTGGAGCGAGGCGAACGCGGAGCACATGAGCGCGGCGAGCGGGAGCGACGCCCACGGCTCCGGGGAGAGCTTGGCGCCGAGGAACGTCAGCGCCTGCGGGCCCTGGGCGATGAGTTCGTCGGCGCTCATCACCCGCTGGAAGGCGATGGCGGCGAACACGAGCAGGCCGAGCATGGCCAGCAGGGCGATGAGCCCTCCGCGGGAGGCGTCGGAGGCGTTCTTCGTCTCCTCGTTCACGGTGAAGGCCGCGTCCCAGCCCCAGAAGACGAACACCGCCAGGACGAGTCCCTGGGCCAGGGAGTGGAAGGAGCCGATCGCGAACGGGTTGAGCCAGTTCCACGAGAACGGCTGGTCGCCGGTGGTGAGCGCCCACGTGCAGAACACCAGCAGCACGGTGTACTCGAACCCGAGCAGCACCCACTGCAGCCGTGTCGCGGAGCGGACCCCGGTCACCGCGGTGACGGTCACCGTCACCAGGGCCGCCAACCCGACCACCGTGCTCACCCCGGTGGAGCCGGGATCGAGGGCGATGCCGAACAGGTTGTGCAGGTGGGCCTTGCCGGCGAACTGGAGGATCACCGAACCGGTGATGGCGCTGGTGTAGGCCATGAACACCACGTTCGCGACCAGCACCACCCAGCCGGTCAGGAAGCCGGGCCATGCGCCGACCGATCGGCCGACCCAGGTGTAGCCGTTGCCGCAGTTCGGCTCGGTCCGGTTCAACCGCGCGTAGGACAGCGCGATCCCGAGGATCGGCAGGAACGCGACGATCAGCAGCGCCGGGGTCTGGCGCCCCGCGTACACGGCCAGTGCGCCCATGCCGATGCCGATGCTGGTGGTCGCGGCCGTGCTGGACGCCGCGATCGCCATGCCGTCCCGCACGCCCAGCGTGCGGCGCATGGCCGCGCTGGGTGGTCCGGTCTCGGGGATGACAGCAGCCATGGCGTGCTCTCCTTCTCGTGGGGGACGACTCGTTGCACCCCCGGCGGGTCCGCTCCGGGGGCGAGCGGTGAACGAGGGGGTGTGCGCCGATGAAACAACCACGCCATACTTACGTCAATACGTTGTCATAAAGGCGGGGTCGGCTGCCACGGCAGGAGGGCCACCGCGGGACAAGGAGGCCGGCGTGTCCGGAACACAGCGCATCCCCGTCGAGCGCAAGCGGCGCCGCACCACACGGACCGGGAGCGTGCTGAGCGAGGACCTGATCGTGTCGGCGGCCCTCGAACTCGTCGAAGCACCGGGCGGCAATGCCCTCACGGTGCGTCGCCTGGGCGCCGAGCTGGGCTGCGACCCCTCGACGGTCTACCGCTACTTCGCCGACGTCGACGCCCTGCTGCTCGCCGTGGCGGACCGGCTGATCGGTGACTCCCTCGACGGCTTCACCGCGGACGAGGACTGGATCGCCTCACTGCGGGACTTCGCGGTACGCGTGCACCGATCGGTCCTGCGCCACCCGCGTCTGGCCGCCGTCCGCGCATCCCGGGTGACCGGCGGGCCCGGCGAGTGCCGCGCGGTGGACACCGGCATCGGAATCCTGCTGCGGGGCGGCTTCGCCCCGGCCGAATCGGTGCGCCTCTACCGCACCTTCATCGACACCGTTCTTGCCCACGCCGCCCTGGACGCAGCCGTCCGCGACCTCAGCGATCAGCAGCGGCACCAGCAGAGCCGCGTCTGGCACAGTGCCCAGGACGCCCTGCCCGCCGAGTCGTACCCGAACCTGCACACCGTCCGGGAGCATCTGCCCGAGATGGCCGGCTCCGCCTTCCCCGATGTCCTCGAACTGCTCCTGGCCCAGTTCGAGGCCAGTCGGCGCAAGAGCGGCGCCGACACCGGGCCGTGACGGCCGCCGCCGGGCAGGGACGGCCGTCCCGGGCCGTCGGGGCGGCCCGGGACGGCGTCAGGCGGCGACCGCCTCGGCCCGGTCCGAGGCGATGCGCAGGGCGAGACCCGCGAGGACGGTGCCCATGGCGTAGCGCTGGATCCGGAGCCACCCGGGGCGGCGGGCCAGGAACGACGCGATGGTGCCCGCGCTCATCGCGATCAGGCCGTTGACGGTGACGGCGACCGCGATCTGGGTCAGGCCCAGGACGAGGCTCTGCGCCGCGACGTGGCCGCGAGCCGGGACGACGAACTGCGGCAGCAGGGAGACGTACATGACGGCGATCTTCGGATTGAGCAGGCAGGTCAGGAGGCCCATGGTGACGAGCCTGCGGGGCGGATCCGGCGGCAGGTCCTGCGGCGCGAAGACGGCGGTGCCACCCGGCTTGACGGCCTGCCAGGCGAGTCGGAGCAGGTAGGCCGCGCCGGCGAGCTTGATCGCGGTGTAGAGGAGCGGTACGACGGCGAACACCGCGGCGATCCCCGCGGTCACGGCGCCGAGGTAGACCAGGAATCCCATGGCCACACCGCTGAGGGACAGCAGGCCCGCGCGGCGGCCCTGCACGATCGAGCGGGAGACCAGGTAGATCATGTTCGGCCCGGGCGTGAGCACCATGCCCGTTGCCACGGCGGCCATTCCGAGCACGCCGTGCACGTCGACGGCGGATGTGAGTGCGTCCATGACGGGAGGCTAGGGGCGGGTGCACGGTCGGTGCAATGATGACTTTGCACTCGGTGCAATGAGGGAGGAACGGGCCGATGGACGACTACCGCACGATCGCGGACGAGATCGCGACCTCCATCGCCGAGGGGCGGCTGCGTCCCGGCGAGCAGTTGCCGACGCAACGCGCCTTCGCCCGTCGGCGCGGCATCGCCGGATCGACGGCGGGCCGCGTCTACCGCGATCTCGTCCGGCGCGGGCTGGTCGTCGGGGAGGTCGGCCGCGGCACCTTCGTCCGGGCCGGCCGCGGCACCCCCGGCGCCGGCGTCCCGCTCGCCGAGCCCGCCGATGCCCCGGTCGACCTGGAACTCAACTATCCGGTCGTACCGGAGCAGTCCGCCCTGCTCGCCACCGCACTCGCGCCCATGCTGCGGGCCGACGCGCTGGACGCCGCCCTCCGCCCGGTCGGTGCGCCGGGCACGTCCGCCGCCCGCGAGCTCTTCGCGGCCCTGGCGTCCGGCCCCGGCGCCTGGCGCGCCGCCGCCGCCGACGTGCTCTTCGCCGCCAACGGCCGCCAGGCCGTCGCCGCCTCCCTGGCCGCGCTCGTGCCACCAGGCCGGCGGCTCGGTGTGGAGGCGCTGACGTACCCCGTGGTCAAGGCGGTCGCGCAGCGCCTCGGCATCACGCTCGTCCCACTGCCGGTGGACGAAGCGGGCCTCCTCCCCGACGCCCTCGCGGCCGTCCACCGGGCCACGCCCCTGCATGCCCTCTACCTCCAGCCGCGCCTGCAGAACCCGCTCGGCGCCACCCTCGCACCGGAGCGCCGCGAGGCGCTGGCCAGCGAACTGCGCCGCCTCGACCTGCCCGTGGTGGAGGACGCGATCTGGTCCTTCCTGCAGCCCGGAACTCCGCCGCTGGCGGCACTCGCGCCGGAACGGTGCATCCTCGTCGACAGCCTCTCCAAGCGCCTTGCACCCGGCCTGACCACCGGATTCGCGGTGGTGCCCGCGGCGCTGCGCGACTCCGTCACCGCCGCGCTGCGCTCCGGCGGCTGGACGCCGAGCGGATTCGCCCTGGAGGCCGCGGTGCGCTGGATCGCCGACGGCACGGTCGGCACCGTGCAGGCCGCCAAGCGCGCCGACGCGACGGAACGTCAACTGCTGGCCCGCCGGTCGCTGGCCGGGCAGACGCTGCGGTCCGATCCGTGCTCGTACTACGTCTGGTGGGAGCTGCCGGCGGCCTGGCGCGCGGAGACGTTCGTCGCGGCCGCCGCGCGCGAGGGCATCGCCGTCACCCCCGGCTCCGCGTTCGCCGTCGGCGCCCGCACCACCCCGTCCGCCGTCCGGGTCGCCCTCGCCTCACCGCCGCTCCCCGTCCTGGTCCGGGCCCTCGACACCCTCCTTCGGGTGGCGCGCAGCGCGCCGGACGACCTGCTGGACCGGCGGCCGTCCGGGTAGCGGCTGCCGCGGGAGCCCGCCGATCGCCGGACCGCCCGGACCGCCCGGGCGAGGGGGTCCGGACGGTCCGAGCGGGACACGGGCGCCCGTCCTAGCCGGCCGTCGTCGGCTGGCGGGTGGTGTGGACGGGGGCGTCCTGGGCCCGGCCGGTGAGGGCCTGCAGGATCGCGTCCACGCTCTGCTTGGCGTCCCCGAAGAGCATGCTGCTGTTCTCGCGGAAGAACAGCGGGTTCTGCACGCCCGCGTAGCCGGACGCCATCGAGCGCTTGAAGACGATCACGTGCTCCGCCTCCCACACCCGCAGGACCGGCATGCCGGCGATGGGACTCGACGGGTCGTCGAGCGCGCCCGGGTTGACGGTGTCGTTGGCGCCGATGACCAGGACGACGGAGGTGGCGGCGAAGTCGTCGTTGATCTCGTCCATCTCCAGGACGACGTCGTACGGCACCTTCGCCTCGGCCAGCAGCACGTTCATGTGCCCCGGCAGGCGCCCGGCCACCGGGTGCACGCCGAAGCGGACGTCGACGCCGCGCTCGCGCAGCCGGCGCGTCAGCTCCGCCACCGGATGCTGGGCCTGGGCCACCGCCATCCCGTAGCCGGGCGTGATGATCACGGACCGGGCCTGCGCGAGCAGCCCGGCCGTCTCCTCGGCGCGGATCTCGCGGTGCTCGCCCTGCTCCTCGTCCCCGCCGGACGGCGCCTCGATGCCGAAGCCGCCGGCGATCACCGAGACGAACGAGCGGTTCATCGCCCGGCACATGATGTACGACAGGTAGGCGCCGGAGGAGCCGACCAGCGCCCCGGTGACGATGAGCAGGTTGTTGTCGAGGAGGAACCCGGCGGCGGCCGCGGCCCAGCCCGAGTAGCTGTTCAGCATGGAGACGACGACGGGCATGTCGCCGCCGCCGATCGAGGCGACCAGGTGCCAGCCGAGGGCCAGGGCCAGGACGGTCACCGCCAGCATCAGACCGAGACCCGGGCTCACGGTGAACCAGGCCGTCAGCCCCGCGAACACGGCCAGCGCGCCCAGGTTGAGGGCGTTCTTGCCGGGCAGCGTGAGCGGGCGGGAGGCGATCCGGGCGGACAGCTTGAGGAAGGCCACGATGGAGCCGGTGAAGGTGACCCCGCCGATGAAGATGCCGATGAAGACCTCGGCGTGGTGGATGCCCAGCAGGCCGCCCGCCACCACCGTCTGGGCCGAGCCGTGGGCCTCGACCTCCAGGTAGCTGTTCCAGCCGACCAGGACGGCCGCGAGACCGACGAAGCTGTGCAGGACGGCGATGAGTTCGGGCATCTGCGTCATCTCGACCCGCCGCGCCCGCCACAGGCCCGCGCCGCCGCCGAGCACCATCGCGAGGACGATCAGGGCGACCG
This sequence comes from Kitasatospora paranensis, assembly GCF_039544005.1. Taxonomy (NCBI): domain Bacteria; kingdom Bacillati; phylum Actinomycetota; class Actinomycetes; order Kitasatosporales; family Streptomycetaceae; genus Kitasatospora; species Kitasatospora paranensis. Next base: position 7,526,150 of record NZ_BAABKV010000001.1, read on the forward strand.
CGCCGGCGGTGATGTCCTGCGCCACCAGCACGACGGTGGCGACCAGGGCGAGGGCCATGCCGGCGATGCCGTAGACGACGCCGGCACGCGAGGTGCGGTGCTGGGACAACCCGGCAAGGCTGAGGATGAACAGCAGGGCGGCGACCAGGTCCGCGGCGTGGGAGGCCGTGGTGGAAGTCATCGGGGCTCAGCGCCTTTCGGGGGCAGTCGAGAACATGCTCAGCATGCGGCGGGTGACGGCGAAGCCTCCGAAGATGTTCACACTCGTCAGCAGCACGGCCACGAACGACAGGGCGGTCACGACCCAGCTCTCGTGCCCGATCTGCACCAGAGCACCGATCACCACGATCCCGGAGATCGCGTTGGTAACGGACATCAGCGGGGTGTGCAGAGCGTGGTGGACCTTGCCGATGACGTAGTAACCGATGACCACCGCGAGCGCGAACACCGTGAAGTTCTCGGCGAGTTGGGTCGGCGCGAAGGCGATCAGCAGGAAGAGCGCAAGCATCCCCAGGCCGATCAGACCGAACCGTACCGCCGGGGTGAGCCGGGACTGCTTCGCCCCGATCGGCGCGGACGCGGCCGCCGGCGCCGCCTCGGGGGCGGGCGACGCCGACACCGCCACCGGCGGCGGCGGCCAGGTGACCTCGCCGGCCCGGACCACCGTCACGGCCCGCTGGACCACGTCGTCGAAGTCGATGACCAGCCGGCCGTCCTTGCCGGGAGTGAGCAGCTTCAGCAGGTTCACCAGGTTGGTGCCGAACAACTGCGAGGCCTGGGTGGGCAGTCGGCCGGCGAGGTCGGTGTAGCCGATGATGGTGACGCCGTTCTCGGTGACCACCGCCCGGCCGGGCACGGTGCCCTCGACGTTGCCGCCCTGGGCGGCGGCCATGTCGACGATGACACTGCCCGGCTTCATCGCCGCCACGTCCTCGGCCGTGACCAGCCGCGGAGCGGGCCGGCCCGGGATCAGTGCGGTCGTGACGATGATGTCCACGTCCGCGGCCTGCTCGTGGTAGAGCGCGGCGGCGGCGCGGTCGTAGTCGGTGGAGGTCGCCTTGGCGTACCCGTCGGTGCTCGCCTCCTGGGCGACGTTCACGGCGAGGTACTCGCCGCCCAGCGAGCGGACCTGGTCCGCGACCTCGGGCCGCGGATCGGTGGCCCGGACGATCGCGCCCAGGCTGGACGCCGCGCCGATGGCGGCCAGCCCGGCCACGCCGACACCCGCCACGAGGACCTTCGCCGGCGGGACCTTGCCCGCGGCGGTGACCTGGCCGGTGAAGAAGCGCCCGAACACGTGGGCGGCCTCGATCACCGCACGGTATCCGGCGATGTTCGCCATCGAACTGAGCACGTCCATCGACTGCGCCCGCGAGATCCGCGGGACGCCGTCCAGCGCGAGGGCCGTGACGCCGCGTGAGGACAGCGCCTGCAGCAGCTCGGGGCGCTGGGCCGGTGCGAGCAGACCGACGACGGTGGCGTCCGCGCGCAGCCGGGAGATCTCGCCGCTCGACGGTGCGTTGACCGTGAGGACCACGTCGGAGACCCAGGCGTCGCCGATGCTCGCGCCGGCCTCGGTGTAGGCCGTGTCGGTGAATCCGGAGGCCGCGCCGGCCTGCGACTCGACGACGACCTCGTAGCCGAGGCCGAGCAGCTGCCGCACCGTCGCGGGCGTCGCCGCGACGCGGGTCTCCCCGGTGGTCGACTCGGCGACCACGCCGATGCGCTGCGGTGGGTGGTGGGTCGGGACCTGTGCAGACATGGCTGGTGTCTCTCTCGTCGGAGGCGCTGCTGACCGGGCATCTGCGATAGCGGGGGAGTGCAACACCCACTGGTCGCAGGAACGTACACCCACCCGGCGTCCCGGACCGATACCGTGAGCCAGTGATTAGCCTCACTGCGTGAACGAGGGCGGCTGCCGGGCGAGGGCGCCGCCGGGGCGGGTCGGGCCACGGGTGCGTGCGATCGGGTGAACGCGCGGAGCGGTCGCCACGACGCCGGGGGCCCGGCGGGTCAGCCGGTCGACGGGCGGGCGCGCCCGTCCGCGCAGACCACCCCGAAGAGGCCCTCCTTGTCGGCGGAGGGGCAGACCAGGGTGGTGATGCCCGGGGTCGAGCGGGTCCAGCGGGCGAAGCCCTGGTGGGTGCTGATGTCGTCGATCAGCATGACCCCGTTCGGTGCCAGGATCCGGCCGATGCGGTCCATCTCGAAGCGGGTGTTCCGCGCGGTGTGCAGGCTGTCGTGGACGAACACGTCGACCCTCCCCAACTGCCTCGCCAGGTGCGGCAGTCGTCGCCGACTCGACCCCTCGATGTATGTCCAGGCCCGTCGCTGGCGGGCGGGTACGGCGGCGCCGGTCTCCGGGTGCAGGCCGGGGCGGAAGGGGTGCGGGAGGTCGATGCTCCACAGGTGGCCGCGCCCGTTCTGCTCCAGCGCCTCCAGGACGAATCTGCTGGTCACGCCGCGTGCGACGCCCGTCTCGACCACGACCACGGCCTGCCGGTGCAACACCACGCAGCGCACCGCCCGGGCCAGGGACTCGTCCGCGTCGCTGTACCCGCCGTACGTGTGCCGCCCGAACGCGAGTCCGCACTCGTGCAGTTCCTGGACGACGGTGCCCCACAGCTCGGCGGCGCGCGGCGCCTCCGGGCACGGCCAGGGTGCCCCGAGCAGGCCGTGCAGGTGCTCCTCCCATGCGGTGTCGACGTCGTACGCCACCGGATGATCGCGGTGCTGACTCCACTCCTCCGGGAGGTAGAGGAGGGTCTCCACCGGGTCCGTGGCCAGCGCGCGGCCGAAGCGCCACAGCCGGTCCACGCCGCTCGACGACTCGAAGCGGGCCATGTCTCCAGCCTAGTTACCCCGGCCCGACTTCGCCGTACGGCGACGGCTGACGGACGGGGGCACCGGGCCGGTCGAGGCGGCGCCGGCCGGCCCGGCGCCGGGGCCCTACCAGCTGCAGGCTGCCGACGCCGCCACGCACGCCGGGTGCGACTGTGAGGTCAACGGGTCGTGGCCTAGGCTGGGCTCCATGTCCAACCCTGACGGGCTGCTCGTCGATATCGCCGCGATGGTCGAATCCGAGCACAACAACCAGATGTCGTTGACCGTGGTGGTACCCGGGGCGGTGATCACCGGACGGCTCGCCCCGGTGGCACTGTGGTGGGAACGCGTGGCGGAGGTCCTGCAGAGCTCGGAGCACCTGAAGCCGTTCGCTGCGCTCTTCACCCCGCCCGCCGGTGGCCCGCCCTCGCGGCCCACCCACCTCCACCTGCACCGCGCGAAGATCCTGCAGGGCGACTTCGGACTCCCGCACACCGGCGGCATGTACCGCATCGCCATCGAGGACATCAGCAGCTGGACGATCGGCGACCTCAGCTACTCCGACACCTGACCGTGGCCCGGCGGCACGCGCCGGGCCACGCGGCGGACACCTCGTGCGCTCCCCGCCCGGTCAGTTCTTCCGGAAGACGGTCACCGCGAGGCTCTCGCAGGCGGTGTCGGTGGCGGCGGTGCCGCCGTTGGTGTCGAGGACCTTCGTCCAGGCCCCCGCGGGCAGGCTGACGTTGTAGGTGCTGCCGGTGGGGTTGTAGACGACAACGGTGTCGTAGGCGGTGGGCGCAGCCGCGTTCGAGCTGAGGCGGCCGACCACGACGGATCCGTCCGGCTGGGCAGTCATCTGGTTGTGGACGGCGTCCCAGGTGGTGAGGCGCAGGGCCGGGGCGGCCTTCCGGAGCGCGATGGCGTCCTTGTAGTAGCGGAGGATGCCGGCGTTGGCCGTCTTGTCGCCCCAGTGGATCGCGTTCACCGCGTCCGAGGCGTTGTAGGAGTTCTTCGCGGTGGTGTAGTCGCCGCCGACGACCTTGGAGCGGAGGAACTCGTCGCCCTCGGCGATGACCGGGACACCCTGGGAGGTCAGGACCATGCCCGCGGCGAACCGGTCGATCCGGCCGGCGGTGCCGCCGGCCCCGCCGCTCGCGCCGGAGTAGGTGATCTTGTCGTACAGGTTCAGGTTGTCGTGGATCGAGGCGTAGTTCATGGTCTGCTCGGGGTCGTAGGCGAACGCCGGGCTCCACGGGTTCGACAGCACGGCGGTGCTCTTCGCATCCGTCGGTGAGCCGCGCATGCCGAAGGCGATGGCGCCGGGGTTGCCCGAACCGCCCATGTAGGCCATGACGTTGTCGTCCGTCCCGCCTCGGATCGCGTCCCGGTACACGCCGTTGAAGACGCCGACGTGCGCGGCTGCCAGCGCGGGGACGTTGCCGTAGCGCACCTTCTGCGCCTCCTGGGGGTCGGCGGCGGCACTCCACGGCTCGCCGTAGAGCAGGAGGTTGCGGTCCGCGTACGTGGTGTTGAGGTAGTTCCCCCAGGTGGCCACGTTGGTGTAGTAGTGCACGCCCAGCAGGTCGAAGCGGAAGCCGTCGACGTTGTAGTCCCGGACCCAGTGCTCCAGCGAGTCCTGGATCATGCGGCTGACCATCGGGTTGCCGTCGTCGATCGAGTTGCCCGTGCCGGACAGGTCGGTGGACGTGTAGTACTTCCCGGTGATGCCCCCGAACACGCTCTTGTCGTACGTGTGGTTGTAGACCACGTCCATGACCACGCGGATGCCGTTCTTGTGGAACCCGTTGACCATGTCCTTGAACTCCCGGATCCGGTCCTCCGGGAGGGTGTACTGGGAGTACTGCTCCTCGGGGACGTTGTAGTTCACCGGGTCGTAGCCCCAGTTGGGCGCGGTGCTGCCGAAGTCGAACGAGGGCATGAGCTGGACGGTGGTGACGCCCAGTTCCTTGAGGTGGTCGATGCCCGTCCTGGCGCCGTTGTCGGTGGTGCCGGTCTGTACCAGGCCGAGGAACTTGCCCCGCTTGGCGGGGTCCACCCCCGAACTCGCGTCGATCGTGAAGTCGCGCACGCCGAGCTCGTAGACGAGGGAGTCCTCACGGTTGGCCAGGGCCGGGCGCGGCGCCCAACTGCCGTCGGTCGGTGCGACCGAGGCGGTGTCGACGACGATGCCCAGGGTGGTGCCGGGGGTGACCATCTGGGCGTAGGGGTCGCGGACGGCGACGCCCCCGACGGAGAACTGGTAGGTCTGGTCCTTGAGGTCGCCGCCGACCACCGCCTGGTAGACGCCGGAGTAGCCGCTCAGGGTCACCGGGGTCATCGGGTGGCCGGTGCCGCCGACGCTGACACTGACGTCCGAGCTGTCGGGCGACCAGAGGCGGAAGGTGGTGCCGGTGGGGGTGTAGATCGCGCCGAGCGTGCCGGCGGTGCCGCCAGTGGTGCCGCCGGTGCTCTGCACCGTCGTCAGGTGCGTGGCGGAGTTGTAGGAGAACGTGGTGGTCGCCCCGCTCGCGGGGACGCTGAAACCGATGTTCGCGCCGCCGGCCGCGCCGCCCGCCCCGTAGTTCTCCGTCCAGGACTGCCCGATGGCGACCTTGGTGTTCCACGCCCCTGCCGGGATCGCGGTGGTGCTGTAGGTGAAGATGCCGTCGCCGTCCGGGTCCTGCATCGTGGTGGTCGCGCAGGTGGGGGCCCAGTCCGCGGTGCAGCCGAGCTCGGACTGGTAGTCACCGACGGCGGTGACGATCTGCTGGGCCGCGTTGTCGGTGACCAGGTGGGTGGCGGGGTCGTAGACGAACGTGACCGACTTCCCGGCTGCGGGGACGGTCACGGCGAGATTCGCGCCGCCGGCCGCGCCGCCCGCCCCGTAGTTCTCCGTCCAGCTGTTGTCGATCGCGACCTTGTAGGCGTAGGTGCCGCCGGGCAGCGCGAACGTGCCCGTCCACCGGCCGTCGGCACGGGGCGTCAGCTGGGCCTGGGGGCAGGCGGGCAGCCAGTCGCCGGAGCAGCCGATCGCGCTGTCGAACGTTCCGGGCAGGCTGACGGCGGTCGGCGCGGCTCCGGCGGGGGAGGCCGCGAGCGGGACGAGGGCGGCGGCGAGCAGGACTGCGGCCGTGAACGACGCCGTCCGGGCCGATCCGGCACGTGGGGGTGCGGTGCGACTCATGGGGGACTGCCTCCGGGGCAGGCCGAGGCGCCGGCGCGACGGCTGGTGCGGAAGCTCGTTGCGCGTGCCTCGGTGAAGGGGTGGGTGGGGGCTTGGTGGTGGGGGAACGCGGTCGCGCACCGGACGGCCGGGGCCGGCGGGCGCGTCGCGCGACAGACGATCCCGCCTTCGTGAGCGCACGTCAAGGTACGCCGCATCAGTTTCTGAAATTTGCAGCAAGAAGATTCATTGCAGGTGGACGGGTGTGCGGCTGCCATGCGGACTCCCCCGCGGGGGAGGCCTCCGTGGGGGTGCCGGGCCTGTCGGCGGGGGTCGATCGGGATCGGGTTTGCGAGAAATATTGACCGAGCGCTTGGTCAGTTATAGCGTCCGGGGCACTCGGTGGGCAGTCCGCCGGGTGCCCACCGGGAGGTCAGGACATGAACGACGAGGTCGAGCAGCAGGTCACGACAGGTGGAGCCCACCGGCGGCCGATGGACCGTCGAAGCCTGCTGGCGATAGCGGGCGCCACCACGGTCGGCGTGGTGTGGGCAGCCAACAGCGGTACGTCCCAGGTCGCGCGGGCGGACGTGCCCGGCTGCACGAGTCCGAGCCCGAGTCCGAGCCCGACCGCCACCGGTGGCGCAGGCACCTACGCCGTCCCCATCGACACCGTCCAGCACACCCGCACCTGGATGGCGTGGCCCGACAGCACGGCCATCTGGAGCGGCGGCGGACGCGGCGGGGTCTCGCTGGCGGCCATCCAGGCCAACATCGCGCTGATCGCCAACACCATCGCCAAGTACGAGCCGGTCATCATGTGCGCCAACTCCGCCAGCGTCTCGAAGGCGAAGTCCATGTGCACCAATCCGAACGTGACCGTGATCGGATCCATCCCCGTCGACGACTGCTGGATGCGCGACTCCGGACCGGTCTTCCGCACCGACGGCGCCGGCGGCCTCGACGCCATCGGCCTTAACTTCAACGGTTGGGGCAAGCGTCAGACCTCCACCAAGGACAGCCAGGTCGCCGCCAAGGTGGCCGCCTACGTCGGGGTGCCGTTCACCGCCGCGGGGATCGTGAGCGAGGGCGGCGCGATCGAGGCCGACGGCGCCGGCACGCTGATGGCCACCAGGAGCAGCATCCTGGAGACCAACCGCAACCCTGGCATGACGGAGGCGCAGGCGACCGCCGCACTGTGCGCGGCGTACGGGGCGTCCAAGGTGATCTGGTTCGACGGCTACGTCGACTCCGGCGACATCACCCGGGACCACGTCGATGCGACGTCCCGCTTCCTCGCGGAGGGCAAGGGCCTCGTGCAGCAGCCGAACGCGAACGACACCCACGACGGCTGGTACAACGACGAGATCAGCCAGTACAAGGTGCTGTCCACGGCGGTGGACGCCAAGGGAACGGCGATGCAGGTCTCGAAGATCGGCGGCCCGGACTACAACGTGATCCGGTCGACCAACCAGAACTTCGTCGGCTCCTACGCCAACTACTACGTCTGCAACGGCGCCGTCATCTCCGCGCAGTTCGGGGACAGCCGGGCCGACGCCGCCGCCAAGCAGGTGCTGGCCGGCCTCTTCCCGGGGCGGGTCATCGAGCAGCTCAACATCGACGCCGTCGGCGGGGGCGGCGGCGGCATCCACTGCGTCACCCAGCCGCAGCCCGTGGCGTAGGGGCGTCCGACAACTCCCGCCGCGGGCAGCGGTCCCGGCGGGCGTGGCGACGGGGCCGGACCGCGGACCACCTGCGGCCCGGCCCCGTCGCCGTGGTCGGCCGCCGACCGGTCGGCGGCCCCGGCCGGGCCTCAGCCGTCGTGGCGGTAGTAGTCCACGGAGACCGTGACCGGACCGCCGTCCGCTGCTGTCCCGAGCACGTGGACGATGCCGACGTCCCGCCCCGGCCGGGACCGGACGCAGAAGGTCCGGCCGGGGCGCAGGGCGCCGAAGGGCAGTGCGGTCACCGGCCGGCTCTCGATCCCCTTGACGCAGTCCGCGAGCGTGAGGGTGCTGCCCTGCGGTGCGACGAACGCGTCGGTGTCCTCGGCGACGGTGAACTCGTCGGCGCTGCGCCCCAGATACCAGCCGGCCGTGTCCTGCGGTACGACGGTGCCGGCCCTGAGATCGAACTCGTAGGTCTGGTCCGGCGAGGTGAGCCGGCTCCCTGCGTAGACACCGGTGTACCCGGGGACCCCGGTGGCCGACGGGCTCGGGGCGGGGGCGGCCCCGCTCGGCGGCCCGGCCGTGACGGACGTCCCGGTGCCGTCGGGGAGGTCCTGCCCGTCGCCGGCCGCGGCGTCGAGCAGGACGAGCGCTCCGCCGGCGCCGACGAGCAGCGCGGCCGTGGCCACCAGTGCGGTCCGCACACCTCGCCGCCGGGGGCTCGCCGGTCCGCTCGGTCCGCTCGGTCCGCTCGGGGCGGGCGGGGAGGCGTCGGCGGGCTCCGGGCGGGGGGCCCGGGCCGTGGGCGGGTCGGCGGCGGGGTGGGTCGGCCGGTCGGGGATCGGCTCGTACCGGGTCGGCGCGGGCGCCGGCACCCTCGGCAACTCGGCGCGACTGCGGATCTCGGTGCTGACCCGGTGCGGCAGCCAGTCGTTGCCGAACCGGAGCTGCCCGCCGAGCCCGTGATGTGCGGCTTCGATCACCCGGGCGGTGGTCGGCCGGGCCTCCGGGTTCTTGGCCAGGCAGTGCCACAGCAGTTCCTGCAGCTCCGCCGGGACGTGGCCGAGTCTCGGCTCTTCGTGTACGGCCCGGTACAGCGCGGAGGATTCCGGGCCGTCGCCGAACGGCCCGGTGCCGCTGGCCACGTACACGGCCAGCGCGCCGAGGGCGAAGACGTCGGTGGCCGGCGAGGTCCCCCGCCCCAGGGCCTGTTCCGGTGCCATGAAGCCGGGCGATCCGATGCGCAGACCCGTGCCGGTGAGCGCGGCGGCGTCGGCCGCGCGCGCGATGCCGAAGTCGATGACGCGGGGGCCGTCCGCAGCGATCAGGACGTTGGCCGGCTTCAGGTCGCGGTGCACCACGCCGGCCGCGTGGATGGCCTGCAGGGCCTCGGCGATGCCTGCCATCAGGAGGAGCGTGGTCCGTTGCGGGAGGGGGCCGTACCGGTGGACCACCTGGTGCAGCGAGGGGCCGGCCACGTAGGTCGTGGCCAGCCAGGGGAGCGGCGCGTCGACTCCCGCGTCGACGACCTGGGCGGTGTAGAGCTCGTGGATGCGCCGAGCGCTCGCGACCTCCTGGGCGAACCGCCGGCGGAACTCCGGGTCCTCCGCCAGGTCGGGCCGGACGACCTTGAGCGCCACCGGCCGGCCGCCCGGCGTGTACGACAGGTAGACCCGCCCCATGCCGCCGACGCCGAGCCTCGCGGACAGGCGGTAGCCGCCGACCTCGCGGGGGTCGTCCGCGGTGAGCGGCTCGAACGTCGTGGCCGGCGGGGTGCCGGGGTGGGCAGTGGTCACGGTGGTTCTCCCGGCGTGCGGTGGCGGGGGCGACCCCTCGGGAAGTCCGGCTCGGGTGCGCCGAACGGGGTCAGGAGCGTCCGCCGCGCCCCGGGTGGGGGCCCGCGGACGGCGGCACCGCGCCGATGTCCGAGGGCGGTGCGACGGCACCTTGCCTCGCGCCCGAGGCGATGCGATCCTGAACAGCCAGGATCCTATCTGACTGGAGTTTCAGTCAGCTGAGGGGTTCGTTTCGAGACTGAACCAACAGGTAGGGTGTTGGCCCGTGGCTGACCGTCGAACAGCAATCATGGAAGCGGCCGCCCGGGTCATCGCCCGGCGCGGGGTCCGGGGCCTCCGGGTGGAGGAGCTGGCCGCCGAGGCCGGCGTGTCCACGGCCCTGATCTACTACCACTTCAAGGATCGCGCCGGCATTCTCCGCGCGACCCTCGAGTTCATCAATGACCGTGCCGCCCGCTACACGACGGAGCGCGGCGACGACGCGCCGCCGCTGGACGCCCGCGGCGAGCTGGAGCAGACGCTGCTGCTGGAGTTCCAGGACACCCCCGACGTGCGCGAGAACAGCACGGCCTGGGGGAGCTGCGGGCAAGTGCGGTGTTCGATCCCGACCTCCGCGAGGACCTGGCGCGGGCCACGCTCGTGTGGGCCCAGGAGGTGGCGGAGCTGCTCGGCCGGGTCCGGCCGATGAGCGGGGCCGCCATGCTCGCCGCCTCCGCCGAACGCCTGACGGCGCTGGTGGAGGGCCTCAGCGTGCGCTGGCTCAGTGGGAGCCTGCCGCTCGCGCACGCCCGCGACCTGATGGCGGGCGCGATCGACACCGAGCTGGAGCGGCTCTCCGGATAACCCGGCGGTCGGCGCGTCGGCGGCCGACTCCGGCGGGCGCGCCACGGCCGCGGCCGCCCTCGGCGGCGTGCGCGGCCTCCTTTCATGCCTGCGGCCCCGATGCCCGGTGCCGCCACCTCGCTGCGCCGAGCCGTGGGACACCTGTCTTCCGATTCTTGACTGAATTTTCAGTCAATGGCAGAGTGAATCGAAGACGGCGGACGGGTTGCACATCGGTCCGCCATGCCATACTCGACCTGGAGACCTCCATGAGCGACTCGCACCGTGCCCTCGGTTCCCTCGGCAGTCGGCTGTTCGGCGACACCCCCTCGCGCAGGGGAGTGCTCGGCGCGGCGGGGCTGGGCGTGGCGGGTGCGGTCGTGGGCTCGATGACCGGCGGTGTGCAGCCGGCGGCTGCGGCCCTGCCGAGCCGGTGGGTCGACCGGGACGACGTACCGCACGCGCTGACATGGATGTCGTGGCCCTCCCGCCCGTCCGTCTGGGGCCGGCAGCTGAGCGGCGTGCAGCAGGACATCGCCCTGATCGCCCGGACGATCGCCCGGTTCGAACCGGTGGTCGTGTGCGCCCCGGACGGGGAGTCGGCCGCCACAGCCCGTTCCTGGTGCGGGCCGGAGGTCACCGTGCTCACCTCGATCCCCACGGACGACCTCTGGATGCGCGACATCGCGCCCGTCTTCCGCCGTGACGGGCACGGCGGCCTCGACGCGGTCGGCCTCAACTTCAACGGATGGGGCAACAAGCAGACCCACCGCGACGACGCCGAGGTCGCCCGCGGCATCGCCGACCACGAGCGACTGCCGTTCCGTACGGCGGACTTCGTCGGTGAGGGAGGCGCCGTCGAGACCGACGGCGACGGCACCGTCATGGCGACGGAGAGCAGCCTGGTCAACAAGAACCGCAACCGCGGCATGAGCCGGGACGAGATCGAGGATGCCGTTCTCGCCGTGTACGGCGCGGACCGGATGATCTGGGTGCCGGGGATCAAGGGCAAGGACATCACCGACGACCACATCGACGTCACGTCCCGCTTCGTGCGGCCCGGCGTGGTGATGGTCCAGCTGCCCCCGGAGGGCCGCAACGACGTCTGGGCCCGCGACGCCCGCGAGCAGTTCGCCATCCTCTCCGGGGCCACCGATGCCCGGGGCCGCCGTCTCCGGGTGATCCGGGTGGAGGGGCCCGACACGGTGCGGTCACGGAAGGCCGACTTCGTCGACTCCTACCTCAACTTCCACGTCGTCAACGGCGCCGTGATCACCGCTCAGTTCGGCGACCTGGCGAAGGACGACGCCGCGGCCCGGGCCCTCGCGGCGGCATTCCCCGGGCGCCAGGTCGTCCAACTCGACGTCGACCGGCTGATGGCCGGTGGAGGCGGGATCCACTGCTCCACGATGCACGAACCGCTGCCCTAGGGCTCGTCGGACAAGCCCTGGCCCTGCCCGGACCGTCCCGCTGCCGCGCCCGTGAAACCCACCCTCACTCTGCCGGAGTCCCTCGTGTCAGATCTCTCCCTGTCCCGCCGAACGGTGCTGCGCTCCGCGGCCGGTGTCGGTCTGCTGACCGTCGGCGGTGCGGCGTGCTCGCCTGCCGGCGAGGAAGCCCCGGATCCCTCGGAGGCGTCCGGGTCGTCCCCGCACGGCCCGACGCCCGGGCGCCGGTTCGGCGCCGAATGGGAGAGCCACGCCCGCACGTTCATGGCCTGGCCGGCCTCGACCGGGATCTGGGACAGCCAACTCCCTGACGTCCGCCAGGACATCGCCGGTGTGGCGCGCGCCGTCGGCGGCTACGAGCCGGTCGTCATGTTCGCCCGCCCCGAACAGGCGGACGCCGCACAGCGGGCGTGCGGATCCGATGTCGAGGTCGTCCCGCTGCCCGTCGACGACCTGTGGGCCCGTGACACCGTGCCGGTGTTCGTGGAGGACTCCGGCACGCTCAAGGGCGTCGACCTCAACTTCAGCGGCTGGGGCAACAAGCAGAAGGAGCACGGCAACGACACCAGGCTCGCCGCCGCGCTGCTGGACAGGTACCGGATCCCGCGGATCACCACACCGGTCGTCGCCGAGGGCGGTTCCTTCGAGACCGACGGTCAGGGGACCCTCCTGGTCACCGAGAGCTCGGTGGTCAACGAGCGCCGGAACCCCGGCAAGAGCCGGGACGAGATCGAGGACGGGCTCAAGCAGGCGCTCGGCGTCACGAAGGTGATCTGGTTCGCCGGCGTGCGCGACCAGGACATCACCGACGCCCACGTCGACTGCCTCGTCCGGTTCGCGGCTCCCGGCGTCGTGCTCCTGGACCAGCCCTTCCCGGGGGCGCCCGAGGACGTCTGGTCGCGCTCCGCCGCGCAGGCCAAGGAGGTGCTCAAGGACGCAACCGACGCCCGCGGCAAGCCTCTTGAGATCATCGAGCTGCCCCAGCCGGACCCCGACCGCATCACCGGCCGCGGTGATGCGTTCGTCTCCTCCTACATCAACTTCTATGTCGCCAACAAGGCGCTGTTCCTGCCCCGCTTCGGGGACCCGGACGCCGACGCCAGGGCGCAGCAGATCGTGCGCGACCACTTCCCGGGACGGGACATCGTCCCGCTGAAGATCGACAACATCGCCTCCGGCGGAGGCGGCATCCACTGCTCGACCCACGACCAGCCCGGCACGCCGGCGTCCTGACGCTCCGACGACCCGGTCGCACACCGGTGCGCCCGGCCCTGCTTCGGCGTGCCCACCCCGTCCCGCCCGTCCGCCCCGTGCTGTGCCGCCGCATGCTGCGCTGTGCCGCGGCCATGGCCGGCCCGGGGCCCATCCTGTCCGTCTTCTCGAGCGAGGCGCCATGCGATTGACACCGACCGAGCGGGACCGGCTGCTGATATTCACGGCAGCCGAGCTGGCCCGCGCCCGCCGCGCCCGCGGCGTACGACTCAACGTGCCCGAGGCCACCGCGCTGATCGCCGACACGGTCTGCGAGGCGGCCCGCGACGGCCGGCGGCTGGCCGAGGCCATCGAGGCCGGCCGCTCGGTGCTGAGCGCCGACGACGTCCTGCCCGGCGTGCCGGACGTGGTCACCGTCGTGCAGGTCGAGGCCGTCTTCGACGACGGGACCAGGCTCTGCGTCATCGACGATCCGTTCCGCGCGGCCGGTTCGCTCGGCGACGAGGCGCCCGGTGCGCCTCTTCCCGGCGCGGGCGAGGGGTACCGGCCCGCCGAACCGTCGTTGCGGTTGCCCGTCCGCAACACCGCGACCGTGCCGATCAGCGTGACGTCGCACTTCCACGTCTTCGAGGCCAACCCGCGCCTGGCCTTCGACCGGGCGGCCGCCTACGGTCACCGGCTCGCGATCCCGGCGGGCTCGACCGTCCGCTTCGACCCCGGCGCCACCGTCGAGGTCGGCCTGGTGCCGATCGGCGGCGAGCGGGTCGCGATCGGCTTCGCGGGCCTGGTCGACGGCCCGCTCGACGCACCGGGCGCCCGCGAGGCCGCCCTCGACAAGGCCCGCGCGACCGGATACCTCATCGATTACCAGGAGCAGGCATGAGCGGCAGCGTCTTCGATGCGGCGGGCTGTCACGGCCGCCCCGGCACTGCCCCGGCCGGCAGCATCGACCCCCGCGACTACATGGCGGTGCACGGGCCCCGGGCGGGTGACCGGCTCCGGTTGGGCGACAGCGGTCTGATCATCCGGGTGGAGTCGGACTCGCAGGAGCCGGGCAGCGAGTTCCTGGCGGGGTTCGGCAAGACCGCCCGTGACGGCCTGCACCTGAAGGCCGCGGCCGTCCGCGAGACCTGCGACGTGGTGATCAGCAACGTCGTGGTGATCGACGCGGTGCTCGGCATCCGCAAGACGTCGATCGGTCTGATCGACGGCCGGATCGCCTCGATCGGCCGGGCCGGCAACCCCGACACCATGGACGGTGTCGAGGTCGTGGTCGGCACCGGCACGACGATCGTCTCCGGCGAGGGAATGATCGCCACCGCCGGCGCCATCGACACCCACGTCCACCTGCTCTCGCCGCGGATCATGGAGGCCTCGCTCGCCTCCGGCGTCACCACGATCATCGGCCAGGAGTTCGGCCCGGTCTGGGGCGTCGGGGTGAACTCCCCTGGGCGCTGCGGCACGCGTTCAACGCCTTCGACGCATGGCCGGTCAACATCGGCTTCCTGGGCCGCGGTTCGTCCTCCGACCCGGCCCCGCTGATCGAGGCCCTGGCCGAGGGCGGCGCCTCCGGCTTCAAGGTGCACGAGGACATGGGCGCGCACACCCGCGCCCTGGACACCGCCCTGCGGGTCGCCGAGGAGTACGACGTCCAGGTCGCCCTGCACACCGACGGCCTGAACGAGTGCCTCTCCGTGGAGGACACCCTCGCCGTGCTGGAGGGCCGCACCATCCACGCCTTCCACATCGAGGGCTGCGGCGGCGGACACGTGCCGAACGTGCTGAAGATGGCCGGCGTGGAGAACGTCATCGGCTCCTCCACCAACCCCACCCTGCCGTTCGGCCGGGACGCCCTCGGCGAGCACTTCGGCATGATCGTCTCCGCGCACGACCTCAAGGTCGACCTGCCCGGCGACGCCGCGATGGCCCGCGACCGGATCCGGGCCGGCACCATGGGCGCCGAGGACGTCCTGCACGACCTCGGCGTCATCGGCATCACCTCCTCCGACGCCCAGGGCATGGGCCGCGCCGGCGAGACCGTCCGCCGCACCTTCGCCATGGCCGGCAAGATGAAGTCCGAACTCGGCCCCCTCGACGGCGGCTACGGCACCACCGAGAGCGGCGACGACAACGAGCGGGTGCTCCGCTACATCGCCAAGCTCACCACCAACCCCGCCATCGCCCACGGCCTCGCCCACGAGGTCGGCTCGCTGGAGGTCGGCAAGCTCGCCGACATCGTGCTCTGGTGGCCCCAGTACTTCGGCGCGAAGCCGCAGCTCGTCCTGAAGGCCGGCTTCCCCGCCTACGGCGTCACCGGCGACCCGAACGCGTCCACCGACCGGTGCGAACCCCTGGTGCTCGGGCCGCAGTTCGGCGCCCACGGCGCCACCGCCGCCGACATCTCGGTGGCCTTCGTCGCCCAGGCCGCCGCCGACGGCTCCTACCTCGACGTCGCCGCCGACCGACTCCCCACCCGGCGACGGCGCGTCGCGGTCAAGGGCACCCGGGGGATCGGCCCGCGGAACATGCTCCGCAACGCCCGGACGGGACGCGTCGACGTCCATGCCCGGACCGGCCTGGTCTCCCTCGACGGCGAACCGCTCTGCTCCGACCCTGCCGACTCGGTCTCGCTGAGCCGCCTCTACTTCCTGTGACGGGGTCCCGGGCATGACCCGGCGGACGTGACGGCGCCCGGAGCATCGCTCCGGGCGCCGTCACGTGCGGTCAGTGGTCAGGCCGCGACGACCGCCCACACGGTCTTGCCGCTCGCGCCGAGGGGGACGACTCCCCAGGCGTCGGCCAGGGCCTCCACCAGGGTCATGCCTCGGCCGGTGGTGCGGGTGGCGCTCTCGGGCGGCACCTCCACCGGGGCGGGCGAGCGGTCGGTGACCGCCATCAGCAGTCGGCCCTGCCGCAGTTCCAGCGCCACCGAGGCCGCCCGGCCGTGCAGCAGCGCGTTGGTCAGCAGCTCGGACAGCAACAGGCAGGGTGTGGCAGGGTCCGACCCGACGGCGACGAGCGCGTCCCGCAGCAGCCGCCGTACGGTCCCCACACTGCCCGGGTTCGCCGCAGGGCGGATGTCGAAGCTGAAGCCGGGCAGCCGGGTGTCCGGGCTGGTCATCGGGGAGGAAGCATCGGAGTCTCCGTTCTCCGGCCTTCGGCACGCTCCTGAAGCTGCTGACGTACTCGGGAGCGGGATCGGCCTCCGGTTCACTGTCGCATTGACTGAAAAATCAGTCAATGCCTCTGGTGCGGACGCCCGCCGGAGGGCCGTGCAGGTGCGGGTGCCGGGCCGGCGGTCAGGGGCGCTCCAACTCCACTGCGATGGCGTCCCGGAGCAGCCGACGGGCGTGGTCCAGGGGGAGCGAGCCGCTGAGCCAGCGGACGCTGAGGCCCTCCAGCAGGGCGGTCAGGCGCTCGGCCGCGGCCGCGTGGTCGGGGGCGGTCCCGACGGGGTGGGCGCGGGCGATGAGCTCCGCGATCTCGTGCACCCAGGTGTGCGTGGCCCTGGCCAGTTCCTCGCGCAGGTCGGGATCGAAGACGGCGGAGGCCCGTAGTTCGCCCCAGGCAGTGCTGTTCTCCCGCACCTCGGCACTGTCCTGGAGTTCGAGGAGCAGGACCTGCTCCAGGTCGGTCCGCGGATCCACCGGGTGGCTCCCCGGTGCGCGTTCGGCGGTGTAGCGGTCGGCGCGGTCGCTGATGAACCCCAGCGTCTGGCGGAGGATCCCGGCCCGGTCGGTGAAGTGGTAGTAGATCAGCGACGTGGAGACGCCCGCCTCGGCTGCCAGCTCGCCCACGCGGAGCCCGCGCACGCCGCGCCGGGTGATGACACGGGTGGCGGCCCTGAGGATTTCGGTTCGACGGTCTGACACGAGCGATCACTCTACCCGGCCCGCGTCCCGAGGGGGAGTTTTCCTGACCATTCTGTCAGGCGCTGTCCCGGGTGCCGTGCCGAGTGGCGTGCAGGGTCCCGGTTGGGTGGGGCGAGCGGCGCGCCGTGCGGTGGCGGGGCCGTCCGGCCTGCGGCACCGGACTTCTGCCGCGCCGACTGTGCCGCACTGTGTCGACGTGCGGGGCCCGGCCGTCCCGGCGGTCGGGGGAAGGTGTGGGGATTCCAGGGCGAACGTATTGACTGAATTTTCAGTTCGGGGCAGGATGCGGGGCACGCCACCTCTCCCGGCCTCCTCCGGGGAGCTGCCCGGCCCGGTACCCCGCGTCCGGCGAGGTCGTCCCCGACCGGCCTGCACCCGGCCATGCCGTCCGCGGTCGGCAGCACCACCGACCGGGACTCCCCCAGAAGAACCCCCGCAGAAGAACCCCTGCACAAGAACCACCACAGAAGAGCCCCCGCAGAAGAAATCCACAGAAAGAGGTTCGATCGTGAGTTTCCGCATGCCCGCCGAGTGGAGCGAGCACGAGGGCTGCCTGATGGCCTGGCCCACCCGACCGGAGCTGTGGGGTGACACCTTCGGCGCGGCCAAGCAGGAGTACGCGCAGGTAGCCCGGGCCATCGCCGAGTTCGAACCGGTCACCATGGTGTGCCTGCCGGGCCGCGCCGACGAGGCGCGCGCGCTGTGCGGGGACGGCGTCACCGTGGTCGAGATGCCCATCGACGACTCGTGGTTCCGCGACTCCGCGCCCATCTTCGTCCTCGACGAGGGCGGCCGCCGCGCCGGCGTGGACTTCCGCTTCAACGCCTGGGGCGGCAAGCACCACCCGTGGGACGCCGACGACCGCATCAGCGGCCTGCTGCTGGAGCACCTGGGACAGCCGGCCGTCCGCTCCGAGATGATCCTCGAAGGCGGGGCCGTCACGGTCGACGGCGAAGGCACGCTGATCACCACCGAGCAGTGCCTGCTCCACCCCAACCGCAACCCCGGGCTGAGCCGCACGGAGATCGAGGACGAGCTCAAGGCCCGCCTCGGCGTCAGCAAGGTCATCTGGCTGCCGTACGGCGGTCTGCTCGACACCGAGACCGACGGCCACGTCGACGGTGTCTGCGCCTTCGTCGCCCCCGGCAAGGTCGTCGTCCAGCTCCCCGCGGACCCCGGCCACCCCGACTACGCCCGGATGCGCGCCAACCGTGCCGTGCTGGAGGCCACCACCGATGCCAAGGGCCGCACCCTGGAGATCGTCGACCTCCCGCAGGCCGCCTTCGTCCAGGTCGACGGCAAGGAGGTGGAGGTCGGCTACCTGAACTTCTACCTCGCCAACGGCGGTGTCGTCGTCCCGGTCGCGGACCACCCCGAGGACGAGGGTGCCCTGGCCGTGATCGCCGCGGCCAACCCCGGCCGCAAGGTCGTCGGCGTCCGCGCCCGCGTGATCGCCTACGGCGGTGGCGGCGTCCACTGCATCACCCAGCAGGTGCCCGCCGCGCGGCCCGCCGAGTGAGCCGTACCCCCGCTCCTGCCCGCTGCTCCCCGCCCGTTCCCCACTCCCCGCCCGTTCCCCACTCCCCGCCCGTTCCCCACTCCCCGCCCGTTCCCCGCACCCCGCCCGTTCCCCGCACCCCGCCCGTTCCCCGCACCCCGGCCGAGCACTTTCCGCAAAGGACGCGCCGATGACCCCCACGCCGCTCCCCACCACCGGACGCGGGAAGCCCCGCGGCAGACTCACCCTGGCCGCGGCCGCGGGCCTGAGCGCCCTCGTGCTCGTCGCCGCCTGCTCCGGGCCGCCGCGCGCCGGTGCCGAAGGCGCGTTCACGCTCTCCGCCGGCACCCCCGCCGCCAAGGGCGAACTCGACTCGTTCCGCTGGGCGACCTACGCCGAGCCGTCGACCCTGGACTACATCTCCGCCTTCGACTACCCGCAGAACACCATCCTCTCCAACGTCTGCGAGAGCCTGATGCGGTGGACACCGCAGCTGACCCTGGCCCCGGGGCTGGCGGAGAAGGCCTCGAACCCCGAGCCGACCACCTGGGTCTACGACCTCCGGCCGGGCGTGCACTTCCACGACGGCAGCGTGATGACCGCCGACGACGTCGTCTACAGCTTCGGTCGGCAGATGAACCCCGACAACGGTGCGGCCTGGGCCCAGGTCTTCCAGAACGTCCGCAGCGTCAGCAGCACGGGCCTGCTCCAGGTCACCGTCAGGTTGGCGAAGCCCGACTCGCAGTTCCCCCAGTACATGGCCACCGCCGCAGGCGTCGTCGCGAGCGCGAAGGGCGTCCGCGCCGCCGGCAAGGACTACGGCACCTCCGGCGGCCTCGACTGCACCGGGCCGTACACGCTCGGCACCTGGAGCAAGGGCCAGTCGATCGACCTGGAGCGCTTCGACGGCTACTGGGGGACGAAGGCCAGGACCAGGAAGGTCACCTTCACATTTCTCACCGACCCCTCCGCACGCGTCAACGCGATGCTCACGGGGGAGGTCGACGGCGGCTACCTCATCCCCACCGAGAGCTACGACCGGCTCAGGAACAGCGGCGCGGGCACCCTCTACTTCGGCGAGGGCCTGAGCACCGTCAACGTCAACGTCACCAGCATGAAGGGCGCCCTCGGTGACGTCCGGGTGCGCCGCGCGCTGTCCCTGGCCCTCGACCGCTCGGGCTTCGTCAGGACGGGCCTCGGCGGCGTCGGCAGCGTCACGGGCTCGCTCACCACCCGTGCCGCGTGGGCGGCCGCCCCCGAGGCCGTCAGGGCGAGCGCGTTCGACGGCCTCACCCCGACCGCCCAGGACCTCCGGCAGGCGACGGCCCTGGTCAAGGAGGCCGGTGCGACCGGGAAGACCGTCACCGTCGCGACCAGTTCCATCGGCCAGGACGTCTCGCTGCTCGCCACCGCCGTCCAGGCCGCCGGTGCCAGGATCGGCCTGGACGTCCGGTTGAGGACGATCGCCCCCAACGCCTTCAGTGCGCTGTTCACCGACCCGAAGGCCCGCGAGGGCATCGACATGTTCCCCGAGACGTACTACGACTCCATCACCGACCCGCTGGACCTGCTCTCCAACTTCAGGACGGGCGCCTACCAGAACTACGCAGGCTACAGCGACAAGGCCTACGACGACCTGGTCGACCAGGCCGCCGCCGTCTACGACCCGGCCCGGCGCACGGCCGTCGAGGCACAGCTCCAGAAGACCGCCTCCGACCGGCTGCTGTGGATCCCGGTCGCCGAGTGGCCCACCAGCGTCTTCCTGAACAAGCGGCTCACCGGGGCCCCGACCACCATCGCGTACATGTACTACCCGTGGGCGGCCGACGTGGGGGCGGCCCGGTGAACTTCCTGAGATTCGCCGCACGGCGGCTGGCCGAGATGGCCGCCACGCTGCTCGGTGCCTCCTTCGTGATCTTCGGTGCGATGTACCTGGCGCCGGGCAATCCGGCGAGTTTCCTGCTGTCGGGGCGGTCGGCCTCACCCGACGCCCTGAAGGCGATCAACGACCAGTACCACCTGGACGACCCGTTCGCGGTGCAGTACCTGCGCTGGCTCGGCCGGGTTCTGCAGGGCGACTTCGGCCGATCGATCACCTACCGCACCGACGTCTCCAGGCTCCTCGCCGACCGGCTGCCCAGCACGCTGCTGCTGGTGGCCATGGCACTCGTCCTGGTCGTGGTCGTCGGCCTGCTGCTCGGCCGGCTCGGCGCCGTCCGCGGCGGCGCGGCCGACGCCACGATCCTGGTCACCACCACCTTCGCCGTCGGCACCCCCTCGTTCGTCGCCGCCGTCCTGCTGCAGGGCCTGTTCGCCGTCAAGCTCGGATGGTTCCCGACCAGCGGCACCGGCGACGGGTTGGGGGACATGCTCTGGCACCTGACCCTGCCCGCCGTCGCGCTCGCCCTCTACCTGATCGGCATGCTCGCCCGGGTCACCCGCGCCGCGATGCTGGAGATCCTCACCCAGGAGCACGTCACCGTCGCCCGAAGCCGCGGCATGACGGAACGGCAGGTGATCAGCCGTCATGTGTTCCGCAACGCCCTCGGCACCGTGCTCACCACCGGCGGCCTGATCGTCTCCACCCTGCTGATCTGCACCGTCCTGGTGGAGTCCGCGTTCAGCGTCGGCGGCATCGGGCAGCTCCTCGAACTGTCCACCACCACCAAGGACTTCCCCACCGTGCAGGCCATCTCGCTGATCATGGTAGGGCTGTTCATGACGGTGAACCTCGTCGTCGACCTGCTCCACCCGCTGGTCGACCCGCGGGTCACCCTCGGATCGAGGAGGTCCGCCGTATGAGCGCCACCGTGCTGCGCCGCCCCGGCCTCGCCCGGATCCGCACCACCCGCGCACCGCTGCACCGGCTGTGCCTCGCCTTCGTGGCCCTGGTCGTCCTGACCGCCGTGCTCGCCCCCTGGCTCGCCCCGTACGACCCGAACACCGTCGACCTCGGCAACGCGCTCGCCGGTCCGTCCGCCGACCACCTGCTGGGCGTCGACGCCTCCGGGCGGGACACCCTCGCCCGCCTGGTCGTCGGAGCCCGCACCTCGCTGCTCGGCCCGCTCGGCGTCGTCGTCTTCTCCACCGTCGCCGGCATCGCCATCGGCGTCACCGCCGGCTGGCGCGGCGGCTGGCTCGACTCCGTGCTCTCGCGCAGCACCGAACTGGTCTTCGCCTTCCCCGGCATGCTGCTCGCGATCCTGATCGTCGCCGTGTACGGGGAGGGACTGCTCGCCCCCGTCGTCGCCCTCGCCGTCGCCTACCTCCCCTACGTCAGCCGCCTCACCCGCTCGCTCGTCCTCGCCGAACGGACGCGCCCCTACGTCGAGGCATACCAGGTCCAGGGCCACTCCGGCCTGCAGATCTGCCTGCGCCACGTCATCCCGGGCATCGCCCCGGTCGTCCTCGCCCAGTCCACCATCAACTTCGGCTACGCCCTCATGGACCTCGCCGGCCTCTCCTTCCTCGGCCTCGGCGTCCCCGCGCTGACCCCCGACTGGGGCCGCATGGTCTTCGACGGCCAGTCCGCCATCCAGCACGGCTACCCCCTGTCGGCGATCGTGCCGTGCGCCGCCGTCGTGCTGACCGTCGTCGCCTTCAACGTCGTCGGGGAGCGCTGGGCCGACCAGGTCGCCAGGAGGGACCGATGAAAACCCTCGACATCCAGAACTACCGGCTGCGCCTGCCCCGCACCGCCAGACCCGTCCTCGACGGAGTCGACCTCACCGTGGACGCGCAGGAGACCGTCGCCCTCGTCGGCGAGTCCGGCTCCGGCAAGAGCCTCACCTCCCGCAGCGTGCTGGGCCTGCTCCCGGCCGGTGCCACCACGGAGGGCACGATCCGCGTCGACGGCGACGACGTGCTGACCATGAACCCCGACCAGCTGCGCCGCCTGCGCACCGGCACCGCGGCGATGATCTTCCAGGACCCCCGGGCCGCCATCAACCCGCTGCGCCGCGTCGGGGACTTCCTCACCGAGAGCGTGCGCCTCAACACCGGCATGAGCGAATCCGCGGCGACCGCGCGGGCCACCGAGATGCTGGAGGCCGTCGGCCTCACCTCCGCCGCACTGCGCACCTACCCGGGCCGGCTCTCGGGCGGCATGCTGCAGCGCGTCATGATCGCGGCCACCCTGATGGGCGACCCCGCCCTGATCCTCGCCGACGAACCCACCACGGCGCTGGACGTCACCACCCAGGCCGAGGTCGTCTCCCTCCTCGGCGACCTCCAGGAACGGTTCGGCACGGGCCTGCTGTTCGTCACCCACGACCTCGGCCTCGCCGCCGCCATCAGCGACCGGGTCTACGTCATGTACGCCGGACGGATCGCCGAAACCGGCACCGCCGAAGCCCTGTTCAGCCGACCGCGGCACCCCTACACGGCAGCCCTGCTGCACTCCACGCCGCGCCTCGACGCGCCGAGGGCCCGCCTCGCCGCCATCGACGGCCGCCCGCCCGGCCTTCAGGACGAGCTCGCCGGCTGCCCGTTCGCCGCGCGATGCCCCCTGGCGAGCGACCTGTGCGGCCGGCAGGCACCGGTGCTGCTCCCCGTCGCCGGTGAGCCGACCCACCGCGCCTCCTGCCACCACAGCGACCGGACGGCCGAGGTGTTCGCCGATGCATAGAACCGTACGGGAGACAACACCCGTGTCGAGCCCGGAGGTGGGGAGCACGTTGAAGAAGACCGTGCTGGAGGCCGTCGGCCTGCGGCGGGCGTACGCGAGCGTGCAGGCCGTCGACAACGTGTCGTTCAGGCTCGCGGAGGGCGGCTCCCTGGGCATCGTCGGCGAGTCCGGATCGGGCAAGACGACCACCGCCCGCATCGTCGTCGGCCTGGAACGGGCCGACTCGGGGCGGGTGTTCGTCCACCGCCGGGACCGGACCGACCGCGGGCGCGGACGGGCCCAGCGCCTGGCACGGGCCCGCGAGGTGCAGATGGTCTTCCAGGACCCGTACCTGTCCCTCGATCCCCGCACGACGGTGGAGGCCGTCCTGCGCGAGACCCTCGCGCTGCACTTCCCGAAGGCCGACCACGCCGGGCGGATCACCGAACTGCTCGACCGGGTCGGCCTCGGCAGGCGCGAGGCGGGCGCGCTGCCCGGGCAGCTCTCCGGCGGCCAGCGCCAGCGCGTCGCGATCGCCCGCGCGCTGGCGGTCGAGCCCGCCGTCCTCGTGCTGGACGAGGCGGTGGCCGCGCTCGACGTCTCGGTGCAGGCCCAGATCCTCAACCTGCTCTCGGAGATCCGCGAACGGACCGGCATCGCCTACCTGTTCATCACCCACGACCTCGGTGTGGTGCGGTGCGTCACCGACGACGTGATCGTCATGCGACACGGCAAGGTCGTCGAGTCCGGGCCGACCGGCCGCGTCCTGGAGACCCCGGAGCACCCGTACACCAGGCTGCTGCTGGAGTCCGTCCCCCGACCGGGCTGGGACCCGAAGCGGATCGCGGCGGCACGCCGCGAGCTGTGACGGTCACCCGGTCCACCGGGCCCGGTGCGCCCCCACCCCCATGGCGGCGCACCGGGCCCGGACCCGTGCTCCCGTTGCGCGGTGCCGTGGTCAGGCGCCGGCGGCCAGCGCGCGGACGAGCGTCCGCAGGACGGTCTCCGCATCGACCTCGGCGTCGAGGGACTGGACGGCGGCCAGTCCGTCGACCGCCGCCGCCACCGCCTCCCCGAGCGGCCGCGGGTCGAGGCCGCCGCCGCGCTCGTCGGCCAGCACCTGGAACAGCCGGACGAAACAGGCACGCCAGCGGCGGTACTCCGCCTCCAGGCTCACCCGGACGCGCTCGTCGTTGAGCGCGTGCCAGTGCAGGGCCGAGTGCAGGTGCGCGAGGTCCGCGCCCTCGGGCTGGGTCAGGAACCCGATCACCCGCGCGGAACGCTCCGCGAACGTGCCGGGGGCGTCGACCGCCTCCTCCAGAGGGGTGATCCACTCCGGCCGGATGTCCTCGACCACCGCCACGACGAGATCGGTCCGGTCCTTGAAGTGGTAGTGGCACATCCCGTGCGAGATGCCACAGAGCGCGGCGACATTGCGCGTGGTGAAGCGCTCGACGGTGTCCCCGGCCAGCAGCGTCCGAGCGGCGGCGATCAGCCGGGCCCGCGTCTGCTCCCCTTCGCCGACGCACGCGACCGGCCCGTCGGCGTCGGCGCCGGCGCCGTCACCGTCGGGTGAGCGGGGCTGTGAGGTTCCTTCGCACGCGTCGCCATGGCGCCACTCTAACGACCCCGTTCGGCCGCCCCTGCGCCAGTGCCGCGCCGCTAGGATCGACGGCCATGGTTGATCTCTACCCTCCGACCGGCCCCTACGACAGTGGATTCCTCGACACCGGAGACGGCAACCGCATCTACTACGAGCAGCTCGGCAACCCCGCGGGCAAGCCCGCCCTGTACGTGCACGGCGGCCCGGGGGCGGGCGCACCGCGGCGGCCGACGCGGGCCTGGGACCCGGAGCGCTACCGCGTCATCCGCTTCGACCAGCGCAACTGCGGTCGCAGCACCCCGCACGCCAGTGATCCGGCGGCGGACATGAGCCTGAACACCACGCAGCACCTCGTCGACGACATGGAGCGGCTGCGGGCCCACCTCGGCATCGGGCGGTGGCTGCTGGACGGCGCCTCGTGGGGCTCGACGCTCATCCTGGCCTATGCGCAGCAACACCCCGAGCGGGTCAGCGAGATCGTCATCCAGGCGGTGACGACGACCCGGCGCGCGGAGACCGACTGGCTCTACCGGGGCGCCGGGCGGTTCCGCCCCGAGGCGTGGGACCGGTTCCGCGACGGTGTCCCCGAGGAGGAGCGCGACGGCGATCTGCTCGCGGCCTACGCGCGCCTGATGGAGAACCCCGACCGGGCCGTGCGGGAGAAGGCGGCCGCCGACTGGCTCGCCTGGGAGGACGCGGTCGTCTCGGACGAGCCCAACGGAGTCCCCGGCATGTACAGCGCTCGGGAGACGGACGACCGGATCGCGTTCGTCCGGATCTGCGCCCACTACTTCAGTCACGGCGCGTGGCTGGAGGACGACCAACTGCTGCGCAACGCCCACAGACTGGCCGGGATCCCGGGGTGCTCGTGCACGGCCGGCACGACATGGGCAGCCCGGTGCAGACCGCGTGGGAACTGGCGAAGGTGTGGCCCGACGCACGGCTCCACATCTTCGAGGACTCGGGGCACGTCGGCGGCGACGCGATGGGGGAGACCGTCCGGGCGGCCATCGAGGAGTTCAAGGACCGCTGATCCTCAGGGCCTGGCCGGCCTCATCGGCGGGACCGCGAGAACTGCTCCCCGAGCGCCCGGAGGGGGCCGCTCCGACGTTCCGGGGCGGCCTCCCCGGGGGCGCGACCGGCTCCGCGGCCGCCCAGGGCAGCGCGTACCAGGAGAGGGCGGCGAGCACCGCCGCGCCGGGCAGTTCGGCGCAGTAGGCGAGGACCTGGGCGAGCAGGTAGTCGGGGCCTCGGTGGGCGGACCAGATGTCGAAGTAGGCATCCATCGCCAGCAGGACGGCGGTGGCGGCGGCCAGTGGGCTGGTCGCCCGGTGGCGGCGGCGCACCAGCGCGGCGAGCAGCAGCAGCGCCGCCACCTCCATGACGTCCAGCCAGACCCAGGAGTTGGCGAGGTTGCGCGCACCGAATCGGCGGACCGACAGGCTCAGCACCACGATCCACGGCAGCAGCAGGAACGCGGCCGTCCGCAGTCCGATCGGCAGCCACCGACGGATCGTCGTCTCACGGGCCGTCGGCGCCTGTCCTGGAGCATGCACACGCCGATCGTATCGGCGAGCGGCCGGGCCCGTGGCGGTCACGGCGGTCCCGGCGGACCGGTCGGCGGTGCACCGGGCCCGAAGTCCGGCGCGCCGGGCGGTCCGCCGGCCGGGAACGCCCTGATGGCGTCGATCAGATTGCCGAAGACGAGCTCGGGCGGGATCCGCTGCCACAGCTCGTACAGCTTCAGGGTGTCCACCAGGGACGCGTCGGGGCGGGCGAGCACGAAGGTGACACGGCGTGCGGCGAGGAAGTCGAGGAGGCTGTGCAGGCGGATTCCGGCGGTGTAGTCGACATCGGCGATCCCCGCGGCGTCGAGCACCAGCCAGCGCACCGGATCGGGTGCCCGGTCGACGAGCGCCTTGACCTCGTCGGCGAAGCGGCTCGCGTTCGCGTAGAACAGCTCCGCGTTGAAGCGGAAGACGATCAGGCCGGGCGCGCTCTCGATCCCCGGCGCGGCGACCGTGTAGGTGGGGGCGCCCTCCTCGGTGACCCCGACCACGAAGTCCTTGGGGCGGTACTCCCGTCGGATGACCTCGAACAGCGACAGCGCGACGGCCAGCAGGACGCCCTGTTCGACGCCGAGGCCGAACACCGCGAAGGCGGTGACGACGGCGACGACGAACTCGTTGCGGCGCCGGGCGCGGATCCGTCGCAGGCCGCGCACGTCGATGAGGTCGAGGCCGACCAGGAACACGATTCCGGCCAGCACCGCGAGCGGCATGTCGGCCAGGGCCGAGGTGAAGACCAGCACGACCAGGAGCGAGAGGAACGCCATGGTCAGGTTGGCGACCTGGGTCCGGCCGCGCTGCTGGTCGAGGATCTCCGTCTTGGTCGGAGAACCGTTGACGACGAACGTCCCGCCGAACCCGGCGGCGATGTTGGCGACCGAGAGGCCGACCAGGTCGCGGTTGATGTCGACGCGGTCGCCGTGCCTGGTCGCGAAGCTGTGCGCCGTCGCCGCGCTCTGCGCCAGGATCAGGACGAAGCAGGAGGCCGCCACGGCGAAGACCTGGGAGATGTCGCCGGGGGTCAGCCCGGACGGCAGGCCGAGCGGCGGGAGGCCGCCCTCGACGGGGCCGACGACGGCGACCCCGTGGCCGGCGGCGTCGGTCGCCGCGGAGACGGCGATCAGCACGACCACCGCCACGATGGAACCGGGGAACCTCGGCAGGAACCGCTTGAAGAGCACGATGATCACGATCGTGGCGGCGCCGTACGCGACCGTGCGCCAGGCGACCTCGTCGAGGTGGGTCAGCCAGGACCACTGCTGCTGGAACCAGTTGCCGCGGCCGCTGTGGAGGCCGAGCAGGTGGGGGATCTGAGCCGTCGCCACCTGGACGCCGACGCCCGTCAGGAACCCGACGAGGACAGTGGCCGACAGGAAGTCGGCGAGGAAGCCGAGCCGGAGCAGGCGCGCCGCGGCCAGCAGGACACCGGACAGCAGGGCGATCAGACCCGCCAGTGCGACCCAGTGCGGTGAGCCCGGCACGACTCCGGCGACACCCAGCCCGAGCAGTCCGGCGGAGAGGATCGCCGCCGTGGCGGAGTCCGCGCCGACGACCAGCAGTCTCGACGAACCCAGCAGGGCGAAGGCGACGGCGGGGAGGATCAGCGTGTACAGGCCGGTGACGATCGGCATCCCGGCGATCGACGTATAGCCCATGACCTCGGGGATGGCGACCGCGGACAGCGCCACCCCGGCGAGCACGTCCCGGCTCAGCCACGCCCGCCGGTACCCGCGCAGCGGCACCGGTACCAGCTTCGTCATGCCGGTCACGCGGGCACCTCCCGGGCTGTCGGAGACTCACAGGGTCCCATGGTGGCCGCCGGAGGGCCGCCGCCCCGGCATTTGGGCCACGGTCGCGGGTGGCGGCGGGCCACCGGCCGGTGCTCCCGGGCGGCCACCCGGCCCGCGGCTCTCCACCCTGTGATCAGGGCGAGTTCGGGCCTCTCGGGAGAGCGGACGGACAACTGGGGCCGACATGACCGCAGCAGCGCCGGCGATGCCACGGTCGGCCGGGGCCGCGGAGACCGGGCACCGTTCCCTGTCGGCGGTCGGACTGACACGCTGTCCCGGTCGGATGCCGCCGGGGTGTCCGCGGGCCGTGAGGAGGTCCCGTCGTGGACCGGGACGGAACACCGTCGGAGCGGAGCCCCGCCGCGGCGGATCGGCACCCGCCGCCCCTCGACCCGGAGTTGTCGGCCGCTCTGCGGGCGCTGGGCGGGGAGGCCGGGGAGCCGGTCACTCCGGAGAACCTCGCCGCCCGGCAGGAGCGGGATGCGGCGGCCCGGCCCAGGCCGACGATCCGTGACCTCCGGGCCGACGGCCGCTTCGAGGTCGAGGAGCTGCGGGTGCCGGGGGTGCCGGGCGCGCCGGACGGGCGGGAGGTCACGCTCGTGCATGCCCGTCCCGCCGCGGCCACCGGGCCGCTGCCGCTGCTGTACTACCTGCACGGCGGCGGAATGATCATGGGCAATGCCCGGTCGGTGCTTCCGCGGCTGCTGCGCGAATGGGCGCTGCCGCTGCGGCTCGCCGTCGTCTCCGTCGAGTACCGGCTGGCGCCGCAGGTGCAGTACCCGGGACCGGTGGAGGACTGCTGGGCGGGGCTCGTCCACGTGGCCGACCGGGCGGCCGACCTGGGCCTCGACGCCGACCGCGTCGTCGTCGGGGGAAGAGCGCCGGCGGTGGACTCGCCGCGGCGACCGCCCTGGTGACCCGCGACCGCGGCGGGCCCGTCCCGATCGGCCAACTCCTGATGAGTCCGATGCTCGACGACCGCAACGACAGCTTTTCCAGCCATCAGATGGCCGGCCGCGACACCTGGGACCGGATCTCCAACGCCACGGCGTGGCAGGCACATCTGGGCGATCGGTACGGCGCCTGCGACCTGCCGCCCTACGCGGCCCCGGCGCGGGCCACGGACCTGTCCGGGCTGCCCCCGGCCTACCTCGACGTCGGCTCCGCCGAGACGTTGCGGGACGAGGCAGTGGCGTACGCCCAGGGGATCTGGCATGCCGGTGGCGCGGCCGAACTCCACGTCTGGGCGGGCGCCTTCCACGGCTTCGACACCCTCGCGCCGCAGGCGGTCCTCAGCCGGGACGCCCGTGATGCCCGCACCCGCTGGCTCCGGCGGATCCTCGACCGGTGAACCTCCCCGGACGGTGGGAGGGCGGCCCCGCCGCAGTCGGCCCGGACAGCCGAGGGAGCATCGGTTCGGGCCGACCGGATGCAGGCCCACGGCCCGGGAGAGCCGGATGGACCGGGCGAGGTGGCCCGTACGGATGGACTCGGCGGATGGTGCGTGGGGGCCGCCCGGGCGGGGCCCCGGTCGGTGGTGACCCGAACCGAGCACGCTGTTCGCCAATGCGATCACCTCGATCGTCACCCCGGATCACGTCCACCGGCTGCCGGCCGAGGGCTGAGCGCAGCGCGGCGCGCCCGCCGTCGGGGCCTGCCGACGCACGCCCCGGGGCCGGGTCCTCAGGGCGTGCCGCGGTCGGGCAGCCGGGCGGCGACCGCGTCGAGCAGCAGCTCCAGGGCGAACGGGTAGCCGCTGCGCTGCATGTCCTCGGCCAGGAGGGCGGAGGTGGCGGCGATGTGGGGGTGGGTGGCCGGGTCCAGGCAGGCGTAGCGGGCCTGCCAGACGCCGAGGTCGGCTGCCCGGGCGGCCGGGGGCATGGCCACCGCGGCCGCGTCGAGGGCGGCGAAGGCGAGGCCCTGGTCCACCAGGGCGTGGTAGATCCGGACGGCCTCCTTGTCCGGGAAGCCGGCTGTCCGCAGCACGCCGAGGATCGTCTCGACCGCCCGGGTCTCGTGGTCGCGTCCGGTCGTGCGGTGGGCCGCCAGGACGGCCGCCTGGGGGTGTGCCAGGTAGGCGGCGTGGATGCGCATGCCCATGGCGCGCAGGTCGGCCCGCCAGTCGCCGGTCGACCGCCAGCCGTGCTGGGCGCGGCCGACCAGCTCGTCGGCGACGGCGAGCAGCAGGTCGTCGGTGTTGCGGAAGTACCGGTAGACCGCGCTCGGGTCGGCGCCGAGTGCGGCGCCCAGCCTGCGGACGGTGAGCGCCTGGGCGCCGTGCAGGCCGATCAGGCGCAGCGCGGTGTCGACGATCACCTCCTCGGAGAGGACGGTGCCCTGTTTGGTCGGTCGTCTCCGCCGCCGCTGAGGCTCGGGGGTCACGCGCTCGGTCATGGCCGCGAGCTTATGACAACAGCATTGACGTGGGAAGGGCCGGCCGGTTGCATGGCCTGCCACCGGCCCGTTCGGCCGACCTCCCCCACGAAGACGGCGGTGACCCGTTGGCATCCACGCACAACGACGCGAGCCAGGACCCGAGACCCCGCCCCGCCGGGACCGGCGGGGGCACCGGCCCCGCGATGCGCCGGTCGCTCGGCGTCGGCGGCGCCGTGGCGCTCGCCGCGTCGAGCACGGCGGCCACCAGCAGCATCGGCATCGGGCTCGGCCTGATGGCCGGCATCGTCGGCCTGCACCTGCCGGCGATCCTGGGCCTGGCCTTCCTGCCCGTCCTCGCCATCGCCGGCGGCTACGGGCGGCTCAACCGGGTCGACCCCGACGCCGGGAGCAGCTACCGGTGGGTGGGCACGGCCCTCAACCCGTGGCTGGGCTTCCTCACCGGCTGGGTCAACATCCTCGGCACGATCGTGTTCATGGCCTACACCACCACGGTGACCGGATCGGCGGTGATCCAGCTGTTCGGCGCGGCCGGCGTGCACCGCGTCGCGGGCCTGACCCTGAGCCCGGACTCCACCCTGCAGTGCACCGCCATCGGCATGGTCGTGCTGATCGCCTCGGCCCTGGTCGCGGTCCGCGGGCTCGACCTCGCAGCCCGGTTGCAGAAGTACCTGCTGGTCTTCGAGTACCTCGTCCTGCTCGGCTTCTGCGGCTACGGCCTGTTCGCCGGTGACCAGCCGTTCTCCTTCGAGTGGTTCGATCCGTTCGCCATCCCCTCGTTCCAGGCGCTCGCCCAGGGCATGGTGCTCGCGGTGTTCTGCTACTGGGGCTTCGAGTCGGTGTTCAGCGTGGGTGAGGAGGTCCGCGACCCGCGCGACGCCTCGCGCGGCGGCTTCATCGCGCTCACCGTCATGATGCTGCTCTTCGTCCTCGCCGGGACGGCCTTCCAGCGCGTGCTCCCGCTCGGCGACCTGGTCGGCAACGGCGCGCAGGGCCTGACCTACTTCGGCGACCGGCTCGCCCACCAGCCGCTCGCCGCACTGCCGTTGATCGCCCTGACCTTCTCGGCCGCGGCCTCGCTGCAGGCCGCCGTGGTGCCCACCGCGCGCGGGATGTACGCGATGGGCCGCGACGGCACCCTCGGGCCCGTCTGGACCCGCCTGCACCCCCGCCACCGGACCCCTGCCACCGGCACG
The DNA here is from genome assembly GCF_039544005.1 of Kitasatospora paranensis. Lineage (NCBI taxonomy): Bacteria > Bacillati > Actinomycetota > Actinomycetes > Kitasatosporales > Streptomycetaceae > Kitasatospora > Kitasatospora paranensis. The sequence continues at coordinate 7,557,608 of NZ_BAABKV010000001.1, forward strand.
CTGCTGATCACCGCGCTCGCCGTCGTGCTCGCCCTGCTGTCGCTGGTCATCCCCACCGTCAGCTCGCTGATCTCCGCCACGGTCAACGCGATCGGCATCGTCGTCGCCCTCTACTACGCGCTGACCGCCGTCGCGGCCGCGGTCCGCTTCCGGCACCTGCTGCGGACCTCGCCCGTCGAGGCCCTGCGGGTGGTCGTCGCCCCGGTACTCGGTGCGCTCACCCTGCTCGCCGTCGGCGGATACCTCGCCTGGAGCTTCTACGACTCGGCCGACCACTTCGAACTCGCGGCGGACAACGGCTGGTTCGAGCTGCTCGTACCGGTCCTGATGATCGGCTCCGGCCTGCTGGCCGCCGCCTGGGCCCGCTGGCACCGCCGCGCCCCGTACTTCACCGCAGGCTTCGGGGCGCCCGACGACGACCTCCCGGCCTGGAGCAGCCCCGCCCCGACCGGCACCGGAAGCCCGACCGGCGCTTCCTGACCCCCAGCGGCCATCTGCGGCGACCGGCCGTGCCGCCCGGCCCGGCCGCACGCCGCAGGCCGCCCCACATCCTCGCACCGCGGTCCCCGAGGACCGCCGAACCCCATCGGGAGCACGTCCATGCACCAGGCAGACCTGGTCTTCACCAACGGCCCCGTCCACACCGTGGACTCCGCCGGTACCCGCGCCAGCAGCCTCGCCGTGACGGGGGAGCGGATCACGGCCGTCGGCCACGACGAGGTCCGGGAGCTGATCGGTCCGGGGACGGAGGTGGTCGACCTGCAGGGCAGGCTGCTGCTGCCCGGCTTCCAGGACGCCCACGTCCACGCCGTCTTCGGCGGCGTGGAGCTCGCCCAGTGCGACCTCACCGGCACCACCGGCGTCGACGAGTACCTCCGGCGCATCCGCGAGTACGCCGACGCCCACCCCGAGCGCGCCTGGATCACCGGCGGCGGATGGTCGATGGAGAGCTTCGACGGCGGGCTGCCGAGCCGGCAGCTGCTCGACTCCGTCGTCCCGGACCGCCCGGTCTACCTGCTGAACCGCGACCACCACGGCGCCTGGGCCAACACCCGCGCGCTGGAACTCGCGGGACTCACCCGGCAGAGCCCGGACCCGGCCGACGGCCGGATCGAGCGGGAGCCGGACGGGACGCCCAACGGCGTCCTCCAGGAGGGTGCCACCGGCCTGGTCGCCCGGCTCGTCCCGCCGATCAGCGCGGCCGACCGGCTCGCCGGACTGCTGCGCGCCCAGGCGCTGCTGCACTCGCTCGGCATCACCGGCTGGCAGGACGCCCTGCTCGGTGTCTTCAACGGCCAGCCCGACCCGTCCGACGCCTACCTCGCCGCCGCCCGCGACGGCTCCTCACCGCGCGGGTCGCCGGCGCCCTGTGGTGGGACCGCGACCGGGGCGCGGAGCAGATCCCGGAGCTGGCAGCCCGGCGCGCGGCCCTGCGGCACGGCCGCTTCCGGCCGGAGTCGGTCAAGATCATGCAGGACGGCATCGCGGAGAACTTCACCGCGGCCCTGACCAGCCCGTACCTGGACAGCTGCGGCTGCGCCACCGCCAACTCCGGTCTGAGCTTCGTCGATCCGGTGGCCCTGCGGTCACATGTCACCGAACTGGACGGGCTCGGCTTCCAGGTGCACTTCCACGCGCTGGGCGACCGCGCGGTGCGGGAGGCGCTGGACGCCGTCGAGGCCGCCCGGACGGCCAACGGCCGACGTGCGACCCGCCACCACCTGGCTCACCTCCAGGTGGTGCACCCCGACGACGTGCCGCGCTTCGCCCGGCTCGGCGCGATCGCCAACATCCAGCCGCTGTGGGCCGCCCACGAGCCGCAGATGGACGAGCTGACGATCCCGTTCCTCGGGCCGGAACGCGCCGCCTGGCAGTACCCGTTCGGCTCGCTGCTGCGAGCCGGCGCCACGCTCGCGGCGGGCAGCGACTGGCCGGTCAGCAGCCCCGACCCGATCGCCGGCATCCATGTCGCGGTCAACCGGACGGAGCCCGGGGCCACCCACGGCCGGGTCTTCCTGCCCGAGCAGCGCCTCGACCTGGTTGCCGCCATCGCCGCGTACACGGCGGGCTCGGCGCACGTCAACGGCCTGGACGACGCCGGCAGCCTGCGGGTCGGCAACCTCGCCGACCTGGTGGTGCTCGACCGCGACGTCTTCGCCGCCCCGGCGGAGGAGATCGCGGCGTCCCGCGTCCTGCAGACCTACGTCGGCGGTGTGCTGGTGCACACGGCCGGGTGAGCTCCGTGGTGGGGGTGCGGGCGGGCGCGGCGGTCGGGCACGTCCGGCCGTGGCGCCCACCCCCGCGCCGTGAGCAGGGCCCGGTCAGCCGTGCGGCCGGCCCAGCCACTCCAGGGTGCGCCGGGTCTCGGCGGCGAGCGGGTGGTGCGGGCCGTAGCGGCGCTCGGTGTCCAGCAGCAGCTGGAGCAGCACCGTGAGCGCCTCGGAGTGGTCACCGGCCGTCAGGAGCAGCTGTGCCGTGCGGTGGCGCACCTCCAGCGCGAGTTCCGGGTCGGTGGCGGCGTGCCGGTCCAGCCGGGGAGCAGCGACCGGTACTCGGCGAGGGCGGCGGCGTGGTCGCCGAGGTGCTCCAGGCACTGTGCGGCCTCGACCAGGTAGCGCAGGGTCTGCGGGTCGGCCGGGCCGGCCTCGGCGGCGCTCTGCTCGGCCAGCAGCCGCAGCTCCGGCAGGGCGGCGCGGAACCGGCCGGCCTCCAGCAGGGTCGCCGCGTACTGCTTGCGCAGCATGCGGACGACGGGCGAGTGCGCGCCGTGGGTCTCCACCGCGGCGGGCAGCGCGTCGCCGAGCACCCCGACGGCCTGGGTGATCCGGCCGGTGTCCAGCAGCCGCTTGACCTCCTCGACGGCGCCGGCGATGTCCGCCCTCCCGCGGGGCGGCGCGGTGGGCGCGGGCGGCGCGGCGGCTGCCGGTGGTGCGGCGGGCGGCGGCGGCACGGCCGGCCCGGTGGCAGGCCCGGTGGGCGGCCCGGTGGGCGGCCGTGGCGCGGGCACCCGGCCGCCCCAGGGCGCGTACGGCTGCCGGAACGGCCGGGTCGGGTCCATCGGCGCCCCGGGCCCGCCGGGGCGGGCCGGGGCCGCCCCGGGCAGCAGCGGTTCCAGCGCGGCGTGCACCTCGGCCGCGTCGGCCGGCCGGTCCCGCGGGTCCTTGGCCAGCAACTGCAGGACCAGCGCCTCCAGCGGCTCCGGTGTGTCGGGCCGGAGCCGGCGCAGCGGCGCGGGCGGCTCGTGGAGGTGCTGGTGCAGCACCCCGAGCGGCGACGAGCGGGCGAACGGGACGGTGCCGCTGAGCAGTTCGTGCAGGATCACGCCCAGCGAGTAGAGGTCCGTCCGCGGGCCGACCTCCTCGCCCAGGGCCTGCTCGGGTGCCATGTACGCCGGGCTGCCGATGTGCGAGCCGGTGAGGGTGAGCCGGGTGGTGTCGGTGTCCAGGACGGCGGCGACGCCGAGGTCGAGCACGACCAGCGTGCCGTCGGGGCGGATCATCACGTTGCGCGGTTTGAGGTCGCGGTGCACGGCCGGCACGGCGTGCACGGCGGCCAGTACCGGGCAGAGCTGGGCCGCCACGGCGACAGCCCACGCCACGGGGTAGGGGTCGTGCTCGGCCAGGTGGTCGGCCAGGTCCGCGCCGTGGACGTACTGCATCACCAGGTAGAGGTCGTCGGCGTCGCTCGCGGCGTCGTGCACGGTGACCAGGCCCGGGTGGTCGACGCGGGCGGTGAGCCGGCACTCGCGGGCGAAGCGCCGCCGCAGCTGGTCGGACTGCTCGGAGCCGGGCATCAGGTCCGGCCGGAGCAGCTTGACGGCCACCTGGCGGTCGAGGGTGCGGTCGTGGGCCGCCCACACCTGGCCCATGCCGCCCTGCCCGATGAGGGTCGTCAGTTCGTAGCGCCCGGCCATGAGCCGGCCCCTCACGGGCGCTCCTGCTGTTCGAGGTAGGCGCTCAGCTCGTCGAGCCCGGCCCGGACCTGTCCGATGCGGTCCGGCCGCGGCATGCCCACCGGCGGACGGGCGGGCGGGGCGGGCTCGGGCGCCCGCGGCGGTCGCAGGTCGACGGCGAGGAAGTACGCCGGGACGACGACCGCCGTGCCGAGCAGCAGCACCACGCCGGTGGTGGCCCGCCAGTCGGTGTCGCCGGTCGACGTCCCGATCAGCACGATGCCGCCGACGGACGCCGCGGCCGACGCGCCGAACAGCAGCCAGTCCCGGGTGCGGCGGTGCACGATCGCCGGCTTCAGCATGGTGATCCAGCCCAGCATGCCCAGGCTCACCAGCGGAACGACCGTCAGGACGATCCGCAGCAGGACCGTCCCCGCCTGCGCAGCACGTCGACGCCGTGGCGGTGCCGGGACGGGGGCGTACATGGCTGGTCTCCTGGTCGGCGCAGGGCGGGCGGCGGTTGCCGGGGTCAGCCTACCGACCCCGCCGCCGGCCGTCCGCTGCCCTCACGACGGGCCGACGCTCCCGTCCGTCAGGCCGTCGTACAGGCCCTGGACGAGCCGCTCGCCGAGTCCGGCCGCGAGCCGCGACGCCTCCTCGAAGGCGCTCAGGGCACGGAACCGCTCGCCGTAGCGCTGCTGGTCGGCGAGGGGCAGTCGGGGCACCTGGAGGCGGCGGACGTCGAGGCGGGTCGCGGACGAGGTGAAGCTGCTGGCCTGCCGGCTGTTCGCGCTGCTGCGGAGGAACCCGGCGAGGAACCACGGATCCAGTACGGATGCGTCCGGCCGCAGCAGGTGCACGTTGCGGCCCAGTGCGGCACCGGCGGTGGCGGTGTCGATCACCCGGGTCGTGGTGCCCCGGCCGAGGACGGGGATCACCACGTCCCCGGCGCGGAGCAGCACCGGCTCCTCCGCCGCGCCCTCGGGGAGCACGCCGGACGGTGCGCCGCCGGTGGCGATGTCGTGCTCGGTCAGCACCGGCGGTCCGCCGGCCGGGCCGGCCCCGGCGCCGCCGGTGCGCATCAGCAGGGCTCCCGTCCGGCCCAGTTCGCCCAGGTTCGTCATGGCCCAGTGCGCGGGCGCGCCCTGCGGACCGGCGGTCGGCACCTGGTCCGCCGCGTGCCGCAGGGCGCCGGTCAGCCGCTCGCGGAGGTCGTCCAGCTCCGCCTCGCCGGGGCCCGCCGCCCGTACCGGCAGGTGCCGGGCCGGGGTCACGTCCACGTCGTCGTCCAGCAGGTCGACCAGCGGGACGGTGCGGCTGACGCCGGGCCGCTCCGGTGCGGAGCCGTCCCGGTCGAAGGCGTGCCAGGCGTCCAGCACCGCGCCGCGGAGCTCCTGCCAGGGCATCGCGTCCCGGCCGTCCGGGCGGTCGGCGACGTCCACCACCAGCAGCCGGTGCGGTTGCGGCGCGTCCGGCGCGGGGCGGCGCAGCACCCACAGGTGCAGCGGGATCCCGTACGGCGGGGCGGCTCCGGCGGGCAGGGCGACGACCGCCCGCAGGGCGCCGCGGCGCAGCAGGTCGGCGCGGATGCGGCGGCCCGAGCGCCGGGACGCCGCGGCGGGCGGCATCAGCAGCACGGCGGCGCCGTACTCCCGGACGTGCGCCAGGGAGTGCTGCACCCAGGCCAGTTCGGATTCGGTGCGCGGCGGCAGCCCGTACTCCCACCGGGGGTCGTAGGCGAGGTCCTCGTGTCCCCAGGCGCGTTCGTTGAACGGCGGGTGGCACAGCACGGCGTCGGCGCGCAGGCCCGGGTGGGCGTCGGCGCGCAGGCTGTCGCCCGGCCTGATGCGGACGGGGCGGTCGGTGTGCAGGGCCAGGCGCAGCGCGGTCAGGGCGGCGAGGTCCGGATCGGCGTCCTGCCCGGCCAGGGCGGCGGTGGGGCCTGCCGCGGCGAGCAGGCCGCCGAAGCCGCAGGCCGGGTCCAGCACCAGCTCGGCCGGCCCGGCGAGGTCGGCCATGAGCTCGGAGAGCGGGGCCGGGGTCAGTGTGTACTGGCGTGGCCCGGCCTCCAGGTGACGGCCCATCAGGAACTCGTATGCCTCGCGGGCGCCCAGCTCTTCGGCGAGCTCCGCGCCGCCCCGCACCAGGTCCCGGTGCGCGTCCAGTTCGGGCCCGGTGGGCAGGGGGACGGGATGGTCCTCGCCCAGCCGGGTGCGCAGGGCCCCGGCCAGGAGGGCGGGCAGGTCGCCGTCCGAGGGCCGGTCGTCCGCGGCGCGCAGCTGCGGCCGGCCCTCGGGCCGGGCGTGCAGCAGCAGGACGGTGCCGAGCAGGCGCAGCGCGGCCGAGGCCCCGTCCGGATCCTGTTCGACCTGCTGCCAGACCCGTTCCCGCAGCGGGACCTGGCCGAGCTTGCCCTGGCCGCGGAGCCACTGCTCGACCTCGGCCAGGTCGAAGACCGGACTGCTGTCGGTGCCGCCGACGGGCTTCGGGAAGTCGGCGTGCCTGCGCCGCCAGTTGCTGACGGCGGCCCGGCCGACCCCGGCGAACCGCGCGATCTGGGCGGCGGTGACGTCTGTCCTGTTCTCCGGCACTGACTGGGCCCCTCCGTGGCGACGCGACGCTCGACGGGCCTGATCCTACAACCTGCCTCACCGGGCGATCGAGTGTTGACGCGGTTCACAGGACATGTTCTGATTGGCGCGCCGCTCACCCAACTCTCTCGCTCGAAAGGTGCACAGCCCTCATGTCACAGCAGTTCCGCCGGGCCGCCTCCGTCGCCTGCGGCGCCGGTCTGCTCCTCGGCCTCACCGCCTGCTCCTCCGGGGCCGCACAGCCGTCGGCCGCACCGGCCGCCCCTCCGGTTCTGTTGCCGCCTCCTCGGCCGCGGCCGCCCCCGCTCCCGCGGCCGACACCGACGGTCTGCCGAACGGGACGAAGCTGAACGCGATGCTCCTGCCGGCTGCCGCGATCCCGCACCAGCTCAAGCTGGATCCCAGTGGCACGCGCAGCACCGCCGACGGCTTCAACCCGCCGTCCTCGCCGTCGGCCGTCCCGGCCGCGAAGGCCTGCGACATGCTGAACGGCTCGGCCTGGGTCAACGTGGCGGGGATCGGCAGCGCGTCCTTCGCCCAGAACGACTACACGGACGAGGCGCAGGACATGTTCGCCCAGGAGCTCGACGCCTACCGGGGGAGCGACGCGAAGGCGGTGATGGCCGCCCTCAAGCAGGCCCTCACCTCCTGCCACAGCTTCACCACCGTCCAGAACGGCCAGAAGTTCCCGGTGACCGTCGTGCTGAAGAGCCTGCCCGGCGTCGGGGACGAGGCGCTGCAGGCGGTGCTCACCTCGCCGGACTGGGCCGGGGGCAGCACGATGGTGGCCGCCCGGGTCGGCAGCGTCGTGGTGACCACCTTCGACAACGACCAGAAGTCCACCGGGACGGCCGGGGTGGCCCTGACCAAGGCCCTGGTCAAGAACGTGACCGCCGCGCACTGACGCGGCGGGATCGGGCCGGCAGGTCCGACCGGTCATCCGTACGACCCGCCGACGCGAACGGCGGCAGGCCCGGCGCCTTGAGGGGAGCGCCGGGCCTGCCGCCGTTCTTCGTGCGCGCGCGAGCGCGACCGGTCAGACGCAGGAGGGGCAGAGCCCCCGGTAGGTGACCACGACGTCGGACACCGTGAAACCGAACCGTTCCTCGGCCGGCAGGTCGGCCAGCGGACTGCGGACGGGGTGCACGTCGCGGATCGTCCCGCAGGTGGAGCACACCAGGTGCTGGTGCGGGTGGTGCGCGTTGGGGTCGTACCGCTTGGCGCGGCCGTCGGTGCAGACCTCTATGACCTCGCCGAGGGAGACCAGCTCGCCCAGGGTGTTGTAGACCGTCGCCCGGGAGATCTCCGGCAGCCGCCGGGTCGCGCGGGCGTGCACCTCGTCCGCGGTGAGGTGCACGTGGTCGCCGTCGAGGACCTCCGCAACGACACGCCGCTGGGAGGTCATCCGCCAGCCACGCACGCGCAGTCGCTGCAGCAGGTCACTCATATGGGTTCACCTATTCGGGTTCATGGGGGATGCGGGGAGTTTATCAGCGGGTTTCTCGGGTCCGATCAGGTACGGCTCTGATGCGCTTCTTGACTTGGACTCTGTCCATTGTAGGATCGGTTCCGGTGATAGCCAAGGGACGGGAAGAGTCCAGGAGTACGGGAGACGGCGACGTGACGGCCACCGCCGAAGAGCTGAGCGGTGCCGGCCCGCGGGTGGCGGGCCCCCGCGTCGTGCTGCCCGGAACCCTCCGGGGCGGCGGTCGGCCCGGCTCAGCGGCGGTCACTCCGGACGTCGTGCCGTGTCGCGGGCCCGTGCCCCGACCGCTCCACCGCCCGAAGCTCCTTAGCATCGTGATCTGCCAGGTCCGGAAGGATTCCCATGTCTGAGAACCATGACGCAATCGTCGCCGACGCGAAGGCGGAGGGCACAGGTGGCTGCCCGGTCGCGCACGGGCGCGCCGCGCACCCGACCCAGGGCGGAGGAAACCGCCAGTGGTGGCCGGACCGGCTCAACCTGAAGATCCTTGCCAAGAACCCCGCCGTGGCCAACCCGCTGGGTGAGGACTTCGACTACGCCGCGGCGTTCGAGGGCCTCGACCTCCCCGCCGTGAAGCAGGACATCGCGGAGGTGCTGACCACCTCGCAGGACTGGTGGCCCGCCGACTTCGGCCACTACGGCCCGTTCATGATCCGGATGGCGTGGCACAGCGCCGGCACCTACCGGATCAGCGACGGCCGCGGCGGCGCCGGCGCCGGCCAGCAGCGCTTCGCCCCCTCAACAGCTGGCCGGACAACGGCAACCTCGACAAGGCCCGCCGCCTGCTGTGGCCGGTCAAGAAGAAGTACGGCCGGTCCCTCTCCTGGGCCGACCTCATGATCCTCGCCGGCAACGTCGCCCTGGAGTCGATGGGCTTCGAGACCTTCGGCTTCGGCGGCGGCCGCGCGGACGTCTGGGAGCCCGACGAGGACGTCTACTGGGGCCCCGAGACCACCTGGCTCGGCGACGAGCGCTACACCGGCGACCGTGAGCTGGAGAACCCGCTCGGTGCCGTCCAGATGGGCCTCATCTACGTCAACCCCGAGGGCCCGAACGGCAACCCGGACCCGCTCGCCGCGGCCCGCGACATCCGCGAGACCTTCCGCCGGATGGCGATGAACGACGAGGAGACGGTCGCCCTCATCGCCGGCGGCCACACCTTCGGCAAGACCCACGGCGCGGGCCCGGCGGAGAGCGTCGGCGCCGACCCCGAGGCCGCCCCGCTGGAGCAGCAGGGCTTCGGCTGGCAGAACTCCTTCGGCACCGGCAAGGGCGCCGACGCGATCACCAGCGGTCTGGAGGGCGTCTGGACGACCACCCCGACCGCCTGGGACAACACCTTCTTCGACATCCTCTTCGGCTACGAGTGGGAGCTGTTCAAGAGCCCCGCCGGCGCGCACCAGTGGCGCCCGAAGGACGGTGCCGGTGCCGGCACCGTGCCCGACGCCCACGACCCGTCGAAGCGCATCGCCCCGACGATGCTCACCACCGACCTGTCGCTGCGCATCGACCCGGCCTACGAGCAGATCTCGCGGCGCTTCCACGAGAACCCGGCCGAGTTCGCCGACGCGTTCGCCCGCGCCTGGTTCAAGCTCACCCACCGCGACATGGGCCCTGTCGTGCGCTACCTCGGCCCGGAGGTCCCGGCCGAGACCCTGCTGTGGCAGGACCCGCTCCCCGCGGCGGCGTACGGGCAGGTCGACGCCGGGGACATCGCCTCCCTCAAGAGCCTCGTCCTCGCCTCCGGCCTGACCGTCCCCGAGCTCGTCTCCACCGCGTGGGCGTCGGCCTCGTCCTTCCGCGGCAGCGACAAGCGCGGCGGCGCCAACGGCGCGCGCATCCGCCTGGAGCCGCAGAGCGGCTGGGAGGCCAACGACCCCGACCGGCTCGCGACGGTGCTGCGCACCCTGGAGGGCATCCAGGAGACGTTCAACTCCGGGCGCAGCGACGGCAAGCAGATCTCGCTGGCCGACCTGGTCGTGCTGGCCGGCGGCGCGGCCGTCGAGAAGGCGGCCGCGGACGCCGGTGTCGCCGTCACGGTGCCCTTCGCGCCGGGCCGGGTGGACGCGTCGCAGGAGCAGACCGACGTGGAGTCGTTCGCCGCGCTGGAGCCGGCCGCCGACGGCTTCCGCAACTACCTCGGCAAGAGCAGCCGCCTGCCCGCCGAGTACCTGCTGATCGACCGGGCCAACCTGCTGACCCTGAGCGCCCCCGAGCTGACCGTCCTGGTCGGCGGGCTCCGCGTCCTGGGCGCGAACCACCAGCAGTCGCCGGTCGGCGTCCTCACCGACACCCCCGGTGTGCTGACGAACGACTTCTTCGTCAACCTCCTGGACATGGGGACGACCTGGCACGCGACCTCCGAGGACGCGAACGCGTTCGAGGGCCGCGACGCCGCCACCGGCAAGGTCCGCTGGACGGGCAGCCGCGCCGACCTCGTCTTCGGCTCCAACTCCGAGCTGCGCGCGCTCGCCGAGGTCTACGCGAGCGACGACGCGAAGGCGAAGTTCGTCGAGGACTTCGTCGCCGCGTGGGACAAGGTCATGAACCTGGACCGGTTCGACCTCGCCTGACCGTGAGTCACGTCCGGGCCGGCCCACGCGGGCCGGCCCGGACGTGCTCCGGGCCGCGGGCGGGGCCGGCCGTCCGGGCCGCCCCGGCCGGAATTCCCTGGCGGGCCGGGACGGGTGGCGCTAGGCTCCCGCCGATGAAGACCCGACCCGCACACGGATCGGGGGTCCCGTCCGCGCAAGGTGAGTGCTGATGCAGACTCCCACCGCGAACGGTGACACCCGCCTTTCCCGCTGGCAGCGCGTGCGCGAATTCGCCGTGCCGCCCTCCATGATCGAGACCGCGACCGCCCGCCGGAGCACCGGCGACTGGGCGGGGGCCTGTGCCGCCGCGGCCGTCGACGTCGACCTCGACCTGCGCTCCCTGGCCCGCACCCACGGCCGGGACGTCGCCGCACACGTCCGCGGCGACCTCCGCCACCTCGCGCCCGACCTGCTCCGCTGGCACCTGCCCCGGATCGCCCCCGACGGGCTGCTGCGCCCCGGGCTCACCCTCACCCTCGCCCGGTACGGCGCCGACGGACGCGACGGCGCACACCCGCTGCACCTGGTGGCCCGGACGGCACCGGCCTGGGCGGACGCCGGTCAGCGGATCAGCCTCGCGCTCTGGGAGGCGGCACCCGGCGGGGCCCGCAGCCACCGCCACCCCCGCCCCGGTCCCGACCGGCGGTTCCGGCTCGACCTGCACCGCCACCTGTGGGACGCCCGCCGGGCCGGCGAGCTGCGACCGAGGTCCGGCGCCGATCGGGCACCCGCCGACGGCAGCCCGCCGGGCACGCCCGACCTGCCGCCGACGGTGCCACATCGGCACCGTTGCGCCGCGGACCGCTGGGTGGCGGAGGCGGCGATCCTGCAGAAAGTTCCGGATTCCGTGCGACCACGGCCGATGTGGCGGCGTTCTGTATGAGGGCCGATCAACACGCAGGACGGCGATCCGGGGGACGCAGATGGACGAGGTGCTCGACTTCGACGAGTTCGCAGCGACGCGCGCACGCAGGCTCTTCCATGTGGCGTACCTGATGTGCGGCGACTTCCACCAGGCCCAGGACCTCGTGCAGACCACCTTCGGCAAGCTGTACGCGGTCTGGGGCCGCCTGCAGCGCGGCGTGCCGGACACCGGGATGGACGCGTACGCGCGGAAGGTGCTGCTGCGGACGTACCTCTCGCACCGGCGGCTGCGCCGGTCCGGGGAGTTCGCCGTCGGGGACATCCCCGACCTGCCGGCCGGCGACGGCCACGGGGTCGGTGTCAGCGAGCTGCGGCTGACCCTGCTGGCGGCGCTGCGCCTGCTGCCGCCGCGGAACCGGGCGGCCGTGGTGCTGCGCTACCTGGAGGACTACAGCGTCGAGGCCGTGGCCGAGGCGCTGGGGTGCAGCGTGAGCGCCGTCAAGAGTCTCAACACGCGTTCCCTGGCGAGGCTGCGCGAGCTGCTGGGCGAGGACCGAGCGCTGCTGTTCCGGAACTGAGCGGGCCGAGTGAGAGGACGAGGGGGTCGCGATGGGGCTTGAGGACGATCTGACCGGAATGCTCGCGCAGAGCATGGGCGAACTGATCCCACCGGTGGCGGAGATGGTGGCGGAGGGGAAGGAGCGGGGCGGCGCCGCCGCCGGGTCCGGCGGATCGCCCGGATGGCGGGTGCGGCGGTCGTGGTGGGGGTGGTGGCCTTCGCGGGCGCCCAGGTGGGGGTCGGGTACGGCGGGCCGCCCGTCCTGCAGTCCGCCGGGCCCGGGCCGGCCGCGTCCGCGGAGCCGGCGACGGGCGAACTCACCTGGCAGGCCATGCTGAGGATCCTCGCCGACACCCTGCCGCCGGGCGGGCACCTGGCCAATCTCGCTCCGACGCCGGTGAAGTACAACAGCGGGCCCTCGGATCGGTACGTCGAGCTGGAGTACGACGACGGCGACGGCGCCTCGACCCTCATGCTCTCGTACGTCCACCGCGCCCCCTCGTCGGCCTCCTCCCCGAGCGGTTCGGCCGGCACCGGATCGGGCTGCAAGGGCTGGCCCGGTGACTCCGACCGCGGCCCGCGCCGGCCCGGCTACGCGCAGCCGACCTGCCGCGAGAGCCTGCTGCCCGACGGCAGCCGGGTGCTGACCTCCATCAGCGGCACCGACCCGGCGGGCCTGTACGACCTCTCCGTCGCGGTGACCCGGCCGGACGGCGACACCGTCAAGGTCGTCACGGCGAACGCCACCCTGAACCAGGCCTCGGGGAAGCCGGGCCCCGCGGTCACGGTGACCCGGGACCGGCCACCGCTCGGGCCGGACGGGTGGCTGACCGTCCTGAGCGACCCCCGGTGGCAGTGGCGCGTCCCGCAGTCGACGTTGGACGCCGGGCTCGCCCTCGCCCGGCAGGTGTCGCGCTTCCCCTGCCCGAAGGACCTGACGGCGTCCGACTGCGCCGTCGACTGACGGCGGCCGCAGCGGACCCGCCGACGGCTCGCCGGACGGGCGCCGCACCGGCCTGCCGGGCAGAATCGGATCCGCCCGCCCGCCCGCCGTCGGAAGGACGCCCCGTGACCAGTGCCGATCTGTTGGCCGATGCCTTCGACCGGATCAGGGAGACCGTGCACGGGGCCGTCCGGGGCTCGGCCCCGACGACCTGGCCGCCCGCCTCGACGGCGGTGCCAACACCGTCGCCTGGCTGGTGTGGCACCTCACCCGGATCCAGGACGACCACGTCGCGGACGTCGCGGGCGCCGAGCAGCTCTGGACGGCCGACGGCTGGGCCGACCGCTTCGCCCTGCCCCTGCCGCCCGGCGACACCGGCTACGGCCACGGCCCCGACGAGGTGGCCGCCGTCCGGGTCGGCTCGGCCGACCTGCTCACCGGCTACCACGATGCCGTCCACGCGCGGACGGCCGCCTACGTCCGGACCCTGCGCGACACCGACCTCGGCCGCGTCGTCGACGAGCGCTGGGACCCGCCGGTGACCCTCGGCGTCCGCCTGGTCAGCGTCGTCTCCGACGACCTCCAGCACGCCGGCCAGGCCGCCTTCGTCCGCGGCGCACTGCTGCGCCGCTAGCGCCGCGTTCCGCTGGACCCTGCGGCCTGCTCAGCCGCGCAGGAGGGGACCAGGTGCGGGCGGACCGGCAGCGGTGTCAGCCGCGGTTCTCGAAGCCGTTGGGCGGGCCGTGGTCGGGCAGCGGAATCATGGGCGGCCACCACGGCGGGTGCCCGTGCGGGCAGCGGGCGGCCAGGTAGTAGCCGTCCGGCGGGACAAGGTGCAGCGCCAGGTCGAAGGACGCACCGCCGAGCAGCAGGCCCAGCCCGGCCAGTACCGCCAGACCCAGCCGGGGCGCGCGCTGGGTGGACAGGGTGACGGCGAGGAAGCCGGCCGGGAAGGCGAACAGGTACATCAGCAAGAAGGCGATCGCCTCGAAGAAGTGGCCCATCGGCCCGCCGCCGGCGAGTTCCGCGGCGTACCCCGCGGAAACCCCCATGCAGTAGCCCCAGGAATCGCCGATCACCGTGCCCGTCAGCTGGGCCACGCCGATGCCGAGCACCGGACCGGCCAGCGCCGCCAGGCAGCCCGTGCCCAGCAGCAGTCCCGTCCGTTCCGCCATGATCACCCCTCTCCGTCACGGGTCCTGACGCCGCCGGCCGTTCGACGGTTGCAGTGCGGGCGCAGCGGGTGCTGTCGAACGCGGTCCGCACGCGACAACGGCACCGCAGGGGCGGGCGGTTCGCCGAGGACGGCCAGGGTGATGTGCCAGTTCTCGATCCGGTTCCACCGACCGGCCGTTCAGAGCGGCAGGTCGAGCCCGCCCCGGTCGCCCGCGGGCAGTGCCAGGGCGGCGGTGACCTCGGCGGGGAGGTCGTGCAGGCCGAGCAGCCCGGTGGTGAGCACGGCGGCCGTGCGGTGCCAGAGGCCCGCCCGGTGCAGCAGGGTGTGGCCGCTGCGGGCGACCCGGTACCCGGCCGTGTGGGCGCCGGCGGCGCGGGCGCGCACGGCGAAGTCCACGGTGCCGGCCGGATCGGTGACCTTGTCCCGTTCGCCGTGCACCATCAGCAGCCGACGGCCCTCCAGGTGCTCGGCGGGTTCGCCGTCCGGGCACCACGGCGCGAGGGCGACGACGCCCGCCACACAGGGGTGGCAGGCGGCGCGCAGGGCGGCCCGGCCGCCCATCGAGTGCCCGATCAGCACGGTCGGCACCGGGCCGAGCTCCTCGGCGAGGTCCTGCAGGGCGGCAGTGGTGTCCCGGGCGGCGTCGGCCCGGTCGCCGTTCCACCCGCGGCAGCGGTAGCGCACGACACCGACGGCGACCTCGGCGCCCGCCGTCGCCCGTTCCACGGCACGGACGAACGGCCACATCCGCAGGCCGGGCGGATTGATCCGGCCGGGCCGGTGCAGGCCGTGCTCCTGGCCGCCGTGCAGTACCAGCACGGCCGCGCTCGGCGCGTCGGGCCGGCTGCACCAGGCGAGCGCCCGGTGGTGGCCGGCTGTCCGCGGGGCCACCGCCTGTCCGTCCATCCCGTCACTCCTGTCCGTCGAGGCTGTCACTGTACGCGGCGCCGTACGCGAACCGTAAGGCGCGCGGACGGGCCCCGGGGGCCCGCGCCTCGTAGGGTGTGACGGCGGCGGCGTGCACCCCACGGGCCGTCGCCCAGACGACAGATCAGCATCCCAAGGAGTGGCCATGGCTGACGCCCCCTCGCCCGTCCGTCCGGCGCCGCACGGTGCGGCCGGCGGACCTGTGGCGGAGATCGGCGTGATCGGCGGATCCGGTCTGTACGCGCTGCTCGACGACGTGACCGAGGTCGCCGTCCAGACCCCGTACGGGGCGCCCAGCGACTCGGTCTTCGTCGGCGAGGTGGCCGGGCGCAGCGTCGCCTTCCTGCCGAGGCACGGCCGCGGCCACACCCTGCCCCCGCACCGGATCAACTACCGGGCCAACCTGTGGGCGCTGCACTCACTCGGGGTGCGGCAGGTCCTCGGCCCCTGCGCGGTGGGCGGTCTGCGCGCCGAGTACGGCCCTGGCACCCTGCTGGTACCGGACCAGTTCGTCGACCGCACCGCCGCCCGGGTGCAGACCTTCTACGACGGCCTCCCGCTGCCGGACGGCTCGGTGCCCGAGGTGGTGCACGTGTCGATGGCGGACCCGTACTGCCCGCCGGGGCGGCAGGTGGCGCTGGCCGCCGCCCGGGAGAGTGCCTGGGAGCCGGTCGACGGCGGCACCCTGGTGGTGATCGAGGGGCCGCGTTTCTCCACCCGCGCCGAGTCCCGCTGGTTCACCGCGAACGGCTGGTCGGTGGTCGGGATGACCGGTCACCCCGAGGCGGTGCTCGCCCGCGAACTCGGCCTCTGTTACACCTCGCTGGCCCTGGTGACGGATCTCGACGCGGGGGTGGAGACCGGTGAGGGCGTCACCCACGCGGAGGTGCTGGAGGTCTTCGGCCGCAACGTGGACCGGCTGCGCACCGTGCTGTTCAAGGCCCTGGAGGGCCTGCCGGCCGCCCGGGACTGCGTCTGCTCGCACGCCCTGGACGGCCTGGAGACCGGACTGCGGGGCGTCTGACGGGTGGCGGCCCCCACCGGACGGGCGGCCGGGCCCCGCGGGGAGTGCCCGCGGGGCCCGGCCGCCCGGGTCGCTCAGCTCCGGCCCTGCGGCCGGTGCGCCGTCAGCCGATCGTCCAGTGCTGGAGCGCGGAGCCGGTGTCGGGCTGCTGGGTGACCAGGGCTCCGTCGGAGGCCGAGGCGGTGGTGAGCAGCAGCCCGCTGCTCTTCGAGGTGATGGTGTAGCCGCCGGTGACGGCGGTGACCACCCAGTGCTGGTTGGTGCCGCCCGTGCAGGCCCACTGGATGATCGCGGTGCCCGCCGTGGTGAAGCCGCCGTTGACGTCCATGCACAGATTGGAGAGGCCGTTGACGATCTGGTAGCTGCCGTCCGCCTGCTGGGTGAAGACCCAGTTCTGGTTGGAGCCGCCGTTGGGCGTCCAGGTGATGAGCTGCTTGCCCTGGTCGGTGGAGTGGTCCGGGTCGTCGAGGGCCTTGCCCGACGCGGTCAGCGTGTGGGTGCCGCTGAGCGCGGGGTTGACCGCCCAGGTGAAGGTCGTCGAGCCGGTGGCGGTGCCGGAGGAGGCGGTGACGGTGACCGTCGAGGATCCGGCGGTGGTCGGCGTGCCGCTGATCAGGCCGGCGGCGCTGATGGCGAGGCCGGCCGGCAGGCCGGTGGCCGAGAAGGTGAGGGACTTGCCCGCCGAGTCGTTCGCGGCGAGCTGGAGCGAGACGGCGGTGTTGACCTTGCCGGACTGGTTGCCCGGGCCGGTGACGGTGACCGTCTCGGGCGCCGATCCGGTCGCGGTGAGGGTCAGGGTCTGCTCGCTCGCGCTGCGGGCGCCGCCGACGGCGTTGCCGCTGGTGTCCGTCCAGCTGCGGGTGGGCGTGGTCTCGGCGAGGCGGCCGGCGGTGGAGCTCAGGCCGAGCACCAGCCCGCTGTAGCGGTTGACCAGCTTGAAGGTGCCGGTCGCCGCCCCGGCGGTGGTGGTGCCGGGGATCACCCACCACTGCTGCCCGACCGTCGGGCCGTTCGCGGGCGCGGTGGTGGCGGTGGGCTGCGCTCCCCAGGCCCGGCCGGCGACGGCGGTGGAGGTCACCCCGAGCAGTTGGCCGGTCGAGGTGTTGGCGATCCGGTAGGAGCCGTCGCCGTTCGCCGCGAAGGTCCACGACTCCAGGGCGGAGCCGGTGGCGGCGGCGACCGAGGTGGTGGCGGAGCCGCCGGAGACCTGGGCGAGCACCCGCCCGTTGCCGCCGGCGATCCGGTACGCCCTGGACAGGTCGACCGGCGGCCCGGCCGGCGCGGTGGAGCCGACGGTGACGTCCACGTACTGGCCGGAGGCGCCGCCCGAGCAGCCGAAGGCGCAGTAGGAGCGGAAGGTCCTGCCGACGACGGTGGAGTTGGTGCGATTGGCGCCGTCGAGGAACCAGCGGTACCAGGAGGCCGTGTGGTAGCTGCCGGTGTCGCCCAGCAGGAACCACTTCTGGGTGGCCAGGTTGTCGGTGGCGTAGAACTGCTGCGGCGCGTTGCCGCTCTGGTCGACCGCCTGCGGCTCCCCGATGTAGAGGCCGAGGTAGGCGTTGTACGTGACGTCCATGACGAACATCGGCGAGGTCGCGGGCATCGTGCCGGCCGCGATCTGCTGGGCGGAGCTCCCGGTGTTGGCGGGGTTGTACTCCCCGGAGGCCGGGGTGTAGCCCGTGGTGTGGGTGGCGTCGACGGGCACCATGTTGCTCTCCCGGCCGCCGGTGCCGGGTTGCGACCACGAGCCGTCGTACCACTTCTGCCAGGAGCCGGGGGCCATCTTCGAGGCGATCGGCGCGCGCGCCGCGTGCTCGTAGAAGGCCGTCCAGCCACCGGACTTGTCCACCACGCGCGAGCCGTAGAAGACGTAGAAGAAGCCGGAGGCGGTGTCGACGAACAGCCGCTGGTCGCCGTCGCCGTAGTAGTACGTCTGCTGGGGGAACTGCGCGGTGTCGCCGCGGGTGGTGCTGTACGGCGAGGTGATGACGTGGTCGCGGATCTTCCAGGTGCGGCCCTGGTCGGTGGAGACGGCGTAGTCGATGGCGTCGAAGTGCAGGCCGTCGCCGAAGGGCTGCGGGGTGAACTCGTTGTGCACCAGCCCGTACCAGTCACCGGTGTCCGGGTCGACCCAGACCCCGGACAGGTCGCAGTAGTTCTTCTGCGCGTAGCCGGTGGAGCCGGTCGCGGCGGTGGCGGTGAGGCCGGTGGGGCTGTTGTTGCAGCGCCAGGTGGTGTCGTTGTTCCGGTCGTTCGCGTTGGCCGGGTCGACCGCGTTGCTGATCGTGCTGGAGCGGGTCGCCGTGTCGAAGTCCGTCCCGGTGAAGAAGTCCCAGTACCGGGGGTCGGTGCTGCCGTAGAGGGCGGCGGACTGCTGGAAGTAGAAGGTGCCGTCCTTGTCGGTGTAGACGGCGGCGGGGGTGTCGGTGGGGTGCGTGTACGTGACCGGGGACCCGACGCCGACCGTGTAGCCCGTGGTCGGCGGGGCCGCGGAGGCCGGGGATGCGACGGCACCGGACAGTGTCAGGACGCCGGCGGTGATCACCGCCGCCAGTGCTCTGCGGGGAGGGGAGAACACGAGTGCTCCTTCTGTGGCGACGCACGGTGTGGGGGTGGGGGTGAAGCCGTGAGGGTGGAGCCGTGGGGTTGTGCCGGGCGGTCCGGACGGCCGCAGCCGCCGCGGGCGGGTGGCGCCGGGGGCGCGCCGACGGGACGGGCCTGGTGCGCGGCCCGGCCCGTCGGCGGTGGGGTGCCTCTCCGGTGAGCGCCCGCCGGGCGCGACTGTGTCTCCAGATGCTCGTTCGGTGGCTGCTTCGAGCAACTTCGAGCAAACCGTGACAGCAGTCGCCGGAGGAAGTCAAGGGGTGACACCGCCGCAGCCCGGATGGGAACGCGCCACGCCGTCAGGCCCGTTCGGCACAAAAGTCCAAGCCCGGGCGACAGCTGTCCATGGACGTTGCCGGTCGGTCTGCACGAGCCTCGGACAGACGCAGCAGCACCGCGGTCGCAGGTCGTCACATCCGCCCCCGGCCGGGCGGATCCAGCATCGGAGGCCCTCGATGTCCCCTCCGCACCCCCGCCGGGCCGGACGGCCCGGCGTTCCGCTACCGACGCTCCGCCCGTCCCTTCCGGGGGTGCCGGCGACGGCGCCGGAGCAGGGCCGGGGCCGCCGCGGCGGCGGCGATCACCGCCAGCACCAGCAGCCAGTTCCGCAGATAGGGGAGGGCCAGCACGGTCGGGTTGCCGTGGTCGTCGCCGGCCCGCAGGACGGCGGGGAGCGCGACGGCGGTGACCGACGCGGCGACGATCAGGCCGGTGCGGACGGGCGTGCTGCGGGCGAGCGCCGCCCCGGCCAGGCAGATCAGCGGGACGAACAGCCCGTCGTGCAGCAGCAGGCCGCCCACCGCCCACTCCAGCACACCGAACGGGTCGTCGATGTACCGGTCCGTCAGCAGCCCGTAGAAGCCGTAGCCGGTGAGCGCCAGACCGGCGAGCACGAGCAGCGGTCGCAGCGTCCGCATCACCGCACCTCCATCCTGGACACCCACTTGGTCTGGAGCACACCGGGCCGGTTCGGCGCGATGATCCGGGCCGGGTAGCCGTGGTCAGGGTCCAGCACCTCGCCGTTGACCCGGAGGGCGAGCAGGGTCAGCGGGTCCCGGGCGTAGGAGGCGGGCATCTCCGTCACCCGGTACGGGCCGTCGGCTTCCAGAGAGGTGATCCGCAGGCCCGCGCCCGACGGGGCCCCGGCCAGGTCGAGCAGGTCGCGGACCCGGACGCCCGACCAGTGCGCGGAGGCGCTCCACCCCTCGACGCAGGCGATCGGCAACTCGGCGGTGACCTGCGGCAGTCGGGCCAGGTCCGCGAGGGACAGCCGCAGCGGGCGCGGCCCGTCCACCTGCAGCAGCCAGTCGGCCGGTGCCACCGTCGTGCCGGCCTGGGCGGCGGTGCGGTTGACCGGCAGCCCCTGCGGCCCGATGTCCGGGCGCCGCGGTGCGAACAGGTCGAGGGCGCGCAGCCAGGGCACGGTCTGCCCGGCCGTGGTGACGGTCACGGCCGCGACCGAGGCGGTGACCGCGGTCAGGAAGGCCCGCCGCTGGGCGAGGCCGGGCGCGACCCGCCGCCAGTGGGCCGCGATCAGCGGGGCCTTGGCGGCGACGTGCAGCAGCAGGCCGCCGGTGGCGAGCCAGCCCAGCCAGAAGTGGGTCTGCCGGAACGGGAACGGCCAGGGGTACCACTGGAGCGTGTTGAGCAGCCCGGTGAACACCTCCAGCAGCATCGCGGCCACCAGGACGGCGATGGCGAGTCGCTCCAGTGCGTGCAGCACACTGCGGGCCGGCGGCCACTCGAAGAGCTTCGGGTAGACCGTCCAGAGCTTCGCGCCGAGCAGCGGGATCGCCGCGATCCCGCTGATCACGTGCAGCCCCTGGGTGAACCGGTAGCCGTTCACCGGCCGGCTCGGCAGCGCGCCGGCGAGCCAGGAGGGCGGCTGCTGGAGCAGATGGCTCAGCAGGCCGGTGAGGAAGCAGGTCAGCAGCGCCGCGCCGAGCCACCGGCCGAGGACGACGGCGGTGCGGGGCTCGTGCAGCACGGAGCCGAACGTGCCCGCGCGCAGCGGCCCGCGCCGGAGCGCCTCCGGCGGGGTGGGCAGCGGAATGTCGTAGGTGCGGCGCCGCGGGGGCGGGGTGTCTTCGTCCACGGCTCCCATCAGACCGCCTGCGGACCGTCCGGAGGCGGTGCGACGTGCTTACGGAAGTCCTACGGCGCCCGCCGCCCGCCGCGCCGGGGCGCCCCGGCGCCTGCACTCCGGGGACCGGTGCGTGCCGCCTCCGCCGGTGCGGATAGGTTTCTGACCGATCATCCGATCGAGCGACCGGCCGGAGGGCCGTGCTCGGCACGCTGACGGAGAGGGGCAGACCGTGGAGGGTCAGGTGCTCGGCGGGCGCTACGAGATGGGGGAGCGGCTTGGCGCACCCGGTCGCCGCGCGGTGTGGACGGCGTACGACCGGCAGGACGGGCGGACGGTGGCCGTCCAGGTCCTGGTCGGGGCGGTGCCCGCGCCCGAGGAGCTCGACCGGGCGGCGGAGCGGGTCCGGGCCGCCGCCGAAGGCGTCGACGACACCCATCTGGTGGTCGTCCGCGACCTCGGCCCGGTCGACGGCGGTCTGTTCCTGGTGACCGACCACGTCGCCGGGCGCGGTCTGGACGAAGTCCTGGCCGCCGAGGGCACCCCGGCGCCGGCCCTCGCCGTGGACCGGGCGCGGCAGGTCTGCGCCGGGCTGGCCGCCGCGCAGGCCGCCGGCCTGGTGCACGGCGACCTGAAGCCCGCGAACCTGCTGGTCACCGCCGACGGCACGGTGAAGCTCCTGGGTCTCGGTGTCGCCGGCCTGCGTCCTGCCCCCGGGCAGGACGGCGCGGGCGGCGGGGACACCGCGCTCGGCAGTGTGCCGTGGATGGCGCCCGAGCTGGTCCGCGGCGGCGAGCCGGCCGACCACCGCAGCGACCTCTACGCGGTCGGCTGCCTGCTCTACCAACTCCTCACCGGCACCACCCCGTTCGGCCATCGCGAGGTGACCCTCCAGTTCGGGGCGCACTTGCGGGAGACCCCGGTGCCGCCGAGCCGGCACCGGCCCGGGCTGCCCGCGGGCCTGGACACGCTGGTGCTGGGCCTGCTGGCGAAGGACCCGGCGGAGCGGCCGCAGAGCGCGGCAGAGGTCGCCGCGCAGCTCGGCGGGCTGGCCGCGGAGGCCGCCGCCGTCGCAGGGCCGGGCGCCGGCGGATTCCCGACCGGGGCCGCCGTGGTCGCGGTGGCCCCGGCAGCCCCGGTGGCGATCGAGCCGGTCGCGATCTGGTCCGCCGCGGACCTCGTCGGCAGCCACCCGGAGGAGCGTCGCCCCGGCCGGCGACGGGCCGCGCTGGTCGCCGGGGCCACCGCGCTCGCGGTGGCGCTGGTGGCCGGTGTGGTCTGGGCCGCCGCCGGCCGGCCCGCCGGGACGGTCGGGGCCGCCGGCCCGGCGGCCGCCACCGGTGCCGCCCCGGCGGGCGCCGCCGACCCGGGCACGGACCCGGCGGACGCCGGCCTGACGTCGGGTTCGGCCTCCGCCGCCCAGGCCGGGAGCGGCACACCCGGCGGCAGCGCCTCGGCGGCGGCGTCCGGCTCCGCGACGGCTCCGGGGGCGAGCACCGCACCGGCGGCCACCACCGGTCCGCAGCCCGCGCCCGGCGTCACCACCGCGCCGGGCGCCACCACCCCGGCCGGCGCGCCCGGCACCGCGCCCGCCAAGCCGCCGGCCTCGCCCGCGACAGGGGCCGCGGCGTACGGGTGCACCGGCGGCCTGATCGACAGCTACCCGGTCGCCACCGGCACCGGCATCGTCCTCGGCTACTACTACCTCTTCTTCGACCGCACCAACGGCACCAACTGCGCGGCCACCATCAAGACCTCGAACAGCGGCTACGGCACGGCCTCCGCCGTCTCGGCCTCGATCAGCCGGTGCACCCAGACGGCGCCCGCCGCGTCCTGCACCAAGGTGGCCGGGACGACCGCCACCGACTCGGGCAGCTACAAGATGTACGCCGGGCCCGTCAAGGTCGGCGCGGTGGCGGTCTGCATCACCGGCTACGGCAGCATCACCTGGGGCGGGATGACCGCCACCACCGCGAAGGCCCTCGGCAACCGGGCCGTCCACTGCGCCTGACCGGCCGTCCGATCAGCCCGGCCCGCGGACGGCGGGCCGGGCTGCTCACGGAGGCCGTACGCCGTACGGACGCCGTACGCCGCACGGAGGTCGTACGCGTGCGCCTTACGGAATTCGTACGCCGCCACGGCGTGGCGGCCGTGGGGCGGCCCGCGGTGGCAGGGTGGCGGGCGTGCCCAGATCCGTCGCCCCGCCCGCTCCCGCCGCCCGGCCTGCCGCCGGTCCCGTCCGCGGGCTTCCCGCCGCCGGTGCCTTCGCCGCCCTTGTCGCCCTGGTGGCCGCCCTCGCCGGCACCGTCACCGGCGGCGGCACCCTCGGCGACCCGCGCCCGCTGTACGGCTGGTACCTCACCGACCTGGTGCTGTTCGCGCTCGCGGTGGCGCTGCTGCGGCACGTTCCGGCGCGGCACCGGGCCGCCCTCGTGCTGGCCGGATCGGTGGCCGTCGCCGGCATCGGCCTGCTGGCGCCCCCGCGGACCAGCGACGACGCCTACCGCTACGTCTGGGACGGCCGGGTGCAGGCCGCCGGGATCTCGCCCTACCGCTACGCGCCCGACGACCCCGCGCTGGCCGGGCTGCGGGCCGGCTCGCCCGACCTTTTCCCGCCGGCCGGGCGCTGCGCCGGCTGGGACGAGCGCCGTACCGCCGCCGGCGCGTGCAGCAGGCTCAACCGGCCGGCCGTGCCCACCATCTACCCCCGGTCGCGCAGGGCTGGTTCCGCGGCCTGGCGGCCGTCGGCGGCGGCGTCCGGGCAGCCCAGGCGGGCGGCGCCCTGCTCGCCGTCGCGACCACCCTCCTGCTGCTCACCCGCCGGCGGCCGGCCCGCGCGGCGCTCTGGGGCTGGTTCCCCGGGATCACCGTCTGGGCGGTGAACGACGCGCACGTCGACACCCTCGGCGCGCTGCTGATGACGGCCGGGCTGCTGGTCGCCGCCGCCCGGCCCGCGACCGGACGGCGCCGCGCCGCCTCCGGCGCGCTGCTGGGCGCCGCCACCGCCGTCAAACTGCTGCCCGCGCTGGCGCTGCCCGGCGCCCTCTCCGGCGTGCTGGCCCGGCGCCCCCGGGCCCGCGACCTGACCCTGCCCGGTGCCGCCGTGGCCGTCTTCCTGCTGGTGTACCTGCCGTACGTCCTCGGCTCCGGCACCGCCGTGCTGGGCTACCTGCCGGGCTATCTGCACGAGGAGGGCTACGAGCGCGGCGAGGTCGCCCGCTTCGGGCTGCTGCGCCTGGTGCTGCCGGGCGCCGCCGCCCCGTTCGGCGCCGCGCTGCTGCTGCTCGCCGTCGTGCTCCATGTGCTGCGCCGGGGGATCCGGACCGGCCGTGGCGGGGCGCGCTGCTGGTCACCGGGACGGCGCTGCTGCTGGCCGCGCCCGGCTACCCCTGGTACGCGCTGCTGGTGGTGGCGCTGGTGGGGCTCGACGGCCGCTGGGAGTGGCTGGCCGTCCCGGCGGCCGGCCAGGCGCTCTACCTGCTCGGCGGCGCCCACCAGCGGGCGTGCTACGCGACCGCCGCGGCGGTGGTGCTGACCGGTCTGCTGTTCCGGCGACTGCTGGCCGACAGGGCCGCCCCGGAGGAGGGTTGACGGGGCGCCGGTGCGCCCCGGCCGCGCCCGGGGACCGGCCCGCCGGGCTCAGGAGGCCTTGCGGGAGGCCGACTTCCTGGCCGCTGTCTTCTTCGCCGGGGTCCCGGCGGTGGCGGTCTTCTTGGCCGCCGCCTTCTTGGCCGGGGCCTTCCGGGCGGTCTTCTTCGCCGCCGGAGCCGGAGCCGGCTCCCGGCCCTCCTCCGGCTCCGCGTCCTGCCCCTCGTCCGCGGCCGGGGCGGCCGCCTTCCCCGCGTGGCCGGTCCGCGCGGCCTTCACGCTGCTGCGCAGCACCGACATCAGGTCGATCACGTTGTCGTCGTCCGCGGCGGCCGGGGCCTCCTCGCCGTGCGGGACTTCGACGCCCGCGAGCTTGGCGTCGATCACCCCCTGCAGGGCGGCCTGGTACTCGTCGTGCAGCGCTGACAGCTCGAAGTCCTCGGACAGCGTGTCCATCAGCGAGCGGGCCATCTTGAGCTCCTGGGGGCGCACCGTGACCGACTCGTCGGGGGCGATCCCCTCCGCCGAACGGACCTCGTCCGGCCACAGGCAGGTCTGGAGCACCAGCGCGTCCCCGTGCACCCGCAGCACCGCCAGCGACTCCCTCGTCCGCATCGCCACCTTGGTCACCGCGATCTGCCCGCTGTCCACCAGCGCGTCCCGCAGCAGCACGTACGGCTTCGCGGGCGCCTTGTCGGCGGTGGCCACGTAGTACGCCTTGGAGTACATCAGCGGGTCGATCGCGTCCGCCGGGAGGAACGCCAGCACATCGATGATCTTCTTGCTGGGCAGCGGGAGCTGGGCCAGGTCGTCGTCGTCCAGGACGACGCGCCGGCCGTCCGGGCTCTCGTACCCCTTGGCCACCTCGCTGTAGGGCACCTCGACGCCCTCCGTCTCGCAGAAGCGCTTCTGGCGGATGCGCGAGCCGTCCTTCACGTGCACCTGGTGCAGCGCCGGGCCGCTGTGCTCCTCGGTGGCGGCGTACAGCTGCACGGGCACGCTGACCAGCCCGAACGTGATGACGCCTTTCCAGGTGACCTGTGGCATGACCTGTCCCTTTCATGGGGATTTACCACGGTATGCCGGAGCGACAGGTCACGGAAGTCGAGGGCCGCCGCCTGGTCCTCTCCCACCTCGACAAGGTCCTGTGGCCGGCCACCGGGTGGACGAAGGGCGAGGCGCTGTACTACTACGCCCAGGCGGCCCCGGCCATGCTGCCGCACCTCCGGCGCCGGCCCGCGACGCTGCTGCGCTTCCCCTCCGGCGTGGGGGAGGAGGGCTTCTTCGCCAAGAACCCGCCGCCGGGTCTGCCCGACTGGGTGCGCACCATGGTGGTCGACAGCCACGAGGGCCCGAAGGAACGGGTCACCGTCGACGACCTCGCCACTCTGATGGCCCTCGCCAACGGCTACGCCCTGGAACTGCACGTCCCCCAGTGGAGCGCGGACACCGGCGCCGGTGCGCACGACCGGCTCGTCATCGACCTCGACCCCGGCCCGGGCGCCGACATCACCCTCTGCTGCCGGGTCGCGCTGCTGATCCGCGAGGAGCTCGCCGCCGACGGTCTGACCGCCCACCCCAAGACCTCGGGCAGCAAAGGGCTCCACCTCTACGCCGCGCTGCGTCCCGCCGACGCCTCCGCGGTGGTCGGCTACGCCCGTGCCCTCGCCGAGCGCCTTGCGGCCGCCCACCCGGGGCAGGTGGTGCACCGGATGGCGAAGAACCTGCGACGCGGCAAGGTGTTCGTCGACTGGTCGCAGAACAGCACCGCCAAGACCACGGCGGCGCCCTACACCCTCAGGGCGACCGCCGTCCCGGGCGTCTCCACGCCGCTGAGCTGGGCGGAGGTCGAGAGCTGCGGCTCACCCGCCGAGCTGGCCTTCACCCCCGAACAGGTCCTCGCCCGGATCGCCGAGCACGGTGACCTTCTCGCGCCCCTCCTCGCCGGGGCGGGGAGCTGCCCGGCTGACCCGTCGGCCGCCGCACCCGGCGTGCCGTCCGAACAGGTCGGATGCGCCGCCCGGGCCGGACGCGCCGCCTCCCGGGCCGCCGCGACCTCGTCACGACGGACCTGGAGACGGCGGTTGCCGAGCCACGGGCCCCACCAGTCGGGTGCCCCCGGGGCCGGGGAGGCGGCCGGCTGGTCCGGATGAAGCCCCAGCCGCCGCAGAGCGTCGGACCGCACCCGTACCGTCCGGTGGGAGCGCCACTGCCCGTCGGGGTCGGGGCGCCGGGTGCAGTGCAGGTCGATCCGCACCTCCTCCGCCCGGAACGGACTCCAGTCCATCCCGCGGTCCCGCAGTCAAACGGCGAACACCAGCCAAGCGCGGGGCAGTTCGGGTGACTCGGTGAGGTGGTAGAGAGAAGTCCAGTCGTCGTCCATGCGGCCGATCCTGCCGGACGGGTGCCCGCGCCCGCCACCGGGTTCGGCCGGGCCGCCCGCGCGATGGGCGGTCCGCCGCAGCGTCACCGCGCCCTGCGCGAACGGGCGTTGCCGACGGACCGGTAGGCTCGGCAGCATGACACAAGGGTTCGACCTCGTCGAGGGACTCGCCGCCGGCCTGGAGGACCGCGCCGCCGCCTGGTGGTTCGTCCAGGACTTCGCCCGCCACTGGGTCCAGCCGCTCGCCGACGGCGACGGCTGGGACGAGACGGACCTGGCGGCCGCCGAGGAACGGCTCGGGCTGCGGCTCCCGGCGGCGCTCCGCGAGGCGTACACGCTGTTCGGCCGGCGCCCCGATTTGACCTGCAACCACGACGTCCTGCACGCGCCCGCAGACCTGCACCTGGACGGGGCCGGCGAGGCGCTGGTGATCCGTCACGAGAACCAGGGCGCCTGCGTCTGGGGGATCCCGCTCGCCGAACTCCACCGCCCCGACCCGGCGGTGGCGATCCGCCCGGACCTCGCCGACAAGCAGGCCGAGCGGTGGGAGCCCTGGCTCGACCGGCTCTCGGTGGCGCTCGTGGAGCTCGTCCTGTCGGAGTCGCTGCACGCCCCCGAGGGCCGCTGCGCATTCCTCGACGCGCTGGACGAGGACGGCCTGGCCGCCCTGGAGCGCCACTACGACGGCCTGCCCTTCCCCGACTACCCGCTCGCCGGGCCGCCGGACGACACCAGCCGCTGGTACGCCGGGGACGAGGTGGTGCTGCGGGTGGACGGCGGCTCGACCCTCCTGGCGCGGGCCCGCACCCCGCAGGGGCTGGAGCGGCTGCGCGAGCGGATCCCCGGCGACTGGCTCGACGACGGCACGCCCTGGTCCTGACCCGGTCGGGCCGTCCGGTCGGGCCGCCTGGTCAGCACCTGGTCAGTGCCAGGAAGCGCCGCCCGTGCGAGGACCAGCGGTCCGTCTCGGCGAGACCCGCCGCGGCGGCGCGGCGGGCCGCCGCCGGGGCACCCAGCCGGGCCCAGGCGAACTCCGGCCCGCAGCGGCCGTCCGGCCCCTCGACCCGCACGGTGAGCCGCTCGTCGACGTCCCGCGGCTCCACCTCCACGAACAGCGTCCCGCCGGGGGCCAGCAGTTGGGCGCTGCGGCGGAGCAGCACGTCGGGGTCGCCGCCGATCCCGAGGTTCCCGTCGGCGAGCAGCGCGGTGCCCCAGCGGCCCTCCCCGGGCACGCGGTCGAAGACCGAGCGGCAGAGTGCCGCCCCGCCGAGCCGGGCGGTGCGGGCGACCGCGTCCCGGGTCACGTCGACACCCAGGGCGGGTACGCCGAGTGCCAGCAGTTCGGTCACCAGCCGGCCGGGCCCGCAGCCGATGTCGAGCACCGGCCGCCCGGCCAGCAGGCAGCGCCGCAGCAGCCCGAGGTCGGCGCCGCCGGGCGGTGCGCACCACCGGTCCACCTCCAGCTCGACCCGACCGCCGTCCGAGCGGCGCAGCCAGAGCGGGCCGGTGCCCGTGCGCATCGCCTCCGCGAACGGGTCGTCCACCCAGGGCACGGTCAGCGTCAACGGACCGCTCCGACCCGGGTGCCGAGCGATCGCCAGCAGTCGGCGAACCGCCCGTCGGGGGCCAGCGCGGCCACCTCGGCCGCGTCCTGCGCGGTGTCCACGTCCCGCAGCACCGGCAGCCGCTCCACCGTCATCCCGGCCGCCGCCATCCGCTCGGCCAGCGCCCCGCCCGTCCGCGCGGTCGACATCGGCAGCCCGAGCAGCAGCCGCCGGGCCGTCTCCGCGGTCGGCCGGGCCAGCCCGAGCGCCCAGAACCCGCCATCGGCCGCCGGCCCGAACCAGGCGTCGACGCCCGGCCGCCGGGCCGCCGAGAGCGGCTCGGCCAGCGTCCGGGCGGCGAGCTGCGGGGTGTCCATGCCGACGAGCAGGGCGGGGGCACCGGGCGGGGCCGCGGCGAACGCCGCCGCCAGTCGGGCGTCCAGCCCACCCGCGACCTGCGGCACCACCTCCCAGCCGGCCGGCAGCCACCGCCCGGGCGCCCCGTCGAGCACCAGCAGCCGCCGCCCCGCGGGCACCGAGTCCAGCGTCGCCAGGGTGTCGCCGAGCGCGGCGGCCGCCAGGTCGGCGGCCTGCTCCGGTGTGTACGGCGGGGTCAGCCGGGTCTTCACCCGGCCGGGCAGCGGCTCCTTCGCGATCACCAGCAGGGTCGGCGGCGGGGCGGCCAGCACCGCGCGCATGTCCCGGACGGCCTGCCGCACCCCGCGCACGGTGCCGGTCACCTTGGACCGGCCCGCCCGCGGCCGGTAGTCCACCGGGACCTCGGCGATCCGCAGCCCGGCCGCGTCCGCGGCCAGCACCATCTCCAGCGGGTACCCGGAGCGCCGGTCGCCGAGCCCCAGCGCCAGCAGCCGGTCGCGGCGGGCGGCCCGCATCGGCCCGAGGTCGTGCAGCGGGGCTCCCGTCCGGGCCCGCAGCCGACGGGCCAGCTCCGCGTTGGCGAGCCGTGCGTGCAGCGGCCAGGCGCCGCGGGCGGTGGGGCGCCGGCGCCCGAGCACCAGGTCGGCGTCCCCGGCCCGCACCGGGTCGACCACCCGGGGCAGCTGGCGGGGGTCGAGCGAGGCGTCGCAGTCCAGGAAGCAGACGATCTCGGCGTCGGCCGCGAGCAGCCCGGCGTGGCAGGCGGCGCCGAAGCCCCGGCGGGGCTCGGCGACCACAGTGGCGCCCAGCGAACGGGCGAGCGCGGCCGAGCCGTCGGTGGAGCCGTTGTCCACCACGATCGCCCGCCAGCCGGCCGGCATCCGGTCCAGCACCCAGGGCAGGGCCTCGGCCTCGTCGAGACACGGCAGCACCACGTCGACCGCCGCGGGAAGGGCAGGAGAGGGATTGGTCACGCCGACGACGCTACCCACACCGCCGGGCCGCCCGGCCGCACCGCGGCCTTACGGAAGTCGTACGGCGCAGTGCCGCACCCGGCCGCGGGCCGGCACCTTACGGAAGTCGTACGGCGGCCCGGCACGGACACGCGACGGCCGCCGGGTTTCCTATCCTCGGGGGTGTGACCCAGACTCCACCCTCCGGCCGGATCCTCGTGGTCGACGACGATCCGACCGTCGCCGAGGTCGTGACCGGCTACCTCCAGCGGGCCGGCTACCAGGTCGACCGGGCCGCCGACGGCCACCAGGCGCTGGCCGGCGCCGCTGCCGTCCGGCCCGACCTGGTCGTCCTCGACCTCATGCTGCCCGGGCTCGACGGCCTGGAGGTGTGCCGCCGGCTGCGCGCCACCGAGCACGGCGCCGACCTGCCGGTGGTGATGCTCACCGCGAAGGGCGACGAGGCGGACCGCATCCTCGGCCTGGAGCTCGGCGCGGACGACTACGTCACCAAGCCGTTCAGCCCGCGCGAGCTCGTGCTGCGCATCCAGTCGGTGCTGCGCCGGGCCAAGGCGGTCGCGGGAGCGCCGGGCCTGCTCGCGGCGGGCGACCTCACGCTCGACCCCCAGGCCCGCCGTGCCAGCCGTAGCGGGCGTGAACTTGCCCTGACCCTGCGGGAGTTCGATCTTCTCGCGTTCCTGCTGCGGCACCCCGGGACGGCGTTCGGCCGGGAGGAGCTGATGCAGCGGGTCTGGGGCTGGGACTTCGGGGACCTCTCGACCGTCACCGTCCACGTCCGCCGGCTCCGCGAGAAGATCGAGGACGACCCGGCCGCGCCGCGCCTGATCAGCACCGTCTGGGGCGTCGGTTACCGCTTCGACCCCGTGGGGAGCCCCGCCTCGTGAAGGACCTGCTGCTGATCGCCCTCTTCGCCGCCCTCGGGGCGGGCGCTGCGGGCCTGCTCGGCTGGCCGCTGGTGCGGATGCTGCGCCGCCGCTCGGTCGCGCTGTCCCTGCTGTGCGTCGCCGCGGTGACGGTGCTGGCGATGACCGCCGGCACGGTGGCGGTGGCCCAGGCGATGTTCCTGTCCGACCACGACCTCGGTGTGGTGATCACGGTGACCTGCATGGCCGCCGTGGTCTCGCTGATCACCGCCGCCCTGCTCGGCCGGCAGGTGGTGGCCGGCAGCCGGGCGCTGGCGGTGGCGGCCCGGACGGTCGGCAGCGACGCCGGCTTCGCCGCCCCGGCGCAGCCGCTGGGCACCGAACTCGCCGCGCTCAGCGCCGAACTGGCCGCCACCAGCGCCCGGCTCGCCGAGTCCCGGCAGCGCGAGCAGGCGCTGGAGCACTCCCGCCGGGAGCTGATCGCCTGGATCTCGCACGACCTGCGGACGCCACTGGCGGGCCTGCGGGCGATGGCGGAGGCGCTGGAGGACGGCGTCGCCGAGGACCCCGGCCGCTATCTGACGCAGATGCGCGCCGAGGTGGACCGGCTCACCGGCATGGTCGACGACCTGTTCGAGCTGTCCCGGATCCAGGCCGGTGCGCTCACCCTCTCGCCGTCCCGGGTGTCGGTGTACGACCTGGTGGGGGACGCGATCGCGGGCGCCTCGCCGCTGGCCCGCGAGCGCGGGGTGCGCCTGGAAGGCGGCCGGGTGGCGTCCGAACCGGTCGACGTCGACGGCCGGGAGATCACCCGGGTGCTGGCGAACCTGCTGGTCAACGCGATCCGCTGCACGCCCGAGGACGGCGTCGTGGCGGTCGCGGCCCGGCGCGAGGCGGACGAGGTGCTGGTCTCGGTCACGGACGGCTGCGGCGGCATCCCGGAGCCCGACCTGCCGCGGGTGTTCGAGACCGGCTGGCGCGGCGGTGCGGCCCGTACCCCGCGGGTCGCCGGCGCCCGGGCGGCGGCGGGCCCGCACCACGGCGACACCGGCGCCGGGCTCGGCCTCGCCATCGTCCGCGGCATCGTGGAGGCGCACGCCGGGCGGGCGACGGTCCGCAACGTGGCGGGCGGCTGCTGCTTCGAGATCGCGCTGCCGGCCGGGGTGGCGGTGGGGGCTGACCGCCCACCGCCGACCCGGCCGGTGCGCGGGTCAGCTCGCGGCCGCGACCGTGAGCACCAGCTTCTTCGCGTCCGCGCTGGCCGCCGGCACCGAACCGATGTCGGAGAGCGCGGTGACCACCACGGCCGGGACGTCGGGGAGCCAGTTGTACGTCTTCGACTGCACGACCACCGTCTGGGTGTGCAGCAGGCCGTCGCAGACGATGGTGGACGGTGCCACCCGGGTGCTGCCGAACGAGACCGCCGCCGCGTCCTCCGGATCGGTCTGCTCGACCGACACGTTGAGCGAGGTCTCACCGGCCGGGACGTCGCACAGATAGGTCACGTCGACGCGGGCCCGGCTCGGGACCTTGGCGTCGATGAGGGCGTTGTCGATGCCGATCAGGGTGGCCGCCGCCGCGGGCGAGGCCAGTACGAGCGGGGCGGCCGCGGCCATCGACGCGGCGGTGACCGCCAGCAGCGCGCGGCGCAGGGGGCTTGCATACGTCCTCCTCAAAGGGGTGGGTAGGTCCGACTATCGGACGACCGCGCCCCGGTCCGCGCGGCGTACCGTGCGGACCACCGCCACCTGGGCGAACACCGTTCCCCGGTCGGCGGTGCGCCCGCGCGGCCCTCATCCCCGCAGCGGCGCGGCCGCGAACTCCGCCATCCCCGCCTCGAACGGCACCGCGGGCCGCCACGCCAGCTCGGCGCGCAGCCGGGCGGAGTCCGCGGTCACGTGCCGCACGTCGCCCAGCCGGTACTCCCCGGTCACCCGCGGGGCCGGACCGCCGTACGCCCGGGCCAGCGCCCGGGCCATCGCGCCGACCGTGCGGACCTCGCCGCTGCCCACGTTGTAGGCCCGGGCGGTGCCCGCCGGCCGGCCGCCGACCGAGGCGAGGGCCGCGGCGTTGGCCCGGGCCACGTCCGCGACGTGCACGAAGTCGCGGCGCTGCCCGCCGTCCTCGAACACCCGCGGGGCCTCCCCGCGGGCCAGTGCCGAGCGGAACAGCGACGCGACCCCCGCGTACGGGGTGTCGCGCGGCATCCCGGGGCCGTACACGTTGTGGTAACGGAGCGTCATCACCCGGCCGCCGCAGGCCCGCGCCCAGGCCGACGCCAGGTGCTCCTGGGCGAGCTTGCTCGCCGCGTACACGTTCCGCGGGTCGGCCGGCGCGTCCTCGCCGACCATTTCCGGCGCCAGCGCCGCGCCGCAGCGCGGGCACGGCGGCTCGAAGCGGCCCGCGTCCAGGTCGGCGACCAGCCGCGGCCCGGGCGCCACGGTGCCGTGCAGAGGGCACCGGTACCGCCCCTCGCCGTAGACCACCATCGACCCGGCGAGCACCAGATCGCGCACCCCGGCCCGGGCCATCGCGGCCAGCAGCACGGCGGTGCCCAGGTCGTTGCAGCCCACGTAGTCGGGTGCGTCGTCGAAGTCCAGGCCGAGGCCCACCATCGCCGCCTGGTGGCAGACCGCGTCGACCCCGCGCAGGGCGCGCTCCACCACCGCCGCGTCCCGGACGTCCCCCGCTCGAAGACCACCCCGTCCGGGTACCGCGGCGCGATCCCGCCGGGGTGCACGGCAGGCAGCAGGGCGTCCAGCACCCTGACGCCGTGCCCCTCGCGGGCCAACTGCCGTGCCACGGCCGACCCGATGAACCCGGCACCCCCGGTGAGCAGAATCTCCATGCCGCCGACGCTAGTGCGCCCGGAGGCCGGCGCGGCCCGCGCGCGGCCGACCGTCAGTGGTCCGTAAGAACCGCGGGACGGGCCGTCCGGCCGTCCCCGGCCCGACCTGAGAGGATGATCGCTCCTGTACGGACGGGAACGGGGTGGGGAAATGATCGGTGCGGTACTGCTCGGAGTCCTGACGGTCGTCGTCGGCGGGTGCGTCTGCGTGGTGTGGGCGGAGCGCGGCGGTCCCCGCTGGGCGCGCGTCGTGGCGACGGCGACCCTCGCGGCGGGCAGCCTGGTGCGCCACGCCCACCGCAACCGCCGCCGGGGCCTGGACCGGAGTGGCGGCGACGACGCGTAGGCGGCCACTGCCGCGGCGGCTACCGCCCCCGCCCCCCGGTCCCGCATGATGGGGGAGTGCCCGAAGGCGACACCGTGTTCCGCACGGCCGCGAAGCTCCACGAGACCCTCGCCGGCCGTCGGCTCACCGGCGCCGACCTCCGCGTCCCGGCGCACGCCACCGCCGACCTGACGGACCGGCTCGTCACCGGGGTGGTGCCCCGCGGCAAGCACCTGCTGACCCGGTTCGACGGCGGGCTCACCCTCCACACCCACCTGCGGATGGACGGCCGCTGGGCGGTGTTCCGCACCGGTGAGCGCTGGCGCGGCGGCCCCGCCCACGAGATCCGGGCCGTGCTGGCCACCACCGACCACACCGCCGTCGGCTACCGGCTGCCCGTCGTCGAACTGCTGCGCACCGCCGACGAGCAGCTGGCCGTCGGCCACCTCGGGCCCGACCTGCTCGGCCCGGACTGGGACGCCGACGAGGCGCTGCGCCGGCTCGCCACGGCCCCCGAGCGCCCGCTCGGCGAGGCCCTGCTCGACCAGCGCAACCTGGCCGGCATCGGCAACGTGTACGCCAACGAGCTCTGCTTCATGGCCGGCGTCACCCCCTGGACGCCGGTCGGCGAGGTCGCCGTGCTCGACCGGATCACGGCCAAGGCCCGCCACCTGCTGGAGGCCAACCGGCTCCGCGCGGAGCGGATCACCACCAACGACCCCCGGCCGGGCCGGCGGACGTGGGTCTACGGCCGGGCCGGGCGACCGTGCTCGCGCTGCGGCACGCCCGTGCGCACCGCACCGTACGCGGAGAACCGGCCGGCCTTCTGGTGTCCGTACTGCCAGCGCGGCCCGGCGCCGCACCGCCCGGGCGGGCTCAGCCGGTGAGCAGCGCGGGGTGCCGGGGTCGTCCACCTTCACCGCGAGGTCGGCGAGTTCGGCCGGCCGGGTGTCGGCGGCGTAGCGGGCGAACGCGGGGAGGGTCCACTGCTCGTCGGCGGGGGTGCGGCGGGCCAGTGCCGCCGGGCCGAGCGTCAGATGGACGGTCAGCTCGAACGGCAGCCAGCGGCCGAGCAGCAGCGGCCCGTCCAGCAGCAGCACGCCGCCCGGCCCGAGCACCGTGTACGGCGCGCGGGTGGCCCGGTCGGCGGCGGCGTCCCAGAGCGAGGGCAGCACCCGTCCGCTGCCGCCCGGGTCGAGCGGGGCGAGGACCTCGCGCAGCAGGGCGCCGTCGTCCAGCCAGAGGTCGTGGAAGGCGTCGGCGTCGTGCCGCCCGTACTCCAGGCGCAGCGAGGCGGGGCGCAGGAAGTCGGCGGCGGAGACCCGCAGCACGGGGTGCCCGCGCAGCCGGAGCGGGTCGACCAGGGCGTCCGCGAGGGCGCCCGGACGGGCGGCGGCCGCCCCGTCCACGGCGACCCGCACCCAGGGGGCGCCGCCCTCGGCGATGTCCGCGGCCCGGTCGGCGACCAGCGCGGCCAGCCGCTCCGGGGAGATCGGTTCGGCCCGCACCCCGTTGTCCTCCTGTTCTGCCAAGTCGACTATATTGCGCGGGAACTGACGAATCCCTACCAAGGGTGAAGGAGCCGCTCGTGCCCGAGCTGACCCTGGCCGATGTCGATGCGCTCGCCGCGGAGGCGCACGCCGGACAGTTCGACCGGATCGGCGTACCGTACGTCGAGCACGTGCGCGCCGTCGCGGCCGGGGTGGCGCCGTTCGGCACCGGCATGCGGATGGCCGCGCTGCTGCACGACGTGCTGGAGGACACCCCGGTGACCGCCGACGACCTGCTGCGGGCCGGGGTGCCGTTCGGCGTGGTGGCCACCGTACGCCGGGTGACCCGGGCGCCGGGCGTGGCCTACCCGGCGATGCTCCGGCAGATCGTCACCGACCACTCCGCCACCCTGGTCAAGATTGCGGACAATGCGCACAACGCGCTGGCGGACCGTGCCGCGCTGCTCCCCGAGGCGGACCGGCTGCGGCTCGCCGACCGCTACCGCGGAGCCCGCGCGGTGCTCTGGCCGGCCGTGTGCCCGGCCGACGTCCGCGCGGTGGTCGGCATCGTCAACCCGGCGCTGCTGGCGGAGGTCGGGGGACGGGCCCGGCCGCCGCGGCCCGCTGAACCGGG
The DNA here is from genome assembly GCF_039544005.1 of Kitasatospora paranensis. NCBI lineage: Bacteria > Bacillati > Actinomycetota > Actinomycetes > Kitasatosporales > Streptomycetaceae > Kitasatospora > Kitasatospora paranensis. Next base: position 7,593,379 of record NZ_BAABKV010000001.1, read on the forward strand.
CGGCCGGACGGGTACGGACCGGCCGGGCCCAGGTGTGGCCGCGCGCCGCGCGCAGGAGCACGCTGGAGGCATGGAACGCGGCTGGCCGGTCGCGCCCGTCGTGGCGACGCGCCGAGGGTCCGCCGGCCGCCCGAGGAGAGGGAGCCGGCGATGTCCGACATGCAGCAGCGGATGAGCGACAAGGCCGAGCGCGACGACGAGGACGTGCGCTCGCGGGATCCCGAGGAGGGCATCACCTCGTACCAGACGGCCCACGCGCAGGACGAGTCGGCGGCCGAGGGCGACCGCTTCGACGAGATGCCCGAGGACACGTCCAGGTGAGCGGGGCGATGGCCGGCGGCGAACCGCACACCAGCCAGTGGCAGGTGCGGCTGGAGGTCACCGAGGACGGCGACACCACCCGCGCGCACGCCGTGCTGCTGCCCGCCGCCGATGTCCTGACCGACGGGCCGGTGATGTCGGCCGACGCGGAGGCCCGCCGTTCCGCGCACGACCCGGCCGTCCCCGTGATCGGTGACGAGCTGGCCGTCGGCCGGGCCCTGATGGACCTCGGCCACCGGCTCGTGCACGCCGGCTCGGTCGCGGCGGAGTCCGCCGAATCGGCCCGCCGCCGTGACACCGAGTGACCGTGTACGACCCACCGCGGCCTGCCGGGGCACAGCCCCGGGACCGCGAGAAGTAGTGTGCGAATCACCCGAATCGTGACCTGCCACCCACCCGCGGACCGGAACTCACCGGCCCGCGGGTGCGTCACTCCCGGTGGCCGCACGACCGTGCGGTCCAGGACGGCAGGGTGGCGGAAACGGTGGACGAGAACAGAAGCACGGGCACGGGCGGGACGGCGCCCGAGGACGCGCGGTGGGAGCTGCCCGGCTACACCCACGGCCGTGAGCTGGGCGCGGGCGCCGTGGGCCGGGTGGTGCTGGCCCGGCACGACGCCACCGGCACCCCCGTCGCGATCAAGTACCTGCTCGGTGCCGGGGCCGACCACGAGAACCTGCGCACCGAGGCCGAGCTCCTCGGCGCCCTGGACTCGCCGAACGTCACCCGCCTGTACGAGTACGTCGAGGGCCCTGAGGGCGCCGCGATCGTCATGGAGCCGGTCGAGGGCATCTCGCTGCGCGACCTGCTCCAGGCCGAGGGCGCCACCACCCCCGAGGCCGCCCTCACCGTCCTGAAGGGCTCGCTGCTCGGCCTCGCCGACGCGCACCGCACCGGCGTCGTGCACCGCGACTACAAGCCCGGCAACGTCCTGGTGACCACCGAGGGCGCCTCCAAGCTGGTCGACTTCGGCATCGCCCTGCGCACCGGCACCAAGGGCGACATCGCCGGCACGCCCGCGTACATGGCCCCCGAGCAGTGGGCCGGCGAGCCGGCTTCCCGGCCACCGACGTGTACGCCGCCACCGCGACCTTCTTCGAGTGCCTGACCGGCGCCAAGCCGTACGCGGGCACCACCCTGATGGAGCTCGCCGTCCAGCACACCGAGGCGGACATCCCGGCGGAGCAGGCGCCCGAGCCGCTGCGGCCGCTGATCCGCTCCGGCCTGGCCAAGACCGCCCGTGAGCGGCCGACCGGCGCCGCCGACCTGGTCGTCGAGCTGGAGGCGCTGGCCGCCGGCGCCTACGGGGCCGACTGGGAGGAGCGCGGCCGGCGCGACCTCGCGGCCCTGGTCCTGCTGCTGCCCTGGCTGCTGCCGAGCGCCCACGGCTCCGCGGCCGGCACCACCTCGGTCGCCACCACCACGCTGCCGCCGCCCGGGGGCGCGGGTGGCGGCCCGGCCGTCCGGCGCTTCGGCACCAGGGCCAAGGTGCTCAGCGCCGCCGCGGGCCTGGTCATCCTGGGCGGTTCGCTCGCGGGTGTGGCCGCTGCCGGTGCCTCCGACGCGGACGGGCACACCGATGTCGCCGCTGCCCCGAAGGCCACCACCAGCTTCGGCGACGACGGCAGCCCCTCCCCGTCGGCCGCCGCCCCGGCGTCCCCGTCCGCCTCACCGTCGGCCTCGGCCTCTCCCTCGGCGTCCCCGTCGGCCTCGCCGAGCACCTCGCCGTGGGCGAGCCCGAGCGCGAGCAGGAAGCCGACGAGCGCGCCGCCGACGAGCCCGCCCCCGTCCACGTCGCCCTCGCCCAGCCCGCCGCCCGTCCTGCGGGTGGTCTCGCTCGGGATCTCCCCGCTCAGCTGCTGGAACAGCAACACCACGGCCACGGTCTCGCTGACCTCCGACGGTGCGGCCGCGGGCACCCTGACCATCACCTGGTACCGGTCGACCGGCGTCAAGGCAGCTCTTGCCCGGGTGAGCAGCGAGTCGGTGGCGATCCCCAAGGGCTCGTCGAAGTTCGGCCACACGTTCACCGCGCCGGCGGTCAACCTCCGGGCGCCGTACTGGACCGCCGTGGTGAGCACCGACCCGGCCGCGCTCAGGGGCCAGGGCAGTTCGGCCGGCCCGACCACCGGCTACTGCCCCGTCATCGGCTGATCACAAGGATTAGAGGACATGACCGATTCACAGCAGCCGAACCCGGACGCCACCGTCCACCTCGGCCCCACCCCGCCGCAGCCCACGACCGAGCCGGAGGCGACCGTCCGGCTCGGCCCGGTCACGCCGGTGTCGCCCGAGGAGACCGTGCGGCTCGGCCCCGCCCCGGCGACCGTGCAGGCCTCGCAGCACTCGCAGCCCTCGCCCGAGGAGACCGTCCGCCTGGGGCGGCCTCCCGTGCCGCCGCAGGCGGACCCCGAGGCGACGTTCAGGCTCGGCGCCCCGCCGCCTGCGCAGCCCTCGCCCGACGCGACCGTCCAGCTGGCGGCCCGGCCCCTGCCGGGCGGGCCGGAGGCGACCGTCCGGCTCGGTCAGGTGCCGCCGCCGGTGGAGGGGGCGACCGTCCGGCTGAACACGGCGAAGCCGGCCGCCTCCGTCCCGCCCCCGCCGTCGGCGCCGCAGCCGGCCGGGTTCGAGAGCGCCACCTTCCTCGACCCCGAGGTGTGGCCGACCGTGCCCCCGGCGTCGCCCGTGCCCCCGCGGCGCCGGAGCCGCCGGTGCTCCCGGCCGCGCCGGCGGCGGACGAGGGGCTGCGGCGGTTCGGCCCCGGTGTGCCGCCGCAGGCGGCCGCGGTGTGGCACGGGACGGCGGCCGCCGCGCCGGTGCCGGTGCCCGAGGCGCCGCGGCGCCGGCGCCGGTGGCTGCTGCTGCCGCTGGTGCTGCTGATCGCCGTGCTGGCGTGGTTCGGCTGGGAGCGCTACGGCCGCCCGGCAGCCGTGACGGGTGTGAGTGTCCGGACGGACAACGCCCGGGGCCCGGGCTGCGACGGTACGGCGGTGGTCACCGGCACGCTGGCCACCGACGGCGGGGCCGGGACGGTCCGCTACCGCTGGCGGCGCAGCGACGGCACGGACTCCGGGGTGCTCACCCAGGCCGTCCCGAGCGGTCGCGCGACCACCGAGGTGGTGCTCCGCTGGACGTTCCAGGGCAAGGGCGCCATGCAGGCCACGGCGACCCTGGAGGTGGTGACACCGGGCAGCGGCCAGGCCTCGGTGAGCTTCCCGTACACCTGCCGCTAGCCCGTACGCCTGCCGGTGGCCGGTGGGCACGGGGTGGTGCGGTGGGCGTCAGCCGCGGCCGCGCAGGACTTCGCGCAGCTCCCGGGTGAGCTGTGCGCTCTCCTCGGGGCGGCCGTGGAACGCCGCGGGGGTGGTCTGGAAGTGCTCGATCCGCCAGTCGCCGCCGGTGGAGCGCCGGGCGAGCAGGCTCTGCACGGCGTTGAGCGCCGGGTTGAGGTCGGACGCGCCGGGCGGGACCATCCCCGCCACGGCGCGCAGCAGCGCGGTGTCCGGGCCCAGCGGCCGGGTCTCGTCCACCCGGGCGACGTAGGCCGCCGTCCGGTGGTCGGCGAAGACCGCGGCGAGGTGCCGTTCGATGGACGGGCGGCCGCCGACCGTGCTGCCGTCGAACCCGACCATGCTGCCGTGGTCGGCGAAGCAGGCGGCGAAAGCCCCCGCGTCGCCGCGGTTCCAGCCGTCCAGCAGGGCCCGGTACAGGCCCGCCACGTCCTCGCTCATGCCCTCATTGTGTCCGTCGCGGGCCGTCCGGAGGCGGTCATCGCTCGTGGGCGCGCTGGTGTCCGCCGCCGGGTGGGCCGCCGTGGCGTGGGCCCGGGAGGTCCCGGCCCGGCGTGGGCCACCCGGTGGTGGCACGCGGCAGCAGCAGGCCGGCAACGCCTGCCGCGACCTCCGGGGCCACCAGGGCCGCCGGGTCGGGCAGGTCCGCCTCGGTGGCCTGCAGCGGGAGGTGGAGGACCCCGGCCGGCCCCGCCAGGCGGCGTCGGCGCAGACCAGGCCCTCCGGGTAGGCCGGGTAGCCGAAGGAGTCCACGAACGCGGACGGCCGCCGGTGGACCCGGCGGTGGACGCCGTCGCCGCCGGGGGAGCCGCCGCGGTCGGTGTTCCCGGCGATGACGGTGACGGTGCTCCGGGTGTACGCGATGCACAGCCCGGTGTGCGCGCCGCCCGGCCCGTACGGGTGGCCGGGCCCGCCGAAGAAGACCTGGGCGCCGACGGCGGGGTGCCGGGAGAGCCGTCCGCGGTCGGCGAACCAGCCGCGGCCGACCGCGCAGGAGTCGGTGTCCGGGAAGGACGCCGCGTTGCCGCTCTCCCGTGCGACGGCGGCGACGAAGTCGGCGCACCAGGACCGCCCGGGGCGGCCGGGCTCCCGCGCGAAGCGGTCGGCGCGCGACAGGTCGTCCGGGTGGTCGAGGTGGCTCCTGGCGTTCTGGATCATGGACCGTGCACCCGCCATGCCGCCTCCTGTGCCGTGCCCGACGCCCGTGACCGGGACCTGTCGCAGGCATGGTGACAGGTCCCGGTCACGGGCGGGACGGGCTCGGCGCGGCGTCGTCCGGGTGTTCGCCTCAGGGGTGCCGCTGCGCCCCGTGCGTCACGCGGTCCACCCGTCCGGCGGAGCGCTCAGCAGTGGCCGAGCGACTCGCAGTCCTCCCAGCGCGTGCCCCCGGTCGGGGCCGGGGCGCTGCCGACGAGGGCGGGCGCCTGGGTGCGCAGCCGCGGTGCGGCCGGGGCGGTGGACGGCGTGGCGGCGGCGGTGTGCCCGGTGGCCAGCCGGACGGCGATCGCGTCCAGCACCGGCCGCGGGCTCGTCCCGGCGAAGTTGGAGAACATGGCGGTGAACACCAGCTTGCGGCCGTCCGGCGCGGTGACGTAGCCGGTGAGGTTGTCGACGCCGCTCATCGAGCCGCTCTTGGCGTGCACGTTGTTCTCGGCGGCGGTGCCGCGCATCCGGGCGGTGAGGGTGCCGCCGACCAGCCGGGCCGGGTTGCCCGCCACGGGCAGGGCGTCGTACCAGGCCTGGAACCAGGGCTTGTCCTGGGCGAGCCGCATCAGGCCCGCCATCTTGGCGGGGGTGATCAGGTCGTAGCGCGACAGTCCCGACCCGTCGACCTGGCGGCCGGCCGGGACGGTCAGGCCGTTGGCCTTGAGGAAGCCGTTGATCTGGGCGATGCCGGTGCTCCAGCTGCCCGTCCCGCCCTTGACCTTGCCGATCTCCTTGGCGAGCGTCTCGGCGATGCCGTTGTTGCTGAGCTTGAGCATCGGCACGATGAGCTCGGCCAGGGTCTTGGAGTCGTGGCCGACCAGCAGGTCGGAGGTCTCGCTGCCGGTGGCGGTCTGCTCGCCGCGGACGACCTTCACGCCGTGCCGGGCGAGCGCGCCGGCGAAGACCCGGCCGGCCAGGGTGGTCGGGTCCTCGACGGTGACCCAGGAGGTGGTGGCCGCGCCGCCGGCAGGGACGCTGCCGCCGAGCAGCAGTTCGTTGACGCCGAGGCGGCGCTCCAGGGTGGCGCCGGACGCGCTGCCGGCCGCGCCGGTGGTGATGGTGCCGGTCAACTTCATCGGCGTCTCGGCCGGGTTGAGGGTGACCTTGGCCGGCTCGCCGGCGGCACCCGGGGTGATGGTCACCTGGGCGGTGTCCATCGTGTACTCGCCGTCGGTGGAGACGGTCAGGCCGGATATCTGCGGGCTGTACGAGTACTGCTCGTCGTCCCAGGCCCAGCCCGGCCCGAGCCCCGTCCGCTCGAAGCGGCTGCCGTCGGCGAGCACCCGGCCGGTGACGGTGGTGATGCCCTCGGCGGCCACCTTGGCGGCCAGGTCGTCGAGGTCCTGGGTGAGCAGGCTGGGGTCGCCGCCGCCGCGCAGCACGAGGTCGCCGCGGAGCACGCCGCCGGAGCGGGTGCCGGTGGTGCGGACCTCGGTGGTGAACCGGTGGTCGGCGCCGAGCAGGTCGAGGGCGGCCGCCGTGGTCACGGTCTTCAGGGTGGACGCCGGGGTGAGCAGTGCGTCCGGCTGGTGCTGGTAGACGACCTGTCCGGTGGCGGCGTCGAGGACCTGGACACCGGCCTGGGCGTTGGCGAGCCGGGCGTCGGAGAGCAGGGCGTCCAGGTCGGCCGTCAGGGTCGGGTCGGCCGGAGAGGGGCTGTCGGCCTGGGCCGAGCCGGCCAGCAGGGAGGCCGCGAGCGCGGCGGCGGCCAGCGGGAGGGCGCGGCGGTGCAGGCGTGCGGGCACAGATGCTCCAGAGATGGATGGGCGGGGCGCGCGCGTCGTCCACGCCCCCGGTTCGGCCGGTACGTTATCAGCTGACGGATGATCAGATGATCTTGGGGGGCGTCGACCGAACCGCAGCCCCCACTCCTCATTGACGCCGCGGGAGACCGAAAGGTCGCACCCGGATCTCAGCCCACCGCGAAGGCCGTCACTCCGGAGGCCGTCCCGACCAGCACCCGTCCGCCGGCGAGGACGGGCGAGACGAAGTGCGGCACCGGCCCGGTCGCCACGTGCTGCAGTACCCGCCCGTCGACCGGGTCCAGCGCCATGAGCTCGCCGCGCCCGTCGTCGACGACCCAGACCGCGCCGCCGCCGACCACCGGAGAACCGCCCCGCTCCATGTCCACCCGCCAGTCCTGCCGCAGCGAACCGTCCTGACCGACCGTCAGCCGCACCAGCCCGTCCTGGCACGGCAGATAGACAGCCTGCCCGTCGACCGCCGCACCCCCGTAGGCCGGGCACACGTCGCGCTGCGCGATCTGGCCGCCGAGACCGCCCAGCCGCTGCGCGTCCAGCAGGTACGCGGTGCCGCGCTTGCCCACCGCCAGCACGAAGGCCCCCACCCGGACGGGGGCCAGCGACCCCAGGTCGAGGTCCTTCGCATTGTCGTCCGCCCAGGTCGAGGGCGCGAACCAGTCGACCCGCTGCAGCTCGGGGAGAGCGCCAGCACCGAGTCCGAGCCGTCGTAACCGCCCGACACCGACTCGCCGTTGCCGACCGAGACCAGCACCCGGTCGCCGTCCACCACCGGGCCGCCGGTCGCCCAGATCCCGCCCTCCCGGCCGGTCGGCACCGCGTACGAGAGCACCTGGCCGGCGCCGCTCGTCGGGACGGACAGCACGCTGCCCACGTAGTCCCCGCAGTCGCCGAACAGCCCGCCGTAGGCGATCAGCACCCGGCCGTGCCACAGCGCGAGCGCGGCCCGCTGCTGGTGGGCGACCCGGTCCCCTTCGGCGGCTCCGCCTCCCGCTGCACCACGAGCGCGCCGGTGGCGGCGTCCAGCCCGACCAGCACGTGCCGCCCGCCGGTCAGCTCCGCCACCGCGAAGACCAGGCCGGTGTCCGGGTCGTAGACCGGGGTGCCGGTGATCCCGAGCGGGTCGATGTTGCCGCACGGCAGTTCGCCGGCCCTGGCCGGATCGCCCACATGACGGCTCCACAGCACCCGGCCGCTCGCCGCGTCCAGCCCGTACAGCGTGGCGTTCTCGGTGGCCGCCAGCACCCGGCCGCCGACCACCAGCGGCTGCCCGTAGACGGCGCCGTCCAGCCGGACCGTCCAGGCCGTCCTCGGCGGCCCCACCGGTGCGGCCCCCGGTGCCACCCCGGTGCGCAGCGCGTTCCGGTGGTAGGTCGGCCAGTCGTCCGCGCCGAGCGGCGACGCGGTGCGGCTCGCGGTGACCACCCTGGTCGGCAGGGAACTCCCGGTGCCGGGCGCGCTGCAGGCGGCGAGCAGGAGAGCCGCCGCCAGGCAGACCGGACGGCGCAGCCGCCGCTCAGCCCGGTGCGCCGGCACCGCCACCCGCCTTGACGGCCTCCACCATCCGCTGGTGGAGCTCGCGGGCGGTCCCCTCGTCCGCGGCGGGCACCGGACTGCCGTCCACGGTGTACCAGTCCAGCGCCCCGCTGTACTGCACGGTCAGCCGGGCCTCGCCGTCGATCCACGTCGTGTGGATCGTCAGATCGCCCTTGATGACGCCGAGCTCGACCGTCCGGATCCCGCCTGTCCCGGCGAGAATTCCCTGTGTCGTCCAGGTCGCCCAGGTGTTCACGGAGCCTCCCCGATTCGCGGTCGAAAGTTCGAATTCGTCATGCCCCAAGACATACCGGGTGACACTCCTGTTTCCGCCCGAATCGCCTGCCGGTGGGCATGTCGGCGGACGTGTGCAGGTCACGCCCGCAGCGCCGGGCGCACCGGGCGGGCCGTCCGGCCCCGGGCTAGCATCGACCGTATGGGAGAGCGACCCGCCGCGCTCACCGCGCCGCAGCTGGTACTCGAGACCGAGGGCGACTCGCAGGTCATCACCCCGAGCCGCTCCTATCACCTCGGCCGCGACCCCGCGAGCGAGATCGTCCTCAGCGATCCCCGGGTGTCCTGGCACCACGCCGTCCTGCACACCGACGGTGCGCACTGGACGATCGACGACACCGGATCCACCAACGGCACGTTCACCGACGGCCGCCGGGTCCAGCACCTCGACGTCGGGCCCGGCAGCGTGCTGCGTTTCGGGAGCGCCTCCGACGGCCCCTGCTGCACCCTCCACGCGCTGCCACCGCCCGCGGCGACGCGGATCAGGCAGCCGTCCGCGCTGACCTCCATCACCGGCTCGTTCCGGCCGCCGACCGACGTCCGGCGGCTGCCCGCCCGGGTCGTCCGGATCGGCCGCGCCCTCGACAACGACCTGGTCGTCGAGGACCTGTCGGTCTCCCGCCGGCACGCCGAACTGCGCGCCCGGAGCGACGGCCGCTACGAGATCGCCGACGTCGGCAGCCACAACGGCACCTTCCTCAACGGCCAGCCCGTCCTGCAGGCCATCGTCGGCGCCGGCGACCTCATCGGCATCGGGCACTCCGTCTTCTGCCTGGTCGGCGACGAACTCCAGCAGTTCGAGGACACCGGCGACATCGACCTCGACGTCGACCGGCTCACCGTCAAGGTCGGCGGCGGCAAGACCCTGCTCGACGGCGTCACCTTCCCGGTCGGGCAGAAGTGCCTGCTCGCCGTCGCCGGGCCGTCCGGCGCCGGCAAGTCCACCCTGCTGAACGCCCTCACCGGGCTGCGCCCCGCCGACGAGGGCACCGTCAGCTACGACGGCCGCGACCTCTACCGCGACTACGCCGAGCTGCGCCGCCGGATCGGACTCGTCCCGCAGGACGACATCCTGCACACCCAGCTGCAGGTGAGGCGCGCCCTGAACTACGCCGCCGAACTGCGCTTCCCCGACGACACCGCCGCCGACGAACGAGAGGCAAGGGTCGAGGAGGTGATCGCAGAACTCGGCCTGGGCAAGCGCGCCGACCAGGTCATCTCCAGTCTCTCCGGCGGCCAGCGCAAGCGGGTCAGCGTCGCCCTCGAACTGCTCACCAAGCCGTCCCTGCTCTTCCTCGACGAGCCGACCTCCGGCCTCGACCCCGGCATGGACCGCTCCGTCATGCAGATGCTCCGCAGCCTCGCCGACGACGGCCGCACCGTCATCGTGGTCACCCACAGCGTGCTCAGCCTCGACATGTGCGACCGTCTGCTGCTGCTCGCCCCGGGCGGCCGGATCGCCTACTACGGCCCGCCCGGCGAGAGCCTCGACTACTTCGGGTTCCACGACTGGCCGGACGCCTTCGAGGCGTTCGAGAACGACACCGACCGCGACTGGGCCGGCCAGTACCGCGCGTCCAGCCCCTACCGCCGCTACATCGCGGGCGCGATGAACCACCCAGCGCCGGCCGCCCCGCCCGTGCACCCCGAGGAGGTGGCCGCCCCGCCGCCCTCCCCGCCGCAGCGCTGGCGCAAGCAGGTCGGCACCCTGTGCCGCCGCTACACCCGGGCGCTGACCGCCGACCGGACCTTCCTCGCCGTCATGATCGGACTGCCGTTCGTGATGGGCGCGATGGCCCGGCCCTGGCCGGCAGCAAGCTGGACCAGAACTCCGTCTTCAACGCCCTGCTCATCCTCTGTGTGGGCGCCGTGCTGATCGGCGCCGCCAACGCCGTCCGCGAGCTCGTCAAGGAACGCGTGATCTATCAGCGGGAACGCGCCGTCGGCCTGTCCAGATCGGCGTACCTCTGGTCGAAGATCATCGTGCTCGGCACGGTCACCGCCGTGCAGGCCGTCGTGCTGACCATGGTGGCCCTGGTCGGTGTCGACCTCAGACCCCAGGGCGGCGGCGGGGTCTTCCTGCCGCCCCTGGCCGAGATCACCCTCGCCGTCGCCATGCTGGCGCTCACCGCGATGATGCTCGGCCTGGTCATCTCCGCGCTGGTGAAGAAGGAGGAGGTGACCATGCCGCTGCTGGTGCTCGTCGCGATCGTCCAGGTGGTGTTCTGCGGCGCCCTGCTCCGGCTCGACCAGACCCTCGTGCTCAACCAGCTCTCCTGGCTCGTCCCCTCCCGGTGGGCGTTCGCCGCCATGGCCTCCACCCTCGACCTGCACGCCCTCGTCCCGGAGTCCTCCACCGCCGACGCGCTCTTCGCGCACAAGCCGTCCGTCTGGCTGCTCGACATGGGCATGATGGTGGTGCTCTGCATCGTGTTCGGCTTCATCGTGTCCCGGCTGCTCCGCCGCCACGAACCGGCTGTGATGCGGCGGTGAGACGATGACCGCACCCTTCGACTTCGACCCCACGCACGTCGCGCCCGCCGACGGCCTGCAGACCTGGGCGAGCCCCGACCCGTCCCGGCCGTCGGTGCGGCTCGACCCGCTGCTGCCCGTACGGGTCGCCGACAGCAGCGGCAACTGGTCGCGGGTCGTCTGCTCCAACGGCTGGTCCGCGTGGGTCGACGGCCGGATGCTCGTCGCGCTGCCGCACCCGCCGCCCGGCACCGGCCGGCCGCTCACCCCGGCCGAGGACCCGCGCCCGCTGCTCGCCGCCCTGGAACAGGCCCTGGCCTCCTACCGCCGCCTGGTCGGCGAGTACGCCGACGGGCTGATCGACCTGGAGACCTTCCGGGACCGGACCCGCAACCTGCGGCTCGGCGCCGTCCTCGACGGCCCGTCCGCCTGGCTGCTCGACCTCGACCAGGGCCGCTGGTACTACAGCGACGGCACCCGGCTGCAGACCTACGCCACCGTGGAGCCGCCCGTCTCCGAGGGCTCCCACCCGAGGGGTGACGCCGCATGACGACCGCGGCCCCCACCGACCTGACCGGCCACCGGCTCGCCGGCTACCGCCTCGACGAAATGGTCGGCCGGGGCGGTATGGCCGTCGTCTACCGCGCCGAGGACCTGCGCCTGGGCCGCACCGTCGCCGTCAAGCTGCTCGCCCCCGACCTGGCCCGCAACGACGTGTTCCGCGAGCGGTTCGCCCGCGAGTCCAAGATCGCGGCCGCCATCGACCACCCGCACATCGTCCCGGTCTACGAGGCCGGGGAGGCCGACGGCCTGCTCTTCATCGCGATGCGCTACGTCCGCGGCCGCGACCTGCGGGCCCTGCTGGACCGCGAGGGGCCGCTGTCGCTGCGCCAGACCGTCCGGATCACCACCCAGGTCGCCTCGGCGCTGGACGCGGCGCACGCCCACGAACTCGTCCACCGCGACGTCAAACCGGGCAACGTCCTGGTCGCCGAGGGTACCGACAGCGACCACCCCGAGCACGTCTACCTCACCGACTTCGGGCTCACCAAGAAGTCGCTGTCGCTCTCCGGTCTCACCACCGTCGGCCAGTTCGTCGGCACCCTCGACTACGTCGCCCCCGAGCAGATCAACGGCAAACCGGTCGACGGCCGGTGCGACGTCTACAGCCTCGCCTGCGTGGTCTACGAGATGCTCTCCGGCGACCCGCCCTACCGGCGCGACGACGACCTCGCGCAGCTGTGGGCCCACCTCAACGACGAACCTCCGCGGATCTCCGAGCAGCGCCCGCAGCTGCCCGCCGCCCTCGACGCCGTCCTGGTCAAGGCTCTCGCCAAGACCCCGGACGAGCGGTACGAGAGCTGCCTGGCCTTCGTGGGCGCGCTGCGCGGCGCCGAGCACGTGGCGGCCCTCGCCGTCCCGTCGCCGACCGAGATGGTGCCCCAGGTCGTCGAGTCCGCCGCCGTCGAGTCCGCCGCTGCCGCCCCCGCGGCGGCGCCCCCGCACCGGCCCGCGACCTCCCGCTCCGGGAGCCCCCGGCTGGGCCCGGCCGGTCTACGGCGCCGACGGGTAGCCCCCGCCGGGCAGCCGCCGGCCACGACGGGTAGCCTGCCGCCGGGCAGCCGCCGGCCAGGACCTTCGGCACCGGTTTCAGGACCGGACGCCCGGCCGGTCGCGGCGGACCCGGCGCGCCGTGAGACCGCCGAGCAGCCCGGCCACGGCACCCCAGCCGGCCGCGATCGGCACGGCGGTGAGCAGGTTCGGGCGCAGGTGCGCCTGGCCCTCGCCGCCGAGGCCCAGCAGCGACAGCCCGTACGCCGCGGAGATGGTGGTCAGGAGGCCGATCAGCAGCATGGCGACGGCCATCGCCACCGCGAGGCGCACCGCGTGCTGCCAGGGCCGGACGGACGGCGGCGCGTGCATCGCCATGCCCAGCCCGGTCAGCAGCAGGGCGACCACCGCCAGCGCGAGCAGCAGCCAGGCCCGGCCGTCCTGCTGGGCCACCAGGCCGAGGTCGAGCCGGACGTCCTGATTGCTGCGCAGCGCGCCGGACAGCGGCTGGGGGACGGGCAGGCCGAGGTCGCCCGAGACGTGCCCCTGCCAGGACGCGCCCATCCCGATGCCCAGGGCCAGCCAGGCCACGTTCGGCAGCCCGAGCAGGACCACCGCCAGGGTCTGCCGCGGATGGCCGCCCACCGCCGCCTCCACCAGCCCCACCGGGACGGCCACCGCCGCGTACACCAGTAGCAGGGAGAGCACCGCGTGCGCGGCCGGGCGGACGGCCGGGCCGGCCCGCAGCAGCCTGACGGGCAGCGGTGTCCGGCGGGAGACCGCGACCGCCACGGCCAGCACGACCGCCAGCCACAGCAGGCCGTAGCCGACCGCAGGGCCGGGGTCGACGGCGAAGCCGACCGTCGGCGACGCCCCGAGCAGCCCGCCCAGTTCGTCGACCAGCGGCTCCCCGGTCGAGACGGTGAAACTGTGCCGGGCCGGCCAGGCCAGCAGCAGCAGCGCCACCGTCCACAGCACCGCGACCCGGGCCGCCCGGCCCGCGAGTTCCCGTCCCGTCACCACCGCGTGCAGCCGCAGCGGACGCAGGAACAGCCAGCCCAGCAGCAGCGCGCCGGTGAGGCCGACCGACAGGGGCAGGGCGGTGATGCCGCCGTGGGCGCCCGCGACGAAGGCGGCGCTGCCCTCCAGGCGGGCCGGTGCCCCGAAGGCCATCAGCACCGTTGCCGCCAGGACCGGACCGAAGCCGCCCGCGGGGAGCCCGTCGGCCCCCGCCGCCCACAGGCCCAGCGCCGCCACCACGAGCATTCCGGCCACCGCGGCCGCCACGGCGGCCAGCGCCTCGGCCCAGCGCCGCGCCTCGACGGCGCCTGCGCCGCCCGGACGGCTGCCGACAGCCGGCCGGGCGTCCGGCCGGGCGCGGGAAGGATCGCTCGACGGCACACCGGCTCCCTTGCTCCAGGTCACGGCCGGCCGATCCGACACGATCGACCGGCCATGACCACTCGGCCCCCGCGGCACCCTCCCAGCTTCGGGCAGCCCGGCGGGAACGGCGAGCGCTCACCCCCGTTCGGCCCGGCCCGTCCGGGCGTGCGGGAGCGGGCCGTGGGCGGGCGACGGAGAATGAGCAGCGGGGGTCCCCAGGTACGGGAGGAAACTCCGTGAGTCCGCAACCGCCGACATCCGGTCAGCCATCCGGTCCGCCGCCCGAGGAACCGGTCGGTCCGCCGTCCGGTCCGCTCTCCGGTCCAGGGTCCGGTCCGCCGCCCTCGGGAGGCCGTCCCTCGGGCTCGCAGTCCGGAGCGGAGACCGTCGTTCCCGGCGGTCAGCCGTCCGGTCCGCCGTCCGGGCCCACCTCGCACCCGGCGGGCGGCGGCGGCGCGGTGCCGCCCGGCCCCCGCCGTCCGGCCCGCGCACCGTGGTGACCGGTGGCGGCGGAGGCGGTGGCGGCGGACGTCCGCACCTGCCGTGGTGGCGCAGGCCGAGGATGATCGCGCTGGTCGGCGGCGTCGCGGTGGTCGGGATCGTGCTGGGGCTGGTGCTGAGCAGCAGCGGCTCCGGCGGCACGGCTGCGGCCGCGCAGGACGTGGCCCTCCAGCCGGCCGGCTCGACCGGGCCCGCCCCGTTCACCGGCTCGGTCGCCGAGCAGCCCGCCTCCGGGACCGCCACCCCGTCCTCCGGCGCGACCGCGGCCGCGGCGCCCGCCGGGGGCACCCACAGCGGCGGCGACCCCGGCCTCTACGGCGGCACCAAGAACATCGCCAGCTGCGACGTTCCCAAGCTGAGCAGCTTCCTGGCGGCCAACCCGGACAAGGGCCGCGCCTGGGCGGGTGTGGAGGGCATCGCCCCCAACGCCATCGACGGCTACCTGCACACCCTCACGCCCGTCCTGCTCCGCGCCGACACCCGGGTCACCAACCATGGCTTCGAGAACGGGCAGGCCACCGCCTTCCAGTCGGTCCTGCAGACCGGCACGGCGGTGCTGATCGACCCGCAGGGTGTCCCGCGCGTCCGGTGCGCCTGCGGCAACCCGCTGCTGCCGCCGGTGAACACCGGTGCGCCCTCGCACTTCACCGGGCAGTCCTGGAGCTCCTTCAACCAGCAGAACGTGGTCACGGTGACTCCGGCGCCCACCGCGATGAAGACCGTGGTCCTGGTGGACCCGCACAGCGGCAAGGCCTTCGGACGTCCCAACGGCGGCACGGGGAACAACGACACCTCGGCGTCGGCATCCGCCTCCGGTCCGTCGTCCGGCCCCTCCTCGGGCCCGTCCTCCGGCCCGTCCTCCGGCCCGTCGTCCGGCCCGTCGTCCGGCCCTTCGTCCGGTCCGTCCTCGGGTCCCTCCTCGGGTCCGTCCTCGGGTCCGTCGTCCGGCCCGTCCTCGGGTCCCTCCTCGGGCCCGTCGTCCGGCCCGAGCTCCGGACCGGCCTCCCCGAAGAGTCTGGGCCCGGCCGGCGGCTCCTCGGCCGCCGAGCTGTCGCCCGCCCCCGGCAGTTCCGCGGGGCCGGCCTCGCCGCCGTCCTGATCCGGACCGCCTGCGGCGCGCCCCGCTGCGCGCCGCAGGCGACCGGACGGGCGACCTGGCCGTGACCCGCCAGGCCCGGACCGCCCCGCCGGCAGCGGACTCTCTGCCTCGGGCACATGGCCCCCGTCCTGCCCGGCCGCCGCGCTGCTCCACCTTCCCCGCCTCGCACCCGAGCCCGCCGTCGGCTCCGCCGCCCGGTGGGCGCTGCGCCCGGCCCTCCTCGCCCTCCTCGCCCTACTCATGGCCGCGCTGTGCCCGCTCGACCGCGCTCCGGCCGGCGAGGGTGGTCCCGGCGCTCGCGGTGCGGGCCCGGCAGGGGCTCGCGCCCGGCGGCACACCCTCGGTGGCGGTGACCGCCGCCTTCGTGGTCGGCGCGGCCCGGGCCCTGGTGCCGCCGCGATGGCCCGCCGACTCCGCGGAGCGCGGCGCGGAGCCCGCCGCCGGGAGCATGTGACCTGGGCCATCCGGAGCGCGTCCGCGGGCCCGGTCGTGGCCGACGCTGCGCCGGGCGGCCGTGACCGTGCGTGGAGAATGTGGCCCGGATCACCGCCGCTGTGCGGTGACCGGCGCCACATCCGCCCCGCCGACAGGCCGGCCGGGTGGCGGCCGGGCCCTTGATTCCGGGGGTCGGGCGCGCCGCTTACCGCCGGTATCAAGGCCCTGGCCTGGGACTTCTCCCGGATTCCTTGAATCCGGCCGGAGGCGCCCGTAGCTTCGAAATCACCGCGGCGAGCACGGCTCCCGGGAGCCCCCGGTACGCAGATCGTGCCCGTCCCCGCGGTGAGGTCCGGAAATCCCGAGCCCGGCAGGGCTTGGTTCCGGCCGCCCCCTTTGCCCCCTCCGAGAGGAACCGCATGACCTTCCGTAACGAGACCACCGCTGCCACCACCGCCACCCCGACCAAGCGCAGCAAGCGCGTCCGGATGGCACTGATGGGCGGCGCGCTGGCCGTCCTCCCGGTGGCCGGCCTCGTCACGGCCACCACGGCCTCCGCCGCCCCGGTCTCCACTTGGGACAAGGTCGCCCAGTGCGAGTCCACCGGCAACTGGGCCGTCAACTCCGGCAACGGCTTCTACGGCGGCCTGCAGTTCACCGCCAAGACCTGGGGCGCCTTCGGCGGCCACGCCTACGCCGCCAACGCCCACCAGGCCACCAAGGCCCAGCAGATCGCCGTCGCCGAGAAGGTCCTCGCCGCCCAGGGCCCCGGCGCCTGGCCCGTCTGCTCCGTCAAGGCCGGCCTCACCCGCTGACCCGCACCACCCCACAACACCACAGCACCACCGGCCCGGCCCACCCGGCCCACGGCAGGTGTCACGCCGCCGGCCCGCGCCCCCACCAGGGGGTGCGGGCCGGCGGCGTCGCGCGCGGGCGGTGCCGCTCAGCCCGCCCGGTGGACGATCTCGCCACCCACCACGCCGAGCTCCACCCGGGCGTCCAGGAACGCCTTCGGCTCCAGCGCGAACAGGTCGTCGGAGAGCATCACCAGGTCGGCCAGCTTGCCGGGCGTGAGGCTGCCCAGCTCACCCTCCAGGTGGTTGGCGTACGCACTGCCCAGCGTGTAGCCGCGGAGCGCCGTCGCCAGGTCGAGGGTCTCCTCGGGCATCCAGGGCTCGCCGCCGGCCAGGCCCTGCCGGGTGACCGCGGTGTACAGCCCTACCAACGGGTCCATCTCCGCCACGTTCCAGTCGCTGGAGAGCGCCAGCGTCGCGCCGGAGCGGTGGAGGCTTCGCATCGGCCAGGCCTTGGACCAGCGGTGCTCGCCGACGGCCTCGGCCCAGTCCCGCCCGGGCCCGGCGATGTCCGGCGAGCAGTGCCGCGGCTGCATGCAGGCGACCACACCGAGCTCGGCGAACCGCGGTACGTCGGCCGGGTCCAGGCACTCCACGTGCACCACCTGGTGGCGGGCGTCGCGCGGGCCGTTGACCGCCCGGGCGTGCGCCACCGCATCCAGGACGGTGCGGATGCCCCGGTCGCCGGTCGCGTGCACGAAGGCCTGGAAACCCGCCGCGTCCAGCCCCGCCAGTACCTGCGCGAACTCCTCCGGCGGGTAGAAGGTCTCGCCGCGGTGGCTGTGGTGACCCGCGTACGGCTCCAGGAGCGCGGCCGTGTGCGGCTCCACCACGTCGTCGATGTACAGCTTCAGCGGTCCGACCCGGAACCGGTCGGACCGGTGGCGGCGGGCAGCCTCGGCGAACTCGGCCAGGTCCGCCGCGGTGGTGCCGCGCGGGTGGAACAGCCCGGCCACCAGCCGTGAGCGGAGCCGGCCCTCGGCGAGCGCGCGCTCGAACAGGGCGAGGTCGTCCAGCGAGTTCTGCGGTTCGACGACGGTGGTGATCCCGTACCGCGCGGCCATGTCCAGGCTGCCCACGAGCCGCCGGTACTGCCGGTCGGGATGGGCCCACGGCACGCCGGCCGCCCGCAGCGCCCGGTGGCCGTCCCGGGACAGCCCGCGCACCGCGAAGTCGGTGAGGAAGCCGGTCGGCTCACCGGTGGCCGGGTCCTTCCGCACGGTGCCGTACGGCGTCTGCACGGTGTCCCGGTCGATGCCGAGGCGGCGCAGTGCGGCGGTGTTCAGCCAGGCCGTGTGCACGTCGTAGCTGAGCACCAGGGCGGGGTGGTCGCCGGTGTACGGGTCGAGGTCGGCGGCGGTCGGCATCCGGCCGCCGGGGATCGCCGAGTAGTCGAAGGCCTCGCCCTCGATCCAGTCGGCCTCGGGGTGGCTGCGGCGCCGTGCGGCGATCCGTGCGCCGATCTCGGCGAGGTCGCCGGCGCCGGCGAGCTGCACGCAGTCGGCGTCGGAGCCCAGCCGGACGTGGTTGTGGCTGTCGACGAAGCCGGGCAGCACGAGGCGTCCGCGGGCGTCCACCACCTCGGTGTCCGGCCCCGCGAGGCCGCGCCACGCGTCGCCGTCGCCGACCCAGGCGATCCGGCCGTCGCGGACGGCGACGGCCTCGGCGCGCGGCCGGTCGTCGTCGACGGTGTGGACGTGGGCGTTGTGCAGGACGAGGTCGGCGGGACGGTTCACAGCCGGGCTCCGTTCAGGGGCGCCGCGGTGGCGGCGTCGTCGTTGTCGGCCTCCTGGACGTCCGCCGGCAGGCTGAGCACCCAGTGGGTGGCGCTGCGCGGGCGCAGGTAGGCGAACCAGTAGCCGATCCCGGCGAGCAGGACGGCGGCGGTGATGAGCAGGTCCCGGGCGGTCTGCTGGGTGAGCGAGTAGCCGAGCGCCGCGATGGTCACGATCGGGACGGCCGGCCAGAGCGGCATCCGCCAGGCGGGTGTCCGGCGGCGCCGGCCGCGGCGGGCGGTGAGCGCGGCGCAGCCGAGCAGCAGGTAGATGACGGCGACCACGACGCCGGTGAAGCCGAGCAGGGCGTCGATCGGTACGGCGAGCGCGAGGACGATGCCGGGCAGGCCGATGGCCAGGGTGGCGGCCCAGGGCGAGCCCCAGCGGGGTGCAGCGAGCCGAGCAGCCGGTTGACCGGGTCGGGCCAGGTGCGGTCCCGGGCGGAGGCGTAGAGCACGCGCCCGTTCTGCAGGACCATGACGATCACCGCGTTGAGGATGGCGGCGGCGATGCAGAGGCTGACGAACGTGCCCACGGTGCTGCCGGCCCACGAGTCGACGACCGCGACCAGGTCGCCGGTGGCGAGCATGTCGGGGGAGTCCACGCCCAGGCAGATCGCCGCGACCGGCACGGTGATCAGCACCACGCCGGCGAGCAGCGACCACAGCACGGTGCGGGCCACCGTGCGGCGCGGGTCGCGCAGGTCCTCCGAGAGGTAGACCGCCGTCCCGAAGCCGTTGTAGGTGAACAGGGCGACGGCCAGCCCGGAGACCAGCAGGCCCGCGGTGAACGGTGACGTGCCGCCGTGGCCGTCGGGGACGACGGCGTGCACCAGGCTGCCGAGCGGCTGCCGCACGTGGGTGAGGCCGAGCACGCTGACGACGGCCGCCGCCAGCACCTCGATGCCGAGGAACAGGCCGGTGATCAGCGCGTTGGACTTGATGTCGAGCACGCCGACGGCGACGGCGAGGGCCATCACCGCGGCCCCGGCCACCGCCGGGTCGACCGAGACGACCGAGGACAGGTAGCCGGCGGTGCCGAGGGCGATGATCGGCGGGATCACCAGCAGCGACACCACCGAGATCACGAACACCAGCCAGCCGGCGAGCCGGCCGAGCAGCTGTCCGACGATGGAGTACTCGCCGCCGGCACTGGGGACGAGGGTGCCGAGCTCGGCGTAGCAGAACCCGACGCCCAGCGAGAGCAGGGCGGCGATGAGCAGGGTGGCCACCGTGCCGCTGCCCTGGCTCTGGAGCAGCGGCGGCACAACGATGAACAGCGACGAGGCCGGGGTCACGCACGACAGCGTCAGCAGGACGCCGCCGAAGACGCCGAGCGAGCGCGGGAGCGCCGCGACGTCCGGCTGGGGGATCTGGTCATCGGGATTCCCGGCGTGGTGAGGGAGAGGGGGTCGCCGGTCATTCAAAGCCAGGCGAAATCATGGCGTCAATGGATTCCGGACGTATTTACGCAGGTGATTTTCCGGAATTCCTGCGATTCTTAGGCGGGCAGGCCGGAGGGCAAGTGATCCGCCGGTCAGGCCGGGAGATCGTAGCTGTAGGTCTCCTTGACGATGTCGAGGTGGTACCAGGCCTCCGCCCGCACCACGTCCGGCAGGGCCCGGAGGGCGTCGAGGGTGGCCAGCAGGGCCGACCGGTCGGCGGCGTCCACGCCGCACACCACGTCGAAGCGGCCGTGCCCGGCGGCGACGTAGTTGACCCCGGGCAGGCCGACCGCCCGGCCGGCGGCCGCCCGGGCGCTGCCGCGTACCCCGAGCCCCACTCCGATGGCCTCCCGCACGCCGAGCGCCCGCGAATCCACCAGGCCGGTCACGTGCACCGCCCCGGACTGCAGCAGCCGCAGCACCCGGGCCCGGGTGGCCGGCTGCGAGAGCCCGACCCGCTGGGCGAGGGCCGCGAACGAGGCCCGCCCGTCGACCTGGAGCAGCCCGAGCAGGATCCGGTCCGTCCCGTCCACGGCCGCCGGGGTGTCACCCGCGCCGGGCGGCGCCGCGGCCGGCGCGTCCGGCTCCCCGGCCTCCCCGGGCTCCCCGGGCTCCCCGGGCGGCGGCGAGTAGGCGTCCTGCAGCAGCTCGGTGCAGCGGAACACCTCGATCCCGCGCACCCCGGGGATCTCCCGCAACTCGGTGAACTCGCCCTCCAGTGCGGCGTCGTCGGCCACCCGGACTTCGGCGATCACCGCGCCGCCGCCCGCGGTGCAGGACACGAACGAGGTGGCCGGCCGGGCCGCCGCGGCCACCGCCGCCGGCCGGGCCGGCCCCTCGACGGCCAGAGAGACGTGGGCGATCGCCGCGATGCCCACCACCGAGGGCCGGACGATACCCACCACCCGGACGGCGCCGGAGGAGGTCAGCCGGTGCACCCGGGCCCTGGCCGCTTCCCGGGAGACCCCGAGCAGCTCGGCGAGCCGCTGATAGCTGACCCGGCCGTCCCGCTGAAGCTCGCGGACCAGCGCGGCGTCCAGGCCGTCCAGCACGGCTCCCACCCTTCCTCCGATGTCCCGCGGTGCCCTTCGGCGTCCCGCGGTTGTCCGTCGCGGGCGGTCGCCCCGGCCGAGCGTACGCGGAGACCGGCCCGGCCCGGCCCGGGCGGCGGCCGGGTCGGAGGGCCGGGCCTGCCGCGCTCTGGTAGTTTCCGGCCCCGTGGAGAGCACACGGAGCATCGCAGGGTCCGTCCGCGGCCGGCTCGACGCCGAGGGCGTGCCGTACCGCTGGCTGGACATCGACCCGGCCTACGCGGACACCGCCGAATTCTGCGCGCACTACGGCTACGCGCTGGAGGACTCGGTCAACTGCATCCTGGTGGTGGCCAAGACCGAACCGCGCCGGTACGCGGCGTGCCTCGTCCAGGCGACCCGGCGGCTGGACGTGAACCGGGCCGTGCGCAGGCTCCTCGGCGCCCGCCGGGTCTCCTTCGCCGGGCCCGAGGAGACGGTCGGGCTGACCGGCATGCAGGTCGGCGGCGTCACCCCGGTCGGGCTGCCGCCCGGTCTGCCGGTCTACCTGGACGCGCCGGTGACGGAGCGGGAGGAGATCGTGCTGGGCGGCGGCGACCGCGGCGGCAAGGTGCTGATCACCCCGCGGCGCTGCTCGCCCACCTGTCCGGCGCCGTGGTGGTGGAGGACCTCTCGACCCCGGCGCCCGGCGCCTGACCCCGCCGCCTTGCGGTCGCGCCCATCCGTCTGACCTGCGCCGATGTGCCGTGGTCGGATAGCGTGGCCGTCCGGTGGGTCGAGCTGCGGGAGACGACGATGGACGGTGTGCCGGTCCGCTGGCTGGTCGGCCGCCGCGACCTCGGGCTGACCGTGCTGGCCGGCGCCGCCGGCCTGGACACGCCCGCGACCTGGGCACACAGCATCGAACTCGCCGACCCCGGGCCCTGGCTGGCCGGCGGCGAGCTGCTTCTGACCACCGGCCTGCGGCTGCCGGCCGATCCGGCGGCGCAGCGGCGGTACGTCGCCGGGCTGGTCGGGGCCGGCGTCGCCGCGCTCGGGTTCGGCACCGGCCTGACGTACGACCCGGTGCCTCCCGCGCTCGTGCAGGCCGCCGAGGCGGCCGGCCTGCCGCTGGTCGAGGTGCCGCTGCCGACGCCGTTCGTCGCGGTCACCCGCGCGCTCATGGAGCGCCTCGCCGAACTCCGGTACGAGGACGCCGTCCGCGCCGCGCGCAGCCAGCCGCGGATGACCAGGGCGGTGCTGCGGGGCGGGCCGTCCGCCGTCGTCCGCGAGCTCGCCGTCGCGGCCGGCGGCAGCGTGCTGCTGTTCGGGCCGGACGGCGCCCTGCGCACCGCCTACCCCACGGCGGCCGCCGGCCGGGCGGCCGGTGCCGACCTCCCGGCGGGCCACGCGGCGCAGAGCGCGGTGCACTCCGGGCCGCACGGCACGGCGGCCGCGCAGCCCGTGCAGGTCGGCCGCCGCAGCCACGGCAGGCTCGTCCTGCTGGTCGAACGCCCGTTGTCGGCCACCGACCACCTGCTGCTCGGGCACGCCGCCTCCCTGCTCGCCCTCGACGCCGAGAAGACCCCGCGGCTGCGCGCCGAGCGGCACCGGCTGAACGGGCTGCTGCTCGGCCTGCTGCTGGACACCGACCTGCCCGCGGCCGCGGACCTGCTCGCCGAGGCCGGTCTGCCGGCCGGGCCCGGTCTGCGGCTGCTCGCGCTCGCGCCGGGTCCCGGCGGCGATCCGCACACCGTCCTCGCCGCCGCGGGGGCCCGCGCGGAGGCGGCCGGGCTGCCGCGGTTCGGGGCCGTCCGCGACGGGCTCGCCGTCCTGCTGCTGCCCGGCGGCGAAGCGGCGGGAGAGGCCGGGGCGGAGCGGGTGCGGGCCCTGGCCGGCGGCGCGCGGGCCGGCCTCAGCGGCCCCCACGGCCCGGAGGGCGTGCGGACGGCCTGGCAGGAGGCCCGCAGCGCGGTGGCCGCCGCGGGCGACGGCGGGCTCGTCCGCCACGAGTCGCTGGCCGGCAGCGCGCTGACCGCCGCCCCCGAGACCCGGGCCGTCCTGCTCGCCCTCGCCCGCGCCCGGATCGGCCCGCTCGCCGCCCACGACGCCGCGCACGGGACGGAACTCCTGCCCTCGCTGCGGGCCTTCCTGGAGCACCACGGCCAGTGGGAGGCGGCGGCCGCCTCGCTGGGTGTCCACAGGCACACCCTGCGGACCAGGATCGACCGCGCCCGCGCCGTGCTCGGCACCGACCTGGACTCCGCCCACGTCCGGGCCGAACTGCTGATGGCCCTCACGGTCTGGCCGCCGGGCGCCACCGGACCGTGACCGGACGGATCGTCCAGTCACGGCCCGCCCCGACACGCCACTTCGTCCCCTGACCGGGGCGGTCGGCCCGACCACAATGAGCCGCACACCGAACGAAGGAGTTGCGGGTGGGCACGGGAACGGACGATCGACGGGGGCCGCTGGCCGGCGTCCTGGTCGCGGACTTCGGCCGGGTACTGGCCGCGCCGTACGCGACCATGCTGCTGGCCGACCTCGGCGCGGACGTGGTGAAGGTCGAGCACCCGGACGGCGGTGACGACACCCGGGCCTGGGGGCCGCCGTACGCCGCGGACGGGCAGGCCACGTACTACCTCTCCGTCAACCGCAACAAGCGCTCGCTGACGCTGGACCTCCGGGACGCCGCGGACCGTCGGCGGGCCCGCGAGCTCGCCCTGCGCGCCGACGTCCTCGTCGAGAACTTCCGGCCCGGCACAATGGCCCGCCACGGGCTCGGGTACGCGGACCTCCGCTCCGGGAACCCGGCGCTGGTCTACTGCTCGGTCAGCGGGTTCGGCACGGGGAGGGCGCCGCCCTGCCCGGCTACGACCTGCTCGTCCAGGCCGTCGGCGGCCTGATGAGCGTCACCGGGCCCGGTCCGGGCGAGCCGGTGAAGGCCGGGGCGGCCCTGGTCGACGTGCTGACCGGGCTGCACGCCGCGGTCGGCATCCTCGCGGCCCTGCGCGAACGCGACGCCACCGGCGAGGGCCAGCAGGTCGAGGTCAACCTGCTCTCGACCCTGCTCTCCAGCCTGGTCAACCAGTCGTCCGGCTACACCCTGGCGGGCGCCGTGCCCGGGATCCTCGGCAACCGGCATCCCTCCATCGCGCCCTACGAGGTGTTCCGGGCCGCCGACCGGCCGCTGGTGATCGCGGTCGGCAACGACCGCCAGTTCGGCGCGCTCTGCCGCGGCGTCGGCGTGCCCGACCTCGCGTACGACCCCCGGTTCGCCGCCAACGCCGACCGGGTCGCCCACGTCGACGAACTGGCCGCGCTGCTCGGCCCGCCGATCGGGCGGCGGACGGCCGCGGCCTGGTTCGAGGAGCTCACACCGCTCGGCGTGCCGTGCGGGCCGGTCAACGACCTGGCCGGCGCGTTCGCCCTCGCCGACCGGCTCGGCCTCGCCCCGCGCACCGCCGACGGCCTGGTGGCCAACCCGATCGGGCTCTCCCGCACCCCGCCCGGCTACCGGCTCGCCCCGCCCCGGCTCGGCGAGCACACCGACGAACTCACCGCCTGGCTCGACACCCCTCGCCATCCCCTCCACGACGACGTGAACGGAGACCCCCTGTGACCGGCCCGATGAAGGACCCGCTGGACCTGCTGGACATCCCCTCCCTGCTGGGCGAGGAGGAGCGCGCCATCCAGTCCACCGTGGCGCGGTTCCTCGCGGACCGCGTCCGCCCCGCCCTGCCCGAGTGGTACGAGAACGCGCACTTCCCGCGCGAGATCGCCCCCGAACTGGGCAAGCTCGGGGTGCTCGGCATGCACCTGGAGGGGTACGGCTGCGCCGGGACGGACGCGGTCTCCTACGGGCTCGCCTGTCTGGAGCTGGAGGCGGCCGACTCGGGCTTCCGCAGCTTCGTCTCGGTGCAGGGATCGCTGTCGATGTACTCCATCCACCGCTACGGCTCCGAGGAGCAGAAGCAGGAGTGGCTGCCGCGGCTGGCCGCCGGCGAGGCGATCGGCTGCTTCGGTCTGACCGAGCCGGACTTCGGCTCGGACCCGGCCGGCATGCGGACCCGCGCCGTCCGCGACGGGGAGGACTGGATCCTCGACGGCACCAAGATGTGGATCACCAACGGTGCGATCGCGGACGTCGCCACCGTCTGGGCGGCCACCGAGGACGGCATCCGCGGGTTCCTGGTGCCGCGCGGCACGCCGGGCTTCCGCACCCAGGAGATCACCCGCAAGCTGTCCCTGCGGGCCTCCACCACCGCCGAGTTGATCCTGGACGGTGTCCGGCTGCCGGCGTCCGCCCGGCTGCCGCACGCCCGCGGCCTCGGCGCGCCGCTGTCCTGTCTGAACGAGGCCCGCTTCGGCATCCTGTTCGGCGCGGTCGGCGCCGCCCGCGACTGCCTGCAGACCGCGCTCGCCTACGGTGACGCGCGGATCCAATTCGACCGGCCGATCAGCGGATTCCAGCTCACCCAGCGGAAGTTCGCCGACATGGCGCTCGCGCTGAACAACGCCGCGCTGCTGGCGATCCACCTGGGCCGGCTCAAGGAGCAGGGCCGGATCCGCCCCGAGCAGATCAGTGCGGGCAAGCTCAACAACGTCCGGGAGGCACTGGCGATCGCCCGCGAGTGCCGCACCGTGCTCGGCGCCAACGGCATCTCGCTGGAGTACTCGCCGCTGCGGCACGCCAACAACCTCGAGTCGGTGCTCACCTACGAGGGCACCGCCGAGATCCACACCCTGGTCGTCGGCCAGGCGCTCACCGGCATCCCGGCCTACCGCTGACGGCGGGCCCCGCGGGTCACCCCAGGAAGGCGCGCAGCAACGCGGCCGTGGCACCCAGGTGCTCCTCGGTCGCGCGCCGCGCGCCTTCGCCGTCCCCGGCGAGGATCGCCCGGACCATGGCGCGGTGCTGGTCGGCGGCGTGCTCGATGTTCCGCTCCAGCATGGGGATCGCGTTGAGCAGGTCGTTGAGGCGCATCCGGGCCTCGGCGATGCTGGTGGCCAGCGACCGCGACCCGGTGAGTTCGGCGATCGCCAGGTGGAAGCGGGAGTCGAGCTGGCGGTACCGCTCCGCCCCGGCGCCCTCCAGGTCGGTCAGCCGCTGCTGGAGGTACGCCCGCTGGTCGTCGGTCAGCGGCCGCCGCGCGGCGGTCTCGGCGGCGCCGGTCTCCAGCACCAGCCGGTAGGTCAGCGCGTCCTGGAGCTCCTCGCCGAGGTCAAGGGCGGCCCGCCGGAGCTCGCCGACGTCCGGCGGCGGCATCCGGTAGGTGATGAACGTGCCGCCGTAGCGGCCGCGCCGCGACTCCACGCAGCCGGCCTGCTGGAGCGAGCGGATCGCCTCGCGCAGGGTCTCCCGGCTGACACCGAGCCGGGCCGCCAGATCGCGTTCGGCGGGCAGCCGGTCGCCGAACCCGAAGACGCCGAGCTTGATCGCCTGGAGCAGCCGTTCCACGGTCTCCTCGAAGGCGTTGCCCGTCCGGACGGGTCGGAAGATCGCCCCGGCCTGCCAGTCGATCGGTGCCTCGTCCACGGCGGCATCGTACCCGTGCACGACCGGCCCGCCGCAGTGCGCCCGGCCCCCGCACCGGCGCGGCGCCCTCTTGACGCGACCCCGATCCGCGGTGAACGATGCTGCGCACCACCTCAATGGTCTGGTTTCGGTCCATTGGGCGGGAGTGCACCCACGACGCCGTGCGTGCGCTTGTCGGTAGTACCGCCTCGACCCCCGGGGGTACCCATGCCTGCTGAACCCTCCTCCGATCAGCCCACAGACCCGGTGACGGTCGGCGGCCAGCCTGCCGCCCCGGTGTTTCCGGCGGACACCCCGCCGGTTTCCGCCGACGAACAGCGGCTGCGCGAACTCGGCTACACCCAGGAACTCGCCCGGTCGATGTCGGGCTTCTCCAACTTCGCCGTCTCCTTCTCGATCGTCTCGATCCTCTCCGGCTGTCTGACCCTCTACGGCACCGGCATGACCGCCGGCGGCCCCGCGATGATCATCTGGGGCTGGCCACTGGTCGGCGCCCTCACCCTCTGCGTCGGCCTCGCGATGGCCGAGATCTGCTCCAGCTACCCCACCGCCGGCGGCCTCTACTACTGGTCGGCCATGCTCGCCAAGTCCCGCCCGGCGGCGTGGAGCTGGTTCACCGGCTGGTTCAACTTCCTCGGGCAGGTCGCGGTGACCGCGGGCGTCGACTACGGCGCCGCGTTCTTCGCCAACGCCTTCCTCGACCTCCAGTTCGGCTTCACCGCCACCCCCTGCACACGGTCGCCATCTTCGCCGTCATCCTGCTCCTGCACGGCCTGCTCAACACCCGCGGCGTCCGGCTGGTCGCCGTCCTCAACAACGTCTCCGTCTGGTGGCACCTGGTCGGCGTCGCCGTCATCGTCGGCGCGCTCGCCCTGCTGCCCGACCGGCACGCCTCGGCGTCCTTCGTCTTCACCGAGTTCGTCAACAAGACCGGCTTCCACAACCAGTTCTACGTCGCCATGCTGGGCCTGCTGCTCGCCCAGTACACCCTGACCGGCTACGACGCCTCCGCCCACATGACCGAGGAGACCCACGGCGCCGACCGCTCCGGCCCGCGCGGCATCGTCAACGCGATCACCGTCTCGCTGGTGGCCGGCTGGATCCTGCTGCTCGGCATCACCTTCGCCATCCGGGACTACGACGGCGCGCTGGCCAGCTCCACCGCCGTCCCGCCCGCGCAGATCTTCATCGACGCGATCGGGCCGACCGGCGCCAAGCTGCTGCTGCTCATCGTGATCGGCGCCCAGTTCTTCTGCGGCATGGCCTCCGTCACCGCCAACTCCCGGATGATCTACGCCTTCTCGCGGGACGGCGCACTGCCCGGCTCGCAGCTGTGGCACCGCATCTCGCCGCGCACCCACACCCCCACCAACGCGGTCTGGCTGGCCGCCGGCGGCGCCCTGCTGCTCGGCCTGCCCGCGCTGTGGAACTCGACCGCCTACACCGCGGTCACCTCGATCTCGGTGATCGGCCTGTACATCTCGTACGTCATCCCGACATTCCTCCGACTGCGCCAGGGTGACGCCTTCCAGCGCGGCCCCTGGCATCTGGGCCGGTGGAGCAGGATCATCGGGATCGTCGCGGTCGGCTGGACAGCCGTGATCACCGTGCTGTTCATGCTGCCCACCGTCAGCCCCGTCACCGCCGTCAGCTTCAACTACACACCCGTCGCGGTCGGCGTCGTCCTCGGCTTCGCCGGCCTGTGGTGGCTGGCCTCCGCCCGGCACTGGTTCACCGGACCCAACGTCCGCGCCACACCGGACGAGCTCGCCGCACCGGAAGCCGAACTGGAGATCCGATGACCGCCGCACCCCGGCTCACCCTCGACGGACTGCACGCCCTGGTGGACGGCGGCGAGATCGACACCGTCGTGCTCGCCCTCACCGACATGCAGGGCAGGCTCCAGGGCAAGCGCCTCGCCGCCCGCTACTTCCTCGACGACGTCGTCCCGGCTCCGCCGAGGGCTGCGGCTACCTGCTCGCCGTCGACACCGACATGAACACCGTGGACGGCTACGAGATCTCCTCCTGGGAGAACGGCTACGGCGACCTCGTCCTGGCCCCCGACCTCACCACCCTGCGCCGCGTCCCCTGGCACCCGGCCACCGCGATGGTCCAGTGCGACGTCCTGCACCACGACGGCCGCCCCGTCACCGTCTCGCCCCGGCAGATCCTCCGCCGCCAGCTGGAGCGCCTGGCCGGCTACGGCTGGCAGGCCCAGGTCGGCACCGAACTCGAGTTCATCGTCTTCCAGGACACCTACGAACAGGCCTGGGAACGCGCCTACCACGGCCTCACCCCGGCCAACCAGTACAACGTCGACTACTCCATCCTCGGCACCTCGCGGGTCGAACCGCTGCTGCGCCGGCTGCGCAACGAGATGACCGGCGCGGGCCTCACCGTCGAGTCCGCCAAGGGCGAGTGCAACCTCGGCCAGCACGAGATCGCCTTCAAGTACGCCGAGGCCCTCACCACCTGCGACAACCACGCCGTCTACAAGACCGGCGCCAAGGAGATCGCCGCCCAGCAGGGCTGCAGCCTCACATTCATGGCCAAGTACGACGAGCGCGAGGGCAACTCCTGCCACATCCACCTCAGCCTGCGCGACGCCGACGGCGCCCCGGTGATGGCCGGCGACCGGCCGCACGGCTTCTCCCGCACCATGGAGCACTTCCTGGCCGGCCAGCTCGCCTGCCTCGCCGAGTTCTCCCTGCTGCTCGCCCCCACCGTCAACTCCTACAAGCGCTACGTACCGGGCAGCTTCGCACCCACCGCGATCGCCTGGGGCCGCGACAACCGGACGTGCGCCCTGCGGGTGGTCGGCCACGGCCCCTCGCTGCGGTTCGAGAACCGGGTGCCCGGCGGTGACGTCAACCCCTACCTCGCGACCGCCGCCCTGATCGCGGCGGGCCTGCACGGGGTCGAGCACCGGCTCGAACTCGAACCGGAGTTCACCGGCAACGCGTACGCCTCCGACGCGCCGCGGGTGCCCGCGACGCTCCGTGACGCGGTGGACGCCTTCGAGCGCAGCGCCGCCGCCACGGAGGCGTTCGGCAAGGATGTCGTCCGGCACTACGGCCACGCCGGTCGGGTCGAACTCGCCGCCTACGACCGGGCGGTGACCGACTGGGAGCGGCGCCGCGGATTCGAGCGGCTGTGACCGGCGGCCCGCTGGTCGGCATCACCAGCTACCTCGACGAGGCCGCCTGGGGCGTCTGGCGGCAGAGCGCCGCGCTCGTCCCGCAGACCTACGTCGACGCGGTCTCCCGGGCCGGCGGCACTCCCGTCCTGCTGCCGCCCCGGCCCGGCGGCGTGGACCGACTGCTGGACGCCCTCGACGGCCTGGTGCTGGCCGGCGGCTCCGACCTCGACCCGGCGCGCTACGGCGCGACCCCGGACCCGCGCACCGGCCCGCCCCACCGAGCCAGGGACGAACGGGAGTTCGAGCTGCTGGCGGGCGCGCTGCGGCGCGACCTGCCGGTGCTCGGTGTCTGCCGCGGGATGCAGCTGCTCAACGTCGCGCTCGGTGGCACCCTGATCCAGCACCTGCCGGACGGGAGCCACCAGAACCCGCCCGCCCGGTTCGTCCGGCAGGCCGTCCACGTCCGGCCGGACAGCCTGCTCGGGGCCGTCCTCGGCCGGGCGGCCAAGGTGTCCTGCTACCACCACCAGGCCGCCGACCGGCTGGGCACGGGTCTGCAGGCCGTCGCCTGGGCCGCCGATGAGACCGTCGAGGCGCTCGAACTGCCGGACCGCCGCTTCGTGCTGGGCGTCCAGTGGCACCCCGAGACCGATCCCGACGACCTCCGCCTGTTCGAGGCCCTGACGGCGGCCGCCGCCCGCTGACGGCCGCCGTTCGCCACCGCCCGCCCCCGCCCACGGCTTCCCACCCGAAACGAGGACACCCGTGACCGACCCCGACCGCTACGAGGTGGTCAACCCCGCCACCGAGGAGGTGATCGACACCGTCGAGATGGCCGGCCAGGCCGAGACCGATGCCGCGATCGCCCGGGCGCAGGCCGCCTTCGAGGACTGGCGGAAGGTCGCCCCCGCCGACCGGGCCCGGCTGCTGCGCGCGTTCGCCGCCGCGATCGACGCCGACCGCGAGCACCTGGCCGCGCTGGAGGTCGCCAACGCCGGCCACACGATCGGCAACGCCCGCTGGGAGGCGGGCAACGCCCGCGACGTCGTCGAGTACTACGCGGCCGCCCCGGAGCGGCTGTTCGGCCGGCAGATCCCGGTGGCCGGCGGCATCGACGTCACCTTCCAGGAGCCGCTCGGCGTCGTCGGGATCATCGTCCCGTGGAACTTCCCGATGCCGATCGCCGCCTGGGGCTTCGCCCCGGCGCTCGCGGCCGGCAACACCGTCGTCCTCAAGCCCGCCGAACTCACCCCGCTCACCGCGCTGCGGCTCGGTGAACTCGCCCTGCGGGCCGGGCTGCCCGAGGGCGTCCTGCAGATC
Source organism: Kitasatospora paranensis (assembly GCF_039544005.1). Taxonomy (NCBI): domain Bacteria; kingdom Bacillati; phylum Actinomycetota; class Actinomycetes; order Kitasatosporales; family Streptomycetaceae; genus Kitasatospora; species Kitasatospora paranensis. The sequence continues at coordinate 7,624,310 of NZ_BAABKV010000001.1, forward strand.
CTGCCGGGCCGCGGCCCGGTGGTGGGCGGGCGGTTCGTCACCCACCCCGCGGTGCGCAAGGTGGTCTTCACCGGCTCCACCCGGGTCGGCAAGGAGATCATGGCGGGCTGCGCGGCCCAGGTGAAGCCGGTCACCCTCGAACTCGGCGGCAAGAGCGCCAACATCGTCTTCGCCGACGCCGACCTCGGCAGGGCCGCCGCCACGGCGCCCTACGCGGTCTTCGACAACGCCGGCCAGGACTGCTGCGCGCGCTCCCGGATCCTGGTCGAGGAGTCCGCCTTCGACGACTTCATGGCGCTGCTGGAACCGGCCGTCCGCGCCGTCCGGGTCGGCGACCCGGCGGACGAGAAGACCGAGATGGGGCCGCTGATCTCGGCCGCCCACCGCGAGCGGGTCGCCTCCTACGTCACCGGGGCGGCGTTCCGCGGCAGCGCCCCCGAGGGGCCCGGCTTCTGGTACCCGCCGACCGTGCTCGCCCCCGTCCGGCACGACGACCGGGCGTTCACCGACGAGATCTTCGGCCCGGTGGTCGCGGTCGTCCCGTTCCGCGGCGAGCAGGACGCGCTGCGGATCGCCAACGCCACCGACTACGGCCTGTCCGGTTCGATCTGGACGCGGGACATCGGCCGTGCCCTGCGGGTGGCCCGCGGCGTGGAGGCCGGCAACCTCTCCGTCAACTCGCACTCCTCGGTGCGCTATTCGACCCCGTTCGGCGGGTTCAAGCAGTCCGGCCTGGGCCGCGAACTCGGCCCGGACGCCCTCAACGCCTTCACCGAAACCAAGAACGTCTTCATCTCCACGGAGGAGTGACCAGCATGACCAAGCGACTGGACGGCCGGGTGGCGGTCATCACCGGCGCGGGCAGCGGCATCGGCCTGGCGACCGCACGGCGGTTCGCCGAGGAGGGCGCCAAGGTGGTCTGTGCCGACATCGACGAGGAGGCCGGCAGCAAGGCCGCCAACGAGGTGGGCGGCCTGTTCGTGCGCGTCGACGTCACCGACGAGGACGCGGTGCGGGAGCTCTTCCAGCAGGCCGTCGACACCTATGGCCGGCTCGACATCGCGTTCAACAACGCGGGCATCTCCCCGCCGGACGACGACTCCATCCTCACCACCGGCCTGGACGCCTGGCGGCGCGTCCAGGAGGTCAACCTCACCAGCGTCTACCTGTGCTGCAAGTACGCCATCCCGCACATGCAGCGCCAGGGCAAGGGCTCGATCATCAACACCGCGTCCTTCGTGGCGGTGATGGGCGCGGCGACCTCGCAGATCTCCTACAGCGCCTCCAAGGGCGGCGTGCTCGCGATGTCGCGGGAGCTCGGCGTGCAGTTCGCCCGCGAGGGCATCCGGATCAACGCGCTCTGCCCCGGGCCGGTGAACACCCCGCTCCTGCAGGAGCTGTTCGCCAAGGACCCGGAGCGGGCGGCCCGCCGGCTGGTGCACATCCCGCTCGGCCGGTTCGCCGAGCCGGAGGAGATCGCGGCCGCGGTCGCCTTCCTCGCCAGCGACGACTCCTCGTTCATGACCGCCAACACCTTCCTGGTGGACGGCGGCATCTCCGGGGCGTACGTCACGCCGAACTGACGCGTGCCGCCCCCGGCTCAGCCCCGTCCGCGGGCCGGGGGCAGCACCCCGAGCGAGACCAGCCGCCGGTGGACGACGGCCACCACCAGCGCGGCGGCGAGGATGACGGCGCCGCCGGTGCGCAGCACCGTGTCGTACGCGTCCTGCGGGCTGTGCCGGGGCGTCAGGGCGGTGATCGCGGAGGCGGCCGCGGCCAGCGCGACGGCGCCCAGCGTCACCAGGCAGGTGAGCACCACCCCGGAGGCCTCGCCCGCCCGTGCGGGCGACACGACCTGCTGGGTGGCGACGCTGGAGAACGTCCAGCCGAGTCCGAGCCCCAGGCCGCACCAGGCGAACACCGGGACGTACAGCCACCAGGACTCCACCGCGGCCAGGGCGACCATCCCGGTGCCGGCGACCACGCCGGCCGCCGCCATCACCGCGGTCGGCCGCATCCGGGTCGCCAGCCGTCCGCCGAGCGGGCCGGTCAGGGCCACCACCAGGGCCGGCGCGAGGAACACCGCCCCCGCGGCCAGCGCGGACAGGCCGCGGACCTCCTGCAGGGACAGCGTCGCGAGGAACACCGTCACGCCGTAGCCCATGTTGCACACCGAGCCCATGGCGGTGACCAGGTCGAACGAGAGGTTGCGGAAGAGCCGGAAGTCCACCAGCGGGTGCGGGACGCGGCGTTCATGCCGGACGAACAGCACCCCGCAGCCGACCGAGGCCCCGAGCAGCACCAGGGTGCGGGCGCTGCCCCAGCCCCAGGCACTGCCCCGCTCGACGGCCAGGGTGAGCGCGGCCAGGCAGCCCACCACGGCGGCGCACCCGGGCAGGTCGATCTGCCGGGGCGCGGACTCGTCCCGCGAGTCGGGGACGAAGACGGCGGCGGTCAGCAGGGCGGCTCCGCTGAGCGGCGCCAGCAGCCAGAAGATCCACCGCCAGCCCGGACCGTCGGTCAGCCCGCCGCCGACGAACGGGCCCAGCGCCGTCCCGAGGTTGGCCACGCCGAACGCGGCGCCCAGCGCTCGGGACCGGGTCGCGTCCGGGAAGGTGTTGCTGATCACCGACACCGAGGTCGGGAACACCAGGGCGGCCCCGACCCCCTGGACGATCCGGCAGGCGACCAGCGCGCCCAGACCGGGCGCCGCCGCGCAGCCCGCCGAGGCGGCGGCGAACAGGCCGAGGCCGCACAGCAGCACCGGCCGGCGCCCGAAGAGGTCGCCGAGCCGGCCGCCCACGATGAAGAGGCAGCCGATCGCCAGCATGTAGGCCGACAGCGTCCACTGCGCCGCCGCGGCGGTCACCCGCAGTTCGGCGGCGATGCCCGGGATGGCGAGGTTCAGCGCGAAGAAGTCCACCTGGATGCAGAACAGCGCCACCGACACCGCCGCGAACGCGCCCGCCCGTACCGTCCGCTCCCGGTGGCCCACCGTCACCCGCTCCCTCCGGCCGCCCCGCCCTGCCCGCCACGCGCCGGGCCGTCCGTGCCCGGCGGACGCCGGACGGCCGGGCGGCACTCCCCGTGGAGCGCCGCCCGGCCGTCGCGGTGATCCCCCGTCAGGAGGTGGCGTCGCCACCGACCGCACCGGAGAAGCCCTCGCCGTCGGCGTCGCCGCCGACCGCGAACGCCGGGCCGTCCGTGGAGGACGCGTCGCCGCCCACCGCCAGGGCGTGCTCGACGATCGACTCCGCGTCGCCGCCGACCGCCAGCGCCGAGCTGTCGTCCGAGGCGACGTCGCCGCCGACCGCCAGCGAGTGCGGGTGCATCATGTGCGCGGACGCGGTGCCCGCGGCGCCGAACAGCGCGAGGCCGGCGACGAGCACGGCGGTGGTGGTCCTGGCAAGGCTGGAACGCATGGGTCCTCCTGGTCGGTGAGCCGGACGGCACCGATCCTGCGGCCCGGGGCGCGGCCGCATACGAACCGACACGGCGGCTCACCCGACCGTGCCGCCGCAGTCACCCGCGTGGCGCAGCCCGGTGGGGCCGTCAGTGCGCGGAGCCGGGCGGCAGCTCCAGCTCGAACCAGACCACCTTGCCGTCGCCGGTGGTGCGCACGCCCCAGCGGTGCGCCAGCTCGTTGACCAGGTGCATGCCCCGGCCGCCCTCGTCCTCGGTGTGGGCCCGGCGCAGCCGCGGCTCACGGCTGTCCCGGTCGGAGACCTCGACCGTGAGCAGCTGGTTGCGGAATAGCCGCAGCCGCACCGGCGCACCGGCGTGCACCAGGGCGTTGGTGATCAGTTCGCTGGTCAGCAGCTCGACCAGGTCGGCGGCGCCGGCCAGCCCCCACGCGGTGAGGGTGCGACGGGTGAACCGGCGGGCGTGCCGGACCATCGCCTTGTCCCCCTCCAGTGTCAGGGTGGCGAGGCGGTCGCCGCCGACCGGCCGGGCGTGCGCCAGGATCACCGCGATGTCGTCCTGCCCGGCGGAGGCCCCGAGCGCGGAGAGCACCGCGTCGCAGGTCTTCTCCAGCGAGTCGCGCCGGGTGGCGACCGTGTGGCGCAGCAGGTCGATGCCCTCGTCGAGATCCCGGTCGCGCCGCTCCACCAGGCCGTCGGTGTACATCACCAGGATGGCGTCCTCGGCGAGCGTGAAGCGCACCGACTCGAACGGCACCCCGCCGATGCCCAGCGGCGCCCCGGGCGGCAGCTCCAGCAGCTCGGTGCTGCCGTCGGGCAGGGCGATCACCGGTGGCAGGTGGCCGGCGGTGGCGGCGGTGCAGGAGCGGTCCGCCGGGTCGAACAGCACGCAGACGCACGTGGCGAACTGGCTCTCGCCGATCTCGGCCGCCGCGTCGTCGAGCCGCCGCATCACCCGGGCCGGGTCCATGTCCAGGGTGATCAGCGTCCGGGCCACCGTCCGCAACTGGCCCATGGTGGCCGCGGCGCGGATGCCGTGCCCCATCACGTCGCCGACGATCAGGGCCACCCGGCCGCCGCTGAGCGGCACGACGTCGAACCAGTCGCCGCCGACCTCGCTGATCACACTGCTCGGCAGGTACCGGTGGGCGATCTCCAGGCCGGGCGTCCGGTGCACGTCCTGCGGCAGCAGGCTGCGCTGCAGGGTGAGCGCGGTGTCGCGCTCCCGCCGGTAGATCCGCGCGTTGTCGATGCAGACCGCGGCGCGCGCCGCCAGCTCCTCTGCCAGCGCCACGTCGGCGTGCGTGAACGCCTCCGGATTGCGGGTGCGGACGAACTCGATGCCGCCGAGCACCGTGCCCCGCGCCAGCAGCGGCACCATCAGGTACGAGTGGACGCCGGCCTCCAGGCTGGGCGCGATCCGGTCCGGGTGGGCGACGATCCGGCGCAGCGCCTCCTCGTCGACGTGCGGCACCAGGATCGACCGGCCGGTGCGCAGGCTCTGCGCGTACAGCTGCGCCGAGCGGGAGCTGCCGCCGACCGGATCGGCGGCGCCCACCATCGTGCCGTCGTCGCCGACCTCGCCCACGGCGACGGCCCGCAGCATCACCGAGCCGTCGCGCGGCACCGGCTCCGGCTCGTCGCCCTCCAGCAGTGACTCCAGCAGGTCCACGGTGATGAAGTCCGCGAACCGCGGGATCACGACCTCGATCAGCTCCTCGGCGGTGCGCTGCAGGTCGAGCGTGGTGCCGATCCGGGTGGATGCCTCGTTGAGCAGCGCCAGCCGGGCCTGGGCGGCGCCGGCCGCCTCCAGGGCGCGCTGCCGCTGCTCGGCGGCGTCCCGCTCGCGGGTGTAGAGCAGCGCGTTGTCGATGGAGACGGCGGCCCGGGCCGCGAGCTCCCCGGCGAGCCGCAGGTCCTCCTCGTCGTACGGGCGCTCGGTGATGCTGCGGTAGAAGGCGGCGACGCCGACGGCTGCGCCGCGGGCGATCAGCGGCACGACCATCACCGAGCGCACGTGCTGCTCCCGGACGGCGGCGGCCCGCTGCGGGTCGTCGCTGAACCAGTTCAGCGCGCGGGCGTCGAGCCGCGGCAGCAGCACCGGCCGGCGGTGGGCCAGCACCCAGGCGTAGGGCGTGGACGGGTGGAAGCGGTGCACGCTGTCGACCGGGGCGACCGGGCTCATGCCGCTGCCGGGCACGGTGTGGAAGGCCATCCGGCGCAGCACGGCCGAGCGGTCGGCGCGGCCCTGCGGGGCGCTGTCGGCGCCGCGCACCAGCGGGTCGAGGACTTCGACGATCACCGTGTCGGCGAGCCGGGGGCTGGCGGTCTCGGCGAGTTCGCGGGCCGTCTGGGCGAGGTCGAGGGTGGTGCCGATCCGGGCCGAGGCGGCGTTCACCAGGGCGAGCCGCTCCTGCGCGGCACGGGCCTCGGTGAGGGCCTGTTCGCGGGCCTGCGCGGTCTGCCGCTGGTGCAGGTAGAGCCGGGCGTTGTCGATGGAGACCGCGGCCCGGGAGGCGAGTTCGTCGCCGAGCGTGCCGTCGGCGTCGCTGAAGCCCTCCCGGTCGGCCTTGCGCGAGTAGACCACCATGCCGAGCACCGTTCCGCGCGCCACCAGCGGGGTGACCCGGACGGGGCGCGGGCGGTCGTCGAGGTATTCGCGGACCTGCGCGGTCAGCTCCTTGTCGGCCAGCAGCGGCAGGTCCCAGTTGGGCGCGACCACGGTCGTGCCGGTGCTCAGGGCCTGCTCGTAGACCGAGCCGCGCGGGATCCGGTAGACCCGTTCGGTGGGCAGCCGGCCGATCGGGTGGTCGGGATCGGTGGTGGCGACCGCGAGCCGGCGGACCTCCAGCGGGGCGTTCTCGGCGGGCGGCTCGGTGCCCGACACCAGGTGTTCGAGGGCGAACACGCCGACCGCGTCCGCCAGCCGCGGCACGATCACCTCGGCCAGTTCGCTGGCGGTCTGCCGCAGGTCGAGCGTGGTGCCGATGGAGGCGGTGGCGTCGGCGAGCACGGACAGCCGCTCCTGGGCGGTGGCGGCGGCCCGCTCCGCCCGGAAGCGCTCGGTGACGTCCACGATGGTCGAGCTGACGCCGAGCACCTCGCCGTCCTCGTGCTGCAGCCGGAAGTAGGACGCGGACCAGGCGTGGTCGTGGCCGGGGTCGCCCGGGGTGCGGCCGTGCGAGCGGGCGTCGACCACCGCGGGGCCGCCGGCCAGCACCGCGCGCATCACGGCCTCGATCTCGCGGCCGTTGATGCCGGGCAGGACGTCGGTGATCCGCCGCCCGAGGTGCTCGGCCACCGGCATGCCGTTGATCCGGGCCAGCGCGTCGTTCAGCCGGACGAAGCGCAGGTCCTCGTCGTACACCGCCATGCCCACCGGCGACTGGGTGAAGAAGCCGTCCAGGACGGCGAGGTCGGACTGCAGCCGGCGCAGCACCGTCACGTCGGAGGCGACCGCCAGCACCAGCGGACTGCCGTCGGGCCCGGCGATCGGATGCGTCCGGAACTCCAGGTTCACGTGGTGGCCGGAGCGGTGCTTGACCGGGAAGACGCCGGACCACGCCCGGCCGCTGAGGATGTCCGTGAACAGCGCCATCACGTCGTCCCGCTGGTCCTCGGTGATCAGCAGGTTGGCGGCGCGCGCACCGACCGCCTCGCGGGTGCTGTAACCGAGCAGTGACTCCGCGTCCGGGCTCCAGTGCAGGATGCGGCCGTCCGCGGCGATCAGCGCCGTGGCGATCGGCACCATGAGGAGGCCGTCGAGTACCCGGCTCCCCTGATCCGCCGCCGGATCCGCGCGGCCCGGCGGCTCTTCATCCCGCTCGTAGCTCTCCACAGGCACCGTCCGAAGGTCGGCGTTCCGCCCTGCCATCCTCCCATGGCGGCCCGGAGCCGCCCAGAGGAGCGGCGGTGGGCGGCTAGGCTACGGACGGTGAGACGCAGGTCGGGTGTTCCGGACAGCCCGCTGCCGCAGCGGGACGGCATCGACGCGGTGCGGCTGCGGCTGCCCGCCGAGGGCCCCTGGCCGACCGTCCGGGACCACCTGGTGGAGCGGTACGGCCGGGCGATCGGCGCGGAGCGGGTCGACGCCATGCTGCGCGGCGGCGCCTTCCTGGCCGTGGACGGGCCGCTCGCCCCGGAAACGCCGTACCGGCCGGGCGCGTTCGTCTGGTTCCACCGCGAGTTGGAGCCGGAGACGCCGGTGCCGTTCGGGATCGACGTGCTGTACCGGGACGAGCGGATCGTGGTCGCCGACAAGCCGCACTTCCTGGCCACCACACCGCGCGGTGTCCACGTGCGCGAGACGGCGCTGGCGCGGCTGCGCCGCGACCTGGAGCTGCCCCGGCTGAGCCCCGCGCACCGCCTGGACCGGCTGACCGCGGGGCTGGTGCTGTTCGTCGTCGCATCCGAGCACCGGGCCGCGTACCAGGGCATGTTCGAACGCCGCGCGGTCCGCAAGGAGTACCTGGCGGTGGCGGGCCGCGATCCGGCGCCGGAGCTGCCGTGCACCGTGCGCAGCCGCATCGTGAAGGAGCGCGGTGTGCTGGCCGCGCGGGAGGAACCCGGCGAGCCCAACAGCGAGACCCGGATCGAGCTGGACGGCCTGCGCGGCGATCTGGCGTCCTACCGGCTGCACCCGCACACCGGCCGCACCCATCAACTGCGGGTGCACATGGCGGCGCTCGGCCTGCCGATCCTCGGTGATCCGCTGTACCCCGCGGTGCTGCCCGAAGCGGCCCCGGACGACTTCCGGCGGCCGCTGCAACTCCTTGCCGCAGTGCTGGAGTTCGAGGACCCGGTGACCGGGTCGCCGCTGCGCTTCGAGACCCGCCGCCGGCTCGCTGCCTGGGCGGACCGGCCCGGCTGGGAGGCCGGCCGCCCGTAGCGCGTCACAGGCCGTCGCCGGCCAGGGCCCGGACGGCGGCCACCGTGTCCGCCTCGGCGGCCGTCTTGTCGGTGCGGTAGCGCACGACGCGGGCGAACCGCAGTGCCAGCCCGGCCGGGTAGCGGGGGCTGCGCTGCAGCCCGTCGAAGGCGACCTCCACCACCAGTTCGGGCCGCACCTGCACGTCGTACGCGCCGCGCCCGGTCTCCCGCGCGAGCAGCTCGGCGGTCTGCCAGGCCAGCATCTCGTCGGTGAGGCCCTTGAACGTCTTGCCGAGCATCACCCACGCCGGCAGCCCCTCCTCGCCGCCCGACCGCGCCCCCAGGTGCAGGTTGGACAGGAATCCGCGCCGCCGCCCGCTGCCCCACTCGGCGGCCAGCACCACCAGGTCCAGGGTGTGGTGCGGTTTGACCTTCGTCCAGCCGGCGCCGCGCCGCCCGGCCGCGTACGGCGCCGCCGGGTCCTTCACCAGCACCCCCTCGTGGCCGGCCGCCAGCGCGTCGGCGAGGAACGCCTCGGCGGTCGCCCGGTCGGCGGTCACCGTCCGCGGCACCCGCAGCGCGCCCTCCACCGCCCCGGCCAGCTCCGCCCAGCGCCGCTCGCCGGGCTCGTCGACCAGGTCGGTGCCGTCGCGGTGCAGCAGGTCGAAGAAGTACGGGTGCAGCGGCACCTCGGCGCGCAGCCGCTCCGGGTCCTGCCGGGAGGCGGTGCGGGCGGCCGTCACCTGGAAGGGCCGGGGCCGGCCGTCCGGGCCGAGGGCGATCGCCTCGCCGTCCAGGACCGCCGAGCGGACGGGCAGCGCCCGCGCCGCCGCCACGATCTCCGGCACCCGGCCGGTGATGTCGTCGAGGCTGCGGGTGAACACGGCGACCTCGTCGCCGTCCCGGTGCACCTGGATCCGGATGCCGTCGAGTTTCCATTCGAGGGCGGCCGGGGCGACCTTCTCGAGCGCCTCGGCGACCCCGGGGGCGGCGCCGGCGAGCATCGGCCGCACCGGTCGGCCGATCTCCAGCCCGAACCCGGCGAGGTCGGCGGCGCCGCCGGTGAGTGCGGCCTGCGCCACCGCCCGCGCCGAGCCGCGGAACATCAGGGCGCGCCGGACGGCGGCCGCCGGCACCCCGGCGGCCTTCGCCACTGCCTCCGCCATCACCCCGTCGAGCGCGCCCTGCCGCAGCTCACCGGCCAGCACCCCGCGCAGTAGCCGCTGTTCGGGTTCGGTGGCGCGCCCGAACAGGTCGTCGAGCAGTCGGCGCCGCTCGGCCTGCGCGCCGTGGCCGTGCACGGCGGCGATCCGGCCGAGCAGGTCCTCGGTCTCGCGGACGCCGAGTCCGGCGGCCCTCGCGGGCGGCGGCAGCTCGCGGAGCGCGGCGTACCCCACGCCGATCCGCATCCGGCGGGACTCGCCGGACAGCAGTGCCACGGCGGCCGGCGCCTCGTCCGGGCCGAGCTCCCGCAGACCCGCGGCGAGCAGGCCGATCTTGGCCGTCCGGCCGGACTCGGCGGCCACCGCCTGCGACATCCGCGCGACGTTCTCCAGCACGATCGACTCCCGACCCGAGACGGTGTTCCCCGAACCATCCTGCGCCGGTGAGGCCGGCGGGGTGCTCCCGGCGCGCGGCCGGCCGGGCGCGCCGGGGCGCCACCGGGGTTCACCGGTGCGGGCCGCTGCGCAGGCGGCGCGGGCCCGGTCGGGTGACGATGCGAGGGTGACCACCAGTGAGATCGGCCCGGCGGCCCCGCCCGTCGCACCGCCCGTCCTGGACCGGCGGCAACGCAACATCGTGTTCGGCACGATCCTGCTCGGCATGCTGCTCGCCGCCCTGGACCAGACGATCGTCGGCACCGCGCTGCCGACGATCGTCTCGACCTCGGCGGCGCCGCGCACATGTCCTGGGTGGTGACCGCCTACCTGCTCGCCGAGACGGTGGCGACCGCGCTGGTCGGCAAGTTCGGTGACATGTTCGGCCGCAAGGTGGTCTTCCAGGTCTCCGCGATCGTCTTCATCACCGGGTCGTTCTTCTGCGGCCTGGCGACCAACATGTCGCTGCTGATCGGCTGGCGGGCCCTGCAGGGCGTCGGCGCGGGCGGTCTGATGGTCACCTCGATGGCCCTGATCGCCGACGTCATCCGCTGCGCGAGCGCGGCAAGTACCAGGGTGCGATCGGCGCGGTGTTCGGCGTCGCCACCGTGATCGGCCCGCTGCTCGGCGGCCTGTTCACCGATCACCTGACCTGGCGTTGGGCGTTCTACGTCAATGTGCCGATCGCGATCCTCGTGGTGGTGGCCGCGGCCCGGAACATCCCCAGCATCCGCTCGGTCGGCCGGCCGGTGATCGACTACCTCGGTATCGGCCTGGTGGCGGTCGGTGCGAGCTCGGTGATCCTGGCGACCAGCTGGGGCGGCGTCGAGTACGCCTGGTCCTCCCCGGTGATCATCGGGCTGTTCGTGCTGGGCGTCGTCGCTCTGGGCCTGTTCTGCCTGGCCGAGACCCGGGCGGCGGAGCCGATGCTGCCGATGCGGCTGTTCGCCAACCCGGTCTTCACCGTCTGCTCGGTGCTGAGCTTCATCGTCGGCTTCGCCATGCTCGGCGCGTTGACCTTCCTGCCGACCTTCCTCCAGTACGTGGACGGCGACTCGGCCACCGTCTCGGGCGTGCGGACCCTGCCGATGGTGCTGGGCCTGCTGGCCGCCTCGATCTTCAGCGGGACGGTGGTCAGCCGCACCGGCAAGTACCGGATCTTCCCGATCGTCGGCACCTTCGTGATGGGCGTCGGCCTGTACCTGCTGTCGCTGATGCGGGCCGGTACCGGGACCTGGCTGCAGTCGCTGTACATGCTGGTGCTCGGTGTCGGGATCGGCCTGTCCATGCAGGTGCTCACCATCGCGGTGCAGAACACCGTCGACTACGCCGACCTGGGGACGGCCACCTCAGGAGTCACCTTCTTCCGCACCCTCGGATCGTCCTTCGGCACCGCGGTCTTCGGCACCATCTACACCAACGCCCTCGGCGACCGGCTGCCCGACGCGATCGCCACCTCGGCCCGGCTGACCGGCGCCGATCCGGCGGTGCTGGCGCAGGCGTCGCAGAGCCCCAAGGGCCTCCACGCGCTGCCCGCCGCCCAGGCCGCCCCGATCATCGACGCCTACGCCGAGGCCCTGCACACCGTGTTCCTGTGGGCGGTGCCGGTGGCCGGCGTCGGCTTCGTGGTGGCGCTCTTCCTCAAGCAGGTCAAGCTGCGGGACTCGGCCAGGGCCACCTCCACCGACATGGGCGAGGGTTTCGCCTCGCCGAACTCCGGCGACTCCGCCCGGTTGCTGGAGCTCTCGGTCGGCAAGATCCTCCGCAACACGGACATCGACACCGCCCGGCGGATCGTCCGGGGCTCCGGCACCCGGCTGGACATCGGCGGCGCCTGGGCGGTGATGCAGGTCGAGCTGTTCACCCGGACGGTCGGCCATGCCGGCCTCGGCCTGATCGCGGCCACCCGGCGGCTGCCCCGGAGGTGCTGGAGCCGGTTTTCGAGCGCACCGTCGCCCAGGGCTACCTGTCCCGCTCCGACGGCTACTACAGCCACACCGACGCCGGCCGCCGGGAGACCGACCTGCTCACCCGCGCCTGGGCGGGGTGGCTGAACGAGCAGTTGGAGAAGGACCGCGGCCGGCCGCGCAGCGTCGAGCTGCGCGCCGCCGTCGATGCGATCGCCAAGCGGCTGATCGTCGAGGACCTGGCGGAGGGGATGCCGCCCGGTCACCCGGACGCCCCGGTACCGGCAGGCGCGCGCCGCTGACCGGGTCCGCCGCTGACCGGGCCCCGCGCGGCGGGCCCTCAGTCAATGAAGGCGGCGGCCAGCAGGGCGACGTCGTCGTCGGGGGCGGGGAGAGGCCGGCGAGCACCGCGTCCAGCAGCTGGTCGCCGGTGGCCTCGCGGGGCAGCCGCAGCCGGCACAGCCGGTCCAGCGACTCGTCGATGGACTCCTCCCGGCGCTCGACCAGCCCGTCGGTGTAGAGCAGCAGGTGGTGGCCGGGCGGGAGCTTCGCGGTGGCCTCGGGGCAGCCGCCGTGGCCGGTGGCCAGCGGAGGGCCAGGGTCGACGGGCAGCAGCTCCACCGAGCCGTCCGGGGCGACCAGCGCGGGTGGCAGGTGGCCGGCGCTGGCGTAGGTGCAGACGCCCCGGGCCGGATCCATGATCACGGCCAGGCAGGTGGCCGGACGGGCGGTCTCCACCTGGGCGAGCAGCCGGTCCATCCGGTCCAGCAAGAGCCCCGGCGACGTGCCCTCGGCGGCCACGATCCGCAGCATCGCCTGGTAGTGGCTCATCTCGACGGCCGCCTCCAGGCTGTGTCCCATCACGTCGCCGATGGCCACCAGCGTCGTCCCGTCCGGCAGTGCGGCCGTCTCGTACCAGTCGCCGCCGACCAGGGCGCTGGTGCCGGCCGGGCGGTAGCGGAAGGCGACCCGGAGCCCGGGGTGCGGGGCGCCCGGTTCGGCGAGCAGGGCCCGCTGGAGGGCCAGCGCGATGCCGTGCTCGCGGGTGTAGCGCCGGGCGTTGTCCAGGCTGACGGCGGCCCGGCGGGCCAGGTCCTGCGCGACGAGCAGGTCGTCGTCGCCGAACCCGGGGGACTCCCCGGCGCGCACCAGGGTCACCGTGCCGAGCCGTCGGCCGCGGGCCAGCAGCGGCACCACCAGGGCGGAGTGGATCCGCGCGGCCCGGTAGGCGGCCACCCGGTCGGTGTTGGGCGCGGACCGGCCGAGCCGGTCGTCCGGCAGCGCGTTGTCGACCACCGGGCGGCCGCTCGCCAGGCACCGTGGGATCGCCGAACCGGGCTGGTAGTCGACGGTCTCGCCGGGCGCGCCGAACCGCTGCACGTGCGGCAGCAGCGCGGGGACGGCCGCCAGGGCGGCCCGGCGCAGCCGCAGGTGGCCGGGGGCGGCGCCGCGGGAGGCCGCGCCGTCGGGCGGCAGCACCTCCACCGAGGCGGCGTCGGCCATCACCGGGACGAGGAAGTCCGCCAGCTCCCCGCAGGTGGTGTCCATGTCCAGGGTGGTCCCGATCATGGTGGAGGCGCTGTCCATCAGCGCGAGGCGCTCCCGGGCCTGCTCCAGCTCGTGCTGCTGGTGCCGGGAGGCCGTCACCTCCAGCACGATCCCGACCAGTCCGACCACCGTCCCGGCCACCTCCAGCCGGTGGTACGCGCCGTGCCAGTAGCGGCGGCCGGCCGGCGACGCCACCCGGGTGTGTCCGCTGGAGACGGCCTCGCGCGGAACGCCGTCGGCCAGCACGGCCCGCAGCACGTCGTCGCGGGCGTCGATGTCCGGCACGATCTCCGCGATGGTGCGGCCCACGTGCTCCTCGGGCGGGGCGCCGTTCATCCGGGCCAGCGCCGGGTTGACGTAGAGGTAGCGCAGGTCGGTGTCGAGCACCCCGACGGCGCCCGGCGTGCCCTCCAGCAGCTCGCGCAGCGGCGAGGGCAGCTGCTGCCACGGGCCGTCCTGCGCCATGCCGGCACCCCTTCCGTTCGACCGGTGCTCTGCCCTCATCGTCGTGGCGCGGGCGGGGCGCTGCATCCGCACGCGCGGGGCCCGAGCCCGGTGCCGACTTGCCGCACGGGGAGGCGCTGCCAAGGTGGAGACACGACCCGGCAGCGGAAGAGAGGCGCCGACCGTGCAGGACACCGACCGCTCCGACGCCGACGAAGCCCTGCTGGAAGCGTTGTTCACCCGGGCCCCGGCCGGGTTGTTCGTGCTCGATCCGGACTTGCGGGTGATCCGCTTCAACGCGGCCGCGCGGGGCATGCGCGGTCTCACCGACGACCGCGTGCTCGGCCGGACCATCGAGGAGTTCGCGCCCGCCTTCCCCGCCGCCGAGCTGAACGACCTCGCCCGGACCTGCCTGGAGGCCGGCACCTCCGTCCGCCGCCACAAGGTCCGCGCCCCCGGCCGAACGACCACACCGCACTGATGACCGTCGCCCTGTCGATGTTCCGGCTGCGCGACCGGGGCGGCCGGGTGCTCGGCCTCGCCGTCATGGTGGAGGACATCACCGCCCAGGAGGAGGCGCTCGCCCGCCTGGAGATCCTCAACGACGCGCACCGCGTGATCGGCTCCACCCTCGACCCCCAGACCACCGCGGAGGAGCTCGCCGGGGTGGGCGTCGGGCGGTTCGCCGACACCGTCCTGGTCGAGCTGCTGGACGACGTGCTCACCGGCCGCCGGCTGCTCCCCGGGCCGGTCCGGGCCGGCGCCCCGATGCGCCGGGTCGCGACCCGCACCGTCCTCGACGGGCCGGGGACGACCGCCACCGGCTCGCTCGCCGCGCTGCCGTTCCCGACCCCTTCTCGCAGAGCGTGCACGATCTCAAGCCGCGGCTGATCGCCCGGCTCTCCGCGGACGAGGCCTGGCTGGCGCCCGGGAGGGACCGCGTCGACCGGCTCCTCGGCCCCGGCGTGCACTCCGTGATCGTCGCCCCGCTGACCGTGCACTCCACCGTGCTCGGCCTGGTCGCCTTCCTGCGCGTCGAGCAGCCGCACCCTTCGAGGAGGAGGACCTGCGGCTGGCCGACGAACTCGCCGACCGGGCCGCGCTCAGCATCGACCGGGCCCGCCACTACATCCGCGAGCGGACGGTCGCCACCGCGCTGCAGCGCCGGCTGCTGCCCGTCAGCCCGCCCCAGCTGCCCGCCGTCGACACGGCCTTCCTGCACCTGTCCGGGGAGGCCGGCGCCGACTGGTTCGACGTCATCCCGCTGTCCGGCGCCAGAACGGCCCTCGCCTGCGGCACCGTGGAGGGCCGCGGGCTGGAGGCGGCCGCTGCGATGGGCCAGCTGCGCACCGTGGTGCAGACCCTCGCCCGGCAGGACCTCCCGCCCGAGGACCTGCTCGGCTGTCTCGACGAGACGGTGGACCGGCTCAACGCCGACGCCACCCCGGGCCCCGGCGAACCCCAGGTGTTCGCCACCTGCCTCTACCTGGTGTACGACCCGGTCAACGGCCGCTGCACCGCGGCCAGCGCCGGGCACCCGCCGCCGCTGGCGATCGGCGTCGACGGCACCCAAGTCCCCCTCGACCTCCCGCTCGGCGGCCCGCTGGACGGCGAACGCGACGGCGGCTACCGCGCCGTCACCGTCGAACTGCCCGAACAGACCCTGCTCGCCCTCTACACCCGGGGCCTGGTCGCCGGCCGTGACGAGGACCCGACCGGCGGCCGCCAACGGCTGCGCCACGTCCTCGTCCACCCCGACCGGGACCTGACCGGCCTCTGCGACGACGTCGCGTACGCCGTCGTCCCGGACCGGCTGGACGAGGACGCCATGCTGCTGCTCGCCCGCACCAAGCGGCTCGACTCCGACCGGGTCGCGCTGTGGACGCTGCCCGCCGAACCCGCCGTCGTCTCCACCGCCCGCACCATGGTCTCCCAGCAGCTCCTCGCCTGGGGCCTGGCCGACCTCGCCGACTCCACCGGACTGATCGTCAGCGAGCTGGTCACCAACGCCATCCGGTACGGCGAGGGCCCGATCCGGGTGCGGCTGATCCGCGACCGGGGCCTGCTCTGCGAGGTCAGCGACGGCAGCTCCACCGCCCCGCACATGCGCCTGGCCAACGAGGGCGACGAGGGGGCCGCGGGCTGTTCCTGGTGATGCACCTCAGCCGCCGCTGGGGCACCCGGTACAGCGCGCGCGGCAAGACCGTCTGGTCCGAGCAGACCGTCGACGGCTGACGGCGGTACTGCGCCAATCCGGTGATCTTGCGGGTGCGGCGCGGCGCCCCTCCCGGAGGCTGGACCTGGCGGCCCGTCCGGGACGCGGTGAGGAGTCGGCATGAGCGCCATGGATGTACCGGCTGACGGCGGGTCGGGCAGAGCGACCGCGACCAGCACGGCCGCACCCGCGGCGGTGTCCGCGCCACGGCTGACCTGGCTGACGCTGGCGCTGATGACCACGAGCTCGGTGGCCAGCCTGCGGGCCGCCCCGACCATGGCGGTCTACGGACTGGCCTGCGTCTTCCTGTACCTGGTGCCGGCGATCGTCTTTCTGCTGCCGACCGCGCTCGTCTCCGCGGAGCTGGCCTCGGGCTGGAACGGCGGCGTCTACAACTGGGTCTCCCAGGGCCTGTCGAAGCCGTTGGGCTTCCTCGCCGTGTGGTGCCAGTTCGCCATGACGATCTTCTACTACCCGAGCCTGCTGGCGTATGTGGCGAGCACCATCGCGTACGTGATCAATCCGGCGCTGGCCGACAACGGCCTCTACACCGCCATCGTGATCATGGTGCTGTACTGGACCGGCGTCTGGGTCTCGGCCCGCGGCACCGGCGCCGTCGCCGGGCTGGCCTCCTGGGGCCTGGTCATCGGCACCCTCATCCCCGGTGCGCTGCTCGTCGTCCTCGGCATGGTCTTCCTCGGCCAGGGCAACCCCTCGGCCGCCCCGATGAACGCCGCCCACCTCTTCCCCCAGTGGACGGGCATCGCCAGCCTCGTGCTGATCGTCAACAACTTCCTCAGCTACTCGGGCATGGAGATGAACGCCGTCCACGTCTCCTCGCTGAAGAACCCGGCCAAGGAATTCCCGAAGTCGATGTTCCTGGCCATGGGCCTGGTCCTGCTGATCTTCATCCTGCCCGCGCTGGCGATCAGCTGGGTGGTGCCCGCCGACCAGCTCAGCCTCACCGCGGGCGTCATGCAGGCGTTCGACGCCTTCTTCCAGTACTTCCACGTCGGCTGGCTCACCCCGGTGATCGCGGTGGGCCTGGTCGCCGCCTCCCTCGGCGGCATGCTCACCTGGCTGGCCGGCCCCTCCAAGGGCCTGCTGCTGATCTCCCGCCAGGAGGGCTACCTGCCGCCCTTCCTGCAGCGGCTCAACGCCCACGGCGTCCAGCAGAACATCCTGGTCACCCAGGGCGTCGTCACCACCGTCATCGCGCTGATGTACGCCTTCATCCCGAACGTCTCCAGCGCCTACTGGATCTTCTCGGTGATCACCACCCAGGTGTACCTCATCGTCTACCTGCTGATGTTCGTCGCCGCGATCCGGCTGCGCCGCACCCAGCCCGACCACCCCCGCGGCTACCGCGCCCCCGCCCTGGTCGCCCTCTGCGTGACCGGCCTGCTGGCCTCGGCCGCGGCGATGGTGATCGGCTTCGTGCCGTCCTCGCAGTTCAGCGGGGGCAGCGTCTGGTCGTACGTGCTGTTCGTCGCCGCCGGTCTGCTGGTGCTCGGCCTGGTCATCCCGTTCGCGTTCCTGAAGCTGCGCAAGCCCAGCTGGCGCCAGCCCCAGGCCGCCGCCGCCGAGGGCGGTGCCGCATGAGCCCCACCCGGATGGCCTCGCAGCACCGTGCGATCTACATCGGCGCGATCGTCCTGCTCGTCGCCATGCTGGTGATCGGTCTGCTCACCTACACCCAGCAGAAGGCCACCAACGAGTCCTACCGCAAGGCGCAGCAGCTCTCCGACCAACTGGTCGCCGCCGGGTACACCCACCTGCCCGACCAGGGCCAGATCGCCCGCACCCTGGGCACCGACGGCGGCGCCGCCTGCAGCAACCCGTCCGGCTCGCTGAAGAACGCGCTCTACCGGGTGAACCTCGCCAACGGCGCGGGCGGCCCCGGCCAGCGCCCGATCATCGCCGACGCGCGGGTCGTCGAGGCCGGCGCCATCGTGCTCAACGTCTACTGCCCCGAGAAGCTGGACGAGTTCCGCAGCAAGGTGCAGGACCTCAAGACCGACGACACCGTGCGGAACTGACGCCACGCCGGTCGCGTTCGCCCCACCGGGGCCGGGCGCGACCGGTCCCGTACCGAGGAGCTGACCAGCCATGACCGACGACCTCGCCGCCCGGATCGCCGCCCTGATGCCCCGGGCCAAGGCGGACCTCGCGGCCCTGGTGGCCATCCCGTCCGTCGCCGACCCGCGTCAGTACCCCCGGAGCGGTGCCGGGAGGCCGCCGAGTGGGTCGCCGCCGCCTTCACCGAGGCCGGACTGCGCGACGTCCACCTCGCCGAGACCCCCGACGGCAGCCACGCCGTCATCGGCCACCGTCCGCCGCCGCCGGGCGCCCCCACCGTGCTGCTCTACTGCCACTACGACGTCCAGCCGCCGCTCGACGACGACGCCTGGACCTCGCCGCCGTTCGAGCTCACCGAGCGCGACGGCCGCTGGTACGGGCGCGGCGCCGCCGACTGCAAGGGCAACGTCGTCATGCACCTCACCGCGCTGCGCGCGCTCGGCGACGACGTGCCGGTGGGCCTCAAGTTCGTCGCGGAGGGCTCGGAGGAGCAGGGCACCGGAGGCCTGGAGGACTACGTCCGGGCGCACCCCGACGAACTGCACGCCGACGTCCTGCTGATCTGCGACACCGGCAACGCCGCGGTCGGCGTGCCCACCGCCACCACCACCCTGCGCGGCGTCGCCAACGTGGTGCTCACCGTCTCCACCCTCGCCGGCGACCTGCACTCCGGCATGTTCGGCGGCCCCGCGCCCGACGCGCTCGCCGCGCTGATCCGGATCCTCGACTCGCTGCGCGGCCCGGACGGCGCCACCCGGATCGACGGCCTGGACGCCGACGCCGTCTGGGAGGGCGTCGGCTACGACGAGCAGCAGTTCCGGGCCGACGCCGGAGTCCTCGACGGTGTCGGACTGACCGGCTCCGGCACCGTCGCCGACCGGCTCTGGGCCCGTCCGGCGGTCACCGTCCTCGGCATCGACTGCGCGCCCGTGGTCGGCTCGGCGGCGGCCGTCCCCGCCACCGCGCGCGCCCGGATCAGCCTCCGGGTCCCGCCCGGCACCGACTCCGGCGCCGCCCGCGAGGCGCTCACCGCCCACCTGAAGGCCGCCGCGCCCTGGGGCGCGCGGGTCGAGGTCGAGCCCGAGCAGATCGGCTCGCCGTTCCGCGCCGCCACCGACGGCCCCGCGTACGCCGCCCTCGACAAGGCCGCCCAGCAGGTCTACGGCAAGCCGCTCGCCTTCCTGGGCCAGGGCGGCTCCATCCCGCTGTGCAACGTGCTGGCCGACGCCTACCCCGGATCGGAGATCGTCCTGATGGGCGTCGAGGAGCCCCGCTGCCTCATCCACGCCCCCAACGAGAGTGTCGACCCGGCCGAGATCGAGCACATGGCACACGTGGAGGCGCTCTTCCTGCGCCACTACGCCGCCGCCCGTCCGTGACCCGCGCCGAGGATCGAGAAGCCGCCATGCCCCAGCCCTTCACCACCCAGGACTTCGCCGACCGGATGACCCGCGCCGCCGCGGCCGCCGCCGCGGCCGGACTCGCCGGGCTCGTCGTCACCCCCGGCCCCGACCTCGTCCATCTGACCGGCTACCGGCCGACCGCCCTCACCGAACGGCTGACCGCCCTGCTGATCAGCGCCGGGAAGCAGCCCGTCCTGATCGTGCCCAAGTTGGAGCGCCCGGACGCCGAGGCCGCCCCCGGCGCCGCCGCCGTCCGGCTCACCGACTGGTCGGACGGCACCGACCCGTACCGCGCCGCCCGCGAACTCCTCGACCCCGCCGGGCGCTACGGCATCTCCGACGGCGCCTGGGCGATGCACCTGCTCGGCCTCCAGGAGGCGCTGCCCGGCACCGCCTACACCTCGCTCACCGCCGGGCTGCCGATGCTGCGCGCCGTCAAGGACGCCGACGAACTGGAACGCCTGGCCGCGGCCGGGGCGGCGGCCGACGCCGCGTACCACGACATCCTCGGCGTGCCGTTCGCCGGCCGCTCGGAGAACGACGTCGCGGCCGACCTGGCCGAAGCCCTGCGCCGGCACGGCCACAGCCAGGTCGACTTCACCGTCGTCGGCTCCGGCCCGAACGGCGCGAACCCGCACCACGAGGCCGGCGACCGGGTCATCTCCGAGGGCGACACCGTGGTCCTCGACTTCGGCGGCCTGAAGGACGGCTACGGCTCCGACACCACCCGCACCGTCCACGTCGGCGTGGAGGTGCCCGCGGAGGTCCGCGAGGTGCACGACATCGTCCGCCACGCCCAGCAGGCCGCCTTCGAGGCCGTCCGGCCCGGCATTGCCTGCCAGGAGATCGACCGGGTCGCCCGACGGGTCATCACCGAGGCCGGCTACGGGGAGTACTTCATCCACCGCACCGGCCACGGCATCGGCCTCACCACCCACGAGCCCCCGTACATGGTCGAGGGCGAGCAGCAGCCGCTGGTGCCCGGCATGTGCTTCTCGATCGAGCCCGGCATCTACCTCCCGGGCCGATTCGGCGTCCGCATCGAGGACATCGTCACCGTCACCGAGGACGGCGGACAACGCTTCAACTCCACCCCGCACGACCTCGCCCTGGTCACCTGAGGGCAGGCCCGGCGGGTGCACCGCTCGGCCGAACCCCGATGGCGGGGGCTGTCCGGGCCCACCAGGCTGGAGCGAGAGATCCGTCTACGGAGGTGCCGTCATGACCGTAACCGCCGACCTGGACAAGGTCCTCGACAAGGCGTACGAGAACCTGAGCCTGCCCGAGGTGCTGGACGCGCCGGTGGCTGCGCTCGCCGGGCTGACCGACACGCACGGCGAGGCGCTCGCCGCGCTGAAGATCAAGACGATCGGCGACCTCGGCCGCAACAAGTACATCCGCTGGGCGGTCGCCATGGCCGACCTGCAGGACCGTACGCACTGAGCACGGCGGTCGCTCCGCCGGTCGCGACGACCGGCCGGCTGCCCCGGACGCCCGGCAACGGCGTCCGGGGCAGCCGTGCGTCCGCGGCCGCCGTGCGTCCGGGGCCGGATCACCCGGGGAGCGCAACCATCGCATGATCCACTCGTTGGATCATCCGCAGTCCGACCGGCTGCCGCCGCCGCCAGAACGGGAGCAGCCATGGACCGTCGACCACCGCACCCCGGCCGGGCATCCGCACCGCCCGACGGCCACGCGGCGGGCGACGCCGAGGAGGTCCTGGTCGCCAACTACCGGCGGCTCGCCCGGATCGCCTACCTGATCCTGCCCGCCGGCGCCGACCGCCACCACCGGCTGCTCGCCGCCCACGCCGTCACCCAGCGGGCGCTGCCCGGCCTGAGCCTGCGCGCCGGCCGCGCCGGGCACCCCGACGACCTGTACGACGGCCTGCGGCTGCGCGTGGTGCGCCGGGCGCTGGCCGGCCGGGTCCGCCCGCGCGGGCCGCTGCCCGGGGTCTGGGGCCTGCGGATGTTCACCGCCGACGGAGCCGAGGACGAACTCGCGCTCGACCGCGAGCTGGCCGAACTCCCCGCGGCCGCCCGGGCCGCCTACGCCCTGCGCGCCGTCGACGGCCTGCCGCCCGCGGAGATCACCGACCTGCTGCTCCGCGCCGGGGTCGCCCGCCCGGACGAGGCCCGCCGGGCGGCCGGGGCGATCCGGACGGTCGTCGGCGAGCCGGTCCGCTTCGACCCCTGCACCGTCCGCGTCCAGCCCGGCGACCTCATCCGCCGCCGCCGCACCACCCGGCTCGGCGCGGCCGCCCTCGTGCTGGCCGCCACCCTGGTCGGCGCGGCCGCCGCCGGGGGCACCGCCCAGGCCCCGGCCGGGGCCCTGCGACTGCCGTCCGCCGACGGTGCCCCCTCGCCGCGACCGCCGACCCCGCCGCCCTGCTGCGCGCCGCGCCCACCGAGTGGACCCGCACCGCCCGGCTCGACTTCTCCGCCTGGCCCGCCCGCGGTGACCGGACGGGCGACTCCGCCCTGCTCGGCCGGGTCCTGGCCCTCTGGCAGCGCGGCGGCCTCGCGGTGCACACCGAACCCGGCACCCCCGTCGGGCCGCCCGTCGGCACCCCGCGGCTGCTCTGGGCCGGCGACGTCGACGGCACCGCCGTGGTGGTGCTCCACGACGGTGCGCGGATCGCCCACTGGAGCGCCGAGACGGGCATGGTCGTCGCCCGCGCCGACGACAGCGACGTCACCACCGGCGCCGCGGTGGTGCTGCGCCGCACCACCCGCTCGGTGCGGTTCCTGCTGGCGCCCTGGGTCGACACCGCCGAACTGCGCAGACTGCGCCAACCGGACACCCCGGCCACCGCGGTGGCCCGTACCGACGGGGTCACCGCCGCGCTGTCGACGGCCGACGCGGACTGCCGGAGCGGCCCGGTGCTGCAGCTGCGCTCCTCGCGCACCGTCGCGGAGAAGCACGCCTTCCTCCTCGCCGACCTCGGCGGCATCCTGCCGGCCCACCTCACCTGGACGCCGCCGCCGAGCGCGGGCGCCGCCCGCGCGCCGCGCGAGGCGACCGGCACCGACGCGCTGGTCACCTGGGCGAGGACGGCCTGCAATCTGCCCGAACAGGGCCCCGGGGTGAAGGAGTTGAACGCCTGGGCATTCGCCGAGCAGCAGCTGCCCCAGCACGCCGGCACGGCGACCTGGGTCTGCCTGCGCACCGACCGCTGGAACGGCGAGGGATCGGCCGCCACCGAACTGCTGCTGCCCGGACCGGGCGGTGGCGGCCGCACGGTGCGCACCGCGCTGGCGCAGGGGAGGGGCTGCAGCCGGTTCGACCAGAACACGGTGGGCTGGACGCGCTGGCGGGCCCCCGACGGCCACGCCTTCCTGCTGGCGGCGGGCAGCCGCCGGGTGGCCCGGCTCCGTGTCCGCGGCGACGGCCCGCCCCTCGACGCCGCGCCCGCCGACCGAACGGTGGCCGTCGAGAGCCCGGAGGGTGGTCGACCCGAGGTCACCGGCGTGCTCGACGACGGCACCGAGATCCACCCGCTGTCGTGAGCGGGTGTCCGACGGCGGGGGTGTCGATACCCCGCCGATCCGCGCCGCGCGCCCACGGGCGGGCCGTGATGAGCGGCCCCGAGGTGCTCGTCCGCCGGGCCGTGGAGCAGTTCGTACGGGGCCGCCTGCCGTGCCCGCGCGGCCCTTCGACGGCGATCTTCGGCATCCACCCGGAACGGGCCTTGCCACACGGGGTATAACTGGCAGCGTGACCACCGATCTGCCACCCTCGACCAGGCCCGTCACCCTGGAGCACGTCGCCAAGGTGGCAGGCGTGTCCCGGGCCACCGTCTCGCGCGTCGTGAACGGGAAGTCCACCGTCGATCCGGAGCTGCGCCGGGTCGTCGAAGAGGCCGTCGCGGCGACCAACTACGTGCCCAACTCGGCCGCCCGCTCGCTGGTGACCCGGCGGACCAACTCGATCGCCCTGGTGGTGTCCGAGGCCGAACGGCGCCACCAGGCGCTCGACCCGTTCGTCGGCCGGATGTTCACCGACCCGCACTTCGGCCGGGTAGTGAGCGGCGTCATCCAGGTGCTGCGCCCGCAGGGGATGCAGATGGTCCTGATGCTCGCGGACGACAGCGCCTCGCGCGGCCAGCTGCTCGGCTACCTGCGGCAGGGCCACGTGGACGGCGTGATCCTGGTGTCCTCGAACGCCACCGACCCGCTGCCGCAGTGGCTGAGCGACACCCGGATCCCGGCCGTGCTGGCCTCCCGCCCGGCGTCTTCCTGCCCGATCGCCTACGTGGACGTGGACCAGCGCGAGGGCGTCCGGCTCGCCGTCGACCACCTGGTCGGGATCGGCCGGCGGCGGATCGCGACCATCTCCGGGCCGCTCGACATGCCCGCCAGCCAGGAGCGGCTGGCCGGGTACCGGGAGGCGGTGGCCGCCCACGGCCTCGGCGAGCCCGTCGTCGTGGAGGGTGACTTCACCCAGGACGGCGGAGCGGTGGCGATCCGGCGGCTGCTGGAGATCGCCCCCGACCTGGACGGCGTGTTCATCGCCTCCGACCTGATGGCCCTGGGTGCGCTGCCGGTGCTCTCGCGCAGCGGCCGACGGGTGCCCGAGGACATCGCGGTGGTCGGCTTCGACGACAGCAGCCCGGCCCTGGCCTGCGACCCCCAACTGACCACCGTGCGACAGCCGGTGGAGGACATGGCGGCCGAAATGGCGCGCCTGGTGCTGCGCCAGATCGCCGAGCCGTCCAAGGCCATGCCGATGGTGGTCTTCAGGCCGTCCCTGGTGGTGCGTCAGTCCGCCTAGGACTCCATCGGCAGGTCGTGATCGTGACGATCGCACGGCCTGCCGGCAGTCGGTGGACCGTCGCGCATCGGCTGTCAGCCGGGCCCCGGGCCGGGCGGCGCTCAGTCCGTGTGGGATCCGGTCCTCCACGCGGGGCGGAGCTGCTCTGCGGCATCGGTGGCTTGGCGAAGACCCGCCCGGTAGGCCGGTTCCCAGGCCGTGCGGTCGCTCAGGTCTGAGCCGAATGCGCGTCGGGATGCCGGATCGGGCTCGATGGTCAGCACTGTGTGCGCCCCGGCGACCGCCAGCTCCTGCTGGAGCAACTCACGGGGGAACAGGTGCGCTTGTGGGTCGATCACGACGAGCGTGCGGGCTCCCGCTGCGAGTGCGGCGTTGGTCGCGGACCGCAGGGAGCCGTCCATGTATCGGCGGCCGTTGACGGTGATCGGTGGGTAGATGCCCGGGAAGGCCGTGCTCGCCGCCACGGCGGAGGGCAGCGGTGCGCCAGTGGCACGGTCGAAGACCTCCTGTTCGCCGGTCTCGACGTCCACCACCGCAATGAGCAGCTTTCGGTCCGGCCACTGGTCCGCGCCGGCCAGGGCGCGCATCCGGGCGATGTGTGCCTGCTCGGGGCCGGTTTCGGCGGCGAGCGCGATCCGGCCGACTCGGCGGCGCGCTTCGGCTGGGTTGGAGGCGGCACGGCCGAGCACGGCGAACGCCTCGGCCAGTCGGCGCCCGTCCACCTGGGGCGGGGTGCCGTCGGAGTCGGCGGGGCGAACGGGAGTGGCGAGCCGGCCGGGGTCCTGACCTGTGGCCAGCACCGTGCCGATGATCGCGCCGGTCGAGGTGCCGACGATCAGATCGGCCTCGCCGAGGTCCACCCCGCCGCGGTGCAGTCCGCAGGCCAGTCCGGCCATCCAGGCCGCACCAACGGGGCCGCCGGCGCCCAGTGCGAGTGCCCGGTCGAGTGTGTGCACGACTGTCTCCTCCCGTTATTGAAACAGTCGTACCATATACTGACGTGCGTTCAGATCCGCAGTACGGAGAGGATGATCCACCGTGGGGCGACCCGCAGATCCCGCCCGACGGGAGGCCACGCTGGCGCGGGCGACCGACTACGTACTGGCACACGGCCTGGCCGGGTTGAGCCTGCGGCCGTTGGCCGCGGCTCTCGATACCAGCCCGCGGATGCTGCTCTACGACTTCGGCAGCAAGCAGGAGTTGGTATCTGCCGTCCTTGCCGAGGCCCGCCGCCGCGGAGTGGCACGGCTGGCCGAGAACCTTCCGGCGCGGGCGGCGTCTCCGGAGGAACACCTGCGCGGCATCTGGGCCTGGATCAGCGCGCCTGAGCGTGCCCCGTACGTCCGGCTGATCTTCGAGGTGCACGCCGACGGCCTGGCTCACCCCGAGAACCACCCCGATCAGGCCGAGGCGATCACGGATTGGTTCCACACCCTCGGCGCCACGTTGCACGACACCGCCACCGGTCCTGACGACACGGTCACTCCCACGCTGGTCATGGCTGTCATTCGGGGTCTCCTGTTCGATCTCACGACCACGGGAGACCGTCGCCGCACCGACCGCGCCCTGGACCGCTTCTGCGAACTCCTCCGGCATTGAAGGCGGTTGGTGCTCAGCCCGCCCTTGGAAGAAGGGCAGCCATACGGTCGGCGTCCAACGCCGGTACACCGGCACGGCGGGGAGAACGGACAGCTCCCAAGTCGCCGTCCACCTGGTTCACGCAGGCCGGCGCGGGCCCGTCTCGTGGGATCGGTCGCCGTTCCTGGCGGTGAGCGACGGTCGTTGTGGGCGGTGTCGGGATCACCGGCAGCTGGTCGACGGGATTCTGCGCCGGGTACGTACGGGGGTGCACCGGCGTGACCTGCTGGGGTGGTGCGGGCCATGGACGATGGTCCCTGAGCGCCACCGGGTGCGCTGGCGGAGGTGGTCAGCGAGGTCTGCTCCGCTCATGACCGGCTGCTCACGGTCACGTCGAATGCGGAAAACCGGCCGACCGCAGCAGACAGGACGAGCGGTAGCTCCTTGTCGGCCTGTCCGATCGTCAGTGCGAGCCGACGACCGCCGTCGGGAAGTGGCCACACCTGCATGCTCACGGCCTGTTGGCTGAGGTGGTCGAGCGGCTCGGGCACGATCTCGCCCTCGCAGCCGGCACGGAGATATGGCCCGAGGTCCACGTCGAATGCGTCGCCCCACCGAGTCGTCAGGTGTGCGGCCAGGTCGTCGAGGCAGGCTCTCAGTTCGGCTTCGGCCTCGACCCAGGTCTGCCCGTCGTCGTCCTCCTCCCGGAAGTCCCGACCGGCCAGCAGTTCGCGCACATGATGCCCCGGTCCACTGCTCCCGGTGACGTCGGCGGAGGTCGCCGCCGGGAATGGCTGCACGGCCAACGCGTCCGGGGTCGAGAGGTACTCCTCGGTGATCACGGGCGCAGGGTACGGGACGCTGCGGACAACCGCCGTCAACCGTCCGCACCGACCAGTGTTCGGACGGGTACTCCCTGGACGGTCGCTTCCGACGTGGCGGAAAGCGTTTGACGCCCGTCGGCTTCGGGCGGTCGGATGGCGAGTCATGAGGACAGGGCAGATGCACCCCGGCATGCACCCCATCGACGAACGTCTGGTGCGGCGGCTGGTCGCGGGGCAGTTCCCGCGCTGGGCGGGGCTCGCGGTGGAACGGTACCCGTCCGGGGGCACGGTCAACGCCATGTACCGGCTGGGCGAGGACATGGTCGTACGCCTGCCGCTGGTGGAGGGCGGTGCCGGCGACGTGTCGTCGGAGCAGGCGTGGCTGCCCCGACTGGCGCCGCACCTGCCCACGCCCATCCCCGAGGTGCTCGCCGCCGGGGAGCCCGCCGAGGGGTATCCGTGGCCGTGGTCGGTCCACCGGTGGCTGAGCGGCGAGAACCCCGAGGCGGGGGAGCTGAGTGCACCGCTGCTGTTGGCCGGGGATCTGGCCGGGTTCGTGGTGGCGATGCGCAGCATCACCCTGCCGCAGGCGCCGCAGGCCCATCGCGGCGGACCTGTCGCCTCCCTCGACGCGGAGACCCGGTCGGCCATCGACACCCTGCGGGGGATCCCGCAGGAGGGCGTCGACTGCGATGCCGCCGCGGCCGTGTGGGAGGAGGCGCTGCAGGCCCCGGGCTGGGACGGACCGCCGGTGTGGCTGCATGCCGATCTCATGCCGGGCAACCTGCTGGTGGACGGTGGCAGGCTCAGCTCGGTGATCGACTTCGGGTGTGCGGGGGTGGGGGATCCGGCCTGCGATCTGTTCCCGGCCTGGAATCTCCTGCCGGCCGGGGCGCGGGAGGCCTTCCGCGAGGCGCTGGCGGTGGACGAGGCGACCTGGATCCGTGGCCGGGGGCGCACGCTTTCGCAGGCGCTGATCGCGCTGCCGTACTACCGCAGGACCAACCCCGCGATGGCGCGCAACGCCCGGTACGTGATCCGGGCGGTGCTGGACGAACGCTGAGGGATCCCGCCGTCCGCTGCGCGGGGCGAACGGCGAATCCCGGCACGGTTATTGACATGGCCCGGCGTTGCGGGGCACTCTCTACCCGGCTGAGAGAGCGCTCTCTCATGTGGATTCCGCGACGGCAAGGGAGGGGACATGTCGGTGGAGCTGACGGCCCCCGACCGGCACCGGCCGACCCTGGAGGACGTTGCCGAGCGCGCCGGGGTCTCCCGTGCCACTGCCTCCCGGGTGGTCAGCGGCTCCCACCCGGTCAGCGAGCGGCGCCGCAGCGCGGTCATGCGTGCCGTCGCCGACCTCCAGTACGTCCCCAACCAGGCCGCCCGGTCGCTGGTCACGCACCGCACCGGGTCGTACGCCCTGGTGCTGCCGGAGGGGATGGCCCGGGTGTTCTCGGACGGCTTCTTCCCGGCGCTGATCCGCAGTGCGACCGAGGAACTGGAGGAGTCCGACGAGCAGTTGGTGATCCTGCTGGCCGGGTCGCCGGCCGGGCGGCGGCGGATCGAGCAGTACGCCCGGGCCGGCCACGTCGACGGCGTGATGCTGGCCTCCATGCACGGCCCGGATCCGCTGCCCGCGGCGCTGGCCCGCACCGGAGTTCCGGTCGTCTGCAACGAACGGCCGCTGGGCGGACCGCTGTTGCCCTACGTCGGCGTGGACAACGCCGGCGGCGCGACCACCGCCGTCCGGCACCTGCGCCGGATCGGCCGCACCCGGATCGCCACCATCGCCGGGCCGTCGGACATGACCGCGGGCATCGAACGGCTCGCCGCCTACCGCCGCGAGACGGCCCGGGTGCGCGGCCCGCAGCTGGTCGCCGAGGGCGACTTCACCGTCGAGTCCGGCCGGGCCGCGATGGCCGCGTTGCTGCGGCGGGAGCCCCGGATCGACGGGGTGTTCGCCGCCTCCGACCAGATGGCGGCGGGCGCGCTGGAGGCACTCCGGGAGGCCGGCCGCCGGGTGCCCGACGATGTGGCGGTGGTGGGCTTCGACGACATCGACGCCGCTCTGTCGTGCGCACCGGCGCTGACCACCGTGCGCCAGCCCATCGACGAACTCGGGCGCCAACTCGTCCGCAGTGTGCAGCGGTTGGCGGCCGGCGAGGAGACCGCTCCGGCGCTCGTGCTGCCCACCGCGCTGATCGTCCGCGACTCGGCATGAGCGTCCGGCCGGCCACCGCGCGCTCCGTCCGGGCCCGCGGGCCACCCCGCCGCCCGCCGCGAGAGCCGCGCGGCCGCAGAGCCGCCACGTCACGCGCGGTCCCCCACGGGCCGCCGCACCCAGCGCCGCACCACCCCCACCCAGCTGGAGCTCCCATGACCTCAGCACCATCCGGCGTCGGCACGGCCGGCCGCCTGCACCACCGCACCCACCAGGCGCTCCTGCGCCTGCTCACCGCACTCGTGCTCGCCGCGGGCGCCCTGCTCATCCCGTTCGCGCACGCGGGCACGGCCGCCACCGAGACGCTGCTCTCGCAGGGCAAGGCGGTCACCGCCTCCTCCACGGAGAACAGCGTGGCCTTCCCGGCGACCGCCGCCGTGGACGGCAATGCCGGCACCCGCTGGTCCAGTGCCTTCGCCGACCCGCAGTGGATCCAGGTCGACCTCGGCGCGTCGGCGACCGTCAGCCGCGTCGTCCTGCAGTGGGAGGCCGCCTACGCCACCGGGTTCAAGCTGCAGACCTCCGCCGACGGCACCACCTGGACGGACGTCTACACCACCACGACCGGCACCGGCGGCACCCAGAACCTGACCGTCAACGGCACCGGACGCTACGTCCGGATGTACGGCACCGCCCGGGCCACCCAGTATGGCTACTCGCTCTGGGAGTTCCAGGTGTACGGCACCTCCGGCACCTCCACCGGTGACGTCGAACTCTCCTACCAGCGGCCCGCGGTGGCGTCCTCCAGCCAGGACGACGGCAACTGCGGCGGCTGCGTGCCGGCCAAGGTCGACGACCAGGACCCGGCCACCCGCTGGGCCACCAGCTCCACCACCGGCTGGACGGACCCGGGCTGGATCTACCTGGACCTCGGCGCCACCGCGCAGATCCACAAGGTGGTCCTCCAGTGGGACCCGGCCTACGCCAGCGCCTACCGGCTGCAGGTCTCCAACGACGCGGCCACCTGGACGGACATCTACTCCACCACCACGGGCAAGGGCTTCAAGGAGACCCTCACCGACCTGAACGGCAGAGGCCGTTACATCCGGATGTACGGCACCGCCCGGGGCACCGCGTACGGCTACTCGCTCTGGGAGTTCCAGGTCTACGGCACGGGCGGCACCCCCACCCCGCCGCCCGCGCTGCCGCCGAACCCGTCCTTCCCCGGCCACCTGGTCTGGAGCGACGAGTTCAACGGCGCCAACGGCGCTGCGCCGGACGCCTCGAAGTGGACGACCGACCCCGGGGCGGGCGTCAACAACGAGCTGGAGTACTACACCACCGGCAACAAGAACCTCTACCAGGACGGCACCGGCAACCTGGTCATCGACGCCCGCAAGGAGGTCACGGCCGGTTCGTCCTGCCCGCGCGACCCGCTGTCCGGCAGCACCACCTGCCAGTACACCTCCGGCCGGATCAACACCTCCGACCACTTCAACTTCACCTACGGGCACGCCGAGGCGCGGATCAAGGTGACCGGCACGCAGGGCCTGTGGCCGGCGTTCTGGATGCTCGGCGCCAACTTCAAGACCGGTACGCCGTGGCCCGCCTCGGGTGAGATCGACATCATGGAGCACGTCGGCAAGGTGGCGGACTCGGTGTACTCGACCCTGCACGCCCCGGCCTACAACGGCGCGGGCGGCTACGGCTCCCCGTACACCGTGGCGGGCAGCGACTTCGCGAACGCCTTCCACACCTACGGGGTGGACTGGGACTCCGCGCACATGACGTTCTACGTCGACGGCAACGCGTTCTTCACCGTCGACCGCACCGTCCTGGAGACCACCCGCGGGCCCTGGGTGTACGACCACCCGTTCTACCTGATCCTCAACAACGCGGTGGGCGGCGACTGGCCGGGTGCGCCCGACGCCACCACCGTCTTCCCGCAGAAGATGCTCGTGGACTACGTCCGCGTGTACCAGTGAGAACCGGCGCGCCGCCGGCCGCCCCTCGGGGCCGCCGGCGGCGCGCTGCACCTGCGGTGCGTCAGGCCATCCAGAAGAAGACCGCGGTCATCCGCTTGTCCTCCAGGGTGCTGCCCCAGTAACCGGTCGCGGTGTGGATGAGGTTGGCGCTGTAGAGCAGCAGCCGGTTGAACCGGTGGGCCACCCGGACGTCCTCCACGAAGGAGTCCGCCGGCACGAACCGGGTGCCGAGGGCGTCCACCAGGTTGTTGTGCGGGGCGGCCACGGTGTTGCCGCCGAGCACGCCGCCGGGCAGCTGCTGCCGGTAGAAGCTGGTGCCGCAGTCCTTCGGCGCGGCCGGGTTGAGGTAGAGCACCGCGGCGTACCGGCAGACCGAGCGGGCGTCGGTGTGCGGGCGCGGCTCGCACTCGTCGCGGCCGACGACCTGGACGCAGTTGTGGTTGACCACCGCGCCGCCGGCCGAGGTCTCCGGCCAGATCCGGCGGGCGCCGGTCGCCTTCATCACCAGCGCCTCGACGTGGGCTAGTTCGTCGGGCTCCAGGCCCGGCATCGTCCGCAGTCCGGGCCAGGCCTCGGGCTTGTGGGGGTAGCCCTCGCTCCAGTCGTCGCGGGCCAGGATGCGGGCCCGCGCGGCCTCGGCGTCCGGGAGTACGTCGTCGAAGACCCAGTAGTCGCGGCCGAGCGTGGGCTTGCGGTACGGAAGCACCGGGATCGCCGGGGTCCGGGGGAGACGTGGCATGAACCCGACGGTAGCGGCGGCGTCCGCGGGTGATCGCCCGCGCGCGGGTCAACGTTGCGTCAAGCGCAGGCCAAGCACAGGCCGCCGTGGGCCGGCCGTTGCGAAGTGGGCCGTCCACCCTTTATCGTCAACCTGACGTTATTCCTGAAGGGGACCCCGTGTCCGTCGCCGACACCCTCAACGACCTGCTCGCACCGCTCAACCACCAGCTCTTCCTGCTCGGGCAGGACGCCGTGACCACCGCCGAACTGCTCGGCTTCGCGACCGGCGCCGTCTGCGTCTGGCTCTGTGTCAGGGCCAGCAGCTGGAACTTCCCGGTCGGCATCGCCAACAATCTGTTCTTCCTCGTCCTGTTCTGGGGCGCCCGGCTCTACGCGGACGCCGCCCTCCAGGTGGTGTTCCTGCTGCTGGCCGCCCACGGCTGGCTCCGCTGGCTGCGCGGCGGCGACCGGCGCAGCCGGCGGCCCATGGGCCACGCCTCGCCCGCCGGCCTGCTCGTCCTGCTCGCCCTCCTGGTGCCCGCCACCTGGGCCCTGACCGTGATCCTCACCCGGGCGCACGACAGTGCGCCGTTCTGGGACGCCCTCACCACCGCGCTGTCACTCGCCGCCCAGTGGCTGCTGAACGCCAAGCAGGTGGAGAACTGGTACTTCTGGATCGCCGCCGACCTCGTGTACATCCCGCTCTACGCGGCGAAGGATCTGGTGCTGACCGCCGTGGTCTACGTGCTGTTCCTCGGCCTGTGCGGGGTGGGCCTGCGGTCCTGGCTGCGCGAACTCGCCGCCGCCCGCCCCGCAGCCGTCGCGGGGGTGCCCGCATGAGTGCCGAGGCACTGCCCGCCCCCGGCCGGATCGCGCCGGGCCCTTCCGCGCAGGGCCGGTTCGCACACGGCCTGGTGATCGGCAAGTTCTACCCGCCGCACGCCGGCCACCACTTCCTCATCCGGGCGGCCGCGGACGCCTGCGAGCGGGTCACCGTGGTGGTGATGGCCGCCGCCTGTGAGTCCATACCCCTGGCCGACCGGGTCGCATGGATCCGCGAGCGCTGGGCCGGCGAGGCGCACGTGGCGGTGGTGGGGATCGCCGACGACCTGCCGGTCGACTACGACAGCGCCGACGCCTGGTCCGGCCACGTCGCGCTGATGCGCGAGGCGGTCGCCGCCGCACCGCCCGCCGCGCCGGTGGACGCGGTCTTCAGCTCGGAGCCGTACGGAACCGAACTCGCCCGCCGCTTCGACGCCGTGCCGGTCGTCCTCGACACCGGGCGGGAAACCTTCGCGGTCTCCGGGACGAAAGTCCGGGCCGACCCGGTCGGCCACTGGGACGAGCTCGAACCGCCCGTCCGCGGCGGCCTCGCCCGCCGGATCGTGGTGGTCGGTGCGGAGTCGACCGGGACGACCACGCTCTCCCGGGACCTGGCCGCCGCCCTGCGCGGCCGCGGCGGCCCGCACGCCCTCACCCGCTGGGTCCCCGAGTACGGGCGCGAGCTGACGGTCGCCAAACTCGCCGTTGCCCGCGGCCTGGCCGACCCGGCCGGCCCGCTCCCGACCGTCTTCGACCTGGAGTGGACCGACGCGGACTTCGAGCTCGTGGGCCGCCGCCAGAACGACGCCGAGCACCGGGCGGCCCGGGCCGGCGGGCCCGTCCTCGTCTGCGACACCGACACCCTCGCCACCACCGTCTGGCAGGAGCGCTACCGGGGCCGGGCCACCGCCCCCGTCCGCCGGCTGGCCGAGGTGCTGCCGCCCCGGTCCCTGTACCTGCTGACCTCGGACGAGGACGTCCCCTTCGACGACGACGGGCTGCGCGACGGCGAGCACCTCCGTGCGTGGATGACCGGCCGCTTCCGTGAGGTCCTCGCCGCTGCCGCGGCGCCCTGGACGGAACTGCGGGGCGACCGGGCGACCCGGCTGGAGCGAGCGCTCGCCGCGGTCGACGCCGTCCTCGCCGACGGCTGGGGCCTGGCCGACCCCCTGGGGTGACCGTCCCCGGCCGGGCCCGCCGGGGCGCCGCGGTCCGGTGCCGACCGGCTGTCCGCCGCCCGGCGAACGGCCGTGCGCGCCACGGAGCGTGACCCTGGTCGGCGGCCGTGCGGGGGCCGTCGGAGGGCGGGGCGGGGGCGAGGGCGGCCGGTGCCGGTGGTCGGACGGTGCTCGGCGCCGTCCGCGAGCACCCCCTCCGAGCTGCGGTCCGGCGGACGGTGTCCCCTGGTCGGCCGATCCCGGTTTGTCGCCTCCCGCCGCCGACCGCAGGGTGGGAGACGAGCACGTCTCCACGCAACGCCTCGCACACGACCGGGCCTCCGGGTGCCGCGGTCGGGCAGGAGCACCGCATGGTCACCGAGGGGAACACAGAGCCGTCCGACTCCGATCACCTGGTCCCCGGCGGGGGCCGGCCGGCCGTGTGCGTGCTGCCCGCCACCGTCGCGGCCGTGCCGGAACTGCGCAGGTTCGCGGCCGACCTGGCCGGCCGCTGGGGCCTCCCACCGGAGATCGACGACGCCCTGGCGCTCGTCGTGACCGAGCTGGCGACCAATGTGGTGCTGCACAGCGGCAGCCCCGACATCACCCTGCTGGTGTCCCGCAGTGACGGCGTCCTGCGGGTGGCGGTCAAGGACTCCGGCTGCTGGCGGCCGCGGCCGGCCCGCCGGCGGGCGCCCGAGGACGCCGACGCGCTGTTCGGACGGGGCCTGCGGCTGGTGGGCGCGCTGACCGGCGGCTGTCACACCTTCCCGGGTACCACCGGGACGTGCGTCATCGCCGAACTCGCGCTCACGCAGGCGGTGTTCGTCGACGGGTCGCTGCAGGTGGCAGTCTGACGCCGGTCGGGCCGAGCGCAGCCGCCGGAGGAAAATTGCGTGCTCCGCAATATTGCTCACCGCGCATGTTTCTGCCTGCCATTGTTCTGCGGACACCTCCCAGCGCGCCGTACCGGGCCTCCGTGAGCGCAAGAAGCAGGCCACCCGCGAGGCGTTGAGCTGGGCGGCGATCCGGCTCAGATCCGGCGCGGCCACCGGCTGACGACCCTGGACCAGGACGCCGACCGCGTCACCGCGGACCTCACCGGCCCCGACGGGCCGTACCGGATCACCGCCCGCTACCTCGTCGGCGCGGACGGCGGACACAGCACCGTTCGCAAGCAGTGCGGGATCGACTTCCCCGGGATCACCGACGACCGCTTCGTCGCGCTGAGCGGCCAGGTGGCCGTCCACCCGCCGGCCGCCGTCCCCGGCACCGGCGAACTCGACGTGCCCGGGCTCGGGCGCCTCGCGCCGGCCAGCTTCACCCGCTCCGAGAACGGCGTCTTCGCCTACGGGATGTTCCAGCCCGGCGTCTACCGGATCTCGGTCTCCGAATGGGACCGGCCCCCGGTCGAGGACCGCGCCGAGGGGGTCCCGCTCGACGAACTCCGGGCTGCCGTAGGCCGCGTGCTCGGTGCGGACCTGCCGATCGGCCCGCCGCCGGAGGGTGCGGCAGCCCTGCGCGTCCGTTCCGTCGTCGGAGTCAACTCCCGGGTGGCACAGCGGTATCGGGACGGTGGGGTGCCCCTGGTCGGCGACGCCGCACACGTCCAGTCCGGCATCGGCGGGCCGGGGCTCAACCTCGGCCTGCAGGACGCGCTGAACCTGGGCTGGAAGCTCGCCGAGGCCGCCGGGCCCTGGTCCGGCCGGCTGGACACCGTGGTCGCCCGACCGGCCGACCCCGGGGCATCGGCACCGGCGGACGTCGTGCTCATCCGCCCGGACGGCTACGCGGCCTGGGCCGTCGGCCCCGGGGCGACGGACCCGGACGAGGCCGCCGCCGGACTGCGGGCGGCGCTGCGGACCTGGCTCGGCCCGGCCGACCGAACGCGACCGGAATTCGCGGATCGGCGGTACTCGGACAGGTGGCCAGGAACCTCTTCTTCAAGTGCGTTCGATACCGGCAAGTCTGACGTTCCATGATCTAACAGCATGTCAACTCCGTGACATGAAAGCCTCCGTGGACGGGCTACCGCGCCGCGACCGGGACGATACGTGTCGCATGCAGGATTCCGGTGGATCACGATCGACCCGGCGGCCCCCACCGCCGGGTCGAGCGTCCGCGAAGCCGAATCCGGCCGTCGCGCCACGCCCTGTTCACGGAGGACCATGGGCATGCACACACGCATACGCACCCGACTCGTCCGCACTCTGACCCCACTGCTGGCCATCGCCGCACTGGGGACTCCCGTCCTCGCCGCTTCCCCGGCGGCGGCCGTCACCAACTTCACCGCCAAGGTGGCCCTCAACGGCCGTGACGGGCCGTCGCTCAACGCCAACACCGTCAAGGTGGACATGTACCTCGCCGGGCAGACCGTCCCGGTCTCCTGCCAGGCCAAGGGCGAAGAGGCCTACGGCTCGGCGATCTGGGACAAGACCACCGACGGCGTGTGGGTCCCGGACTTCTACGTCCAGACCGGCTCGGACGGCTATGCCCCGGGCGTCCCCCGCTGCGGCGACACCTCGCTCGACTCGACCGCCCTCCCGGCCACCGCCGACCTGGACGGGCGGCAGAGCCCCAGCCTGTCCGCGGCCGTCGTGGAGGTCAACGCCTACCACAACGGCGACCTGGTGCCCGTCGTCTGCCAGGCCACCGGTGGCTCGGCCTACGGCAGCACCATCTGGGACAAGACCAGCGACGGCCTGTGGGTCACCGACGTCTACGTCAAGACCGGGTACAGCGGCTTCGACCCGAACCTCCCCAAGTGCGCCTCGACCAGCGCTCCGAGCTCGGCCGGCTACCTCGCCAAGACCGACCTCAACGGCCGCGCGACCACCCAGGTCTCCGCCCCGGCGGTCAAGGTCTACCCGGGCGGCAGCACCATCCGGATCACCTGCCAGGCGATCGGTGAGAACGCCTACGGCAGCAACATCTGGGACAAGACCACCGACGGCCTTTGGGTCACGGACTACTACGTCAAGACCGGCTTCGACGGCTTCGACCCCGGCCTGCCGCGCTGCACCGACAACACCTCCAACAGCGGCTCCGGCTACACCGCCAAGACCGACCTCAACGGCCGGGCGACCAAGGTCCTCTCCGCCGCCGCGGTCAAGACCTACCCGTCCGGCTCCAGCATCCACATCACCTGCCAGGCCTACGGCGAGTACGCCTACGGCAGCTACATCTGGGACAAGACCACCGACGGCCTGTTCGTCACGGACTACTACGTCCAGACGGGCACCGACGGCTTCCTGTCCAACATGCCGCGCTGCGACAACGACCAGCCGACCGGCGGCGCGCCGGGCGGCGGCACCGGGCCCACCACCGGCAACGGCACCTGTGACACCGCGGGTCACGGTCGGATCAACGGCCCGGCGGGCAGCACCGCCGGGACGAGCGCCGAGAAGATCAGCCGGATCATCGCGCTCGCCCAGCAGGAGACCACCAAGAGCCTCAGCTACGCCTGGGGCGGCGGCGGCAAGGGCGGCCCGAGCTGCGGCATCGCCTCGCTCTCGCCGGGCGGCTACAACGACTACAACCGCTACGGGTTCGACTGCTCGGGCTTCACCGAGTACCTGTTCTGGGCCGCGGCCGGCCGGGACATCGGCGAAGGCAGCAACACCCAGTCCCGCCAGGCCACCCAGGTGTCCTACAGCTCGGTCAAGGCCGGCGACCTCCTCTTCTGGGGCAGCCCGGGCAACACCGACCACGTCGCGCTCTACATCGGCAACGGCCAGATGATCGAGGCCGCACCGCCGCGCGGGACGAGCAGTGTCCACGTCACCAACGTGTACGGCAGCCACAGTTACGCGATCCGCATCTTCAGCTGACCCCGCGCGGCCGACCGCTCGTCAGGGCGCTCGACCGGCCGTCATCCGCTGCCGGGCACGGTTCCTCTCGTGCCCGGTGGCGGGTCCGGTGCCGCGGGAACGGATGTGCAGCCGCCCGGCCCCACCTCCTGGGGCCGGGCGGCTGCCGTGTCCGACGGACGCCACCGGGCCGACAGCAGGGGGTCGTGCACGGAGGAGCCTCCCGCGGGGGAATTGCCGGACGGCCGGCGTGCCGGGTGGGCCCGCCGTGGTGCGGCGCAATGCACCGCACCACTGGCACCGGGCGATTCCGATATCGCGCCGGTATCGCGGCGAGGGCCCGACGGCCCGGCGTAGCGCATTCCGGCTCTGCCCTCTTTCCGCGGGCGTCCAGCGCTTTCCGTGCAACGGAGTTGAGGCCGTCCGGCGCTTGCGACGCCCGGCCGGTGAGGGGTGCTGCGGGGGCCGGCCCGGCCCGGGGCGAGGGCTCACGGGCGTCCCGCGCGACGGTCGGGATACGGCGACGATACGGCCCTCCGCCAGCATGAATGCGGCATCGGATCACCGGACTGTGCCCCGGGGCCGACACCGACAACACGTTGCATGTGCGGGGGCCGACGAGCCGCCGCGACGGACACCGGACAGACCGGTGTCCGGTGGGGAAGGGAATTTAAATGCGTATCAGGAAGCTCATTTCCGCCGTGGCGGTGGCCGGTGCGGTGGCGACGGCGGGCCTTGCGACGGCCGGGAACGCGTCGGCCTTCACGGCCGACTGCCACGGCGGTCAGGTCTGTCTCTACTACAACTCCAGCGCGTACGGCTACGGCGCCGTTTACATCCAGAACACGAGCATCGACAACTACGCGGACGGAAACCTCAAGTTCTCGTCCGGCCACAACGGCAGCGCCGGCTCCGGTGTCGCGGTGAAGAACAACGCGGCGGCCGTCGACAACCACTGGTACGGCACGTTCAACGTCTACTACAACAGCAACATGGACTGCAGCGTCGCTTGCCAGCCCATTCCGATGAACACCCGCCGGGACCTGAACTCCGCGCTGAAGAACAACAACGCGTCGGGCGAATTCGTCGGGCCGTGATCCGATCCGGCCGCGTCCGGATTTCCGTGGTCCCCGGTCGGCCCCTGGCGGCCGGGGACCACGGCACCACCTGCCCGCACCAGCCCTGTCTCGCCGTCCCGAAAGAGACCCGCCTGTGTTCAGCCGTCCGCCCCGCCCCGCCGTGCTCCTGATCACCCTGCCCCTGCTGCTGGCCGGCTGCGCGAGCGCTGTTGCGGGGACCGAGTCCGGTGCCGGGACGCAGCCGAGCCCCCGGCAGTCCATGGTGACCAGCACTGCGCCGCCGCCGGTGTCCGCGACGCCGGTGCTCGACTCGGCGAACGCCGAGCCGCTGCCGCTGGACGCCTATCTGCTCAGCCCCGTACAGCAGTTGACGGTCGGACGGGCCCAGCAGAAGCTGATCGTGAGCTGCATGGCCTCGCTCGGCCTCCGCTACGCGCCGCCGGCGGAGAGCCGGAGTCCCCGGGACGAGGACGCCCCCACCACCCGGGTGGACGCCCGGTACGGTCACCAGAACGCCGCGCTGATGGCGAGGTGGGGCTATCACCCGCAGGGTGGCATCCCGGCCGGCGCCGGCGCGAAGCCCAGCGGCCCGGCGGTCTCGCCGCAGATGGAGGTCGCCCTGCGAGGGACGGCGGATGCGGCCGCGCACTCCGGCCCGGGCGGACAGACCGTCAACGGCCACAAGGTGCCGGACCACGGCTGCATCGGTACGGCGGCCGCACGGCTGACCGGTGCGGTCGACGGGGCCGTGGGGGACGCGGAGTTCGCCGGCGACGTGAAGTTCGCGACGCTGGAGGGCTCCCGCGAGGACGGCCGGACCCAGGCGGTGTTCGGCCTGTGGAAGCAGTGCATGAAGGACGCCGGCTTCACCTACGCGGATCCGCTGGAGGCCCTCGGCGACCCGCAGTGGCGCAGGACGCCGTTGCCCACCCAGCGCGAACTGCAGGTGGCGACGGCGGACGCGGCCTGCCGGCACCAGCACAACGTGGTGGGCGTCTGGTACGCGGTCGACGCCGCCTACCAGCGGCAGGCGATCGCGGCCAATGCCCCCGCGATGGCGGAGGCCAAGGTCGCACTGGAGGCCCAGGTGAAGGCGGCGACGGAGGTCATGGCCGGTTGACGCGTTGCGGGTCGGGCACGGCGGCCGGAGTCCCCTGCCGATTCCGTGCCCGCCCGTGCCTGCACGATGCCTTGACAGTGCCCGGGCCGACTCCTATCGTCCTGCGGGAGAGCGCTCTCTCATAGCCGGGGCAAGGTCTGCCGGACTGTCAGGGTCGGCTGCGCCCGCCCTGCCCTGAGGTCCTGCGCCCGCCGTGGCGCGCGGTGGTCGGAGTGCGCCGCGCTCCACCAGGCCTCTCGGAGGGAGTACCCGTGCGATCGGCCTTCATCGTGGCGGCAGGTGCCGCTCTCGCGGTCACGGCTGGGCTGGTCGCAGTGGCCGGGGCGGCCGGCAGCGGCCGCCCCGTGCCCGCCGGCCCGGCGGCGGCCCGGCCCGCGACGGGTGTTCCGTCCGGCGGCCCGGGGGCCTTCGGGCCGACCGACGTCGCCTGGCTGCAACTGCTCACGCCGATGACCGAGCAGGCCGTCCGGCTGGCCGCGCTCGCCGGCACCCGGGCGGCCGATCCCGGGCTGCGCTCCCTCGCCGGATCGATCGCGACCGCCCACGGAGCCGAACTGAGCCGGCTGCGGGCCTGCGAACAGCGGGCCGGGGTGGGCGCAACGGACGTGCACGCGGGCCACGACATGCCGGGGATGACCACCGCCGCCGAGTACACGGCCGCCGAGCAGGCTGCCGGCAGCGCCTTCGACCGGATCGTCGAGGACCGGCTGCGCGAGTACCTGGAGCAGTCGGTGAAGCTGGCCGGCTCGGAGGACGCCAACGGCACCGAGCCGGGCGTGCAGCAGCTCGCCGCCGACCTGGCGCGCAGCCGGTCCGCGGAGCTCTCCCGACTCGACGGGATCGCCGCTCGGCAGGGTTGACCGGGCGGAGCGGCTCCCCGGTGCGGCACGGCGCCGGACCGGCCGTCTGCGAACCTCCCGCCTGCCGCGCGACCTCTGCGGGCCGACCCCGCAGCAGGCCCGGGCAGCCCGGGACTCCGGTGCGAGGAGCCGTCATCGGCGCCCCCTACGATGGCCCGCATGAACAGTGGGGGACCCGGAGCGCGGCTGATCGACGGCCGGTTCGAACTGGTGGAGCGTCTCGGCGGCGGAGGCATGGGCCTGGTGTGGCGGGCGCGGGACACCGCGCTCGAGCGCGAGGTCGCGCTGAAGGAGGTGCGGCCGCCGGACCCGGCGATGCTCGCCGCGGACGAGGCGGCCGCCTTCGAGCTGCGCGAGCGGGTGCTCCGCGAGGCCCGGGCGCTCGCCCGCCTCCAGCACCCGAACGTCGCGGTCATCCACCACATCGTGGACGGCGCGGAACATCAGCACCCCTGGCTGGTGATGGAGCTGATCAGCGGCGGCTCGCTGGCCGACCGGCTCGCCCGGGGCCCGCTCACCGTCCCGGAGGCCGCCCGGATCGGCCGCGGTGTGCTCTCCGCGCTGCGTGCGGCGCACGCCGCCGGGATCCAGCACCGCGACGTCAAGCCCGGCAACGTCCTGCTGCGGCCCGACGGCACCCCGGTCCTCACCGACTTCGGCATCGCCGCGATGCAGGAGGCGACCGCGCTCACCGCGACCGGTTCGCTGATCGGCTCGCCCGAGTACATCGCGCCCGAGCGGATCCGCGGCGAGGAGGGCAACCCCTCGTCCGACCTGTGGTCGCTGGGCATGATGCTGTACGTCGCGGTCGAGGGCCACCATCCGCTGCGCCGGGCGACGACGCTCGCGACGCTCGCCGCGGTGCTCGACGAGCCCCTGCCGCCGCCCACCCGGTCGGGCCGGCTCGGCCCGGTGCTGGCCGCGCTGCTGGGCCGCGACCCGGCCGCCCGTCCGGACGCGGCGCAGCTCGACGCGCTGCTCGCCGCGGCCGAGCAGGCCCCGGCCGACGCGGTGCCGGGGGCGTACGTGCAGACCAGCCTCGACACGCCGTACCCGTACGGCAAGAGCCGTCCGTCGGGGCAGACGCCGAACCCGTACGCGGCGGGGCATCCGTCGGACCCGACACCCCACCCGTACGGGACCGGGCCCGCCTCCGGCGGCACGCCGAATCCCTACGCGACCGGGTCCGCCTCCGGCGGCACGCCGAATCCCTACGCGACCGGGTCCGCCTCCGGCGGGACGGTGAACCCGTACGGTTCGCCGGTGCATCCGGCCGGGCCGACCGCGGGCCCGTACGGGCAGGTCCCGGCCTTCGGCGGCAGCGGCCAGGTGACCAGCCCCTGGGGGCCCGGCGGGGCGGCCCCGGAACGGCCCGGGCGCGGCTCGCGGACGGGTGTGATCGCCGCATCCGTGGCGGTGGCCGTCCTGCTGGCCGGCGGCGCCGCCTGGAAGTTCGCGCCCGGTACGGCCAAGCACGGCACGGCTTCGCACGGCTCCTCCGGCTCCCCGGCCACCACGGCGGGTGTCACCGGTGGCGCGACCGGGGGCGGCTCCGCGCCGACGCCGGGGGCGGCGCCGTCGGCCACCGCGAAGTCCAACGGGGGAAGAACCTGATCACGCCCGACGGGATCCGCGCGGCGATCGCCGCGCTGACCCCGGCCATGGGCACCAACAAGGTGTTCGAGCTGACGGTCTATCCGGAGTACGCCCTGGCCGAGGCCCCCACGGCGGCGAATCCGAAGGAGTACGACCGCTTCGAGTACCGCAACGCGAGGGCCGCCAAGGACGAGATGGGCGGGGGCACCGCCACCGGCGACGACGCGCCGGTGGATCTCTCCGCCTATGACTGGAACCTCATCCCGGGGCTCCTCCAGCAGGCGGAGGCGACCCTGAACGTGAAGAACCCGACCAGCCGGTACCTGATCATCCAGCCGGACATCCTGGACGGGCAGCCGGC
This sequence comes from Kitasatospora paranensis, assembly GCF_039544005.1. NCBI lineage: Bacteria > Bacillati > Actinomycetota > Actinomycetes > Kitasatosporales > Streptomycetaceae > Kitasatospora > Kitasatospora paranensis. The sequence continues at coordinate 7,666,643 of NZ_BAABKV010000001.1, forward strand.
CATCTACGTCTACCTGAGCAACGCCCACAGCAACAGCGGCTACCTGGAGACGGATCCGCACGGCAAGGTGATCCGGACGATGCCGGCCGAGTAGCGCGACGGGGCCCGCGCCGACCGGCGCGGGCCCCGTGCGTGCAGCGGGTCCGTTCAGCGGCGGTGCCGCGTCACCACTTGTCCCAGGAGATGTTCCATCCGCTGAGGCCGTTCGCCGGGTCGACCTGCTTGCCGACGGAGTTCTGCACCTTCACCACGTCGCCGATGATCGACGCGTCGTAGAACATCCCGGCCGGGGTGTCCGGGCTGCCGTCCTCGGCGGAGCTGTCCTCCAGGCCGACGCAGCCGTGACTGGTGTTCCGGCTGCCGAACGGGTCGTCGGGGGCGTACTTGCCGTGCACGTACGTCCCGGTCGGGGTCAGCCGCAGGGCGTGCGGCATCTTCACCTTGTAGGCGGGGCCCTCGTGGTTGACGACGGTGGAGGAGTCCATCACCGTCGTGCCCTCCTTCGCCATGACCACCATCGTGCCGTTGAAGGTGTTCTGCGAGGCGGGGGAGGAGGCGCCGGCGCTGATCGGGATGTTCTGGTCGGGCTTGCCGTCCTCCTGGACGATCATCCGGTGGCTGGAGGCGTCCGCGGTGCTGATCCGCGAGCGGCCGATGGTGAACGACTGGTCGCTGTCGACCTCGCCGTAGACACCGGGCGCGGTCTCGACGCTCTTGAGCCGGTAGTGCGCGGTGACCTTGGTCTGCGGCTTCCAGAAGCTCTCCGGACGGAAGTCGATCCGGGTGCTGTTGAACCAGTGGCCCTTGACCGTGCTGTGGTCGGAGGTGTCGAAGGTGATCGCCTTCTCGACGGCGGCGCGGTCCTCGACGGGCTTCTTGAACGTCAGCGAGACGATCATGCCGACGCCGTACGTCTGGCCGTCGGCGATGTTGTCCTGGGGGCCCGCGCCCTTGGCCGGCGTGAGCGTGGTGAACGTGCCGTCGGCGGTGGCGACGATGCCGGCGGCGTCGGCGGCCTTCGCACTCACCTTGTAGGCGGTCGAGACGGCGAGTCCGGCGGAGGGCACCCAGCTCAGCCCGTCGGCGGAGAGCGCGCCGGGGACGGCCTTGCCGTCCGGGCCGGTGACCGCGACCTCGGTGAGTCTGCCGTTGGTGACCGTGACCTTCAGCGCGCCGGTGGGCTTGACGTCCTTCGCCCCGTTGCCCGGCTCGATGCCGATGACCGCGGCCGAGGCCTTCGGCTTGGCCGCCTCCGACCCCGCGCCGCTGCCGCTGCTGCTGCAGGCCGTCGTCACCGCCAGCACACAGCCCAGTGCCGCCGCTGCCATGACCCTGCTCGTCCGCTTCACGCCATACCCCTTGCCGTCTTTCCCGTTCTGTACACGCTCGGGAAGGCTCAGGGGTTTCCGTCGGACGCGGACGATTCGGTCACGAATCCGTAACCGCCCGGCGCCGGGTGTCCGGCGCCGGGCGCGGCCGCGGCGGGTTCGGGGGCTCGGCCGGTGCGGGTCAGGCCAGGATCTTGGCCTTCGCCTTGAGGAACTCCTCCTCGCTGATGTGGCCCTGCTGCTTGAGTTCGGCGAGCCGGGCCAGCTCCTCCGTGGTGCTGCCGCCGGCCGATCCGGCGGTCTTGCGGATGTACGAGTCCATCGCGGACTGCTGCTCCTGCATCTGCTGCATGTCGCGCTGACCCATGGACTTGCCACGGGCGATCAGGTAGACGAAGACGCCGAGGAAGGGCAGCAGGATGACGAAGATCAGCCAGCCGGCCTTGCCCCAGCCGCTGAGGTCGTCGTCGCGGAAGATGTCCAGGATGATCTTGAAGAGCAGGAAGAACCACAGGATCCACAGGAAGAACATCAACATGGTCCAGAAGAGGTTCAGCACGGGATAGTCCGTCGCGAGCTGCATACCGGCCTCCGGGGTCGTTCGGGGGCGGGCGTGCCCCACGGCTCGTTTCAAGTCGAACAGCACACGGCCGGTCCGGCGAGCCGGACGGGTCCGGGTGGGCGGCCTCCGGAGGACGGGCGCCGCCCGGGCGTGTCGGGCAGGGCGCCCGGGCGGCGGCGGAGCGGATCCGGCGGCGGGTCAGGAGCCGGTGGTGACGGCGACCTGGTCGACCGTCCAGAACGCACTGTTGGTGCCGGTGTAGCGGAAGCGCAGCTGGGCCGTGGAGACCCCGGCCGGGACGGCCACGGTCAGCTGCTCGAAGCCGTTCAGGTCGGCGCGGTAGGACTTGACCAGCTGCGGGGTGCCCGCGTCGAAGACCACGTACAGGTCGCCGGTCTGCGGGCCGTCGATCGTGTAGTCCGTGGCGAACGAGACGGTGGCGTGGCCGGCGCCGGCCACCGGGTAGCGCGGGCTGACCAGCGTCGAGTCGAACCGGCCGGTGCCGTGCGCCTTGTCGTCCCACTCGTCGGAGTCCGCCACGGCGAAGACGTTGCGGGCCCGGACGTTGGTCTCCCGGGACTGACCCAACTGGGTGGCCGTCCAGAATTCGTCGGTTGCGAAGGACCAGCCGCGCCACTCGGTGACGCCCCCGGTCGGCATGGCCGAGTTGTCGATGCTCCAGCCGGCGGGCGGGGTGTGCGTCCAGCCCTTCACGCCGACCGGGATGCCGGTCTCGTCCGTCCGGCTCTGCAGGCCCGGCCGCAATCCGTCGAAGGCGTCCGGCGTGATGGTGTCGATCGGCCGGCCGTCGAGCTGCCACGCCGGGTCGATCGCCACGCCCTCGTGCTCCAGCACGGTCGGAGCGATGTCGACGGGCTTCACGTCCCGCCGGGTGGAGCCGGGGGTGAGGCCGGCGCCGTCGGCGATCACGAAGGTCTGCCGCTCGACCGCCGAGTTGCCGCCGTGGCCGCCCGCGTCGGTGTGGCCGTGGTCGGTGGTCACGACGATCAGCCAGTCCTCGGATCCGTAGGTCGGACGCGACCTGACGGCCTGCACGACCTGGCCGACCAGGGAGTCCACCGCGTGGATCGCCGCCAGGTACTGACTGCTGGCGCCGCCGTGGCCGTGCCCGGCCTCGTCCACCTCGTCGAAGTGCAGGAACGTGGTGTCGGGATTGCCGTTCGCCAGGTAGTCGGCCGCGTCGGAGGCGGTCTTCGCGTCGTTCTCGCTCTCGTCGATCCGCAGGTCGGCGCGGCCGTTGAAGACGGTGTCCGTGAGGGGTTCCAGGACGCCGCGACCAAGGTGGAGGCGCCGGGTGAGGCCGTCTCCAGCCGGGTGGCCACGTCCGGGTAGGTGTCGAAGTGCGAGCCGGCGAAGGTGTTGTCCTTCACGCCGTGCTTGTCCGGCCAGACGCCGGTGGCGATGGTCGACCAGCCGGGGCCGGAGAGGGTCGGCGCCAGCGGGTTCGCGTACAGGTTGCCGGTGGCGGTCATGCCGCCGCTCATCAGCGCCTTGAGATTGGGGGCGTCGGCGGCGAGCAGCTTGTCGTAGCGGGTGCCGTCGATGCCGATGACCAGGGTCTTGGCCGACTTGGTGCCGTTCGGCAGACCCTTGTACGGGCCGGTGGCGGCGGAGGTGGAGGCGGAGGCCGGCAGGGCGGTGAGCGGCAGCAGGGCGGCAGCGGCGGCTGCGGCCAGGACGGTCCGGGTGGTGCGGGTGGTGCGCACGGGGGCTCCTCCGGGGCGTGGGGCTCGGAACGCGGGCGGTGCCTGCCGGGCGGCGACACCGGCAGGAGCCTGGCCGCCCGCGGCGATCGGACCGTCGCCGCGAGAGAGCCGGTGCGTGAACAGGTGGCCAAGTTCAGTCCAGACCGGTTATCGTTCCGTTACCTTCGGGCTCCGCCCGGACATCCGTCCGCGGTGGCCGCGGCCACGGTGACCGGCCCGGATGCCGGTACGGTGACGCGGTGAGCCACGGCACCTCGCAGCCCCCGCCCCGCCCGCCCCCGCGACCGCCGCCCCGGCCGGGCCCGGCGCCCCGGTGGCCGCGGTCCGCGCCGGCGTCCCGGAGCACGGCCGGGTGCCCAAGTACTACGCGGTGAAGGCCGAACTCGAGACCCTGCTCGCCGGGCTCGGCGCGGGCGGCCTGCTGCCGACCGAGGTCGACCTCGCCGCCCGCTACGGGGTGTCCCGGGCGACCCTGCGGCAGGCCCTCCGCGACCTGCTGCTGGAGGGCCGGCTGCGCCGCCGGGGCCGCGGCACGGTGGTGGCCGGCCCCAAGATCGAGCAGCCGCTCTCGCTGGGCAGCTACACCGAGGGCGTCACCCGGCAGGGCCTGCGGCCCGGCCGCACCCTGGTCGGTCTCGACCGGACCAGTGCCGACGGACCGCTCGCGGACCGGCTGGCCGTGGCGCCGGGCGAGGCCCTCTGGCACCTGGAACGCGTCCTGCGGGCCGACGAGGAGCGCGTCGGCCTGGAGAGCACCTACCTGCCGGTGCGGCGCGCGCCGCGACTGGACCGGGACTTCGACCCGGCCGGCTCGCTCTACCACTACCTGCACGAGCAGGGGACGGTGCTCGGCGGCGCCGAGGAGCGTATCGAGACGGTGCTCGCCAGCCCGCGCGAGGCGCTGCTGATCGGGACACCGCCAGCCCTGCCGATGCTGCTCCTGCACCGCAGCAGCCGGGACACCGCCGGGGCCCCGCTGGAACTCGTCCGCACGCTCTACCGGGGGGACCGGTTCTCCTTCACCCTCGACCTCGGATCCGCCCCGACCGGGTGACCGGGAGCCCCTGGGCGGCGCACCGGGCAGCGCACCGGGGCCCGTACCGGGCGCACGGGCCGGCCGAACGCTCCGCGGATGCTCCCGGTGCGCCCCCGGGGCTCGGTCGTACCGGCCTCGTGACGGGTCGGTGCTCTGCCACAGTGGGCGCGCCGGTCGGTGCGCCACGGGATGGCCGACGGGCGGACGTGCCGGACGCCGTCCGGGCCGCACAGGGGGAGGCAGGGACACATGGAACGCCGCTGGCTGATCACCGGGTGCTCGTCCGGGCTGGGCCGCTCGCTGGCCGCCGCGGCGGCCGCCGCCGGGGACTATGTCCTGGCGACGGCCCGCAAACCGGCGGCGCTGTCGGAGCTCGTCGACGCCCACCCGGGCCGGGTCACCACGGCGGCGCTGGACATCCGCGATCCCGCCCAGTGCGAGGCGGCGGTCGCCGCGGCCGTCGACCGCCTCGGCGGGCTCGACGTCCTGGTGAACAACGCGGGCAGCGGACTCTTCGGTGCCGTCGAGGAGATCTCCGACGACGAACTGCGCGACCAGCTGGAGACCCTGGTGGTCGGTCCGTGGCGGCTGGCCCGGCTCGTGCTGCCGGTGATGCGGTCGCAGCGGACCGGACACATCGTCAACGTCTCGTCCCTCGCCGGCCGGATGGCCTTCCCGGGGCTCGCCTCGTACGTCGCCGGCAAGTACGCCCTGGAGGGCATGAGCCAGGCGCTGGCCGCGGAGGCGGCACCGCTCGGGGTCCGGGTGACGGTGCTGGAGCCGGGCGGGTTCGCGACCGGGTACGGCAGTGCGCTCGCCGAGGCGGCGGCCCGCGTCCCGGCCTACGCGCCGGTCACCGGACCGATGTTCGCGGCTCTGCGCGGCATGGCGGGGGATGCCTCGCTCGGGCGGCCGGAGGACTTCGCGCAGCAGGTGCTGCGGGTGGTGGCCGCCGAGCACGGGCCGGTCCGGATCCCGGTCGGGGCCGACGCCTTCGCCTATCTCGACGCTGCGGAGCAGGCCGCGCGGGCGGAACTCGCCGAGGCCCGGACGTTCGGTCCCGACGGCTTCTGACCCGACAGCTTCCGACCCGACGGCGTCCGACCCGGCGGCAGCCGCGACGACGGCTCCGGGAAATCCGGATGACCCGGCTGTGGGCGCCCGCCTAGCCTCGCCGGCATGGGAATCTCCGCACTGCTCAACGTGGTCGACGTCGAGGCGACCTGCTGGGACGGCGAGCCGCCGCCCGGGCAGGTCCACGAGATCATCGAGATCGGTCTGACCGTCGTCGACCTCGACCGGGGCGAGCGGGTCGGCCGGCACCGCATCCTGGTGCGGCCGGCGCGCTCCTCGGTGAGCGCCTTCTGCACGGAGCTGACCGGGCTGACCCGGGCCGAGGTGGCGACCGGGGTCGGCTTCGCCGAGGCCTGCCGGCAACTCGCCGTCGAGCACCGGGCCGGCGAGCGGCCCTGGGCGAGCTGGGGCGACTACGACCGCAACCAGTTCACCCGGCAGTGCCGCGCGACCGGCACGCGCTACCCGTTCGGCCGGCACCACACCAACGCCAAGGCGGTCTTCACCGAGGCCCACGGCCTGCGCCGGCGCCCGGGGATGGCCGGGGCCCTGGAATTCGCCGGGCTCCCGCTGGAGGGCCGCCACCACAGCGGCGAGGACGACGCCTGGAACATCGCCGCCCTCGTTCTCGGCCTGGCCGCCCGCGGCGACTGGCCGGGCAGCCCCGGGGCGCCCACGGGCTGACGCCGTGGGCCGGGCCGCCGGCCCCGTCGGGTCGCTCGGCCCTCCCCGGCTGCTCGCTCACCCTGCCCCGGCTGCTCAGCCCGCCCGGTCGGGCCGGGGAGTGCGGCGCGGCGGCGGGCGGTCTCGCCGAGGGCGGCGAGGTCGCGCTCGCCCTCGCCGTGCGCGAGCGCCTCCAGCAGCGCCTCGCGCAGCACCCCGGCGACGGGCATCGGGACCCGCGCCCCGGCCCCGGCATCCAGGGCCAGGCCGATGTCCTTGAGGCCGAGGGCGAGCCGGAAGCCGGCGGGCTCGTACCGGCGTTCGGCGATCATGGCGCCGTAGCCGGCATAGACCGGGCCCGGGAAGACCGTACCGGTCAGCACCTCCAGCAGGTCGCCGGCGGCCAGTCCGTTGGCCTCGGCGAGGGCGGTGGCCTCGGAGAGCGCCTCGATGGCCGAGACCAGCATGAAGTTGGCGCCGATCTTGGCGATGTTGGCGGCCTCGGGCCGTTCGCCGAGCCGGAACGTCCGGCGTCCCATGGCGTCGAAGAGCGGCTGGACGGAGTCCAGCACGGGGTCTCGCCGGCGGCCAGGATGGCGAGGTTGCCGGCGGCGGCCACGTCCGAACGGCCCATCACGGGGGCGGCGACGTAGCCGATTCCGTGTTCGGCGTGCTGGGCGGCGGCGCGGCGGGCCAGCTCCGGCGAGACGGTGGCCATGTTGACGTGCACCGTCGTCGTCGCGGCGGCGAGCAGGTCGTCGTCCAGCAGCAGGGACTCCACGGCCGCGTCGTCGGCGAGCATCGAGACGACCGCTTCGGCCGCCAGTGCGGCGGAGAGGGAGCCTGCGGCCTCGGCGCCGTCGCCGACCAGGATCCGGACGGCCTCGGGCGAGCGGTTCCACACCGTCACCCGGTGCCCCGCGGAAAGGAGTTGCCGGGCCATCTCCCGGCCCATGGTGCCCAGGCCGACGAATCCCACATGCACGGTGCTCACTCCCGGCGTCGCACGGCGACCGGGCCGGTCGGCCGGATCGGTGATCCGATCCTAGGTCCTGCCGGGACGGGCGGACGCCGAGGTGGACGGACTCCGAGGTGGACGGACTCCGGGGGCGGCGCCGAGGCCACGCCCCCGGAGTCCGGGACGGTCAGACCGGGATCTCCTCGGCGGCGGTCGCCACCGGCTCCGCCTCGGTCTCCTGCGGCCGGGCGTGCCGGGGGAGCAGGAAGATCGCACCGAAGACGACGGCCAGCATGGCGATCTCGACGCCGAGGGTGAACTGCTCGGCGTGCACGAAGCTGTCGCCCTTGATCCGCTCGAAGAACACCGTGCCCAGGATCGCCGTGCCGAGGGCCGCGCCGAGCTGCTGGACGGAGGTGAGCGTGCCGGAGGCCGAGCCCGTCTCGTGCGGCTCGACGGAGGCGAGCACGGTGTCGAAGAACGGCGCCATGACGAAGCCCATGCCGAGGCCGGTGACGGCCAGTGCGGGGTCAGCTGCCACGGGGTGACCGTGTCACCGCTCAGCCCCAGGGTGAGGATGACGCCGCCGACGCCGGCGACCATGGTGATCAGGCCGCCGTGCATGACCTTGCGGCCGAACTTCGCCAGGGCCTGCGAGGCGATGAAGGCCACCACCATGCCGATCGAGGAGGGGATGCCGGCGAGGCCCGCCTTGAACGGCGAGTAATGCAGGCCGATCTGGGTGTAGAGGCTGAAGGTCAGCCAGAAGCCGGTCATCGCCGAGAAGAAGACCAGGCCCAGCGCCATGCCGCCGCTGAAGCCGCGCTTGCGGAACAGGCTCGGCTCGACGAGCGGGTCGCGGCCGGCGGCCGCGGTGCGCTTCTCGTACCAGGCGAAGACCGCGAAGACCGCGACGGCCAGGGCGATGAGCGCGAACGCCCAGGCCGGCCAGCCGTGCTCGCGGCCCTGGACGAGCGGGAAGACGATCAACGCGGATCCGGCCGCGGCCAGGAGGGCGCCCAGCAGGTCGAGCCGGACGGTGCGGGCGCTCTTCCACTCGGGCAGGAAGGCCAGGCCGCCGGCGACGGCGAACAGGCCGAGCGGGATGTTGATGAGGAAGATCATGCGCCAGCCGGAGCCCCACAGGTCCGCGTCGACGAGCCAGCCGGCCAGGATCGGGCCGCCGACCGTGGACAGGCCCATCACGGGACCGAACATGCCGAAGGCCGCGGCCTGCTCCTTCTCGGAGAAGATCTCCTTGAGGATGCCCAGGCCCTGCGGCAGCATGATCGCGCCCAGCAGGCCCTGCACCACCCGGGCGGCGATGAGCTGGTCCGGTGCCTGGGCGAGGCCGCAGGCGACCGAGCCGAGGGTGAAGCCGACGGCGCCGACCAGGTACATCCGGCGACGGCCGAAGATGTCGCCGAGGCGGCCGCCGGTGATCAGGCCGATCGCCATGGCGAGGGTGTAGGCCGCGCCGAGCCACTGGATGGTGCTCTCCCCGCCGCCGATGTCGGCGCGGATGGCGGGGGCGGCGATGTTGGTGACCAGGGAGTCGAGGAGGTCCATGACCTCCGCTGCGAGGACCACGAACAGCGCGGCCCACCGCCATCGGTACGGGGCGGGGGTGTCGGTCATGAGTGGGTCTCCAGGCGGAACGACGGTTGGAACGATGTTTGCGTGACGAACACTGTTCTACGGAGCGATCCATGTTCCGTCAAGCCGAATACCGCCGCGATACCGAACGGTGTTCGTTCCGGGTACGATGTTCGTTGCCGGGTGTGGCGCTGCTCGGGCCGGTGGAGGCGGCGCATCCGCCCCTCACCGCCTGCCGAAGGAGTTGGACGTGGCCCCCGACACGTACCCCGACATGCCCGACGTGCCCTGGCACAAGGCGCGCAAGGCCGATCCCCGGCAGCCGCTGACCAGGGAGGCCATCGTCGAGGCCGGTGTCCGGGTGCTGGACCGCGAGGGCCTGGCCGGGGTCACCATGCGGCGCGTCGCCCAGGAGCTCGACACCGGCCCCGCCTCGCTCTACGCGCACGTCTCCAACAAGGACGAGCTGCTCGAACTCATGCTGGAGCACATCTCCGGCGAGATCCGGGTGCCCGAGGACCCGGATCCCGCGCGGTGGAAGGAGCAGATCAAGGAGATCTGCCGGGAGGCCCAGCGGGTCTACACTTCGCACCGCGACATCACCGTGGTCTCGCTCGGCAGCATGCCGGTCGGCCCCAACAAGCTGCAGGCCGCCGAGTTCATGCTCGACCTGATGGTCCGGGCCGGGATCCCCGCCAAGGTGGCCGCCTGGGCGCTGGACGGCCTGGGCCAGCTGATCGACGCCGACGCCTACGAGGCCTCCGTGTACGCGGCCAAGGTGCAGGCGGGCGTCGACCTGGAGGCGTACTTCGCCGAGGTCGGGGACTACTTCCACCGGCTCCCGGCGGACCGCTTCCCGCAGATCAGCACGATGGCGGAGAAGATGACCACCGGCGACGGCGACGAGCGCTTCGACTTCAAGCTCGACGTGTTCCTGCGCGGTCTCGAGTCCTACATCGAGCGCTGAGCCGTCGGGCGCCGAGTGCCGTCGGTGCCGTCGGCCGCGCCGTTTGGTCCAGGTGGCGGTGTCGCCGTACTCCTCCGTCCGCCCGGCCGCCCGCCGCGACGCGCCGCCGGCCCGTGCGCCCGCAGCCGCCGTCCGACCGTGATGACCTGCCCCGACGGTGCCGGTGGCCGGTCGCGGCGACGGACACCCGGTCAGCTGACGGACCGTCCGGTGGGCGCGCGTGCGGACCCGACCGTCCTTACCTTCATGACATGGACATCGACCGCCGCCTGGTGCTGCGTCGCGTGTTGCAGGCCACCACGGCGGGTGCGCTGGTCGCACTGCCCGCCCTCGGTCGCCCGCGGCCGGTGACGCACCCCGTCGCCCACGAGCAACCCGCCGTCGTGGCGGCCCCCGCGCGCCCCGTGCCCCCCGAGCCCCCCATCGTGCCGCGCTCGGACTGGCAGACCCCGCCCGACCTGCCCTCGATCCAGTACGACCGCGCGGTGCGGGCCGCGTTCGTCCACCACACCGAGAACCCGAACACCTACCGTGCCAAGGACGTCCCCGACATCCTCCGGGCCATCTGCCGCGACCACCTGGAGAACCGCGGCTGGGACGACATCGGCTACAACTTCCTCGTCGACCGGTTCGGCACCATCTACGAGGGCCGGGCGGGCGGCATCGACCGGCCCGTGGTCGGTGCCCACACCGTGGGCTTCAACCGGGAGACCGTCGGCATCGCCGCGATCGGCACCTACTCCACCGGCGCCGAGGTCCCCGAGCCCGTCGTCACCGCGATGGCGGGCCTGATCGCCTGGAAGCTCGGCTCGTACGGCAACGATCCGCACGGGCAGTACGAGCTGACCTCGACGAGCAGCGACAGCCGCTTCCCGGTCAGCACCCGGCACGTGTTCAACGCCGTCTCGGGCCACCGCGACGCCTTCTGCACCCTGTGCCCGGGCGAGTCGCTCTACGCGGTGCTGCCCCAGATCACCGACCGGGCGGCGGCGATCCAGCAGGCGGCCGCCGCCGCGGCCCCCGCCGCCACCGGACCGGCCGCCGGCCCGACCCGCGCCTAGGCGGTGGCCGCGACGCAGCTCCGGACGCGGCGCCCGATCCCGCCCACCGTGCTGGCGGCGGCCATGCCGAGCAGGGCACCGGCGACCACGTCACCCGGGTAGTGCACCCCGGTGTGCACCCGCGAGTACCCCACCCCGGCCGCGAGCAGCCCGAGTGGCGCGGCCGTCCACGGCAGCCGGGAGCCGACCGCGGTCGCGAAGGCGAACGCCGAGGCCGTGTGCCCCGACGGGAACGACGCCGAGGCGGGCATCCGGACGTGCCGGGCCGTCGGCACGCCCAGGCCCTCCCGGTCCGGCCGGGGCCTGCGCGCCAGCGCCTTGCCCACCAGGTTCGCGCCGGCCGACGCCACCGCCACGGCGGCCGTGCCGAGCACGGCCGCCTCCCGCGGCGCGCCGGGCCGGAGCGCCAGCGTGCCGGCGATCGCGAAGGAGATCTTCGAGTGGTTCGCGGCCCGGGAGAGCCGGCGCAGTGCGGCGTCCAGCTCGGGGGTCGGGGTGGTCGCGACGGCGGCGTACACCGCCCGGTCGACGGCGCCCAGGTCCGCGACGATCCGCCGGCCGCGGCCGACGGCCGCGGCGACCGCGCGGCCGGCGCCGCTAGACATCGTCCACCGCCGCCCGCTGCGCCGGGGTGCGCCCCAGCGCCAGCCGCCCGACCCGCCGCCAGCCCAGCGGGGGCAGCGCGGGCTGGGTGCCGGGCCGGTCGCGCGGCACCCGGACCCGCAGCGCTCCCGCGCTGATCGCGCACCGCACCGGGACGTCGAGGACGAGCGCCTCGCCGTCCACCGCCACCGGGATGCTCGCCGCGTCGGCCGTCACCTCCACCTCGCGGGCCGCCAGCACCGTCACTGCCTCCGCCTGCCCGCCGCGCAGGGCCAGCTCCGCGGCCTGCGCCACGCCCGCCACCTTCACCCCGAACACGCCCAGGGTGCCGCCGTCCAGCCGCGGCCGCCGCCCCGCCGCGAGCAGGTCGCCCGCCGCGTACGGGTTGTTGCTGACCAGCACCGCCTGCGGGTCCGTCAGCTCCTCGCCGCCCGCCCGGGCGGTCAGCCGGGCGCCCTCGTAGCCCAGCAGCAGGTCCGGCATCGCGGAGAGCGCGGTCGCCGCCTTGGCGTCCCGGTACGCCGGGTCCTGGACGATCGCGGCGTAGACCCCGAACGAGACCGAGTTGACGAAGGCCCGCCCGGCGACCCGGCCCAGGTCGATCCGCAGCTCGACGCCGTCGGTGAGGGCGTCCAGGCTGAGCGCCGGGTCCGCCCGGTCCAGCCCGAGGTCCATCGCCAGGTGGTTGCGGGTGCCCGCCGGGATGACCAGGAACGGAACGTCCTGCTGCGCGGCGACGGCGGCCACCAGCGCCTGGGTGCCGTCCCCGCCGGCCACGCCGAGCAGGTCGGCGCCGTCCGCCACCGCCCGGCGGGCGATCTCCGTGACGTCCTGGTGCTCCGAAGGGTCCAGCAGGACGACGCTCGCGCCGAGCGCCTCGGCCTTCGCGACCAGGCCGAACTTCTCGACCTTGCCGCCCCCGGAGCGCGGGTTCATGATCAGCACCGGCCGGCGCAGCGGCCTGCCGGCCGGCCGCGCATCGTCCGCGGCGGCCTGTCCCGGCGCAGCGCCGCCCGCCCGCAGGCGAGCGCCGCCGCCCAGAGCGACATCGCGGCCAGGACGGGCGGCCACAGGTCGTTCCCGGCATAGATCACCACCACTCCCACCGGTGCGGCGACCGCCAGCAGCGCGCCGAGCAGCCGCATCGCACCGTGGTGCGTGAGCGCCCACCACACGCCCGCCGCCATCACCGCCGTCCCGGCGAGCCCGGCCACGATCACCAGCGCACTGGCCAGCCCGGCCGTGGCCACCAGCACGACGAGCGAGCCCACGGCGCACAGCACCGCGACCCGCGCGAGCAGCCTGGCCGTCCTCCCGTTGCCCCCGCCTCCGGACCCGCTTCCCGTCATCGCGACCTCCCTGCGCCCCGTGCGGGACGTGCGCCCAGCGAAACCCGGCGGCGGGCCGTCCGCGCGGCCCGCTGCTGCATTCGGGTGGCGCCGGTCCGCTGCGCCGGCCGCCGCAGGCCGGATGCCCCGAGCGGGCCCGTCCATGCCGTCCGGGCCGTCCGGGCGTGGGCGGCCGGCCGTGCGGGTGGCCGTCCGGGTGGGAGATCGGCCGCGGACAGGTGAGCTCCCGGGCGGGCGGGGAACAAGGAGGGACGTGCCTGGTGAGAGCGGAGCGGCGATCGAGCGCGTGCGGCGGCGGATGAGGGATCCGGTCGTCCACCTGACGATCCGTGCGACCCTCGCGGCCACCCTCGCCTACGCCGTCGCCACGCAGCTCAGCAGCGAGCCGGCCCCGCTGACGGCGCCGCTCACCGCGCTGCTGGTCGTGCAGGTGACCCTCTACTCGACCCTGACCACGAGCATCCGCCGGGTGAACTCGGTGGTGGTCGGCGTGGTGATCGCGATCGGGTTCAGCTCCGTGATGGGCCTGTCCTGGTGGAGCCTGGGCCTGATCATCCTGGCGTCGCTGACGATCGGCCAGTTCGTCCGGGTCGACGAGTTCGTCAACGAGGTCGCGATCAGCGCGATGCTCGTGCTCGGGGTGACCCGGCTGGCCAGCCAGGCCTGGGACCGCGTCCTGGAGACGATCATCGGCGCCGGCGTCGGCCTGCTCTTCAACCTGCTCTTCGCGCCGCCGGTGTGGGTGGACACCGCCGGCGAGTCCATCGAGGACCTGGCCCGGCGCGCCCGGCACCTGCTGCTGCAGATCGGCGACGAGCTCGGCTCGCCGACGCCCGTCGCGCGGGCCGCGGCCCGGCTGCACGAGGCCCGGGCGCTCGACCAGGCCATCGCCGACGTCGACGCGGCCCTGCGGCAGGCCGAGGACAGCCTCCGGCTCAACCCGAGGATCAGCGAGGGCATGCTGTCCCGGCTCGTGCTGCGCACCGGACTGGACACCCTGGAGATCTGCGTGGTGGTCGTCCGGGTCCTCGCCCGCTCGCTCACCGACCTGGCCAAGCGGCGCGGCGACGAGCCGCTCTTCCCGCACGACGTGGCCCTCGCCCTGGAGGAGCTGCTCGCCCACCTCGGCGGGGCGCTGGTCAGCTTCGCCGTCCTGGTGTCCAGCCAGGTCAGCCGCAGCGCGGAGGAGGCGGAGGCGCGGCTGGCCGCCGAGCTGTCGGCCGCCTGGACGTGCCGTGAGCGCGCCGCCGACATGCTGCTGCGCCGCGTCCAGGAACATCCCGAGGCGTGGCAGCTGCACGGCTCGCTGCTGGCCGAGGTGGACCGGATCCTCGACGAACTCGACCTGGAGCACCGCTCCCGGCGGCTGATGGAGGAGCTCGACCGCGCCTCGGTCGCCAACCGGGAGCGCTTCACCGCCTTCGGCCGGCTGCGCGGCTTCCTGCGCGGCGAGGGGCTGCGCCGTCGGGACCGGTGACCGGCGGATCCCCTACGGTGGGGGCATGACCACGGCCCCGGCGATCCGCGAAGTCCCCGACGACCTGGGCACGGTGGTCCGGCTCGGCGCGGTGCGCCGGGTGGTGTCCCTGGTGCCGTCGCTCACCGAGGCCCTGGCCGCGACCGCGCCGGGGCTGGTGGTGGGCGCGACCGACTGGTGCACCCACCCGACCGGGCTCGCCGTGCCCCGGATCGGCGGGACGAAGAACCCGGACGGTGCGCGGATCGCCGCACTCCGCCCGGACCTGGTCGTCGCGAACGAGGAGGAGAACCGGGCCGCGGACCTGGACGCGCTGCGCGCGGCCGGGGTCGCCGTCTGGGTGACGGAGGTCCGGGACCTGGAGCAGGCCCTCGGCTCGCTCGACCGGATGCTGACCGTCGCCTGCGGCCTGCCCCGGCCGGGCTGGCTGGACGAGGCCGCACGGGCCTGGCGCGAGCTGCCCGCCCCGGCCGCGGCGCCGGTGCGGGCGGTGGTGCCGATCTGGCGGCGTCCGTGGATGGTGCTGGGCCGCGACACCTTCGCCGGGGACCTGCTGCGCCGGCTGGGCGTGCACCAGCTGTACGCCGACCACGCCGACCGCTACCCGGCCGTCCCGATCGACGAACTCCTTTCCTGCGAACCGCAGTTGGTGGTGCTGCCGGACGAGCCGTACCGGTTCGCCGCCGACGACGGCCCGGAGGCGTTCCCGGGGGTGCCCGCGGCACTGCTGAGCGGCCGTCATCTCACCTGGTACGGGCCGTCGTTGGCCGAGGCGCCGGCCGTGCTGGCCGCGCAGTTGGCCGCGGCCCGCCCGTGGGCGCCGTGACCGGTCATCCCCGGCTTCCCCGCGCAGCCGGGCGAGTTGCAGGGCGGCGCTCTCCAGCAGCATCTCCAGGGCCGACGGGTAGGCGCTGTCCTTCATCCGGGCGGCGAGCAGGCCGGCGGTCGCGGAGATGTTCGGGTGGCTCTCCGCGGGCAGTCGGGCGTAGGTGGACTCCCACATCCGTTCGTCGGCCTCGCGGGCGGCGGCCGGGAGGGCGAGGAGGCCGCGTCCAGCGCGGCGAAGGCCAGGCTCTGGTCGATGAACGCGTGGTAGATCCGCACCGCGGCCGGGTCGGGGAAGCCGGCGCCGCGGAGCAGCCCGAGGACGGCCTCGTCGGCGGCCACCTCGCGGGCCCGGCCGGTGACCCGGCTGGCGGTGAGCACCGCCGCCTGCGGGTGGGCCAGGTAGGCGCGGTGGATGCGCAGCCCGAGGTCGCGCAGGTCGGACTGCCAGCGGCCGCCCGGTGCCCAGCCGTCCAGGGCGCGGCCGATCAGCTCGTCGCCGATGGCCAGCGTCAGCTCGTCCATCCCGGCGAAGTACCGGTAGAGGGCGCTCGGGTCCGCGCCGAGCGCGAGGCCGAGCCGGCGGGCCGTGAGGCCGGCGCCGCCGTGCTCGCGCAGCATGCGCAGCGCGGTCTCCACGATGAGGCGCTCGGACAGCACGGCGCCCTGGCGGGTCGGCCGCCGACGCCTGCGGTCGCCCTCGGCCACCACCTGCTTCGCCATCGGCCCGCTCCTCACCTGCCCGATCCTTATGCCAACGCCATTGACGTTATCACCCGCCGAGGAGTTGCATCGGGTCACCGGAGGCGGGAGCCTCGGATGGGAAAGAGGTCATCATGCGCATACTTCTCGTCGGCGCCGGCGGTGTCGGCACGGCCATCACCCGGATCGCGGCCCGCCGCGACTTCTTCGAGCACATGGCCGTCGCCGACTACGACCCGACGCGGGCCGAGGCGGCGGTCGCCGCGCTCGGCGACGCGGGCAGCCGCTTCAGCGCCCACCGGGTGGACGCCTCGGACCGTGCGGCGGTCACCGCGCTGCTCACCGAGCACCGCTGCGACGTCCTGCTGAACGCCACCGACCCGCGGTTCGTGATGCCGCTGTTCGAGGCGGCGCTGGCGGGCCGCGCGCACTACCTGGACATGGCGATGTCGCTGTCCGCCCCGCACCCCGACCGCCCCTACGAGGAGTGCGGGGTCCGGCTGGGCGACGCCCAGTTCGAGCAGGCCGAGCTGTGGGAGAAGTCCGGCCGGCTGGCGCTGGTCGGCATGGGCGTCGAGCCGGGCCTGTCCGACGTGTTCGCCCGCCACGCCGCCGACGAACTCTTCGACGAGATCGAGGAGATCGGCATCCGGGACGGGGCGAACCTCACCGTCGAGGGCTACGACTTCGCCCCCTCGTTCAGCATCTGGACGACGATCGAGGAGTGCCTCAACCCGCCGGTCGTCTTCGAGAAGGACCGCGGCTGGTTCACCACGGAGCCGTTCAGCGAGCCGGAGGTCTTCGACTTCCCGGAGGGCATCGGCCCGGTCGAGTGCGTCAACGTCGAGCACGAGGAGGTGCTGCTGGTGCCCCGCTGGGTCGACGCCCGACGGGTCACCTTCAAGTACGGGCTCGGCGACGACTTCATCGGCAAGCTGAAGACGCTGCACGCGCTCGGCCTGGACAGCACCGCGCCGGTGACCGTGGCCAGCGACCTCGGGCCGGCCCGGATCTCGCCGCGGGACGTCGTCGCCGCCGTCCTGCCCGACCCGGCGACGCTCGGCGACCGGATGCACGGCAAGACCTGCGCGGGCACCTGGGTCAAGGGCACCAAGGACGGCGCGCCGCGCGAGGTCTACCTCTACCACGTGGTCGACAACCAGTGGTCGATGCGCGAGTACGGCTCGCAGGCCGTGGTGTGGCAGACGGCGATCAACCCGGTGGTCGCCCTGGAACTCGTCGCCGCCGGCACCTGGGCCGGCTCGGGCGTGCTCGGCCCCGAGGCCTTCCCGGCCCGCCCGTTCCTGGAGCTGCTCACCGCCTACGGCTCGCCCTGGGGCCAGCGCGAGCAGTGAGTCCCGCCGGCCCCGGCCGGGGCCGGCGGGACCCGGTCAGGAGAGCGGCCGGCAGAGCAGGGCGTCCGGGGTGCCGGAGGAGCCGACCCGGGTGGTGAACGCCACCCCGGCCGCGTACTCGTCCGCCGCGCACTGGCCCTTGTAGGCGCCGTACGCGAACTCCCCGCCCGGGCCGCCGGCCGGCCGGGCGTCGCCGTGGTCGAACCAGACCGTGCGGCCGGCCGTTCCGAGCGGGTCGCGGGCCGCTGCGCACAGCACGGCCGACGTCCGGGCGCCGCGCAGGCTGTAGCCGATCAGGTACCGGCCGGCGGCGCACTGGAGCTTCGTCCAGCCCGGTGCCCAGTCGCCGCCGGCGGGGACGTTCCGCTCGTCGCGGACCACCTCCGCGTCGCCGCTCGGCGCCCGCAGACCCCGAGGGCGCCGCTGTCGGTGCACAGGCCCCGGCCACCGGAGTGCGCGAGGCCGGCCAGCCGTTCGCCGTCCGGGCAGACCGCCTTGCGGGCACCCGCATCCCAGTCGCCCTGGGCGCGGACCCGCAGCGACTGCACGGCGTCGCTGTGATCGGTGTCGAGCATGTGCCACGCCGCAGTGGCGGGTACCCGGCCGGTGCGGCCGGGCGCGGTCAGCAGCCGGTCGAAGGCGTCGGCCCGCCAGTCCGGGCCGTCCAGGATGCCGGAGCGGTGGCCGGCCGCGTCGTAGCGCAGCAGCGCCCAGCTGTCGCCCTGGCCGCCGTCGCCGCGCCAGCCGACCAGCGGCCAGTAGGCGACGTCGGCGTCGGCGGCGGCCAGGTCGTCGGCGAAGTGCGCGAACCAGGCGCGCGGGGCGGCGCCGGTCTCGTCGGCGCCGATGCCGAACTCGCTGACCCAGACCGGCGCGGTGAAGTGCTGCCCGCCCTCGGCGGCGACGTACAGCGCCTCCTGGTACAGCGCGTCGCGCAACTGGTCGGCCGTGAGGTCCTGGTAGCGCGGATCGTGGGTCTCGCCGAGACCGGTGGCGCCGCTGTGGTTCGGCCCGGTGTAGCCGTAGAAGTGCGCCGAGTAGACGAGCTTGCCGGAGGTGACCAGGGTGTGCGAGAGGGAGCGGACGGGGGTCAGCGTCGGGCGGCCGTGCGGTAGTCCGTCGGCGGGGATGCCCGTCCAGTTGATGCCCTCGACGACGATCAGCAAGTCCGGCGAGCCCTCGGTGAGGATGCGGTCGCCCGCCTCCTGCGCGGCGGCCTCCCAGTCGTGCGCGTCGCCCAGGCCCCAGTTGGGGTCGTCGAGGACGTCGCGCCGGACCTCGTTGTAGAGGTCGGCGCCCACCACCCGCTTGTTCTCGCGGTAGCGGCGGGCCATGAACACCCAGTCGTCCTCCCACTGGCGGGTGGAGCGCGAGCTGTTCCAGCGTTCGTTGCCGTCGACGCCGCAGCACCAACGGGTTGTGCCCGTGTGGTTGTTGAGGATCACCGCGAACCCGGAGCCGGTCAGTGCCGCGATCACCGCGTCGTACACCTGGAGCGGGGTGAGCCCGCGCAGCTGGGGGTTGGCCGCGACGGCCGCGTCGGGGACGGGCGCGGTCTCGTGGATCATCTGGTTGGAGAACGGCAGCCGGATGCTGTTGAAGCCGAGCCGGTGGAAGTCGTCCAGCAGGGCCGGCAGGCCCGCCCGGTCGAGGCCGAGCGGAATGCCGTGGGAGTCCTGCCCGGCGTGGTGGTTCGCGGGGTCGGCGATGTCCCCCGAGCCCGTCCAGGAGCCCTGCGCGCCGTCCCAGTTGCCGGCCTCAAGCCGGAACCGGTTGCCGTTCGCGTCCACGATCCAGCGGCCCCGGGTGGAGAGCGGGGCCGTCCAGTCCGCCGACACCGCCGTGGCGGTGGGCGCGGCGGCGGCCGCCGCGGGCGCGGTGCCCGGTGCGCCCGCGAGGAGCGCCAGCGTGGCCAGGAGGGCGAGCAGCGGTGCGACGGGTGACCGGTGCCTGGTCGTTGTCATCGAGGCCTGCCCGGGGACGAGGGTGGGGGAGCGGTGGCGCAGAGGTGCTTCCCGGCCTGATGCGCCGCCAACCCCTGTTCTGTGCACGTCATAGGTAGAGGCCCGGGCGGTGTCGTGATTCGCGGCGGCCGGAATCGTACGCCCGGGGCTGGTGTGGCTGAGGTGGCCCTGTCATGATGCGGGGTCAGAAAGTCCGTACGGAGTTCGAACCGATCGACACCGAAGGAGTCATCATGCTGACCACCGCCGAGCAGATCCGCGCGCTCAAGGACGAGGACTTCCGCCTGGGCCTGGGCCAGGGGTACGAGCTCCACCCGGCCGGCAACCCGGCGGACGAGGTCTACACCTCGGCCGCGCTGCTCTCCAACACCTGTCAGTCCGTCGCCAGTTGCGCGCGGGTCTGCAGCTTCTGACCAGCTGTCCGGCGGCGCGGCGCCACCGTGCCGCGCCGCCGGACACCCGTACCGGGCAGGAAGGGCGGCCGACGTGCCGGACACCTCAGAGCTGCGGCGGTCGGCGGCCAGGGCCGTCCCGCTCGCCCACCGCGGCCGGGCCGCCGCACCGCAGGCCCCCGACCCGGAGGCCGACGACCGCGCCCGGCGCCGGGCCGCCCGCTGGCAGGCCCAGCGGCCGTTCGACGCACCGGGCTGGTTCGACCGGCGGCTCGCCGCCGACGGGCTCGACCCCGCCGAACTCGCGCTGCTGCTCGGCGAGTCGCCCACCGCCCTGGCCGCCCGCCTCGGCCCGCAGGGCTGGGCCGACCGGCTCGCCGACGCCTTCGACCGCGCACCCGCCCCGGCCGCCGCACCCCGGACGGCGACGAGCACCCCTTCGCCGTCCTCGCCGCCCCGCTGATCGCCGCCGCCCGCGACCGGCTCACCACCGCGCTCACCGCCCTCGGCCCCACCCCGCTGGGCAGCCCCGCCGACCTCACCGCGATGCTGCTGCCCGCGCTCACCGGCACCGCCCATGCGATGGCCGTCCGCACCCTGATCGTCGAACTCCACGTCGCCCGCCTCACCGGCCGCCTCACCGGCGCCACCCCCGAGGACCGCTACCGCGACTTCCTGCGGCTCCTCGCCGAGCCCGCCGAGGCGATCCGCATCCTCGCCGAACACCCCGTCCTGGCACGCCGGCTGACCACCGCCGCCGACCAGTGGGCCGACACCGGCCGCACCCTGCTGCACCGCCTCGCCGCCGACCTGCCCGCCGTGGCCCGGACGTTCGCCGCAGGCGCCGACCCCGGGCCGCTGACCGCGATCCGCACCGGCCTCGGCGACGCCCACCGCGGCGGCGCCACCGTCGCCGGCCTCACCTTCGCCGACGGCACCCGCATCGTCTACAAACCCCGCCCGCTCGACGTCGACGTGCACTTCCAGGCCCTCGTGCGCCGGCTCAACCCACAGTTGCGGCTGCCCCTGCTCGACGTCCCCCTGCTGGCCCGCGACGGCTACGGCTGGATGGCCCACGTCACCGCCCGGCCCTGCCGCGACGCCACCGAACTGCACGCCTTCTACCACCGCGCCGGCACCCTCGCCGCCCTGCTCCACCTCACCGACGCCGTCGACTGCCACGCCCAGAACCTGCTCGCCGTCGGCGACCAGCCCGTCCTGGTCGACCTGGAGGCGCTGCTCCACCCCGACCTGCACGAACCCGCCAAGGACCTCTCCCACGCCGAGCGCCTCGCCCGCCACGACGCCGCCCACTCCGTGCTGCGCTCCGGCCTGCTCCCGCAGCGGATGTGGGACGAGGACGGCAATGGCGGCACCGACCTCTCCGCACTCGGCTGGGACCCGTCCCGGCTGCCGCCCCGGCCCGCCCCCGAGGTCGTCGGGCTCGGCACCGACGAGATCCGCATCGAGTACCGCCCGGCCCCCGTCGAAGCTCCCGGCAACCGCCCCCTGCCGCCCGACCGGCCGTTGTGCCTCGCCGACCACGCGGACGCCGTCGACGCCGGCTTCACCGAGGCCTACCGGCTGCTCGCCGCCGACCGGGAGCAGGTCGACCTCCTGCTCACCGCGTTCGCCCGCGACGAGACCAGGCTGCTGCGCCGCGACACCCTGGAGTACCGCAGCCTGCTCGCCACCGCCTGCCACCCCGACCTGCTGCGCGACGCCCTCGACCAGGACCGGCACCTCGACCGCCTCTGGGCGCTCGCCGCCTGGGAGGACAGCGTCGGCGGCTTCGTCGCCCACGAGCACGCCGACCTGTGGAACAACGACGTCCCGGTGTTCACCATCCGTCCCGACGGGGTGCACGCCCGCTCCAGCACCGGGGCCGTCATCCCGGACGTCACCGACCGGCCCGCCCTGGACGTCGCCCGGGAGAAGCTCGCCGCCTTCGGCGAGGACGACCTCGCCCGCCAGCGCCGGCTGCTGCGGCTCTCCCTCACCACCGCCGACGGCGCCGCGGAACCCCGCCGTACCCCCACCACCGCCGAACCCCGCACGCCGGCCACCGCCGAACCCCGCGCCACACCCGTCCCGGACCCGGGCCCGCCCCGCGACCCCGACGGCTCCGCCCTGCGCTCCCGCGCCCTCGCCAAGGCGGCCGAGGCCGCCGACGACCTCCTGCGCGAGGCCTACCGCGGGCCCGACGACCTCGCCTGGACGGGCCCCAACTGGGCCCCGCCCGGCCGCTGGGCGCCCGCCGAACTCGGCCCCGACCTGTACAGCGGCACGGCGGGCATCGTCCTCTTCCTCGACCGGCTCGCCCGCGTCACCGGCGACACCGGCCACCGCAGGTCCGCCGACGCGGCCACCGCCACGCTGCGCCGTCAGATCCGCCGCCGCACCGACCGGCTCGGCGGCGGCATCACCGGCACCGGCGGGCTGCTCTACACCCTCGCCCAGCTCACCGCGGACCGCCCCGACCCCGAACTCGACACCCTCGCCGAGGCGCTGGTCGCCCGCGCCGCTGCGACCGCGGCCGACGACACCTGGTACGACGTCATCGCCGGCAGTGCCGGCACCATCGGCGGACTCGCCGCCTGGGCCGCCGTCCGTCCCGGCGCCGCCGTCACCGACGCGCTCGCCCGCTGCGCCCGGCACCTGGCCGACCGGGCACGGCCGCACCCGGAGGGCGGCGTCGGCTGGCTGCCGCAACCGCTCGCCGCCACCGTCGACCGCCCGCTCGCGGGCTTCGCGCACGGCTGCTCCGGCATCGCCTGGGCGCTCGTCACGGCCGCCCGGCTGCTCGGCGACGACCGCCTGCCCGACCTGGCCCGCGCCGCCTTCGCCCACGAGCGCACGCTCTACGACCCGGCCGCCGGGAACTGGCGGGACGTCCGTGAGGACCCGGCCGTCCGCGAACACCCGGTGCTCTGGTGCCACGGCGCGGCGGGTGCCGCCCTGGCCCGGGCCGAGACCGCCGACCTGCTCGACGACCCCGAGCTGCGCGCCGAGCGGGCCGCCGCGCTGACCACTGTCGCGCAGTCCGGATTCGGTCTCAACTCCTCGCTCTGCCACGGCGACCTCGGCAACATCGACGTGCTCCGGCTTTCCGGCGCGCCGTATGTCGGGGCGGCCGCCGCCGCGCTGGACACCCTCGACCGGGACGGCTGGGCGTGCGGCCTCCCGCACGGCGTCCGGAGCCCGTCGCTGATGGTCGGTGTGGCCGGCATCGGCCACGGCCTGCTGCGACTGGCCTCGCCCGAGGCCGTCCCCTCCGTCCTCGCCCTGCGACCCCCGCAGACCGGCTGACACTGCCCTGCCCCGTGCCCGCCTCGCACCGCCCCGCCCCGCCCGGAAAACGGCTCGCCGGTCGCCCGCCGCGGTGCGAGGATGACGCGCATGACCCGGGTGTCCCTGGTACGCACCGCTGTTCTGCACACCGCCGACCTCGACGACGCGACGCGGGCCGTGGCCCGAGCCCTGCTCGACGAGGTCTTCGCGCCCGAGATGACGGACGAGGACTGGGAGCACTGCCTCGGCGGCGTCCACGCGCTGGTGTGGGAGGGCACCGTGCTCGTCGGACACGCGGCCCTCGTGCAGCGCCGGCTCGTCCACGCCGGCCGGGCGCTGCGGACGGGCTACGTGGAGGGCGTCGCCGTCCGCGCCGGCTCACGCGGCCGCGGCTACGGCGCCGCGATGATGGCCGAACTCGAACGGGTGGCCCGCCGCGCCTATGATCTCGCCGCCCTCGGCAGCACCGAGGAGGCCGTCCCGTTCTACACCGCGCGCGGCTGGCGCAGCTGGCTCGGCCCGACCTCGGAGCTCACCCCGCACGGCACCGTCCGCACGCCCGACGAGGACGGCTGGATCTTCGTCCTGCCGCTGCACACCGACGCCGAGGTGCCGCTGGACTTCGCCGGCGAGCTGACCTGCGACTGGCGCGAGGGCGACAGCTGGTGACCGCGGACGCGTCCTCGAACCCGTGCCTTCCCCCGGGTGTCGGCGGCGCATAGGGTCGCAGGTGACGGGCCGTCGGCACAGCACGGACCGCCATCGACACCCCGCCCGCCGCGCACACCGGGAGAACACGTGCACCACAGCCGTATCGGATCCGTGCGGGTCACGCCGCGCCGCCGCGACGAGGTGGTCGCCCTGCCGCCGTACGGGCTCGACAGGCTCGGCGGGCCCGGCGCGGCCGGCCGTCTGCGCCGCCCGGAGTCGGTTGCCGGAGGTCTCGGGGTATGAGCGGCGCGGCACCAGCCACCGGCCGGCCCTACGACGCCGTCCTCTGCGACATCGACGGCGTACTCCGGCACTGGCCCCCGATGGACGACCTGGACCGCGCGCACGGGCTGCCACCGGGCTCGCTCGCGGCGGCGGCGTTCGCTCCGCACCGGCTGCACCCCGCGGTCACCGGAGAGGTCACCGACGAGCAGTGGCGGGCGGCCGTGACCGCCGACCTCGCCGGTACCTGCGGCTCGGCCCGGCGCGCCGGGGCCGCGGTCGCCGCCTGGTCGGCGGTCGTCCCGCCGGTGGACGAGCAGGTCGTCGCGCTGCTCACCCGGGTCCGTGCCGTCGTCCCGGTGGCCTTGGTCTCCAACGCGACCACCCGGTTGGAACAGGACCTCGACCGGCACGGCCTGGCCGACCTCGCCGACAC
Source organism: Kitasatospora paranensis (assembly GCF_039544005.1). Classification (NCBI taxonomy): domain Bacteria; kingdom Bacillati; phylum Actinomycetota; class Actinomycetes; order Kitasatosporales; family Streptomycetaceae; genus Kitasatospora; species Kitasatospora paranensis. The sequence goes on from NZ_BAABKV010000001.1 coordinate 7,690,942, forward strand.
CGTCGTCAACACCGCCCGGATCGGCGTCGCCAAGCCCGACCCGCAGGTCTACGCGATCGCCGCCCGCCGGGTCGCCGCGCAGCCGCACCGCTGCCTGTTCGTCGACGACACCGCCGGGCACGTCGCCGCCGCCCGCCAGGCCGGGATGACCGGCCTGCACTACCGCACGGCCGACGACCTGCGGACCGCCCTCGCGGCGCTCCTGGACTGACCCGTCCACCCGGTCGGCGCGAGGCCCGTCAGGTCGCCGGGGCCCGTCCGGTGGTGAGCCTGCCCGGTGGTGAGCCCGTCCGGTGGGCCGGTCGTCCGCCGGTCAGGAGCCCGCCAGCGCGGCCCGGGTGGCCGCGCCGTACACCCCCGGCGGATCCGCCGTGATCGAGCGCTCCTGCTGGACCTCGCGCACCGCGCGCTCGGTCGCCGCGTCGTAGCGGCCGTCCGCGGCCACGTACGTCTTGCCCTGTGCGAACAGCAGCTGCTGGAGCCGGACGACCGCCGGCCCGGAGTCCCCGGCGCGGAGCACCCCGACGCGACCGTCGCCGCACCGGTCGGACGGTTCGACGGGCTGCCCGACGGCGCGGCGATGCCCGATGCCTGATGCCCGGCGACGGGCGCGGCACTCGCGCCGGCCGGGGAGGCGGTCGTCGTGGCCGGGACGGACACCGGGCCACTCGCGGGCAGGCCCACCGGCGCGTCCGCGGCCCGGACGCCGGACGGGCGGGCTGGCCCGGGCGCCGCCCCGGAGCCGGCCCCGTCGGCCAGGTGGAACGCCACGGCGCCCAGCAGTACCGTCGCGAGCATCGCGGCCGCCACCGCGGGGCCGCGCCGATGGAGGCCCGCGCGACGCCCGTCGACGGCCGGGACCGGCGGCACGGCCTGCTGGGCGGGCCGCACCGAGTCCGGCGGCGGGGCCGGGGCGTAGGCCGGTGCGGTCACCGCGGAGGCGCCGAGATCGCGGACGAACGGGCGGACCAGGGTCTCGTCGTCGACCGCCTCGGACGGCTCCTGAGCCTGCCGCTGCGCCATGTCTCTCCGTACTCGCGGTGCCGGTTGCCGGGCACGTCCGGCAACCGGCAAAACGTAGCAGGAGCGATTCCGCCGCAGGTCGGCGCGCCGGGCGGTGCCGTTCGGCGCCCGGTTCGGACCGATCGCGACCGCCGGTGGCCGAGCCGCGACCGGCCGGTGTTCGAGCACGGACCGCCCGGTGTCCGGACGCGCCGGCCCCACGGGGTGGTCGGCTGACGTCGCACGGCCCCGCGGCCGGCGCCCGTCGTACGGGCCGCGGTCAGCGCACGTCGTGCGGCCCGGCAGGCGGCGCGAGCAACCGGTACCCCGTGCGGCGCGGCGCGCCGGACCCGGTGGTGCCGGAGGGGTGCAGCGAGCCGATGGGGATCGCGCGGACCAGCGGAGAGCCGCCGACGACCTGGACGCGGGCGCGCCCGCCGCCCGTGCTCAGGACCTGGATGCGCAGGCCGGCGTCGCGCGGGTGGCAGGACTCGTAGACCTGACCGGCCGTCGGCTGTGAGATGTTCATCGGACGGTCCAACGAACCGGGCCGGGGATTCTGCGCCCGGGGCCGGGCACCGGCAGCTCCACCGAGGGCCCGGGCGGGGAGCGGGGCGGCCGCTACTCCCACTGGCGGCGGCCCAGGGCGACCCCGATGGCCGCGTAGACGACGGCTGGCAGACCGTAGTCGACCAGTGTGCGGGCCGCCTGGGTGGACGGGCTGAAGAGCCCGCGCGACCAGCCGGAGAGCCAGTCGGCGGCCTGGTGGAACCAGTGCGCGACCGGGTTGCCCGAATCGGCACCCGCCAGGTCGAGCACGATCCAGAGGAGCAGGACGAGGACGGCGGCACCGGCGGCCGTCCGCAGCAGTTGGACGAGACCTCTCATGGCGTGCGTGTTGCACGTTCCGGCCCGCGCAAACCCGACGGGCCGTCATCGGTCCGCTCTCCGGCAGCCTTCTCCTCCGCGGGGCCGGCCGCCGCGCAGGCGGTGCGGCCCGGCGGGTGGAAGCACGCGGTGACGGTCTTGCCCTCCGGCCCGACCCGGGCGGTCCAGGTGTCGGCCAGCGCGTCCACGATCGCCATGCCGCGCCCGGAGGTCGCGGTGGCGCTCTCCGGACGCGCCAGCGGCGCCTCGGGGAGGTGTCGCCCACGCTGACGTACAGGCAGCTGCCGTCCCAGGTCATCACGAGGTGGGCGGCGCTGCGCGCGTGGACGTGGGCGTTGGTGACGAGCTCGGAGACGGTGAGGACGACCGCGTCGGCCGTGCCCGGCGCACCGGTCGTCCAGCCGAGGTCGTCGAGGTGCCGGCGGGCCCAGGCGCGGCCTGCCGAGACGGTGCTGGGCAGCGGCAGCGTCCGGGCCCAGCCGAGGGCGCGTATCGAGGCTTCCCTGTCGTGCACGTCGGGGCTCCTCTCTCTGCTTCGGGGACAGTCGCCCTTGCGGCTGCCCCGGCACCGTCCCGTACGCATGGCCGGTCGGCCGGTGTACGGGACGGTGCCGGGCGCCCGCTCAGCGCAGCGCCCACACCTGGTTGGGCTGGGTGCCGCTGCCGTAGCAGTCCCAGATCTGGACCCGGGTGCCGTTGGCGGTGCCCTGGCCGGCCGCGTCCAGGCACTTGCCCGAGTTCGGGTTCACGAAGGTGCCGTTCCCGTTGACCTGCCACTGCTGGGCACCGTTGTTGAGGCACGTCCAGAGCCTGACCTGGGTGCCGTTGGCGGTGCCCTGTCCTGCGACGTCGAGGCACTTGCCGGAGTTCGGGTTCACGAAGGTGTTGCCGGTGCGCTGCCACTTCTGCGCGACGGTGCCGTTGCAGTCGTAGAGCTGGACGGGCGTGCCGTCGGCGGTGCCGGCCGCCTGGACGTCCAGGCAGCGGCCGCTGCCCTGCCCGACGATCGTGCTGCCGCCGGTACCGCCGCCCCCGCCCCCGCCGCCGGTGCCGTTGGCGGTGAAGTTGAAGGAGTCGACGCCGAGGCCGGTGCCGCCCACCCACGGCTCGAAGCCGAACTGCACGCTCGTCATGTACCAGGCCCGGTCGAGGTAGCCGCGGTTTGCGGAGTCCTCGGTGAAGTCCTTGATGTTCACCTGGAGCGAGGTGGTGGTCTGCTGGCGGACATAGGAGACGACGTTCCACGAGATGCCGCCGTTGGACAGCCGGCCCTCCCACACGTCCCAGCCCGCGCCGGCCAGGTTCGCGGTGCCGATCTTCTGCCCGGCCGGCTGCGGGGCGCCGAGGTGGCTGCCCCAGATCATCAGCTCGGCGCCGTTGTTCTGGCCCGACGGGTTCGGCGAGGAGTCGAACCAGATGTCGTAGGCGGCGTCGTAGGCGCCGGTGCCGACCGTCCGGTAGGCGACGCTGGTCTGCGGGTTGGCGAAGGCGCTGACCTGGAGCGGGAGGCCGCTGCCCGAGCTGCAGTTGGTGTAGTGACAGCCGGCGTACACCGACGGGTAGGAGGCCGGCGCGCCGTTGGTCGGCTTGTTGTGGCTCTCCGAGGAGATGGTGAAGCCGCTGTCGGTGACGGACAGGCACTGCTGGGTGCTGTCGCCCCAGTTGTTGTTCTGCACGATGTAGTGGCCGCCGGCGATCGGGACGGAACCGAAGGTGTCGCAGAGCTGGGTGGCGGCCCCGGCGGGGGCGGCCATGACGGCCGGGAGGGCGACCGCCGCGACCAGCAGGGCGAGGGCGGTGACGGCCGAGCGCAGGCGCATCGGTAACGACTTCATCAGGGTCCTCCGTCGAGGTGTGCGAGTGGGCGCGAACGGTCGTGGGGCAGCACCGGCTGCGGGCTGCAGGCGACCCGTCCGTGCTCCGAAACGGTAGGAGGGTCCATCGCGGATGGGGAAGACGTTCGACCGAAGATTCGGGAGCGCTCCCATTTATCGAGGTGAAGTGCCCCGTTCGTTCGAAACTTATGGGAGCGCTCCCAAAATGCCGTCAAAGCCGTTGACAGTGCCATGTCGGGCCTGCACGCTCCGGGGTGGCGTCGGTGCACCGCGACCCGTCCGCGCTCCCCACCGGCCTGCCCTCTTCCCGCCCCCACGCTTCCGCCCCCACGCGACGCCCGAGGTGAGGCCTGTGAACACCCGAACGGCCCGACTGACCCACACCGCCGTGACCCTGACGGCCCTGACGGCCGCGGTCGTCGCCCCGGCACCCGGGCTCGCCCCGCACCGCGCGGCGGCCGCGGACGCGGCGCCCGCCCCCGAGGTCATCACCGTCGACACCGGCCGCCAGTCCGGGCCGCTGACAAAGGCGGGCCTGGGCACGCTGTTCGGGGTGGCCGCGACGCCGGCCACCCCGCGCGACCTGGTCGCGCAGTCCCAGGTCTTCCTCAGCCAGCACCAGAGCCTCGCCGGCGACGCCCACTACCCGACCTCCACCGAGGCGGTCACCGGCACGCTCCAGGGCACCGGCGTGCGGATGATCGCCCGGTTCAACGACATGATGGGCGGCTGGCCCTATCAGTGGACGTCCATGGACCAGTGGCTCGACCAGGTGCGAAGCGGCATGCGGTCGCTGGCCGCCTACCGGAGCCAGATCTACGCGGTCGCGCCGCTCAACGAACCGGACAACAAGCTGCAGGGTGCCTTCATGACCGATCCCGGTCTGCCCGCCGGGAGTTACGACGACAAGGTCAACTACCTCTGGACGCAGACCGTCCGGACGATCCGCTCGATCGACCCGGGCGTCCCCGTGATGGGGCCCGACTACGAGCACTACAACCCCTGGGAGTCCGCCGACCGGCAGCCCCGGATGCGGGCCTTCCTGGTGAACGCGATCAACACCGGGACGGTGCCCGACGTCATCGGCTGGCACAGCCTCGGCCCCAGCCCGGGCGACGTGCCGGCCTCGCTCACCTCGTACTACCGGCCGCTGGAGCAGGAGTTGCACCTGCCCGGGGCGCCCAAGCCGATCGCGATCGAGGAGTACGGCCCGGGCAGCGGGGACTTCGAGGGCGTGCCCGGCACCATGGTCAAGCACTGGGCGGAGTTCGCCCGGTACGGGATCGACTGCGCGACCATGGGCGTCTACACCAACCCCGGCCTGCTCGGGAACACGCTGCGCCGCAGCTACGGTGCGCCGCCGAAGCCCGACGGCGGCTTCTGGTTCATGAGCTGGTTCAAGGCGATGCAGGGCAACGGGCTGGCCGTCAGCCGCTGGGACACCCGGCACTACCAGGCCGCCGACGCGGTGGCGACCTGGAACCAGGCGGACCGCTCGGTCACCGTGCTGGCCGGGGGCGAGGACGCCGACGTCGACGTGAAGCTCCAGGGCCTGGCCGCCCGCGGGCTCGGCCCCGCCGTCCGGGTCCGGGTCGAGTACGCGCACTGGTCCAAGGACCCCGCCGAGGCAGACACCACCGTGGAGAGCGGCGGTGATCCGGAGAGCGGGCCGCACCTGCTGGTCGACCGGACGGCGACCCTCGACGCGGACGGCGGGCTCACCGTCCCGATCCACCGGATGGACCGCTACGACGGCTACCGGATCACCGTCTCGCCGCAGGCGCCGGCCGTGCCCGACCCGACCGTGCATGAGGCCGAGGCGGCCCAGCGCACCGACGCCGTGCTGCACACCGGCGCCGACGGCGTGCTCGCCTCGGGCGGTGCGTACGTCGGCGGGATCGACCACCCGGACAGCGCGCTGGCGTTCGGGGTGGACGTGCCGCAGGCCGGCATCTACGCCATGGCCGTGCACTACGCAGCGGCCCTGGGCGCGGCCACCCACACCGTGACCGTCAACGGCCGCGCCCAGGAGCCGGTCTCGTACCCGGCCACCACCGGCTGGTCGCCGACCGAGTTGCGGACCGCGTCCGCGAAGGTGCTGCTGAACGCCGGGCACAACACCGTCACCCTCGGGCACGGCACGGGCTATGCGGAGGTCGACGACATCGAGGTCCGTCCGGACACCCACCGCTACGAGGCGGAGTCGGCGTTCGTGACCGACGCCCGGCGCAGCGTCTTCACCTACGACTACGTCCCGGGGTACGTCGGGGGGATCGACAAGGCGGACAGCGCGGTGGAGTTCGCCGTCGATGCGCCGGCCGACGGCGACTACCGGCTGGACGTCGGCTACGCCAACGGCACCGGGGCCACCGCGACCCACCAGGTGTCCGTCGACGCGGTGGCCCAGGGGCAGGTGAGTTACCCGCCGACGGCCTCGTGGTTGGGCACGCCGGACCAGGATCGGCCGGAACGCCTCGCCCAGGTCACCCTCCACCTCCACCAGGGCCTGAACCGCGTCCGGCTCCTGAAGGGCACTGGCTATGCCGAGTTGGATTTCCTGACGGTGAACCCGGCGCCCTGACGACTCAGACCTGCCGGAGGCCCTCGACCGGGACGAACTCGTCGATGATGCGGGCGAGTTCGTCCGGTCGGTCGAGGGGGAGCAGGGTGTAGCCGTCCTCGACCTCGACCAGTCGGCCCTGCGGGAGGAGCTCGGCCAGGCGGCGGCCGTGCTCGGGCGGCATCACCCGGTCCTGCGCGGCCCAGACCACGAGGGCGGGCCGGTCGAACAGCGGCAGCCGTTCGGCGGCGGCGATCAGGAACCGCGGGTCGGCCGCGGCGGCACGCAGCAGTCGGACGGTGTCCCGGCGGATCTCCGGCCGTTCGAGGACCGGCGCGAGCCAGCGGGCGGTGGCGGCGTCGCCGCGCTTGGTCAGCCACCCGAAGGCGATCGGGAGCCGCCGCAGCGCCCGGAGCCGCATCTGCTGCATGAACAGCCCGAACAGTGCCGGCGACAGTCGGCCGGCGAGAACGAGCGTCTTCCCGGTCAGCCCGGGCGGGAAGTTGTCGAAGGCATCGCACGAGACCAGCACGGCGCGCCCGACCCGCGCCGCGCCCTCGGCCATCAGCAACTGGACGAGGGCGCCGCCGGTGTCGTTGCCGACCAGGGTGACGTCCTGGAGGTCGAGGCGGTCGAGGAACTCGGCGACCAGGCGGGCCGTCGCGGGCAGCGAGAGGTCCGCGCCGGCGGGCATCGCCCGGCGGTGCGCGCCCAGCGGCAGGGTCGGTGCCACGCAGCGGTGGCCGTCCGACAGCCGGGCGATCGGGCCGTCCCACAGCGACGAGTCCATCATCAGCCCGTGCAGCAGGACGATCACCGGACCGTCGCCGCCGGTGTCCACGTAGTCGATCGTTCCGGTGGAGAGCTCGATGTGCGGCACGGTCGTCAGCCTCCCTGCGGCGCGGGGACGACGGAGAGCCGGACGGCCCGTCCGTCCCCCTTGCCCGGTGGACCGCGCAGCCGCGGGTGCGGCCGCTGCGGGGCACGGGGGAAATCGTCCCTCCCCAAAAGTGAACCACGCGGTTCGCAGGCTGTCCACGGAGCCGGACGCGACCGTGCCCGGCTGCGGGACCGGCGCGACGAGCTCTGCGCCGACTCCTCCTACGGGGATCCCGCCGAGAGCGCGAGGGGTTTCCGATGGGGCCGGGCAGCCGGCCGGCCTCAGCAGGTGGCTGATGTCGCGGTCGAACGTGAGCTCGCGCAGGATCGTGGTCGGCCGCCCGTCCGCCATCCGCCAGATGAAGGTGTAGAGCACCGGCTCGCCGTCCTTGACCCGCCGCATCACGATCGCGGCCTGGTCGCCGAGGTCGGTGGTGGTCGGGAAGGTCACATCGTCGACGGACTCGCCCACCCTCTGCCCCTGCCCGCGCAGCGCCCGGAAGCGGGCCATGAACTTGTCCTTGGTCAGGGTGATCGTCTGCCCTGCCCGGTCGACCCGTACGTTCTGGAACTCGGGGTCGTACAGCCGGTCCAGCGCGTCCACGTCCATGGCCAGTCCGGCGTCGAGGTAGGTCGTGGCCGGCGCCCGACTGCCGAACACACCCACGCTCGCCCGCATCCCCGAGTACGGGCTGCGCGCGCTGGAAGACAGCGGGCTGTCCCTGCCCCAGGCGGCCACCGTCGTCTACACCGCCGTCCACTACACCTTCGGCCACGTCATCGAGGAGCAGGACTCCGCCGAGGCCGAGCCCACCGAGGAATTCGCGCTGGCCTACCCGACCGTGGCCCGCACCATGGAGGAGGGCCGCCGCGTCGGGCTGACCGCCACCGACGTCTTCGACGCGGGCCTGTCCCTGATCATCGGGAACGGGTGAGAACAGCCTGCCGTACTCGGCCGGGCCGCATGAGCGCCGAAGAACCGACGAGCGCAACCACTACGCCCCCGCCGCCTCCTCGCGCTCCAGGGCGCGGACCAGCGCGACCAGGCCCGCGTCGACTCCCGAGGTGTCGCCGGTGGTGAGCCACTCCACCAGGAAGCCCCGGAGCACGGCGAGGATCATCTCGGCGACCTGGCCCTTGCGCTCGTCGGTCCAGTCCGGCGGGCAGAGGGCGAGCAGGGTCGGCCGGTACTGCTGGGAGGCGTCCCGGCCCAGCGGGCCGTAGCGGCCGGGGTCGTACATGGTCAGGCCGATCGCCTGGTCGAGCACGCGCAGACCCGACTCCGCGTCCATCAGCACGGGCCAGACGGCCCGCACCCTGGCAGCCAGCGTGCCGTCCGGCAGTGCGGCGACGGCGGCCTCCACATGGCCGATCCGCCGTTCGCGCAGCCGGACGACGGCCTGCCGGAGCAGGTCGTCGGCCCCGTCGAAGTGGTAGAGCAGGACCTTGTGCGTGGTGCCGGCCGCCCGCGCCGCCCGGCGCAGCGAGAAGTCCACGAGGCCGTTGGCAGCCAGGTCGTCGGTGACCCGTTCGAGCAGGTCCCGGCGCCTGGCCTCGCCGCGCGGCGAGCCCGCGGACCGCCGGTAGCCGGTCCGTTCCGGGGAGGCGTCGTCGGCAGAGGTGCTCACCACCACAGCTTTCACGGTCGGACGTCCTCATGGGGTGGCGGCGCGGCAGGCGGCCGGGGGATTCCGCCCCGGTCGGGGAATGACAGCACGGGCGGGCGCTGAAGTCCAGCGGGCCGGCGGCACCGGAGGACGGTGCGGAGGCGGCCGCCCTGGCGGCCATCGGCGGTACCCTGCTGCCCGGCGGCGCGTGCGGCCACCCACCGCCCGCGGCCGATCCGTCCCGCCGAGAGGAACACCGTGGTCAGCCTGAAGGACGTCGCCCAGCGCGCGGGTGTGTCGATCAAGACCGTCTCCAACGTGGTCAACGGCTACCAGCACGTCACACCGGCCATGCGCGAACGCGTCCAGCGGGCCATCGACGAGCTCGGGTACCGCCCGAACCTGACTGCGCGCCACCTGCGCAAGGGCCGCACCGGCATCATCGCGCTCGCCGTCCCGGAGCTGGGCAACCCGTACTTCGCCGAGCTCGCCGGGGCGGTGATCGACGCCGCCGCCCAGCACGACTACACGGTGCTGCTCGACCACACCGGCGGCCGGCGCGACAAGGAGCTGCTTGTCTGTCAGGGCTTCCGTTCGCACGTCATGGACGGCCTGATCCTCAGCCCGATCGAACTGGAGTCGGCGGATCTGCTCGCCCGGACGGAGAGCTCCCCGCTCGTCCTGCTCGGCGAACGCGAGTACGACGCCCCGTTCGACCACATCGCCATCGACAACGTCGCCGCGGCCCGGTCGGCCGTCCGTCACCTGATCGATCTGGGCCGCCGCCGGATCGCCTTCCTGGGCGCCCGGCGGGAGAGCGCGCGCGAGCCCGCCCACCTGCGGCTGCGTGGCTGGCGCGAGGAACTCACGGCGGCCGGGCTGCCCGCCGACGACGCCCTCGTGGTGGCCACCGACGGCTACGGGCGGGAGGACGGAGCCCGTGCGATGGCGGCGTTGCTGGACGGCGCGGACCGCCCGGACGCGGTGTTCGCCTACAACGACACCGTCGCGATCGGTGCGATGCGCACGCTCGCGGACCGGGGGCTGCGGATCCCGGAGGACATCGCCGTGGTCGGCTTCGACGACATCGAGGAGGGCCGGTTCGCGGGAGTCCCGCTGACCACCATCTCCCCGGACAAGGAGGCCATCGCCCGGCTCGCCGTCGACTGCCTGGTCGAGCGGCTCTCCGGTGGCGCGTCCACCGAGCCGCGCCGGGCCCGGCCCGGGCACCGGCTGGTTGTGCGGGAATCGACGGCCGGCCGGGCCTGACGCCGGCTGCACGGAGTCCCGGCCGCCGCCCGCGCGGGCAGCGACCGGGACAGGTCGACGGTCGGTCAGTCCGTCACCGCCGGAGCGCTCTCAGCGCCTTCCGCAGCGGTGACGGCGGGTTCGCCGGGTGCTGCGGGCCCGTCGGGCTCGGCCGCCGGGGCGGGCGACGGGCTGAGCCGCAGCCACAGCAGGAAGGCGGCGCCGAGCACCAGCATCCCCAGTCCTGTCCACAGGTTGATCCGCACCCCCTGGGCCTTGGCGACTGCGGCGGGGGAGTCGAACGCCCCGACCACGGTCAGGACCGCGCCGTAGAGGACGAACAGACCCCCGATCACCCGGCGGATGTCGAACAGCCGGGCCGCCGTCGCCGAGGGACGCTCCGCCCCCGCCCCCGCGGGTTCCGGCCGCTCCGCGCCGTGTTCGGCGGTGGACTCCTGGTCGTGCACCTGGTCGGTCATCGGACGGCTCCTTCACGCTCGTCTCGTTGCGGTGGTGGGTGCGGCCGTGGTGGCCGCGCGGTGACGTCGGCGAGGCGTCGGCCGTCGGCGTACCGGCCGCGGGCTCAGGCCCAGAACGGCAGGTAGCAGCCGGCCGCCGCCAGGACGGCCGTCCAGCCGAGCACCGCCGGCCGGCGGTACCAGATGCGCTCGTCCGTCGTCGGGGCGGGCTGCGGACCGTCTCCGGTGCTGCCGTGCACCAGCCCCCGCAGCTCCGCGGCCGGCTTCGGCCGGGTCACCAGGGTCACCGCCACACTGACCACCACACCGGCGACGAAGGCGACGATGGAGGAGACGAAGTTGGCGCCCTGGTCGCTCGGGATCGCGACCACCCCGCCCTTGTAGAGCCAGAAGTAGTTGAGCATCGCTGCCGCCGTGCCGGCGAGCAGCCCCCAGAAGCCCGCCGCCGGGGACATCCGCTTCCAGAACATGCCGAGGATGAACACCGCGAAGAGCGGCACGTTGAAGAACGAGAACAGCGTCTGCAGGTACGCCATGATGTTGCTGAACGACGAGGCGATGAACGCCGTCCCGATGCCCACCGCGACGCCCGCCACCGTCACCGCCCGGCCCACCCGCAGGTAGTGCGCGTCGGGCATGTGCGGCTTGATGTAGGGCTGCCAGATGTCCGTGGTGAACACGGTGTTGAACGAGGAGATGTTGGCCGCCATGCCGGCCATGAAGGCGGCCAGCAGGCCGGTCACCGCGATGCCCAGCACGCCGTTCGGCAGCAACTCGCCCATCAGCAGCGGGATCGCGTCGTTGTACTGGAGGTCGCCGGTGCCGAGCTTCGGCTCCACCACCGCGGCGATCAGACCGGGGATCACCACCACGGCGGGGATCAGGATCTTCGGGAAGGCCGCGATCAGCGGTGTCCGGCGGGCCGCCGACAGGTCCTTGGCGGACAGCGCCCGCTGCACCTCGGCGAAGTTGGTCGTCCAGTAGCCGAAGCTCATCACGAAGCCCAGGCCCAGCACGATGGTCAGCCAGTTGGCGCCCAGCGGGTTGGCGCTGCCGATGCCCGTCCCGCCCCAGGCCGTGGTGAAGTCGTGGCCGTGGGCGCTCTGCAGGCTGCCGCTCAGCCCGTCCCAGCCACCGACCCGGCGCAGCCCCACCACGGTGAGCGGGATCAGCGCGGCCAGGATCACGAAGAACTGCAGCACCTCGTTGTAGACCGCCGAGGACAGGCCGCCCAGCAGGATGTACGCCAGCACGAACGCGGCCGCCACCACGATCGACAGCCACAGCGACCACCCGAGCAGCGCCTTCATCACGATCGCCAGCGCGTACAGGTTGACGCCGGCGATCAGCACGGAGGAGACGCTGAAGATGAGGGAGCTGAGCAGGTGCGAGGACGGCCCGAACCGGCGCAGCAGGAACTCCGGGACGCTGCGCACCTTGGAGCCGTAGTAGAAGGGCATCATCACGATGCCGAGGAAGACCATGGCCGGGATGGCGCCGATCCAGTACCAGTGCACGGTGGCCAGGCCGTACTGGGCGCCGTTGGCGGCCATGCCGAGGATCTCCGTGGCGCCGAGGTTGGCCGCGACGAAGGCGAGGCCGGTGACCCAGGCGGGCAGGGCGCGGCCGGACAGGAAGAAGTCGAGGCTGGTGCGGACGGACCGCCGGGCGGCCAGCCCGATGCCCAGCACGACGACGAAGTAGACGGCGAGTATCGCGTAGTCGAGCCAGTCGACGTCCAGGCGCATTGCGCCCGCGAGGTGCGTCGTCATGCCAGGTGACCCCTTTCGTCGCAGGCCCGTGGGGACACCCGCGCCGATCATCGAACAGAAACGAACAGAGCACCTTCTGTTCGCGTTCCGCCGGTCCAAACGTGGTGATCGACGGGCCGTCGGCGCCGCTCGGACGAGGGCTCCCGGATGGCCGGATCCGATCGGTCGGATCGGTGCGGGAGGTCTGGACAGTCGGTCCGACGGCGTGCTGTCATTCCGCTTGCGGCCCGGTTTCCAACGTTGGAAGAGATCGTCGGCCCGCCGCTCGCCTTCGCCCCGCCGACCCACCGGCCCCGCCCCTTGCGTGCACGCCCGCCCCGCGTGTCCCCGTTCCGCGCACCCCTGTTCCGTGCACCCCCGTTCCGCGCACCCCCGTCCGGAACGACGCCGCCCGACGCCCTGATCGGCGCCCACCCCGCCGGAGTCCCCATGTCCCTGACCCGACGCCAACTCCTCACCGCGACCGGAGCGACCCTCGGCGCACTCACCCTCGGCCTGCGCCTCAGCCCCTCCTACGCCGCCGGGCTGCCCCCGCGGCCGGCGGCCTCTACAGCCCCAACGCCGCTCCGCTGCACCCCACCGCGCTGCTTCGGCTGCCCCCGGACGCGGTCCGCCCCGCCGGCTGGCTGGCCGGCCAACTCGCCCTCCAGCTCGCCGGGCTGTGCGGACGCTACGCCGAGATCTCGCACTTCCTCGACCTCACCACCACCGGATGGGCCCACCCCGAGCGCGACGGCTGGGAGGAGGTGCCCTACTGGCTGCGCGGGTACGTCGACCTCGCCGTGGTCACCCGCGACGCCACCGCGCTCGCCACCGCCCGCCGCTGGATCGAGGCGATCCTCGCCACCCAGCAGTCCGACGGCTGGTTCGGCCCGCGCGCCCTGCGCACCTCGCTCGGCGGCGGCCCGGACTTCTGGCCGTTCCTGCCGCTGCTCCAGGCCCTCCGCTCGTGGTACGAGTACACCGCCGACAGCCGGATCCTGCCGTTCCTCACCGCATTCCTGCGATTCATGAACGCCCAGGGGCCCGGTGCCTTCAACCAGAGCTGGGTGTCGGTCCGTTGGGGCGACGGCCTGGACACGGTGGTCTGGCTCTACAACCGCACCCGGGACGCCTTCCTGATCGACCTGATGGACACCATCCACCGCAACGGCGCCAACTGGACGAGCTCGATACCGAGCTGGCACAACGTCAACATCGCCCAGGGGTTCCGCGAGCCCGCCCAGTACGCCCAGCGCTCCGGCCTCGCCTCCGACACCTCGGCCGCCTACCGCACCTACGACACGGTGCTCGGCCAGTACGGCCAGTTCCCCGGCGGCGGATTCGCGGCGGACGAGAGCGCCCGGCCCGGTTTCGGCGATCCGCGGCAGGGCTTCGAGACCTGCGGCGTCGTGGAGTTCATGGCCAGCCACGAACTGCTCAACCGGCTCACCGGCGACCCGCTGTGGGCGGACCGCTGCGAGGAACTGGCGTTCAACGCGCTGCCGCCCGCGCTGGACCCGCAGGGCAAGGCCGTCCACTACATCACCAGCCCGAACAGCGTCGACCTGGACAACGTGCCCAAGAGCCAGGGCCAGTTCCAGAACGGCTTCGCCATGCAGTCCTACCGCCCCGGCGTCGACCAGTACCGCTGCTGCCCGCACAACTACGGCATGGGATGGCCCTGGTTCACCCAGGAGCTGTGGCTGGCCACGCCCGACGCGGGCCTGTGCGCCGCGATGTACGCGCCGTGCACGGTCGCGGCCAAGGTGGCCGACGGCACCACCGTCACGGTCACGGAGGAGACCGACTACCCGTTCGGCGACACGGTCACCCTGACCGTGACCACGCCGCGCCCGGTCGCCTTCCCGCTCGTGCTGCGCATCCCCGGCTGGTGCCCCGACCCTCAACTCACGGTCAACGGACAGGCGGTGACCGCCCCGGCGGGTCCCGCGTACACCACCGTCCGGCGCACCTGGAACGCCGGCGACCGGGTCGTGCTGCGCCTGCCGCAGCGCCTCGCCGTCCGCACCTGGACGGCGAACCACCGCGCGGTCAGCGTCTCGCGCGGCCCGCTGGACTACGCGCTGCAGATCGGCGAGAGCTACGTCCGCACCGGCGGCACCGACGTCTTCCCCGAGTACGACGTGCACGCCACCACGCCCTGGAACTACGGCCTGGCCGTCGACCCGGCCGCACCGACCGCCGCCCTCGCCTTCTCCGCCCGCGGCGGCACCCTGCCCGCCAACCCCTTCACCCAGGACGGCAATCCGCTCCGGATCACCGCCCCCGCCCGGCGGATCGCCGAGTGGCAGGTGGACGGCCAGCACGTCGTGAGCCCGCTCCAGGACAGCCCGGCCCGCAGCGCCGCCGCCGTCGAGACGGTCACCCTGATCCCGATGGCCGCGGCCCGGCTGCGGATCAGCGCATTCCCGACCGCCTCCCCGGACGGCACCCCTGGACGGTGGGCGGCGCCGCGTTCCGGATCCGCAACCGGCACTCCGGCAAGGTGCTGGGGGTGGACCAGATGTCCACCGCGGACTCGGCCCGGGTGGTGCAGCTCGCGGACAGCGGGACGGACGACCACCTGTGGTCGCTGGTGGACAACGGCGACGGCTCGTACCGGATCCGCAACCGGCACTCCGGCAAGGTGCTGGGGGTGGACCAGATGTCCACCGCGGACTCGGCCCGGGTGGTGCAGTTCGCGGACAACGGCACCGACGACCACCTGTGGTCGCTGGTGGACAACGGCGACGGCTCGTACCGGATCCGCAACCGGCACTCCGGCAAGGTGCTGGGGGTGGATCAGATGTCCACCGCCGATTCCGCGCAGGTGGTGCAGTTCGCCGACAGTGGCACCGACGACCACCTGTGGTTGCTCGTGCCGGACGGGCAGCTGCGGATCGAGAACCGCAACTCGGGCAAGGTGCTGGGGGTGGATCAGATGTCCACCGCCGATTCCGCGCAGGTGGTGCAGTTCGCCGACAGCGGCACCGACGACCACCTCTGGACGTTCGTCGACAACGGCGACGGCCGGTTCCGGATCCGGAACGTCCACTCGGGCAAGGTGCTGGGGGTGGATCAGATGTCCACCGCCGACTCCGCCCGGGTCGTGCAGTTCGCCGACAACGGGACGGACGACCACCTCTGGACGCTCGTCCACGACGGTGCGGGCTGGTTCCGGATCCGCAATGGCCACTCCGGCAAGGTGCTCGGCGTGGACGGCATGTCGACGGCGGACTCGGCCCGGGTGGTGCAGTTCGCGGACAGCGGCACCGCCGACCACCTCTGGCGACTGCGCTGACCGCTGATCGTTGACCGTCCGCCGTCGCGGAGGGGAGGGCCGCGGCGCGTCCACCGGGTCGGCGCGCCGCGGCCCTCCGGACACCGGTACCGCCGTACGGTGCCCGAAGGCCGTGAAGGCCGGCATTCCGTCGTGCGGACGGCGGAGTGCGGAAGGGCGAGGGCCGGAAGGCCGCTGGAGGTCCGTGTGGCAACCTATGTGCTCGTTCCCGGCGCCGACGGCCGGGCCTGGTACTGGCACAGGGTGGTCCCCGAGCTGCAGGCGCGGGGACACCAGGTGGTGGCCGTCGACCTGCCGCAGGACGACTCCGTGGGGCTCGCCGAGTACGCCGACGCCGTCGTCCGGGCGGTGGGCGGGCGGAGCGACGGCCTGGTGCTCGTCGCGCAGTCCCTCGCCGGGTTCACTGCGCCGCTGGTCTGCGAGCGGTTGACGGTGGACGGACTGGTGCTGGTCAACGCCATGGTCCCGGTCTTCGGCGAGAGCGCCGGCCAGTGGTGGGCGAACACCGGCCAGGCCGCGGCGCGCTCGGCGAAGGCCGTACGCGACGGCCGCGGGCCGGACCCGGAGTTCGACCTGCGGGTCGACTTCTTCCACGACGTCCCGCCCGAGGTCACCGAGCAGGCGCTCGCCCAGGAGCTCGGCAGCCCCTCGGCGACGCTGTTCGCCCAGCCGTGGCCGCTGCGGGGGTGGCCCGCCGTCCCCACCCGGTTCCTGCAGGGCCGCGATGACCGGTTCTTCCCGGTCGAGTTCCAGCGCCGGATCGTCCAGGAGCGGCTGGGCATCACCCTGGAGGAGACAACCGGCGGGCACCTCAGCGCGCTCGGCCACCCCGCCGAGCTCGCCGAGGCCATCTGCCGCCCGCCCGTCGGCGGTGGGCGGTCGCCGGTCGCCGGTCACTGACAGCCGGTCCACTTCGGCTCCCGCCCGCGGCGGCGCCCACGCGACTGCCGGGGCCCGCCGTGCGGCGACCCTTGCGCGGGCGTGATCTTCATGGCATGGTGGGCGGCGCCTTCCGGCACACACTTCACGACAAAGGATCGAAGTCCATGGTCACGGCGTCCTTCAGCGGCCGCCGCCGGTACTGACCGTTCTGCTCCGGTGGAGCATCGGTTCCCGGTACCTCGCACGTCTCCTCACGGCGGCCCCACGGGCGGTGCCTGACGCACCGCAGCCGTCCTCCTGCCCTGCGCGGGAGCGGCACCGGCCTTCCAGGCCGGACCAGGCATGCACGCGCGGTTCGTTCGACCGTCCCCGACGGTCGGCGGCGGAGCGCGTTCCACCCCGTCTTTCACGTGAGGTCATCATCATCGTGGGCATCCATGTCCAGAGCTTTGCCGTCGCCAACCTCCGTCGCCGCCCCCTGGTGGTCGAGACCGGCGGCTTCGCGGCGGGTTTCGACCCCGCCACCACCAGCCCCTACATCAACTACGCGACCCCGCTGCCCGGCGCCGAGCCGACCTGCCGGGACGTCGAGGCGCTGATCCGCGCCTTCCGCGAGCGCGGGCTCAAGCCGCGGCTGGAGTTCGCTCCCGACGCCGCGCCCGCGGTCGAACCGGCGCTGCGGGCAGCCGGGTTCACCCTGGAGCAGGCGCACGAGTACCTGGTCTGCACCCCGGCCACCCTGGCGGTGCCGGAGTCCGCCGCCGGCGCACCGGTGGTGGAGACGCCGGCCACCGACGAGGAGTACGCCGCGATCGACGCCGCCCTGTCGGAGGCCTTCGCGGGCGAGTTCGCCTCCTCGCCGGAGGGCGCGGCCCGGCTGCGGCGGTCGCAGGAGAGCGGCGGCGGTGTGCGCTTCGTCCGGGCGCCCGACGGCGGCTGCGCCGGTGGGGCGACCTGCTCGGCGCCGGCCGTCGGCACCTCGGAGCTGGCGGGCGTCGGCACCCGGCCGGCCTTCCGCGGCCGCGGCATCGCGGGGGCGGTCACGGCGTCCCTGACCGGGGCGATGTTCGCCGCGGGCGCGGAGTCGGTGTGGCTGGAGTACTCGGGCGAGGGCTCCCGCCGGGTGTACGAGCGGATCGGCTTCCGGCCCCGGGGCACCCGTCTCTACATGTCCGTCGAGGACTGAGCCGACCGGGCCACGGCGGCGGTGGGGTCAGGCACGTGCGTGCCGGGCCCCACCGAGCCTCCCTCGGAGGAAATGTGACGGACGATCAGGTCTTTCCGGGCAGCCGCCCCAGCCCCTTCCGGTCGTAGTAGGTCGTCATCGAGAAGCCCAGCACGAGGGCGGCCACCGTCCCCACCGCGATCATCGTCCAGGCCCGGCCGAGGCCCGCGTCGGCCTGCGCGTCGAAGTACAGGATGGCCCGGATGCCGTCGCTGAGCTGCCGCATCGGCTCGAAGTGGGCCAGGAACCGGTAGAACGTCGGCAGCGCCTGCAGGGGGATGGTCGCCCCGGAGGACGGCAGCGCCAGCACGATGAAGACGAACATGCTCACCAGCTGGCCGATCCCGCCGAAGGTGGCGTTGATCGCCTGCACGCCCAGCCCGACGGCGGCGCTGGCGCAGAACGAGAAGAGGAACAGCAGTGGCAGGTGCGAGGCGTCCATGCCGAGCAGCCCCACGGTGGCGGCCATGATCAGGGCGGAGGTGAGCACCGCGAGGGCCACGCTCATCACCGACTTCACCACCAGCGTGCGCCGCCGGCTGATCGGGACGGTCTGCCGCCGGGTGTGCCACGGGCCGAGTTCGTTGTCGGTGTAGCCGAGGGCGACGTCCACGCCGTTGTTGATGATGTTGGCCCCGAGGAAGCCGGCGAGGACGAGCAACAGGGTGTAGTAGAACGCGCTGAGCCCCAGCCCGCTGTGCGGGCCGATCGGATGGCCGACCACGGTGACGACCGTGGCCGGGTCGGCGAGCAGCAGTGCGGCGGCGCTGCTCACCGGTGCCGCGGTGGGCGGTACGGCGGCGGTCAGCTGTCGGCCGAGCTCCAGCGAGGCCTGCCGGGCGGCCTGTTGGGCGGTGGTGGTGGCGAACGAGGCGGCCAGGCTGCCCGATCCCGGGTTGGTGAGGACGGTCATGGTCGGCCGGTCCGGTGACCTGCCGGCGGGGGTGCCGAGGGCGGCGATCGCGGCGGTGAACCCGGCCGGGATCTCCAGGGCGCCGTAGATCTGGTTCGAGGCGAGTGCGTCCCGGGCGGCGGCGGGGGAGAGGATCCGCCAGCCGACCCGGTCGCCGGGGTCGGGGGCGGCCGCGATCCCGGCGGTGATCCGGGCGCCGAGGTTCTCCTGCTTGCCGCCGATCACGCCTCCGCGGTCGGCGTTGACCAGCCCGACGGGCAGCCGGTGCAGGTCGGTGCGGGGGTTGAGGATGCCGCCCATGTAGAGCAGCGACAGCAGCAGCGACACCACCCCGACCAGGACGGTGGGGGTGATCCAGATCTTCGGGTTTCGCAGCACCTGCCGCGCGGTGGCACCGCCGGAGCGGTCGGGCGGTGGCATGGCTCTCCCGGGGTCGTCGGGCTCCCCGCCCCGGCGGAGGCGGCCAGTCGACGGTACGCCGGATGCGAGCGGACGAGGGCGGGGCGCGGGGTGCGCCGCCCCGGGGTCACCCGGTCGGCGGGCAGCGGCGGATCCCCGCCGGCCGCCCGGCGGCGGCCCGCCGGTTGTGCGTCGGCCGCCGTCGGAGTCCGGCCCTGCGGCCCGGATCCACCCGCCCTGCCCTCAAACCCGGCATCGGTCACCGGAGTTGACGTGCACGCAGTCGGTCCGATCGCTTGACTTTGACCGCGGTCGGCGGAATCGTGCTGAGAGAGCGCTCTCTCCGACGTCGGTGAGCTGCGCCCGCAGGACACACCCCCACCCCTGTGTCGGTCCGTCGTCTGGAGTCCCCGTGCGCCGCTGGTACCGCAACCGAGTGCTCCCCGCAGGTGTGGCCACCCTGCTGGTGGCCGCCGCCCTCTCCACGTTCGGCTTCCAGGCCCAGGCGGCCGGCCAGCCCTGGACGGACGCCGGCCAGACCCCCGACCAGCGGGCCGGGGAACTCCTGGCGGCGATGACCCAGGCCGAGAAACTGACCATGCTGCACGGCGGCCCGTCCTGCGGCTACGCGGGGTGCGTTCCGGCCAACACCCGTCTCGGCATCCCGGCACTGCACCTCCAGGACGGCCCGGTCGGGGCCGGCGACGGGATGACCGGCGTGACTCAGCTGGCCGCCCCGGTGGCCGGGGCGGCCAGCTGGGACCTGGGGCTGATGACCCGGTACGGGCAGGTGCTGGGCTCCGAGCAGTGGGGCAAGGGCACCAACGTCGTGCTGGCCCCGACCATCAACATCGTGCGCGATCCGCGCTGGGGGCGGGCCTTCGAGTCGCTCGGCGAAGACCCTTACCTGGCCGGCAAGATGGGCGCGGCGGACATCGCCGGGATCCAGAGCCAGGGGCCGATGGCGCAGGTCAAGCACTTCGCCGTCTACAACCAGGAGACAAACCGCAACACCACCGCCGACAACGCGGTGGTCTCCACCCGCGCCGAACGGGAGATCTACCTGCCCGCCTTCGAGGCCGCGGTGAAGGAGGGTGGCGCGGACTCCGTGATGTGCTCCTACTCGGCGGTCAACGGGCCGTTCGCGTGCGAGAACGGCCCGCTGCAGAACGGTGCGCTGAAGGGTGACTTCGGCTTCACCGGCTTCATCACCTCCGACTGGGGCGCGACCCACTCCACGGTGGCCTCGGCCACCAACGGCCTCGACATGGAGATGCCCGGCAGCGACTACTACGGCACCGCGCTGACGAACGCCGTGGCCAACGGCCAGGTGCCGCAGGCGACGATCGACGACCACGTCCGCCGGATCCTGGTGTCGATGTTCCGCCGCGGGCTGTTCGACACCGCGCAGACCGGGACGACCGGGGCCCAGGTGACCACCGCGGCGCACGCCGACGTCGCGCGGCAGGTGGCGCAGGAGGGCAGCGTCCTGCTGAAGAACGGCTCCGGCGTGCTGCCGGTGGCCGCCTCGGTGCACTCGATCGCGGTGCTGGGCGACGACGCGGGCAACGGCGCGATGACCCAGGGCGGCGGCAGCGCGACGGTCAACGCCCCGTATGTCGTCACCCCCTACCAGGGCATCAAGTCCCGTGCGGGCGACGGCACCACCGTCACCTACGCGCAGGGCGTGCCCTCGGCGGACGGATCGCTGCCGACCGTTCCGGGCAGCTACCTCACGCCCTCCTCGGGCTCCGGCCAGGGCCTGTTCGGGCAGTACCACAACAGCACCGACCTCTCCGGGGCCGTGGTGGCGAGCCGGGTGGATCCGGCGGTCGACGCGGTGTGGGGCGGCCGGTCACCGGCGGCCGGCGTCAACGCCACCAACTGGTCGGTGAAGTGGACGGGCACCCTGACCCCGCCCGCCACCGGCAGCTACCAGTTCTCGCTGAACAGCGACGACGGCAGCCGGCTGATCGTCAACGGCCAGCAGGTGATCAACAACTGGTACAACCAGGCGCCGACCACCCGGACGGGCAGCATCAACCTGACGGCCGGGCAGCCGGTCGCCATCGAAGTGGACTACTACCAGGCGGGCGGTGGCAGCAACGCGACGCTCGGCTGGCAGATCCCCGGCCAGTCCGCGCACGACCAGGCGGTGGCGGCCGCCCGCGGCTCCGACCTGGCCCTGGTGTTCGTCGACGACTTCCAGTCGGAGGGCTCCGACCTGCGCACCATCGACCTCTCCACGGAGCAGAACCAGCTCGTCCAGGACGTGGCCGCGGTCAACCCGCACACCGTGGTGGTGGTCAACAGCGGCTCCGCGGTGGCCATGCCGTGGGCCGACTCGGTGCAGGGCATCGTGGAGAACTGGTACCCCGGGCAGGAGGACGGTACGGCGATCGCCTCGCTGCTCTTCGGTGACACCGACTTCTCCGGCAAACTGCCGGTGACCTTCCCCCGCTCGCTCGCCGACGTCCCGGCGGCCGGCGCCGCCCAGTGGCCCGGCCAGAACGGCTCCGTCCAGTACTCAGAGGGTGTCCAGGTCGGCTACCGCTGGTACGACGCGCAGAACAAGGCCCCGCTCTTCCCGTTCGGGCACGGGCTCTCGTACACCACCTTCTCCTACAGCGGCCTGACGGTGTCGGCGCCCGACGCGGCGGGCAACGTCGCGGTCGGCTTCGACGTCACCGACACCGGCAGCCGGGCCGGGGCCGAGGTCGCCCAGGTCTACGTCGGGCAGCCCGCGGCGAGCGGCGAACCGCCGAAGAGCCTGCGCGGGTTCCAGCGGGTGGCCCTCGACCCCGGGCAGACCCGGCACGTGAGCGTCACGCTGGACGCCCGCAGCTTCCAGTACTGGAGCACCGGCTGGACGACCGCCCCCGGCACCGCCACCGTGTCCGTCGGATCCTCCTCACGGGACATCCGGCTGACCGGGCAGACCACCGTCGGCGGCACCGGCGGCGACGCCCTGCTGCCCCGCACCGGGTGGACGGCGAGCGCCTCCGCCACCGGCGGCTCGGACGTCCCGGCGAACATGCTGGACGGTGCGACCACCACCCGTTGGAGCACCGGGACACCGATGGCGGCCGGCCAGACCGTCACCGTGGACATGGGCGCCGCGCACCGGGTGGACAAGGTCACCCTGGACGCCGCCGGCAGCGCCGGCGACTACCCGCGCGGCTACCAGCTGCTGCTGTCCGCCGACGGGACGACCTGGGGCTCGCCGGTGGCCACCGGCAGCGGTACGGCCCCGCTGGTCACGATCGGCTTCCCCGCGCAGACTGCCCGCTACCTCCGGGTGGTGCAGACCGGAAGCGCCTCCTCCTGGTGGTCGATCGCGGAGTTCAACGCCTACGGCTGACCGGCCGGTCGGGGCCGGGGCATCCGCCCCCGCCCCGGCCGGTGGCACCCGGTGCGGCGGGATCGCCCGACCTCAGCCGGCCGCCGGCGGGGCAGTGCTCTCCCGGGCGACCAGCCGGGTGGCCAGCTCCACGCGCGGCAGGTCGACCTGCTCACCGTCCACCAGTCGCAGCAGCGTCCGCGCCGCCATCGCCGCCATGTCCTGCAGCGGCTGCCGCACGGTGGTGAGGGTCGGATTGCTCCACCGGGTCACCGGGACGTCGTCGAAGCCCACGATGCTGACGTCCTGCGGGATGCACAACCCCCGCTCGCGCAAGGCCGTGTACGCGCCGAAGGCCTGCAGGTCGCTCGCGGCGAACACCGCGGTCGGGGCCTCGCGCCCCTGCGCCGCCGCCTCGTCCAGCAGCGCCGCCAGCTCCTGGCGGCCCGACCGGTCGGTGAACTCGCCGAAGCGCAACCACCCCTCCGGGACGGCGAGTTCCGCACGCTCCATGGCGGCGCGGTAGCCGTCCGCCCGCGCCCGACTGCACAACAGCTGGCGCGGGCCCGCCAGATGGGCGATGCGGCGATGTCCCAGTCCGATCAGGTGCTCCACCGCGGAGATCGCCCCGGCCCAGTTGGTCGCGCCGATCGTCGGCACCCCGGCGTCCACGCTCCCGACCGGGTCCACCAGGACGAACGGCACCTTCAGAGCGGCCAGCCGAGCACGCTGACGAGGCGTCAGGTCGGACACCACCAGGATCGCCCCGTCCGAGCGGCGGCCCGCGATCTGCTCCAGCCACTCGCCGGTGCCCGCGCTCGTGCCGTGCACCGCCGACAGCACCATGCCGACCCCGGCCTCCGCCAGCGCCTCCTGCGCACCGCGGATGATCTCGATCGACCAGAGACTGTCCAGCTCGTTCATCACCAGGTCGACCAGCCCGCCGCGGCGGCGCGGCCGACGGCGCTGGTAGTGGTGCCGGTCCATGATCGCCTGGACCCGCTCGCGGGTCGCCGCCGACACGTCGCTGCGCCCGTTGAGCACCTTCGACACGGTGGCGTTGGAGACGCCGGCCTCGACGGCGATCTCGCCGATCGTCACCTTGCGCCGTGGCTGGCCCGTCATCTGCCGTCCGCTCCTCGTGGTCCGTGCCCCGGGAGCCGGACCGGCGGCCCTCCCCTGGATCACAGCAGGATAGTGCGCACCCGGGCGCGGGGCGCCGGCGCTCATCGGGCCGCGGCCGGGCCGACGGCCCCGGTGCCGGCCCGGGAGCGGTAGCAGGGGTCGCCGAACTCGGCGGGCATCCGCGCACCGGTCAGGTCCTGTGCGCACACCCCGACGAAGGCGCCGGTGAATCCCCAACTGCTGTAGTGCCCGGTCGCCGCGTCACCGACCGTCGCGTAGTCGTCGGAGAGCCGCGCGGCGTCGAGCACCGGCCCGGCCGCCTGCCACGGCGCGTCCGCGCCCTGCGCCCAGCCGAACCGCGCCGCCGCGGCGTCGACCACCAGCCGCAGCCGGACGGGGCCGGGGGCGACCGGCACCGGCGGCATCGGCTCGCTGTACCGGCCGAGGTCGCAGACACCGAGCCGCAGCACCCGGCCGAGCTCCTCGTCCCAGGTCAGGTGCAGGTGGTGCCAGAGCCGGGTGTTGTAGATGTGCACCAGGCCGGCCGCCTGCCGCGGGGAGACCGGCTCCGCCGCCACCGTCGCGGAGAACGCGAAGCCGGTGTCCCGGCAGCGCCGGGCGAGCAGGCTCTGGCGGTGCCGGGAGGAGAGCGACTCGTCGCCGCGGAGCAGCAGCCGCCCCGCGGTGAGCGAGATCCAGGACGGATCGGGGTGCCGGCGCAGCGTCATCCACGCCGGATGGGGTCGGCCCGCCCCGAAGCCGCTCCCGTCGCCGTCCCCGCCGTTCGCGAAGCCGTTCCCGTCACCGTTCGGGGCGGCGTTCGGGGCGGCGTTCGGGTCGCCGTCCCCGCCGTGCGCCGCGGCGGCCGTCGGCGCTCCGGCGGGCGGTGCCGCGGCGCCCACCGGAGCGGGCACCTCCACCGCGGGCGCGCTGCCCCCGCCCGCCAGCCGGGGCCAGCCCCCGCCGTCCAGTGCACCCGCTGGATGGCGGTCTCGCGGCCCAGCACGCACGGACCGAGCGCGGTGAGCGGACGGGCCGCCAGATGCGCGAGGTACCACTCGCCGTCCGGGGTCTCCACGAGGCTGCCGTGGCCGGCCTTCTGCAGTTCCAGTTCCGGCCGGCCCGCCGAGGTGAGCAGCGGTCCGGCCGGGTCCGCCTCGTACGGCCCGGTGAGGGCGCGCGAGCGCGCCACGGTCACCGCGTGGCCCCAGGAGGTGCCGCCCTCGGCGGTCAGCAGGTAGTACCAGCCGTCCCTGCGGTACAGGTGCGGGCCCTCGGTGCAGCCGAGTCCGGTGCCGGTGAAGATCCGGCGGACGGGGCCGGTGACCCGGCGCCGTGCGCGGTCGTACTCCTGGAGCAGGATCCCGGCGAACGGGTTCCCGCCCGGCCGGTGGTCCCACTCCAGCCAGAGCAGCCAGCTGCGCCCGTCGCCGTCCGGGCCGTCGTCGTGGAACAGCGACGGGTCGAAGCCGTGCCCGGGCAGCGGCACCGGGTCCGACCAGGGGCCCTGCGGGGACGGTGCGGTGACCACCTGGTTGTGGACGTCCTTGTAGGCGCCGGCGAGGCTCTTGACGTCGGAGTAGACCAGGTGGAACAGGCCGTCGGTGTAGGAGAGGCAGGGCGCCCAGACGCCGCCGGAGTCGGGGGCCCCGGTGAGGTCGAGCAGCCGGGCCTCGCGCAGGGCGCCGCCGAGCGGCCGCCAGTGCACCAGGTCGGTGGAGTGGTGCAGGGCGACCCCGGGCAGCCACTCGAAGGTGGAGGTGGCGAGGTAGTAGTCCCCGCCGACCCGCAGGATCGACGGGTCCGGGTGGAACCCGGGCAGGACGGGGTTGCGTATCACCGGCGGGTCGGCCGGCGCCGCGTCGGCGGCGCCGGCTGCTGCGGTCGGTGCGGCGGCGGTCATGGCACTCCTCGGGTCGGGTCGGGCGGTCCGGGGGCTCCGGTGGGCGGGGCGGGCGCGGATCAGCCCTTGACGGCGCCGGCCATCACGCCCGCGACGATCCGGCGGGCCAGCAGCGCGAACAGCAGCAGCACCGGCACCACCGAGATCACCACGCCGGCGAGCATCAGCGTGTAGTCGGTGTAGTAGCCCGCGGCGAGCTGGTTGAGCGCGATCTGCACGGTGCCGTTCTCCGGCGGCAGGGCGATCAGCGGCCAGAAATAGTCGTTCCAGGCGAACATGAAGGTGAACATGCCGAGCACCGCGGCCGTGGAACGGACGCCGGGCCAGGCCACGTGCCGGAAGGTGCGCAGGGCCCCGGCGCCGTCCATCCGGGCGGCCTCGATCAGCTCGTCCGGAATGTTCTCGGTCATCGCCTGGCGCATCCAGAACACCCCGACCGCGGAGACCAGGGCCGGCACGATCAGCGCGGACAGCTTCCCGTACAGGCCCATGTCGGTGACCAGCAGGTAGAGCGGGATGATGCCGAGCTGGGTCGGCACCATCACCGTCCCCACCACGGCGACCAGCAGCGGACCGCGGCCGGGGAAGCGGAGCTTGGCGAAGGCGAAGCCGGCGAGGGAGGACAGCAGCACGTTGCTGGCGGCGGTGCAGGCGGCGACGGTGACCGAGTTGCCGAGCGCCTTCCAGAAGTCGACGGTGTCGAAGACCCGTCGGATGTTCGCGAGCAGGTGCCCGCCGGGGACGAGCGAGGGGTGGCCCCGGACAGCACCGAGTTGTCGCCGTGCGAGGCGACCACGAACGTCCAGTACAGCGGGAAGACCGACGCCAGCACGACGGCGGCCAGCAGGGTGTGGGCGAGCGGACCGGCGCTGTCGTGGTGGCGCGGGCCGGTGGCGTCGCGGCGGACGGCACGGGCGGGCCGCGAGGGCGTGCGGGGAGCGGTGGCGGTGGCCATGGGATCTCCTGGGCGTGGGGTCAGCGGCCGGAGCGGCGGACGGCGAGGGCGTTGACCGCGGCGACGACCGCGATGATCAGGAAGAGCACCCAGGAGATCGCCGAGGCGTACCCGGCGTCGTTGTTGATGAACCCGTACTTGAACAGCATCAGGGTCAGCGTCTGGAACTGGTGCTCGGTGCCGCCCTCGGCGTTGCCCTGCTGGTCGAAGAGCATCGGCTCGGCGAACAGCTGGAGCCCGCCGATGGTCGAGATCACGACGGTGAACAGCAGGGTCGGGCGGATGGCGGGCAGGGTGATGCGGCGGAACGTCAGCAGGCGGCCCGCGCCGTCCACCATCGCGGACTCGTACAGCTCCCGCGGGACGGCCTGCATCGCGGCGAGGTAGATCAGCGCGTTGTAGCCCGTCCAGCGCCACATCACCATGAAGGCGATCGCCAGGTGCGAACTCCAGCTGTCGGCCGTCCAGTCGATCGGTGAGCCGATCACGCCGAGCTGCTCCAGCAGCCAGTTGACGACGCCGAAGTCCCGGCCGAACAGCTGCGAGAAGACCAGCGCCACGGCGACCACCGAGACGTACTGGGGGACGAGCACCAGTGCCCGCCAGGTCGTCCGGGCCCGCAGGCGGCGGTCCAACAGCCAGGCCACGCCCAGCGCGAGGGCGAGCTGCGGGGCGGTCGACAGCAGGAAGATGCTGAACGTGTTGAACGTCGCCGTGTAGAAGTCGGGGTCGGCGAACAGCTCCCGGAAGTTCTCCAGCCCGGCGAAGCCGCTGTCGCCGGACAGCCGGTCCCAGTGGTGCAGCGAGACCCAGAAGGTGTACCCGAGGGGGTACAGGCCGAAGACGCCGAAGACCAGGAAGAACGGGGCGACGAAACTGTAGGCGGGCAAGTGCCGCAGCCGGCTCGGCCGGCGCCGGACGGGCTCGGCCGCGGCGGTGCCGGCCGTGGTGCCCAGGCTGGTGGTGGCCGCCATGGCGTTACTCCTTCGGGACGGGACGGGGCTGGACGGGCGGGGCGGGGTGGTGCCGGGGCAGCGTCCGGAAGCGGGATCGGGCGCTGCCCCGGGGTCTGGTGCCGAACTGACGATGTCTCAGATCGACCACGTGGCAGGGCCGGTCAGTGGGAGAGGCTCTTCCTCGCCTCGGCGAGCGCCTTCTCCCAGGCCTCCGCGGTGGTGGACTTGTGCTGCTCGATCAGCCCGAGTGCGTTGCCGAAGGGCACCCGGACCTGCTGGTCCTTGGTGCCGCGGAAGCTCGGCTTGAGGCCGCTCGCGGAGGCGGCGAAGATCTGCCCGGTCGGCGCGTCGTTGAAGTAGGCCTGCTTGGTGCCCTGCACCGCCGGGTCCTTGAGGACGTTCTGCAGCGAGGGCAGCGAGCCGGTCGGCCCCTGGAAGATCGCCTTCTCCGAGTCCGCGGAGGTCAGGAAGGCGGCCAGCTCGGCGGCCTCCTTGGCGTGCTTGGTCTGCTTGGGGACGGTGAGGAAGGAGCCGCCCCAGTTGCCGCCGCCGCCCGGCACCGCCGCGATGTCCCACTTGCCGGCCGACTCCGGGCCGGCGGCGGACTGGATCAGGCCCGTCATCCATGCCGGGCAGGTCATGGTCGCCATCCGGCCCTGCTTGATGCCGGCGTTCCACTGCTGGCTGAACGGCGCGAGGTTCGCCGACAGGCCGTGCTCGGTGGCGCCGCCGGTGGCGGCGAAGTCCGCCGCGACCAGCGGGTTGGTGTCGGCGATGTAGGAGTCCTTGGCGTCGAAGAACCCGAACTCGGCCTGGTTCATCATCGCGGTGAACACATTGCCGGCCGAGTCGAACCAGGCGTGGTCCGGCACCTTGCTGCGGAAGGTCCCGCCGGTCTTGAAGTAGGCGTCCCAGGTGGGCCAGAGCTTGCCGACCTCGGTGCGGTCGGTGGGCAGGCCGGCCTGCTGGAAGAGGTCCTTGCGGTAGCAGATCGCCAGGCCGCCGACGTCGGTTCCGTAGCCGAGCACGAACCCGTCGGAGGTGGTCGCCTGTGCCCACTTGTACGGCAGGTACTCGTCCTTGCGGGAGTTCGCGCCGTAGTCGGCGAGGTTCACGAACTTGTCCTTCACCTCCCGGAACTTGGGCAGGTAGCCCTCCTCGATCGCGACCACGTCGGCCGCTCCGCTGCCCGAGGACAGCTGGGTGGAGAGGCTGTTGTGGTGCTGGTCCATCTGGGAGACGCGCTCCTTGACGGTGATGTTCGGGTGGGACTTCTCGTACTCGGCGATGAGCGGCTTGTAGCCGAAGTCGCTGAACGTGGCGACGGTCAGCGTGATCTTCCCGCCGGTCGCGTCGCCGCCGCCCGTCCCGGAGGAGCAGGCGGTGAGCAGCAGGGCGGCAGCGGCCGCGGTGGCGGCGATCGCGAGGGGTCTGCGGGCACGGGGGAGCCCATGGCGAGCCTCCGTATGGGGCGAGGGGTGGGGTGGGTGGCGCCGTGCAAAACCTGCCGTTCAGCGAAACTCCACGTCAAGTGTTTCGGTCCAAGTTTCGAAGCATCGTATCGGGAAGTAGCCTTGAGGAGAGGGATGGTGAGCGGCATTCCGTTTCGTAGCAACCGGCCGCGACCTGCCAGAATCTACGAATGTTTCCGAGACTGTTGACGTGGGATTCGGAGCTCATCAGCATTCGAGTCCCACCCACCCGGACCAGCTGGGAGCACATCCATGCGCCTGATCCGCAGAGCCGGACCGGCGGCCGCACTGGCCCTCGCCGTTGCCGCCGTCCTCGCCGTGCCAGGATTCCAACAGCCCGCCCAGGCGGCCGTTGCCGCCCGCAACCTGCCCGCGGACGGCCGCGTGCTGGCGATCATGGGTCAGGACAGCGACACCCTGGCCCAGTACAAGACCGACGTCCTCACCAAACCGGGAGTCGACGCCCCCGCCCCGGGCGGCGTCACGCTCTACACCAATCTCGTCCTCGGCGGCACGCCCGCGCCGCTGGCCGGCATCACCGGCCCCGCGGACTGGGGAGCAGGCCGGGTCGACTTCGACGACACCCTCGCGGCCTACCCGAACGCTGCACTCGCCGTCGGCCTCTACCTCTCCGACGCCACCAGCGGATGCAACAACCAGCCGCTCCGCGCCATCATCGGCCGCAACGACAGCGACGTGACGTCGGGCAGTCCCAGCCTGATCAGCCAGTACCGCGCCAAGGTCGACCAGATGGTCACCAGTCTCAAGGGCTACAACCGGCCGGTCTACCTGCGGATCGGCTACGAGTTCGACGGCCCGTGGAACTGCTACAGCGCCGACTTCTACAAGCAGGCCTTCGCCTACATCAAGGGCCGGATCGACGCCCTCGGCGCGACCAACGTCGCCACCGTCTGGCAGAGCGCCGCCTGGCCGCTCAACACCAACACCGACCACCCCGAGTGGAACTACGTCGTCACCGACCCCGGCCACTACGACGCCTGGTACCCCGGTGACCAGTACGTCGACTGGGTCGCACTCTCCGCGTTCTACACGGCCGGCTCACTCGCCACCCAGTGGGGCTGCAGCAGTTACGACACCCCGCCCGGCGCCCTGCAGAACCGGGTCCTGGACTTCGCCCGCGCGCACGGCAAGCCCGTGATGGTCGCCGAGTCCTCGCCGCAGGGCTACCAGACCGGCGCCCACACCAAGAGCTGCATCTTCAAGAAGAACAAGACCGCCGCCACCGGCGAGGACATCTGGAACGAGTGGTACGCGCCGTACTTCGCCTGGATCGCGCAGAACCGCGACGTCATCCGTGCCGCCGCCTACATCAACACGAACTGGGACAGCCAGACCATCTGGCAGTGCGCCGACGGTGCGTCCGCCGGCGGGACGGGCTGCTCCAACGGGTACTGGGGCGACTCGCGGGTCCAGGCGGACCCGACCGTGCTGGCGAACTTCCTGACCGAACTGCGCACGTCGCAGTGGGTGAACGGCACCGGCACGAGCACCGGCACCCCGACCCCCACGCCGACACCCACACCCACGCCGACCGCGTCGCCGACCCCCACGCCGACGCCCACCCCGACCGGCAGCCAGGCCCCCTACACGCAGGGTCTCGCCACCGGTGCCTCACCCGTGCTGTGGTTCCGCCCGCAGGGCTTCACCGCGTCCTTCGTGACCGTGCACTGCACGGTCAACGGCGGGGCCCAGGGCAACTACTTCCTCACCTGGAACGCCTCCGCCGGCCGCTGGGAGCAGCCCCTCACCGCGCACACCGGGGACCGGATCAGCTACTGGTTCGACTACCAGCCCAACGGCCAGACGTACCAGGTCTCCACCCCCACGTTCACCGCGACCGCCTGACCCGCGCCGGGCCCGGTACGCGCCGGCGTACCGGGCCCGGCCCTCACCCTTCGGAGACCCCGTGCCCCCCACCCCGCACCGGTCCACCCGCCTGCTGCTCCTGCCGCTGCTGCTCGTCGCGCTGCTCTGCGGCGCCCTGCCCCGGGCGGCCCACGCGGCCCAGGGCGCGCAGGCGGCCCCCGCCGCTCAGGCCGCCACCGCGTCCCCGCCCGCACGGATCCTGCTCGCCGGACAGTCGACCCGCGCAGCCTGGGACGACCTGTCGACCTTCACGGATGCCCCGGCCGGCGGTTCGGTCTACTACGAACTCGCGTCCGGCACTTGGGTGTCAGACGCCCACCGCGACTACGCGACCTTCCTCGCCGCACAGGGCAGGACCGTCCAGATCGGCATCAGCTGGAAGGACAACCCGCCCGGGTACACCGGCGGCGACCGGGCCGCCCGCTCGCGTGCCGTCACCCAGGAACTCGCCGACGGGCAGTACGCCGACCGCTTCGCCACGCTGATCGACTTCGTCAACCGCTACCCGGCGGCCACCTTCCTGCTGCGGATCGACTACGAGGTCAGCAGTGCCTACCACTGCACCGACGCGAGTTGCTCCTCGTACAAGGGCGCGTTCGCCCGGATCCGCTCGCTCATCGACGGCGCCAAGCGCCAGGGCAACGTCCAGTACGTCTACCACCCGGTCCGCGGCGAGTATGCCCAGCTCTACCCCGGGGACGGACTGGTGGACCGGATCGGTGTCTCGGTGTTCGCCCACGAGCTGTGCCTGCCGATCTACGACCACGGCTACCTCTACAACGGCACCCCGCCGGACAACTACGACACCAACGCCCTCCAGTGCCGCAACCCGTACATCGGGACGGACAGTTGGGGCAACCCGGCGGCGATCTGGAAGAACTGGGACTACGACGGCAACGTCCTCGGCATGATGAAGTTCGCCAGGGACCACGGCAAGACGATGATCGTCTCCGAGGGCGGCATGATGAACTTCACCGCCGACAACGGCGCGACCGACGGCATGGAACAGACCCGCGGCGCGCAGTGGGTGCAGCGGCTGTTCGGTCTGCTCAACTACTCGGGGCCGATCCCCAACCAGTCCGGGACGTACGACCTCTCCCGGGTGATCACCGCGGTGACCTACATCGACCTCGACTTCCGCTACGGGTGGGACGCCGTCCAGGACGGCACCTTCGACTTCCCGCCGGACACCACCTGGTTCGTCGACGGCCGGCTGTCCCGGTACGGCTCGGCACGGACGTCCTTCTGCCAGGGGCTGGCCGCAGGAGGGTTCGGGACGCACTGCCGCTGAGGTGCTCGGGCGGCCATTCGCTGGAAGCGCTCTCTGCCCCGCGTGGGTCACCCGCGCGGGGCAGTTCCACGTCCGACTGGAGAGCGATCGCGCCCGGGCTCGGCGCCGCCGAGCCAGGGTGGCCGTGTTCCTGCAGGTCGGGGCAGTAGTACGGGTTTTCCGCGCCATGGCGATGCGCCGAGGGTTTGCCGATCGGCCGCATGGCGTTCCGTCCAGGGCATTGACATGCTCACCAAGGCGCCGCAATCTGAGAGCGCTCTCAGTATCGGTCGAGCCGCACCCTGCCGAGCCTCCTCCGAGCCTGCTCCGAGCCGCACGACCTGGAGCACCCGTACGCCGCAGGGCGCCCCCATGCCCTGCGCCTCCTGTTGCGGGGCCCCGCTGCCCCGCCCCCACCCCCCACGAGGGAGCATCCATGGGAACGAGACGAGCGCCATCCGTCCGCCGAACCGCCCCGGCCGCGGTCCTCGCGCTGGTCGCGGCCGCCGGAGTGACCGTTGCCGCGCCCGCGGAGCACGCCGGTGCCGCCGTGCCGACCACCATCCAGCTCACCGTCACCAACAACTCCGGCCGCAGCGAACCGGTCTACCTCTACGACCTCGGAACGCTGCTCGCGACCGGTCGGCAGGGCTGGGCCGATGCGTCCGGGACCTTCCACGCCTGGCCGGGCGGCGCCAACCCGCCCGCGCCCGCGCCGGACGCGGCGATCGCCGGGCCCGCGCCGGGCAGTTCGATGACCATCCGCATTCCGAAGTTCTCCGGCCGGATCTACTTCTCGTACGGCAAGAAGCTGGTCTTCAAGCTGGCGACCGGCGGGCTCGTCCAGCCGGCCGTGCAGAACCCGAGCGACCCGAACCACGACATCCTGTTCAACTGGTCGGAGTACACGCTCAACGACTCCGGGCTGTGGATCAACAGCACCCAGGTCGACATGTTCTCGGCGCCGTACGCGGTCGGCGTCAAGGCCGGCAACGGCGCCACCCGCAGCACCGGCCACCTCAAGTCCGGTGGCTACCAAGGCTTCTACAGCGCACTCCGCGGACAGTCCGGCGGCTGGGCGAACCTGGTCCAGACCCGCTCAGACGGCACCGTGCTGCGCGCCCTCGCACCCGGGCACGGCATCGAGAACGGCGCGCTGTCCGCCGGCGTGATGAGCGACTACGTCAACCGCGTGTGGTCCAAGTACGCCACCTCGACGCTCACGGTGACGCCGTTCGCCGACCAGCCCGCCACCAAGTACTTCGGCCGGGTGTCCGGCAACACCATGAACTTCACCAACTCCTCGGGCGCCGTCGTCACCAGCTTCCAGAAGCCGGACTCGGACAGCATCTTCGGCTGCTACAAGCTCCTGGACGCCCCCAACGACCAGGTACGCGGCCCGATTTCGCGCACCCTGTGCGCGGCCTACAACCGCTCCACCCTGCTCACCCATGCGAACCAGCCGGACACGAGCGCGGCGGGCTTCTACCAGGACGCCGTGACCAACCAGTACGCCCGCAAGATCCACGCCCAGATGGCGGACGGCAACGCCTACGCGTTCGCCTTCGACGACGTCGGCCACCACGAGTCGCTGGTGAACGACGGCAACCCCCAGCAGGCCTATCTGACCCTCGACCCGTTCAGCTGATGTGACGTCAGGCTTACCTGGTGCGCTTCGGGGGTGTGGTCCGGGACTGTCGGCGGTCGGCAGTCCGGACCCCACCCCTCGGCCGTCCTCCCGGCCGTCCCTTCAGCCGTCCTCGCGTGCGGCGGTACGCCGTGGCCGGTGCAGGGCGCGGGCGATCCTGCGGCCGAGCGCCAGGTAGAGCAGCACGGCGCCGGTGGTGTTGAGGATGACGTCGTCGACGTCGAAGGCCCGGCCCGGTACCAGGGTGGCCTGGGCGACCTCCACCAGCGTCATCGTCAGCACGGTGAGGACGGTGACGCGCACCAACCCCGCCGCACGGCGCGTCAGCAGGGGCAGCAGCACGCCGAAGGGCGCCCCGAGCAGGATGTTCCCGCCGACCTGCTTGACGGCGTCCCGGACCGCGGGGCGGTCGAGATAGAGCTTCAGTGAGGATCCCGGGCTGAGGTTGGCGTGCACCAGGCCGCGCGCACCCGGCTCCGGCACCAGGGTCACCCGCGCCAGCGCCACGGCGAACAGCACCGTCAGCGACAGGGCGACCAGCAGCACCAGCAGCCGTACCGCCCCCGCCAGGAGGCCCGTCCGCTGGAGCAGGGGCGGGCGGACCGCCGGGGCCTTCGCGGGCTCGGCCACCTCCTCGGTCGCACCGCTGCGGACCGTGCGTCTCCGCGTCCGTGTCACCGCCATCGTTCGTCCCCTCCCGTGGGTGTCGCCTTGCCGACCGAGCGACGTGTACCCGGCCGCCGCACGGTCACACCGGGCGCCTGATGTCCGGTCGGTGACGGCTCCACCCGTCCTCAGGCGGGGGCGTTGATGGCTGTGCCGGCTCGCGGTGCGGCCAGCGCCGGGCGGGCCGCGGCAGCGGCGACGAGGCAGAGGGCGACCGGGAGCAGCAGCACCAGGTGCAGGGGCGCGGCGCGGGTGAGGGGGCCGATGACGGCGGGGCCGGCGAGCATGCCGAGGTAGCCGAGGCCGGCGACCCGGGAGACGTTGGTACCGGAGGCGGCCGGGTCGGCGTGGCCGGCGGCGCTGAAGAGCTGCGGCACACAGCCGGAGAGTCCGACGCCGAAGACCGCCCAGCCGGTCAGTGCGACGGCGACGGTGGGGGCCAGCGCGGCCGCCGACAGGCCGGCGGCGGCGAGCAGCGCACCGTGGCCGACGACGGCGAGCGACCCGAAGCGCTGCGCGGCGCGGTCGGCGAGGAAGCGGCCGGTGGTCATGGCGGTGGCGAACGCCCCGTAGGCGAGTGCCGCGGTGGCCGGTGCGGCACCGAGCCCCTCGCGGACGGCCAGTACGCTCCAGTCGTTGGCGACGCCCTCGCACAGCATGAGGACGAAGGCGAGGCCCGCCAGTGCCCGGATTCGGCCGGGCGTGCGGGTCCGGCGGCGCGTGGCGGGCGTGGCAGTGCCGTCGCCAGGACGGGCGGGCCCGCCCGTGGTGGGCGGCCGGTCGAGCAGTGCCCGGCCGCAGAGCACGGAGGCCGCGGCAGCGGTCAGGGCGGCGGCGGTGAGCGTGCCGGCCGGGGTCCAGCCACGGGCGAGTGCGGCCGCGCCCAGCACCGCGGCCAGCACGCCGCCGATGGAGAACACCGCGTGGAAGGCGGCCATGACGGGCCGTCCGTACTGCCGCTCGACCTCGACGGCGTGCGCGTTCATGCCGACGTCGAGGACGCCGTTGCCGATGCCGAGGAGCAGCAGGGCGGCGCCGAGGGCAGGGCCGTCGGTCGCGAGCCCCGGCAGGACGAGGGCGGCGCTGCACAGGACGCCGGCGACGGGGACGATCCGCCGGGCGCCGTAGCGGTCGGTGAGCCGGCCGGCCAGCTGCATGCCGGCGAAGGCACCGCCACCGAGCAGGAGCAGGAGCCAGCCGAGGACGGGGTGGGCGATGCCGGCGCGCTGTTCGACGGCGGGGATGTGGACGACCCACATGCCCATGACGAAGCCGTTGAGCGCGAAGTAGGCGAAGGTGGCCGCACGGGCGGCCTTCGGGGGCTCTGCATGCCGTCGACGCTAGCAAACATGATTGGTGTTCGAAAGCTTGCTTTTCGAACGCCATGATTGTTCAATTGGCCCCATGGTGAGCAGCGACAGACTCCGCAGGATCGTCGAGCAGGTGCAGGAAGCCGGCCAGGTCGGCGTCGCCGAGCTGGCCCGCTCCACCGGCGCCTCGGAGATGACGATCCGGCGCGACCTCGACACCCTGGCCGCCCAGGGACTGCTGGAGCGCTACCGCGGCGGCGCCCGCAGCCTGCTGCTGCGCGGCGAGGAACCGCCGTTCGCGCTCCGGGCCGGGGACGGTGTCGAGGCCAAGACCCGGATCGCCGCCGCCGTCGCGGACCTCCTCGCGGACGGCGAGTCGGTCGTCCTGGACAGCGGCACCACCTGCCTGGAGGTCGCCCGGGCGGTGCAGGGCCGACGGCTGACCGTGATGCCGCTGTCGCTGCACGCCGCCAATGCGCTCACCGCCGCCCCGGAGATCCGGCTGCTGCTCCCCGGTGGCGAACCCCGCCCGGGCGAGCTGGCGCTCACCGGGCCGCTGGCGGAGGCCTCCCTGGCGGCGCTGCGTTTCGACACGGCCGTCATCGGCTGCTGCGGCCTGACCGCGGCCGACGGCCTCACCGCCTACGACCTGGCGGACGCCGCGGTGAAGCGGGCGGCCATCGCCTCCGCCCGGCGGGTGATCGTGGTCGCCGACGCCGCGAAGTTCTCCCGGACCGCGCTGGCCTTCGTCGCCGCCCCTGGGGCGCTGGACGCGGTGGTCACCGACGAGGCGGCGCCGCCGGAGGAGACCGCGGCCCTGGGCGCGGCGGGCGTCCTGGTGCACCGGGTCTGAGCTCGCCGGCGTCCGAGCTCAGAAGCCGGCTGGGGTGCACGGGATTCCGCGTCCTCCGGCCCGGAGGTCCCTTCTCGGGACTCCTCGTCCCAGTGGCCGCGGACGAGGAGTTCGACCCGGCCGCGGGGTCGCTCGGTGCGCAGGTAGTGGTCCTCGGCGGCGCGCCACCGCTTGATCCACTCCTCGGGGTTCTCACCGCGCGCCCGCACCCGCTGCAGGCAGATGTCCCGTGGCGTGTCGACGTAGGCCGTGAAGTGATAGAGGGACACGAGCTCCGGGCGGGCGGCGTAGACCCCTTCGACGATCACCACGGTGCCGGGCGCGATCTCCTGCCGGGCGCCGAGTTCCCCGGTGGCCCAGTCGTAGAGCTGGCAGCGGGCCGCCCGGCCCTCCCGCAACGGGAGCAGGACCTGGGCGCGGAGGCGTTCCCAGTCGAAGGAGCGGTGGTAGCCCTGCTCCGCGTCGAGCTGCTCCCGCTCCTCATCGGGCATCGGACGGTAGAAGTCGTCGACGTGGACGACCACGGAGCCGTCGAGCTGTCCGGCCACCGCGGCCGCCAGCGTCGACTTGCCCGATCCGCCGGTGCCGTCGATCGCGAGCAGCCGAGTGGTCCCGGCGGCGTGGGCCTGGCGCAGGAGGCCTGCGACCACGTCCTTCGCCTGCTCGGTCACGGCCTCGTGGTGCCGATCGGCCGGCCGTTCGGCGGCCCGCGCGGCGCCCGACAGCACGATCTCCTGCGCCATTTGGGCCTCCGGGGCCTCCGCGAGGCCGCCGGGGCTCCCGTCCTCCACATGGTGGGGCACGGGTACTCCTCGGGGGCAGTGTGCCGGGCGGAGCCGACTGAGGAGCCAACCTACGGTCCGCGCAGCCCCGGCGGCCACCCTCTTTCCGGACACCGGGCGGCAGCTCCTTCCCGCCGCCTGCCGTCCCCCGGTGGTGTCCTGCTCAGCGGCGCCGGCGCGTGACCGCCCAGAGCAGGACGGCGCCCACCGCACCTGCGGCGATCAGGGCCGGCCCCCGGCGGACGGGCCGGTCGACCTCGAAGGGCTCGCCGCCCGGGACGAAGCTGCGCGCCGCGCCGGTGGCCCGCGCCCGCCGGATCCTGCGCCGGGCGGCCGCCAGGCCGGTGCGGCCGGCCCGCCGGACGGCGACGGCCGACCGGGTGAGCGCGTCGCGGGCGGCTGCGCCCACCGGGTGTGCGGCCCCGCCGGTGCGGTCGTCCGCTCCGCGGGAGCGGTCCGGTCCGCCGGACGGCGCGCCGAACAGGAGGTCGCGGGCGGCTGTCGCGTCGCCCAACAGGAGTTCCGGGTCGTCCGGCAGGGGGACGCCGAGCCCGACGTGGGCCGCCGAGCCGTTGACGTCGTCCAGGCCGCTGCGCCGGGAGTCGGAGGTGTGCTGATCGGGACGGGAGTGGGGATCCATCGGTCGCTGCCCTTCGGTCGGATCCGGAACGGACGGCGGGCGGCGGTGCGGCCGCCCCTGCCCTGCGCGCCTTGCCCGGATCCCCGGCGCCAAACCGGCGCCGCCCGCGTCCCCGCCGGCGAGCGCCGGTGCTCCCGCGCGGCGTCCGTCCGGCCCGCGTCAGCCGACGTCGATGCCGGTGATGACGGGCGTGCCGGTGGCCACGGTGTCGCCCTCGAAGCCCGCCGCGGCGAACGCCTCCCGGGCCAGCTGCAGCGCGGCCTCGCCGGCCTCCGTCCGGTCCGCCGCGTCGACCTCCAGCCGCAGCACGAAGGGACCGCCGTCGGAGTCGAGCGTCAGCACATCCAGGTCGGGCACCTCGGCGCCGACCTCGTCCGGATCGGCGCCCTGGAGCCTCGCCAGCAGGACGCCGCGCGCCCGGTCGTCGACGGGCTGGAGCACGGTGCCGGGAACGGTGATCACGAATCTGCCCATGTTCTACCTGTCACCGCGCCTGCCGCCGTGAAACCTCTGCCCGCGAAGGCATCGGCCGTTCGCAGGACGGCGGGCGGCGCATCCCGGCGGGTGTCCCCGGCGCGGTCAGCGCCTGGTGCCGCAGGTCGGGCAGAACGCGGCGCCGTCCGGCAACGGGTTGTGGCAGCCGCCGCAGGCGATCTCCTGGGCCAGGCGGTGCCCGCAGCCCGGGCAGAACGGCGTGCCGTGGGTCTCCGCGCGGCACTGCGGGCAGACCAGCTGCCGGGGCGCGGTGACGTCGAAGGACTGCCCGGCCTGCTGGCCGTGCGCGTACGCCTGCTGGGCGACCATGTCGTTCAGGCCGCGCTGCTGCGCGGCGACCGCCTCGGCGGCGGTGTCGGGGAGCAGGTCAGGCACAGGCCCTGGGCGGTGTTCCAGCAGCGCCCGCAGACGTAGTGCGTGCAGCGGCCGCACCGGTTGAAGTGGCTCTGGGCGTTGCCGATCGCCCGCTGGAACGCGGCGTCCCGGGAGCTGCCCCAGCCCGCGCCCGCCAGGCCGTCCGCGGCGTTGGTGATGCCGTTGGTGGCCGTCCCGCCGATCAGGTTCCAGGCGGTGCTGACGCCCTTGCTCAGCCAGCCCGCCACCTGGCCGGTGGTGAACGCCTCGAACGGCGACCGCCAGGTGTCGTGGCAGCGGGAGCAGGAGAACTCGAACTGGAAGCCGGCTCCCGTCCCGTGCTGCTCGCACAGGTCGCGGTAGTTGTTGCTGAAGTAGATCTCGCTCATGCCGTCCCACCCGGTACGTGCCGACGATGCGTCCGTCCGTCGGACGCCGTCCAGGCCGGCTCCGGTTCCCGGAGCCGGAGCACACCTTGGCACAGCCCGGTGCACCGGCCGGAGGCGGCCCGGGGGCAGACCGCGGAGCGCTTCCGGCCGCCGGGTCTTGCGTATGCGTCGGTTCTCCGCGCGCCGTCGGCCCGGCCGACGGCGGCCCCGTCCCGGCCGAACAACGGCCGGGACGGGGCGGGTGGTGACGGGGCGGCTCGGACCCGGACGCGGCTCCGAGCCGGACGCGGCTCAGACCCGGACGGAGGGCCGGTCGTCGGCCCCGGCGGCGGCGCCGGCGCGCAGGCGGACGGGCCACCAGACCCGGTCACCCAG
This sequence comes from Kitasatospora paranensis, assembly GCF_039544005.1. Lineage (NCBI taxonomy): Bacteria > Bacillati > Actinomycetota > Actinomycetes > Kitasatosporales > Streptomycetaceae > Kitasatospora > Kitasatospora paranensis. Next base: position 7,730,334 of record NZ_BAABKV010000001.1, read on the forward strand.
GTCGTGGACCAGCGCGGGCACCAGCAGGGAGCGGACGAGCAGGGTGTCGAGCAGGACGCCGAACGCCACGATGAAGGCGATCTGGGCCAGGAAGGCCAGCGGGATCACGCCCAGCGCCGCGAAGGTGGCGGCCAGCACGACGCCCGCCGAGGTGATCACGCCGCCGGTGGCGGTCAGACCCCGCAGGACGCCCTCCCGCGTCCCGTGTCGCAGCGCCTCTTCCCGCACCCGGGTCATCAGGAAGATGTTGTAGTCCACGCCGAGCGCCACGAGGAACACGTAGCCGTACAGCGGCACCGACGGGTCCGTGGCGCTGAAACCGAACACGTGCGGGAACACCACGGCCGAGACACCGAGCGTGGCGAGGTACGACAGCGCGACGGTGGCGGCCAGCAGGACGGGCGCCAGGAGCGAGCGCAGCAGCAGGACGAGGACCACGAGGATGCACAGCAGCACCACCGGGATGATCACCGTGCGGTCGTGCTCGGCCGTCGTCCGGGTGTCGTACTGCTGGGCGGTGTAGCCGCCGACCAGGGCGTCCGCGCCGGGGACGGCGTGGACGGCGGTCCGCAGCCGCCGGACGGTGTCCACCGCGGCATCGCTGTCCGCCGGGTCGGCGAGGGTGGCGTCGAGCCGGATCCTGCCGTCGACGACCGCCGCCGGTCCGGTCGGGGCGCCGCCGGTGAACGGCCGCACCGCCGCCACCCCGGGGACGGTGCGGGCGGCCGCGGTGACCGCGTCGGCCTGCGCGGCGGAGGCGATCACGACCGCGGGGTTGCCCGAGCCGCCCGGGAAGTGCGCCGAGAGCAGCCGCTGTGCGGCCACCGAGGGCTGCGCCTTGACGAAGAGCTCGGTCTGCGGGACACCGCCGGAGTCCAGGGTGGGGGCGAAGGCAGCGCACGCGGCCAGCACCACCAGGCTCGCCGCCCAGGTGGCCCGGGGTCGGCGGCCCACCAGGGCGGCGACCCGGCGCCAGAGGCCGTGCACCGGAGCCGAGCCGTCGGTGGCGGGCCGGGCCGGCCAGTAGGCGGCCCGGCCGAGCAGGACGAGCGCGGCGGGCAGGAAGGTCAGCGCCGAGAGCACCGCGCAGACGATGCCGATCGCGCCGACGGGGCCCAGCGCCCGGTTGTTGGTCAGGTCGGAGAGCAGCAGCACCAGCAGACCGAGGGCGACCGTCAGACCGGAAGCGGCGATCGGCTCGACCGACTGCCGCCAGGCGATCCGCATCGCGGTGAAGCGGTCGCCGTGGATCTGCAACTCCTCCCGGAACCGGGCGGAGAGCAGCAGCGCGTAGTCGGTCGCGGCACCGATGACCAGGATCGAGAGCAGGCCCTGCACCTGGCCGTCGACGCGCACCACGTGGTGGGCGGCCAGCACGTACACGATCGCGCAGGCCACGCCGAGGGCGAAGACCGCGCCCAGGATCACCAGCAGCGGCAGCAGCACGCTGCGGTAGACGGCGAGCAGGATCACCAGGACGACGCCCAGGGCGACGCCGAGCAGGAGGCCGTCGATGCCGGCGAAGGCGCCGGAGAGGTCGGCGAGGATCGCGGCCGGGCCGGCGAGCCCGACCGTGGTCTGCGGGACCTGCTCCGCGATGCGGCGGATCGCCGTGATGCTGTCCGCGGTGTCCTTGCCGAGGTCGGAGCGGAGCTGGACGACGCCCTGCAGGGCCTTGCCGTCGGCGGAGGGGATGGCAGGGGAGGCCTGGCCGGTGGCGCCCGGTGCGGCGGTGGCAGCTCGCAGGGCCCGGTCGGCGGCGTCCCGCTGCGCCGGGCCGACGGAGCCCGTCCGGCTCACCCAGACGACGATCACGGGCAGCGTGGAGTCCGAGCGGAAGGCCTTGTCGAGGCGGGCGACCTCGGTGGATTCGGCGCTCTGCGGCAGGAAGGCCGCGCTGTCGTTGGTGGACACCTCGGCGAGCTTCCCGGCGTACGAGCCGAAGGCGCCGCCGAGGCCGAGCCAGACCACGAGGAGGGCCAGGGGAGGAGCATTCTGAGACGGCGGGTGGAGAGCATGGCAGGCCCTTCGGGCGTACGGGATCGGCAGCCGGACATGCGGATGATATCTCAAGCATTGAGAGACTTGATGCTGAAGATATTCTCTGTTCGGTAGATTGGCTCCGGTCGGGAGCGGTTCGACGCGGGCGTCGTGTCCGAGCGGTCGGGCCCCGGCCGGGCCGAGGTGGAGAGGCATGGCGACGCGCAGCGAGTCGGACGAGCCCCAGGGGACGACGCCGGCGACCGGCCGGCGGGACTTCGGGCGACTGCTCCAGGGGCTGGCCTCCGAGATGAACCTGCTCGCCCACGACTTCGCCGCCTCCCAGGGCCTGCACACCACGGACGTGAACGCCCTGCTGGCGGTCATGCGGGCCTCCGAGCCCGGCGCCACGGGCGAGCCGATGACCCCGGGGCGGCTGCGCGACGAACTCGCCCTCACCTCGGGCGCGGTCACCGCCGTCCTCGACCGGCTCGAACGCGCCGGCCACGTGCACCGCAGCCGGGACGGCGCCGATCGCCGCCAGGTCCAGATCCACTACGACCCGCAGGCCGGCAGCCTCGCCGCCCGTTGGTTCGCGCCCGTCGCCGAGGCCACCGACACCGTTCGGGCGGACTTCGACCCGGAGGAACTCCGCACCGTCGCGCGCTTCCTCGCCCGGATGACCGAGGAACTCGCCGTCGAGCGCGACCGCCGCCGCTCCTGAGCAACCGCCGGGGCGGCCGCGCCGCCGTGGATCCCGCGGGCCGTGCTCAGACGCTGCCGCCCGCGAGCCGCTCCGCCGCGGCCGCCCTGACCTCGGGCTCCTCCATCGGGTCGTCCCGGAGGTACGCCGGCCGGGCCCGCACGACCGGATGCTCCGGAGCCGAGGCGATCGGGGTGGAGCCTGCCGGAAGCCCGGCACGGGGGCCGGCCGTTTTCCGCCGCGGTCGCCTCCGACGCCGCCCCGGCCGCCGTCCGGTGCGCGCCGATCGCTGCCCGCCGTCAGCCGTCAGCCGTCAGCCGTCAGCCGTCAGCCCGTCGGGAGGACGGCGACGGAGGCCGAGACCGTGGAGAGCCTGAGCACGTGCGCCGGGTCCGCGGTCTGCGGCACGGCGACCCGCACGTCGGCCGAGACGGCGTCGGAGGTGACCGCGTACGCCTCGCCCTCGGCCGTGTCGGGCAGGCGCAGGGCGACCGATGCCGAGGCGGCCCGTAGCGCCAGCTCCCCGGGCGCCGTCGCGAACGCCAGGTCGGCCGACGCGGAGTCGACCGTGATGCCGGCGCGGGGCGCGCGCAGACCGACGGCCGTCAGCCGGGCGGAGGTCACGGCCACGTCCAGGTCGCCGTCCAGCCCCGAGAGCACCGTCTCGCCCGCCGACTGGTGCAGCGTCAGGGCCGTCCCCGCCGGTACAGCCACCCGCAGGGTGCCGCGGCAGGGGGCGACCGCCCCGCCGGCGGTGCCGCACACCAGCGTCAGCCCGCCGTCGGCGCCGGTGGGGTGGAAGGCGACCGGGCCCGGGCGGGTGGAGCCCTCGGGGACGAAGTCCGCGGTCGCCGTCGTGCCGCCCGTCCCGGTGACCTCGATCCGGCCGGCCACCCCGTCGAGCAGCAGGGCGTGCGGCCGCACCCCGGGTGCGGTGCGGGCCTGGCCGGGCGTACCGGGCGGATCGCCGGGCGTCAGCACGAAAGCGGCCGCGGCCGCCAGGACGGCGGCGCCGACGACGGCGCCCGCGGTGCGCCACGAGCGCCGGTCCGGACCGGGCGCCGTCGGACGGGTGGGGGTGCGGTCGGGAGTCGGGTCGGTGGGCGTCATGCCGCCCGTCTCCCCGCCCCCGGGACCGGTACACGGCCCCGTCCCGCAGCCGGACGCGCAGCCCGGGCGGCCCGCAGTCGGCCGGCCCGCCGCGGTCCGCGGTCAGCCCGGCCCGGACGTCCCGGTGCGGGCGCGGCCGGGATCGCCCATCCGGCTGTGCGACCGCCCGTAGAAGGCGTACACGACCACGCCGATCACCATCCAGACCAGGAAGCGCCACCAGGTGGCGACCGGCAGGTTGACCATCAGCCAGAGGCTCGCCAGCACGGACAGCACGGGCAGCACCGGCACCCAGGGGCAGCGGAACGCGCGCGGCAGGTCGGGGCGGGTCCGCCGGAGCACCACCACGCCGATCGACACCACGATGAAGGCGAACAGCGTGCCGATGTTGACCAGCTCGGACAGCTCCTCCAGCGGGATCAGGCCGGCCAGCACGGCGACCACCGCACCCAGCATCACGATCGCCTTCGTGGGCGTGCCGAACCGCGGGTGGACGGTGGAGAAGGTCCGGGGCAGCAGGCCGTCGCGGCTCATCGCGAAGAACACCCGGCTCTGGCCGAGCAGCAGGATCATGGTGACCGAGGTGAGGCCCGCGACCGCCCCGACGTTGATCATGTCGGCGAACGCATGCTGGCCGACCGCCTTGAACGCGTCCGACAGCGGCGCGTCGTCGGACAGCTCGGTGTACTTCTCCATGCCGGTCACGACCAACGCCACGGCCATGTACAGCGCGGTGCAGATGACCAGCGAGCCCAGGATGCCGCGCGGCACGTCGCGCTGCGGGTTGCGGGTCTCCTCGGCGGCCGTCGCCACCACGTCGAAGCCGATGAAGGCGAAGAAGACCACGGCCGCCGCCGTGAAGATGCCCATCACCCCGAAGTCCGTCGGGGTGTAGCCGAACAGGGCCTCGATCAGCGGCGTGGCCCCGCCCGACTTCCTCCACGGTCTTCGCCGGGGGATGAACGGCGAGTAGTTGTCGGCCTTGACGAAGAACAGCCCGGCCACGATGACGATCAGCACCACCAGCACCTTGATGCCGACGATGACCCGGGTGACCTCGGCCGACAGGTGCATACCGGCGAGGATCACCGCGGTCAGCACCGCGACCAGCAGGGTCGCCGGCAGGTTGAAACTCCATCCCCCGGTCGACGCGCCGGAGATGGCGTGCGGCAACGTCACCCCGGCGCTCTCCAGCAGTGACTGCACGTAGCCCGACCAGCCGACCGCCACCACCGCGGCGCCGAGCGCGAGCTCCAGCACCAGGTCCCAGCCGATGATCCAGGCGGGCAGCTCGCCGATGGTGGAGAAGGCGAAGGTGTAGGCCGACCCGGCCACCGGCACCGTCGAGGCCAGCTCGGCGTAGCAGAGTGCGGCGAGGGCGCAGACCACGCCCGCCGCGGCGAAGGACAGCGCCACCGCCGGGCCCGCGTGGTTCTTCGCGGCGGTGCCGGTCAGGACGAAGATGCCGGTGCCGATGATGACGCCGACGCCGAACACGGTCAGGTCGAGGGCGGAGAGCGAGCGGCGGAGCGCGTGCTCCGGCTCCTCCGTGTCGGCGATCGACTGCTCGACGGGCTTGGTCCGGACGAGGCTGCGCAGCAGCCGCTGTCCGGGTTGGGGCGCGCTGGTCATTCGGGCCTCCTGGGGTAGTCCGCGTGACGCGTACCCCCTCGGGCCGCCCGCACGCTGCGCAGCGGCCCCGCCCGGGTGGAAAACCCCACGGACGGCCCTGACGGGCGGTCGTCCCGGGCGGCCGGGGACGCACCCGGTGGAAGGTCCGGCCGGCGTCAGCGGGGCACGGCATCCCCGGCCGCCGGAGGGGGCCCGGCCGGCACCGGCGGGGCCGGCCGGAATTCGGGCGGTCGCGGACCCGTCCGGGCGGTGTTCGGCTCCGAACCGTCCTTGGCCGCCGTTCACACCACCGAGGGTGTGGCCGCCGGATCGCCTCCCGCCGCACCGGCCGGAGCCGGTCCGGCGGTTCCCGGGACGGGCGGCCGCCGGTTCGGAGATGATTTGTCCGTGACATGTGGGTGGTGGACGGGGCGCCGCGACGCGCTCCTCGGGGCTCTGGCGCGCGAACTCCTGCTGTGGGGGAGGACGTCCTCGACGATCCGGGGGCCGGTGAGATCGCCACCCTGCTCGCGGACATCGCGGAACGCGCCGCCGCCGACCGGCGGGACCCGGTGCTCGGCGAAGCGGCACGGCTGCTCGACCGGGCGGCGCGGGAGTGTGCCCGGGCCGACCGCTTCCTCGGCGGCTTCCTCCCGCAGGTGGTCCGCCACCTGCGGACGGCACTCGGCCTCCTGCGGCAGGCGCGCCAGGAGTTGATGGATCGTCAAGTCGACCACGGCGGTGCCCCGGTGGCGCGCTGACCCGGCCGTGCCCGGTCCGTCCCCGGCCCCGTTCGCGCGCTGTCCGGGGCCCCCGTCCGCCGCTACAGTCGGAGGAGGGGGCCGTCGCCGGGCGCCCTCCGGAGGGGGAGGGCCCATGTCGACCTGGAACGGAATCGGCACCAAGTACCTGGGGTTCGGCCACCGCCGGCCCGACGGCAGTCACCACGCGACCCGATGGGTCGTGCTCTTCGACCTGCCCGTGATCCCGCTGAGCCGCCACCGGCTGAGGGTCGGCGCGACCCTGCACACCATGCGCGGCACCGCCTCGCAGTCGGTCACCGGCTACGAGGTGCTGGACGAGGGGACGATGGTCGTCCGCGAGGTGCTCACCACTCTGCTGGTCTACTGGATCGTCGGCCCCCTGATCGCGCTGGGCCCCGTCGTGCTGGTCCTCCTGGCCATCGGTGATGCGCAACTCGGCTTCGTGGCCTGGCTGCTCATCCTTGCCGCCTGCCTGACCTGGGTGGTCGCCGTACCGACGACCATGGGCTCGGCGAGCCGCAAACGGCTCGGCCTGCCGAAGGGCTGAGGTGCCGGCCGTCCGGCCCGCCCCCACGGCGGGCCGGACGGCAGGTCTGGGGCCGACGGCCCGTCAGCACAGCGCCCGTGCGGCGTCGATGGCGGGCCGCAGGTCCATGTGCAGCCCGCCCCCGCCCGGGGCCGCGGCCCAGACGGGCAGTGGTGCCGCATATCCGGCGTCCTGCGCGGTCGCGTCCAGGCCGTACTCGGTGCCGCCCGACGCGAACGTGAGCAGCGAGCCGCTGCGGCAGCGCAGCGTCCCGGATCCGACGGTGAACGGCCACGGTGACACGGACGACGCGGACACCGACCGGCTGTGCCCGTCCTCGCTCAGGAAGAACCAGCCTCCGGCCCCCAGGACCACCACAACTGCCGCTCCGATCACCGCCGTGCGGTAGGCCGGGGCCGGTCTGCGGACCGCCCTGTCCACTCTGGCCATCGCGGTCTCCTCTCGGTAGGCCGCACAGCGTAGGGGTGGGGAGATCATGTGAACAGTGTTTGCGCAGAACCCGGTTGGTGCGGGTGGTGAAAGGGTGGAGACCCGGCCTCACCGGTGCCGGACGGCGACGGCCCCGTCGAGGTCGACCCGGGCGCCGCGCCGGCGCCGGACGGCCGTCGGCCGGGCGGCGCTGCGTTCGGCGGCGGTGAAGGCCTCCTGCGCGGTCGCGCCGGGCACCACGAAGGACTGCGTGCCGGGGCGTCCGTCGGCGGTGACGGTCGGGGCCGAGACCAGCCACAGCGGGAGGTCGGCCGGGGAGCGCCGCCCGCCGGCCGCGACGCGGTCGGGCGCGAGGCGGTCGGGTGCCGCCACCACCAGTCCGAGGGTCATCGCTGCCTCCTGTCCGGGCGGGTCGTTCCCGCTGCTATCAAGACTACGAGTCATGCGCAAAAAGTCTATGAAAAAACGCAAAAAACAAATCTCGACCAGGCGTGCGAGGCCTGCCGGGCGCGGCGGCCGGGTTGCGGGCCTCCCGGGCAGGGGCCCAGATGGCAGGGAAAGCCCCCGCCTGATGCCGCGGGCCGGCGCACCGCGACCGGCCCCGCCCGAGACCGACGGAGTGAACGGTGCCGACACAGCGGACGTCGCAGCAGATCACCGAGGACGTGAGCGCCTACCTGGAGCCGGCCCTGCGCGAGGCGACGGCCGCGCTCAGCGAGCCGGTCCGGCGGATGGCGGAGTACCAGTTCGGCTGGGTCGACGCGGACGGCAGCCCGTCCACCCCGGTCGGCTTCCGGCGCAGGCCCGCCCTGGTGGCCCTGCTCTGCGCGGGCAGCGACCGGCGGGTCTGGGACGGCGTCCGCAACGCGGCCGTCGCCGGGACGCTGATGTCCGCCGCCGGCACCGTCCACGACGACATCATCGACCGCGAGATGGTGCGCAAGGGCCGGCCCACGCTGTGGAGCGTCTTCGGCGTGCCGGCCGCGATCCAGGTCGGCACCGCGATGCACTGCCTCGCCTTCGAACTGCTCACCCGCGAACCCGCCCCGGTCGCCGCCGAGCTCGCCCGCCGCGCCGCGTTCGCCATCCGGGAGTGCTGCTCCGGGCAGATCCGGGACCTGCGGTCGGAGGAGTTCGGCGATGAGCCCGCAGTTCTCCCTCGACCTGCTGGACAGCACGATCGCCGCCCCCACCGCCGGGGTGGCCGTGGTCGGGGCCATCGTGCGCGGAGCCGGCCCGCAGGAGATCGCCGCCGCCGAGCGGTTCGGCCACCACGCGGGGATGGCGATGGCCTTCTTCGACGACTGGGAGGGCGTCTGGGGCACCTCGCGCGACGCGCTGGAGGACTCCTTCGCCGACCTGAGGCGGCGCAAGGCCCGGGCCTTCGTCGCGGTGGCCCTCCAGGCGAAGGGCGCGGCCCGCGACGAACTCGCCGCGTTCTACGACGGCACCGCCGAGCCCGCCGAGGACGTCCTGCGGCGGGTCGCCGGACTGATCGAGGAGTGCGGCGGCCGCACCTGGCTGGAGCTGCGGATCGTGGAGCACGTCCGCCTGGCCGAGCAGGCGCTGCCGGACGCGGTGCCGGACGCGGCCGCCCGCGCCGAGCTCGCGGCGTTCCTGGCGGCCATCGAGAACGAGCTCGGCGGCTGACCGGGCGGGCACCGGCCGGGCGGGTGCGGGCCGCCCGGCCGACGCCCACGGCGTCTACAGGCCCTGCTTGGCCAGCCAGTCGAGTGCGGTGTCCGCGACCTCCCGCCAGCCGCTGTCGATCGTCAGCGAGTGCCCGCGGTCGGGGAACTCGTGGAGGTCGGTCACCGCGGAGGAGTGCCGGTACTGCTTGGCGGTCGCCCTGGTGATCGACTCCGGGACGGTGTGGTCCCGGCCGCCCGTCATCAGGAGCAGCGGGCCCCGCTGCTCGTTGCCGGTGTCCACCTTCGCCGGCGAGTTCGCGGACAGGTTCGCGGCGGCCGCCTCGAACAGCGGCTTGCCGGGCGCCGGGATCGTCCACTTCTCGTAGAGGGCGTCGGACTCCTCCTCGGAGACCGCGTTGCCGAACGCGAAGCGGAACTGCTTCTCGGTCAGCGACACCGCCCGGTGCCGGTTGGCCGGGTTGGAGAACACCGGGAACGTCGCGCGCAGCGCGGACAGCGGCAGCGGCAGCACCCTTGATCTGGGCGGCGTCGATCGCCACCGCGGCGGCGGCCCGCTCCTGACCGAGCAGCTTCTCGGCAATCATGCCGCCGAACGAGTGACCCACCACGACCGGCGACCCCGGCAACTCCGCGATGATCCCCGCGTAGTGGGCGACCACGTCGTCGATCCCGTGGTCGGCGATGGCCCCGGGATCGGCCCTGGCCGCCTCGACGGTGTCCGCGACCCCGGGCCACCCGGGGGCGACCGGCCGGTAGCCGGCCTGCTCGAACAGCTCCAGCCAGGGTGCCCACGAGGACGGGTGCAGCCAGAGTCCGTGGATGAAGACGACCGCTCGCGCGTTGCCTGCCATGATCGGGATCCTTCCGCCGGGACGGTCCGGAGGCGTTGACCACTCCCCATGGTCACCCGGCCGGGCCTGCCGTGCCCCGGTTGCACCCGGCCGGTTCCCGTGCCGTCCGGGGATCGGCGAAGGCGGCGTTCCCTGTCACATCGCCCCGATCGACGGATGGGCACAAGCACCCGGCATCCACCCGATCGAAGGAGATCCACCATGCGCTACCTGATGACGTCGCTGGCCTCGGACACGGCCCCCGACGACAAGCTCTTCGCCGAGATGGGCCGGTTCATCGAAGAGCTCACTGCCTCCGGGGTGCTGCTCGCCACCGGGGGCCTGGAGCCCGGCGGGGTGCGCCTCACCTCGTCCGGCGGCGAGATCACCGTCACCGACGGGCCGTTCGCCGAGGCCCGGGAGGCCGTGGGCGGCTTCGCCCTGGTCGAGGTCCGCTCGAAGGAGGAGGCGGTCGAGCTCGGCCGCCGCTTCCGGGCGATCGTCGGCGACGGCGTGAGCGTCCTCCAGCAGGTCTTCGGCCCCTGACCGGCGCCCTGACCGGCGACCCGTCCGCCCCGTGCCGGACCCGGCTTGCGGTTCGGCCGGGGCGGATGCTGTGATCACGCGTGTGAGGGACGCCCATCGCACCGTCGACGCGGTCTGGAAGCTGGAGTCCGCGCGGATCGTCGCCGCCCTCACCCGGATGGTGCACGACGTCGGCCTTGCCGAAGAGCTCGCCCAGGACGCGCTCGTCGCGGCACTGGAGCAGTGGCCGGCCGCCGGCGTCCCCGACAACCCCGGTGCCTGGCTCACCGCGGTCGCCAAACGCCGCGCCGTCGACCGCATCCGACGCGAGCGGCGGCTGGCGGCCCGGCACCAGCAGATCGCCCATGACCTGGGCCGTGACCTGGACGTGGACCGGGACCGCGGCCTCGACGAGGAGCTCGACCCGGCACCGGGGGCCGGGCAGGACGACCTGCTGCGGCTCATGTTCGTCTCCTGCCACCCGGTGCTGCCGACCGAGGCCAGGGTGGCACTGACACTCCGTCTGCTCGGCGGCCTGACCGCGGCGGAGACCGCGCGCGCGTTCCTCACCGGGGAGCAGGCGGTGGTGCGCCGTATCGCGGCAGCCAAGCGCACCCTCGCCGAGGAAAACGTCGCGTTCGACCTGCCGGCGCCCGAGGAGCTGGCGGCCCGGCTCTCCTCGGTGCTGGAAGTCGTCTACCTGATCTTCAACGAGGGGTACGCGGCGACCTCCGGCGACGACCTGATGCGGCCCGCCCTCTGTCACGAGGCCCTGCGGCTGGGCCGGCTGCTGGCCACCCTCGCGCCCGGCGAGGCCGAGGTGCACGGCCTGGTGGCCCTGATGGAGATCCAGGCCTCACGCTCCGCCGCACGGACCGGCCCGGCCGGCGAGCCCGTCCTGCTGCACGAACAGAACCGCGGCCGCTGGGACCAGTTGCTGATCCGCCGCGGCTTCGCCGCCATGCTGCGCGCCCGCGAGGCCGGCGGCCCACCCGGCCCGTACGTGCTCCAGGCGGCGATCGCGGTCTGCCACGCGCAGGCCAGGACGGCCGAGGAGACCGACTGGGCCGGGATCGCCGCCCTCTACGACGCCCTGGTGCGGCTGCTGCCCACCCCGGTCGTCCGGCTCAACCGGGCGGTGGCCGTCGGGATGGCACGCGGCCCGCAGGCGGGCCTCGACCTCGCCGACGAGCTCCACGCCGACCCGCATCTGCAGGACTACCACCTGCTCCCCGGGGTCCGCGCCGATCTGCTGCTGCGGCTGGGCCGCTCCGCGGAGGCCCGGCGGGAGTTCGAACGCGCGGCGGACCTCGCCCGCAACGTCGCCGAGCGGGCCTTCCTGCGCCGCCGGGCGGCCGAGGCCGCCGCCCCCGAACCGTCGGGTACCACCCTCGGCGACGCCGCGCGGCGGTTCCTGACCCGCCCCGAGTTGGACGCGCCGACCGTGCGCGCGTACGGCCAGACCCTGCGACGGCTCGGCCGGACGCTGGGGGAGGGGCCTTGCTGGAGGCGCTGACGGCCGATCAGGTGGCTGCGGCCTTCGGGACGGCCTGGGGATCGGCGGCCGCCACCACCTGGAACCGGCACCGCGCCGCCGTCCGGTCCTTCGGGGCCTGGGCGTCCGTGCCGCACCTCGCCGACGGCCTCCGCCGGCGCCCTGTCGCGCGCACCCGCGCGATGCCGCTCACCGGAACCGAGGTGGCCGAGCTCTGGGCCCGGCCCGGTCTGCCGCTGCGCGAACGCACCTTCTGGCGGCTGCTGCACGATTCCGGGGCGCCGGTCACCACCGTGCTCGCCCTGGACGTGCCCGACCTCGACCTCGACGACCGCTCGGCCCGCCCCCGCAGCGGGGGCGCCGCCCTGCACTGGGGCGAGGCCACGGCCCGACTCCTCGCGGAGCTGCTCGCCGGCCGGGCCGCGGGCCCGGTCTTCCTCACCGACCGGCGGCCCGGGCCCGCGCGGACCCCGCCACCGGCCGACCTCTGCCCGGAGACCGGCCGGAGCCGGCTTTCCTACGAGCGCGCCGAGTACCTCTTCAAGCAGGCGAGCAGTCCCCTGGACCCGGCCGGCCACGGCTTCACCCTCCGACGGCTCCGGCCGCTCGCCCAGCCCGCCCGGGGCGCCCGTGGGTCCGGCGGTGACGCTCCCTTGCCGTCGGCCTCCGAGTGCGGCAAGGTCTCGATCATGCTGGAACTGCGGACCCTGAAGTCGGACGACTGGCCGGTCTGGCGTGAACTGCGCCTGGCAGCACTGGCCGAGGCCCCGGCTGCGTTCGGATCGACGCTGGCCCAGTGGGAGGGCGCCGGGGACCGGGAGGAACGCTGGCGCGCCCGCCTGGAGATTCCCGGCGCGCACGACGTCGTCGCGGTCCTCGACGGCCGGCCGGTGGGCATGGTCAGCGGCGTCCCGGCCGACGAGCCGGGCAGTGTCGAGCTGATCTCCCTGTGGGTCAGCCCCGCCGCCCGGGGCCGGGGCGTGGGGGACCGCCTGATCGGGGAGGTCGAGCGGTGGGCCGTGGAGCGGAAGGCCGGCACGCTGCGGCTGGCGGTGATGCCGGACAACGGTGCCGCTGTCGCGCTCTACGCACGCCACGGCTTCGCGGACACCGGGGAGCCGGGCGATCTGCTGCCCGACGGGGTGCGGCGCGAACGGGTCATGGCCAAGGCCGTGCCACCTGCGTGACGCTGCGTCAGGATGTCGGCCCGTCCTGGCCTGCCACGGTGAGCACGGTCTTGCCGGTGGCGTGACCGTCGTGGACGTGGCGCACCGCCAGGGCGGCCTCGCGCAGGGGGTACGTCCGGTCGAGGAGCGGGTCGAGTCGGCCGTCCGCGGCGGCCTGCGCGAGGTACTGCAGATCCGGCTGCCGCGGAACGGCCATCAGCCCGCGCAGCCGCTGCGGCACGGCTGCCGACAGCAGCAGGGCCCGCATCTGCCGGTCTGAGCCCTGGAGCAGCCGGCCACCGCGTTCGCCGCCGACGATGACCAGAGTCCCGCGCGGGGTGAGCGCCCCGCGCAGCCGGTGCAGGGGCCGGTTGCCCGCGGTGTCGAGCACGAGGTCGTAGCGCCGCCGGCCGTCCAGCGCGTCCTCGCGGGTGTAGTCGATCGTGTGGTCGGCGCCCAGGGACCGGACGACTCCGGTCTTGGCGCCGCTGCAGACGCCGGTCACCTCGCCGCCCATCGCCTTGGCCAGCTGCACCGCGAGGCTGCCGACGCCGCCCGCGGCGCCGATCACCAGGACGTGCTGGCCCGCCGTCAGCCGGCCCGCGTCCCGCAGGCCCTGGAGGGCGGTCACCCCGGAGGTCGGCAGCGCCGCCGCCTTCTCCCAGGTGAGCGCGGCCGGCTTGACGGCGAGCCGGTCCTGCCGGGCACAGGCGTACTCGGCGAACGCGCCCGTGCCCGTGCCGAACACCTCGTCGCCGGGGCGGAGGCCGGTGACCTCCCGGCCGACGGCCTCCACCCGCCCGGCCACGTCCGCGCCGGGGATCCGCTGCCGGGGTGCGCGCAGCCCGAACCCCAGCCGGACGGCGTAGGGCATGCCCGCGGTGAGGTGCCAGACACCCGGGTCGACCCCGGCCGCGTGCACCCGGATCAGTACCTCGTGGTCGCCGGGGACGGGCCGGTCGGCCTCCCCGGGGCGAGGGTCTCCGGTGCGCCGTAGCGGTGCTGGACGATGGCCTTCACGATGTTCCCCTTCGGTGTCCGGGTACTGGAAGACGTCGTCGAGCGGGACGCCGAAGACCCGGGCGATCTGGAATGCCATCTCCAGGGAGGGCGAGTACCGGCCCTGTTCGATGGCGATGACGGTCTGTCGGGTCACGCCGATGCGGTCCGCGAGCGCGGCCTGCGTCATCTCCCCGTGCGTGAACCTCAGCGCCCGGATCGTGTTGGTGACCCTGGTCGGCTTCACCACGGGGCGGAGCCCCGCCGATGGGCGGCGATCCTGGCGGCGGAGCCGAGCAGCGCGGAGAGCACGAAGGCGAGGTAGACGGCGTTGGCCACCCAGAACGGGGCCACCTCCGCCATCGACAGCACCAGCGCCGCCACCCCGCCCAGCACGAGGAACGCCCGTCCGACGTACTCTCCGAACCGGTCGATCTCGCGGTCCCGCTGGTCCTTGCGGCCGGCCCCTCCGGCCAGATCGCCGCCGCCGCGATGTGCAGCGCGACGGAGGCGGCGATCGCGGCCCCGACCGACAAGAGCAGTGCCGCCGCGTACGGGACGCGGGCGAGCGGTGCACCGCCCGCGTGGCCGAGCACCACGGCGAGGTAGACCCCGTACGCGCAGGTGGTGGTGACCACCATGATCCAGGCGCGTCTCTCTTCGAATGCCATGCCCGTGAATGTAAAGCAGACCGGACATCGTGTCAAAGATTCTTGACCTCGCGACCGGGGCGTCACACGTCCCGCCGGTGGACGACGATCGCGGCGATCACCACCGAGGCGACGGACCAGGCCGCGAAGGTGATCCGCGCTCCGCCGACCGTCCGGTGGTGCGGCGAGCTGCTGCCGGAGACCGGGCCGCCGGCCATTCGGATCGTCCAGGAGTCCCTCAGCAACGTGGTGCGCCATGCCGCGGTCCCTTCCTGCCGGGTGTCGATCGACTTCCGGCGGGGCGACGAGGTGGCGATCGCGGTCACCGATCGCGCCCGCGGCCACGGCGCCACCCCGGGGACGGGCTTCGGCCCCGCTGGGCTGCGCGAGCGGGTCGCGCTGCTGTGCGGGGAGTTCCACGCGGCCCCCGGGGGCGTCCGGCTGACCGAGGAGCTGCGGCCGGACGTGGTGGTGATGGACATCCGCATGCCCGGGGCGGCCCCTCATCACCGACCAGGGCGACGCGATCTCCTGGCTCACCGACCGCCTGGCCGGCAAGCCGGTCCTCTCCAACTGCTGGACGATGCCCCTCCAGCCCTGACCCGCCCGTCTGCCACCGCGGCCGGTCCCGCGGGCGGGCCGTCCTGCCGGACCCGGGTCCGCGGCCGAAAAACCCCGCAGGTCGGAGCGGGTGGATGTGCCAGGATCGTCCGTCATGGAGAGTTGGGACGAACTGACCGTCACCGAGCAGGTGCTGGTCCGCCGCGCTGTCGCCGGTACGACCCCGCGCGGCAGCGCGCAGCACATCACGGCCGTCCTGCGGTGGGCGGGCTCGCCCGAGGTGCCCAGGCGGCGCAACGCGTCGCCCGCGGAGCAGCGGGAGCGCGTGCCGGAGCTGGCGGCGGCGACGCTCCGGCTGGTCGCGGACGGGTGGCTGACGGTGTGCCGGGCCCTGAGCACGCCCTTTGTCCAGGACGACGGCCCGGTGGTCACCGGCCCGGAGCTGGAGCGGCTGGTCGCCGACCCGGCGACGTGGCTGATGCCGTCGGGCAGCACGTCCGGCATGCCCGCCCTCTCGCTGCGGGCCACCGCCGAGGGGAGCCGCCGCTGGGAGGCCCGGGCGTACGCGCCGGACGCCCAGGTCGCCATGGACCGGATGGACCTGACGGAGGACGAGGAACGGGTCCGGGTGTGTGCCTTGGAGGCGAGCGGCTGGCTGACCGGTCCGTTCGGGATCCTCGCCGACCTGCCGTCCGAACTGGAGGGCGAGGAGCTGCGGGCGTACGTGACGGCGGACCTCGCCCCGCTGGTCCGGTTCGTCCGGGAGGGCGCGATCGAGGTGCTGCACGTCGCGGAGCCAGGAGCCGAGGCCACCATCATCCCGCCGGAGGACCTGGTGGACGCCTTCGGCGACCGGGAGTTGCGCTGCGACGACCGCGACGACTGGGGTGTCGGGTTCACCTGCATCCTGACCCAGTCGCGAGCCAACGCATTCCGCTAGCGCCCCGAGCCGGGGATGCGGCGCCGGTGCCCGCCCCGGGTCACTGGGCGGTCGCCGCGTCCTGCCCACCGCCCGTGCTGCGCCCGCCCGCGCGGGACGTCGGGCGGGTGGCCGGGCGGGGCTCGGTGGCGGTGTCCGCCATGACACGGCCGCGCGGCATGGTGAGGGTGAACAGGACGGCGGCCGCCGCGACCGCCGCCAGCACCAGATAGGTGTGCTGGTAGGCGGCGAGCGGCGGGTGGTGCGGGTCGCCGGACGGGCTGCCGAGCACGAGCGCGGTGGCCACGGTGGCCGGGGCGAGCGCATTGGCGCTCTGCCGCACGATCGTGTTGAGCATGGCGGCCTGGGAGATGTCCGCCCGGTCGATCGTGGTGAACGAGGCGATGGTGGTCGGCATGAAGAACGCGCCCATGGCCAGGCCCAGCAGGAACATCTGCAGCCGGAACGTCCACAGCCCGGTGTGGGCGTCCGAGGTGGCCAGCAGGAGCAGGACGCCCGTCACACCGGCCAGGCCGCCGGCGATGATCAGACGCGGACCGATCCGGCCGTAGACCGCGCTGACCACCTGCATGGTCAGCAGCACGCCGAAGGCCTCGGTGAAGGTGCTCGTCCCGCTGTCCAGCGCGCTGCCGCCGCGGACGTCCTGGATGAACAGCGGGGTCAGGAACATCGCCCCCATGATCGGCACGTACCCCAGCAGGGCGATCACGTTGGTGTCGCGCATCAGCCGGTCGCGGAACAGCCCCAGCCGCAGTGCCGGTTCGGCCGTCCGCAGCTCCCACCGGACGGCCGTGGCCAGCAGCACGGCGCCGCCGACGAGGGCGGTCAGCACCTGCGGCCGCGTCCAGCCGAGATCCGGCCCGGCACACGCCCCGTACATCAGGGCACCGATGGCGCCGGCGGACGCCAGCAGGCCCGGCAGGTCCAGCCGGCCCGCGGTGCGGTCGCCCGTCCCGGTGAGGAAGAGCAGGCCGAACAGGGCCGCCGCCAGGCCGAACGGGACGTTGACGTAGAACACCCAGCGCCAGGACAGGCTGGTGGCGAGCACGCCGCCCAGGATCGGGGCGAGGGCGGGCGCGATCTGCTGCGGGATCACCAGCAGCCGGGACAGCCGCACCTGTTCGGTGTGGCTGAAGGTGCGGAACAGCAGGGTCTGCGAGGCGGGCATGAGCAGACCGGCGGCCAGTCCCTGGACGGCCCGGGCGGCGATCAGGGCGTCGGGGCCGGGAGCCGCGCCGCACAGGGCGGAGGCGGCGGTGAAGGCGCCGAGCGCGGCCAGCAGCACGGCGCGGACGCCGAAGCGGTCCAGCAGCCAGGCGGAGGCCGGGATCATCAGGCCGAGGCAGGCCGGATAGGCGACGACCACGGCGGTCAGGGCCGCCGGGTCCATGTGGAACTGACGGGCGATGCTCGGCAGCGCGACGGTGGTGATCGCGCCGTCGACGATGCTGATGAAGGTGGTCGAGACGGTCATGATGGGCACCACACGGCGCTGGCTGAGGCGGATGCGCATAATGCTGAGCATACTCACTATGTGACTGCTCATGAAGATGAGGGACGGGATACGGCGACATGGCGGCCTTCGGCAGTAGCGACCCCCTGATCGACGAACTCTTCGCGACCACGCACCAGCTGCGTCAGTTCGTCGACGGACGGCTGCGTGACCACGGTGCCTCGGTCGCCCGGCTCCGGGCCCTGCGGATCCTCGCCCGGTCCGGCGAGCCGCTGCGCATGCGCGACCTCAGCGACCTGCTCGGCAACGCGCCCCGCACCACGACCACGCTGGTCGACGCGCTGGAACGGGACGGCCTGGTGGAACGCGTCCGGCACCCCGAGGACCGCCGCGCGTTCCTGCTCGCGCTGACCCCCGCCGGGGTGCGGTGCCACCGTGAGGCCGAGGAGCTCGACCGGGCCGCGCTGGCCGAGGCCACCGGCGGCCTCGCCGAGGCCGACCGCGAGCAGCTGCGCACCCTGCTCGGCCGGATCCGCGCGGCAGTGACCGCCGGCTCGGCGACCCCCGCCTGACGACCGCGCCTCCGCGGACGCAGGCGTCGTTGGTGGACTAGTAGTGCTTGTCAGGTGGCGTCGTAGGTCTGCCATGGGGTGGGTTGTCGGCAGGTGGGGCAGGTGCGGGTCCAGGTGGCGATGAGGTGTTGGAGGAGGTCCAGGGCCTGGTAGGGAGTCAGGCCCTGGACCGGACTTTGGGTGGGTGCGCTGTTCGGTGAGGAACAGGTGGGCGCCGGTGACGAGGGTGACGTGGCGGTGCCAGCCGGTGAACGAGCGGCCTTCGAAGTGGTCCAGGCTGTAGCCCTTGTCGACGATGACGTGGTCGGGTCGGGTGCGCGGGCGGCCCGGCCCGTTGCGGGGAAGGCCGATCGATTCCAGCACGCCTTCGAACCGGGTGCAGTGGTTCGCACTGCCGCCCGAGAGGACGAAGCCGAGCGGGCGGCCCGGCCCGTCGCAGGCCAGATGGAGTTTGGTGCTCAGTCCGCCAGGGGACCGGCCGAGGGCGTGATCACCCGTTTCGTCCCTGTCTCGTGCCCCTTTTTACCGCCGGTGGCGTGCTGGTGGGCCCGCACGACCGTGGAGTCGACCGAGACCAGCCAGTCGATGTCCCCGGCCGCGTCCTTCTCCGCCTGGACCTGCCGGAGCATCCGGGAAAACGTGCCGTCCAGGGCCCACCGGCGGAACCGGGTGTACAGCGTCTGCCAGGAGCCGTACCGCTCGGGCACGTCCTTCCAAGCCGTGCCGGTCCGCAGCTTCCAGACGATCCCGTTCAGCACCAGCCGACCGTCCGAGCGGGGCCGGCCCGCGGTCCCCGAAGTCGGCAGGAACCGTGACAGCACAGCCCACTCGGCATCCGAGAGCTCATGACGACGCACCATGACCGACATGATCTCTCATCACTTGATCAGCTTTGAAGACAACCCTTAGCGCCGCGTGAGCGGGGCCGGGGCCGGGCGGACGCCTGACGTGGAGCCGGTAGACCGGGTGATCCGCGGGTGGCTTACGCGGTGTCGCCGGTCGTGGCCTCGGCCTCCGTGAGTTCCGCGGAGCTCGGTCCGGTGATCTCGTCCCGCTGGCCAGCGTCGATCGGGGTGTGGCGGCACCGTTGAAGCGCCTCACGTTCGATCTCCGGGATCGCCATCGACTCGGCGAGCACGGCGGCGAGTGCGTCCACGTAAGCGCTGTCGATCTCGGCGCGGAACAGCCACCGGATGCTCTCGTCGCGGGTGATCAGGTCGATCGCCGAGCGGTCCCCACCGACCTGTGCGCTCGCCGCTCGGACGTACCGCACCCGGTCGACCGGGATGTCCTGCCGGATCTCGCCTTGCCCGAGGAACTCGTTCGTCCTGGCCGTAATGATGCGGCGATCCGTGACGGCGACCAGGGTCCTCGCCCCGGACTTGTCGATCGCTGCCGCCAGCTTCTCCTTCGCGCCGCCGATGATCGCGGAGATCGGGCCGAGGGCACCGAGCTGCTCGGGGAAGGCGAGGACGCGAAGGGTCTCACCGTTCTCGAGGAACCACCGCAGGACGCGGAGGTACGGCGCGGGATCCAGCGACTCGGGTGCGCAGTGGATGTCCGGAACCTTGAGCGGTCCGGCCGGCGGGTGGAGGGCGTCGGCCAGCGGCACGATCGCCTCCAGGAGCCGCGTAGAGATGTCGCGTCCCGCCTTCGCGTCCCGCCGCTTCCCGGTCAGCGAAGGTGACAGGGTGCCGCGTCCGGGGAGCTCGGCGATGGTCCGCAGCTCGCGGGTAAGCGAGTGGAGCAGCCGCGTCGTCTCGATGAGGGCCGAGTCGAGCTCCGCGCGGGTGTCGCGCGCGATGACCTCCGCGTACCGCGCCTCGGCGGCGTCTTCGCGGCCGGCGGCGCTCGCCCGTCCGGCGCGCAGTGCCTGGTACCCGGTCCACGCCTTGACGGAAGACAGCAGCGCGTTGGTGTCGAAGACGATCGCCTCGGCGTTGGTCTGGAGATACTCACGGCGGTGCCGGACGTCCGGCAGGTCGATCTCCGCGACATGGCCCCGCACGTTCCGCCGATACAGGTCGAGCTGCTTCTCCAGCGCCGCGCCACTGCCCGCGACGTCCTCCCACAGGGAGGTCGGGACCGACTCGAGCTCCCGCGCCTGGTCGACCGCGCGATCGACGACGGCGACGAGGCCGGTCAACTCGGCCCACTGCTCGTTGCGGATAGCGGTGAGCACCTGGCTGGTCAGCGCGATGTTGGTCCTGACCAGACCCGTGATCTCGGTCAGCTGCATCTGCAGGGCGACCATGGCCAGCGCCGGCCCGAGGTTGGCCGCCTGCGTCGCCGCGCCCACCTCGCCCACGGGGACGAGGCGGGCCGCGGCGATGATCCTGCCGTTGAGGAACAGCGTTCCGAGGTTCGCGCCGTCCTTGACGGCGAGCGTGGCCCCGGCATTGAGCAGGGACTGGGTCGCGCTGCTGAGGCGGTAGAGCCCCTGCGCGCCGGTGAACGCGGCTTTGAGGTGGCCGGCCGCGGTGGCGGTGCTGCCGATTGAGGCGAGGACTGTGGAGATCTGCGTGCGGTCGGCGGCCGACACCAGGCCGAAGTCGACCAGGCCGGGCCTGAGCTCCACCGGGACCTTGCCGAAGACGACCGCGACCCCGGGAATGATCTCCGCCAGGACCGTCGACACCGGCTCGGTGTCGGCCTCCGAGTCGGGCTCCGCACCGTCCGTAACCGGTGAGATGGCGGTCAGGGTCCGGCCGCCCCCTCCTCAGACTCGGTGGTCTCCATCGAGTCCGAACGGTCCCGCATGCGATCTCCTTCCGCAGGGCGCGCAACGGCCGGACGTGGTCGGCGTTGGCTGCCGAAGTCTACGGCTCGGTGCGATGCGCTCGGGTGGGAACCCCGCACTGGGCCGCCGAGGCGTCCGCGCGCCCTGGGGCGTGTAGTGGGGCACCCGCTGACGAAGGGGAGGGCGATGGGACCGTACGACCTCACATACCGGCTCAGGGGCACCGCGAAGGCGCTCGGCGAGGTCGCGGAGCACCTCGCGAGCGGCCGAGCCGAGTGCAACCGTCAGGCGGACGTGGCCAACACGCTGGAACAGGTCTGGCTGCTGGTGGGCGGGCTGTCCGAGCTGCTGGGGTATCAGGCCGGAGCGCTGCCGGAGATGACGAGCGATCGGGGCGCCCCGGCGGCCGGGCGGCTGATCGAAGAGGCGGCTGCCGCCGCCGCGAAGCTCGGCGAGCAGCTACGAGGTGCAGGCGAGGCAGTGCGGAACGTGCGGTGACCCCGAAACCGGCGCGGGGCGGTCATGCGGTTGGGCGCGGGCGTCCGCGTAGCGCAGGAGCATGGGTCCGGCGTCGGAGGCGGCCCGAGGAGCCGGGGCTAGGGATCGTCTTCAAAGAAGATCAAGGGATGAGAGATCACGTTCGGCGTGATAGGTCGTCATGAGCTCTCGGATGTGGAGTGGGAGGAGCTGTCCCGGTTCCTGCGGAGGTCGGGGACCGGGCGGCCGAGGTCGGACGAACGACCGGGGCGTGCTGAACGGGATCGTGCGGAAGCTGCGGACCGGGTCCGCCTGGCGGGACGTCCCGGAGCGTCACGGCTCCTGGCAGACCCTCTACGCGCGTTTTCGCAGGTGGGCGCTGGACGGCACGTTCTCCCGCATGCTGGAGCAGGTTCAGGCGGAGAAGGACGGGGCCGGGGACATCGACTGGCTGGTGTCGGTCGACTCCACGGTCGTGCGAGCCCATTAGCACGCCGCGGGCGGCAAAGGGGGCAGCCGACCGGGACGAAGCGGGTAATCACTCCCTCCGCCGATCCCGTGGTGGGCTGAGTACGAAGGTCCACCTGGCCTGCGACGGCCGGGGCCGCCTGCTCGGCTTCGTCCTCACCGGCGGCAACACCAACGACTGCACCCGCTTCGAACACGTCATTCAGGCCATCCCGCGTCCCGCGCGTCGGGCCCGGCCGGCCCCGTACCCGGCCTGACCACGTGATCGCGGACAGGGCTACAGCTCCCGAAAGATCCGCGCCCACCTGCGCTGGCGCGGCATCCGCCACACCATCCCCGAACGCACCGACCAGGTCCTCAACCGCCTGAACCGCGGCTCACGAGGGGCCGCCCACCGGCTTCGACCGACAGGCCTACCGCCGGCAACGTCGTCGAACGCTGCTTCAACTGCCTCAAGCAATGCCGCGGCCTGGCCACCCGCTACGACAAGACCCGCGAGTCCTACCAGGCCACCATCACCATCGCATCGCTCCTGCTCTGGATTTGATCTTTGAAGACGGACCCTAGGCGTCGTCGGGGCGCCGGGCCAGCAGCCAGGCCTGGAGGAACCGCTCGGCCGGGCCGGGCTCCCGTACCAGCCGGACGGTCTCCGTCAGCCCGGCCGCGGCGACCAGCCCGGCGAGGGTGTCCGGGCACCACCGGTAGGCGAGGGTGACCCTGTGGTCGAAGGCGTGCGCCCCGGGCGCCGTGTCGGCCTGGAAGGCGAGCAGCAGGTGCCCGCCCGGGGCCAGCACGCGGCGGAACTCGGCGAGCACCGCGGGGACGTGCTCGGGCGGGGTGTGGATGACCGAGTAGCGGGCCACCACCCCGCCCAGCGAGCCGTCGGCCGCCTCCAGGGCCGTCATCGAACCCTCGGCGAACCGCAGCCCCGGGTACGCCTGCCGGGCCAGCCCGACCATCGCGGCGGACAGGTCGACACCGAACACGTCCACCCCGAGGCCGTGCAGATGCGCCGTCACCGACCCGGGCCCGCAGCCGGCGTCGGCGACCGGCCGGCCGCCCGCGTCCGCCACCAGCTCGGCGAAGGCACCCAGCAGCGCCCGGTCGAGCGGATTGCGCTCCAGTTCCGTGGCGAAGAGCTCGGCGTAGCGGACGGCGACGCCGTCGTACGCGTCCCGGGTGGCGTCCAGCTCGGCGGATCCGGTCATGGCGCCGACCCTAGCCCACGGGCTCCGAGCCGCGGCGACACACCGTCACCTGCGACAGTCCGGGACGTGACTCGGGCGGTGACGGATGGTAGTCCAGGAGGGCAGGGGCACGGCCCCCTGCCGGCGGCGGACGCCGCGCGACGATTCCGAGCACGGATGGGATGGCGCAGATGCCTCTTGAGGGCGAGTACGAGCCGAGTCCGGAGAAGTGGGTGCGTGACCAGGTCGAGCTGTTCGAGGGCTCGGGCGGCACCGAGGGCACAACCATGCGGGGCATGCCCGTCATCATCCTCACCACGCTCGGCGCGCGCAGCGGGAAGATCCGCAAGACGCCGCTGATGCGGGTCGAGCACGACGGCCGCTACGCCGTGGTGGCGTCCAAGGGCGGCGCGCCCAGTCACCCCGTCTGGTATCACAATCTGGTCGCCGACCCGCGGGCCGAGCTGCAGGACGGCCCGGTGAGGCAGGACATGACGGCCCGCGAGCTCGACGGCGCCGAGCGGGAGCTGTGGTGGAAGCGGGCCGTGGAGGCCTACCCCGACTATGCGGACTACCAGGCCGGGACGGACCGGGTCATCCCGGTGTTCGTGCTGGAGCTGGCGGCCGGCGGGCACTGACCCGCTGCGGGGCCGCGGCGGCCGGCCGGGGCCCCGCCGTCAGGGCCGCCAGCCGGCGGTGGCCCCGACCATGACGAGCAGCAGGACGGCGGCCACGTTGATCCGGGGGTACGACAGGAGCACCGCGGCGAACTCCCGGAGGACCGCGCTCGGCCAGTAGTAGCCTGCGGTCCGGGCGCCGACGACCTGGCCCGGCACCCCGGCGCGGCGCGCCGCGAGGGCCGCGCGCAGGACGTGGAAGCTGCTGGTGACGACTGTGCAGTGGTACTCCGGCCGCTCGGCCCGCATGATCTCGGCGCTGAACCGCAGGTTCTCGGCAGTGTTCCGGGAGCGGTCCTCGCGCCGCACCCGGTCGGCGGGCACCCCGTGGTCGACGGCGTAGCCGGCCATCGCGACGGCCTCCGCCACCTGCTCGTCGGAGCCCTTCCCGCCGGAGACCACCAGGACGGGCGACCGGCCCTCCGCGCCCCCGGCCAGGGCCAGCGCGATCCCGAGGTCGAGCCGCCCGGCGAGCAGCGGCGGCACCTGGTCGCCGTCCACCAGGCCGGCCCCCAGCACCACGACGAAGTCGGCGTCGTCCCGGGGCGGCATCCGGCCGTAGAGCGCGGCGTAGCCGAGGAAGCACAGCAGCAGGAACGACAGGTAGCCCGCGACCAGCAGCGCCGTCGCGGCCACCGCGTGCAGGGTCCGCGACTCCACGTGCGCAGCCGCCCACAGCAGGGCGATCAGTCCGAACCCGCCGATCCCGGCGGCCAGTGACAGCAGGTTGGCCGGGCGCCCGCCCTCCTGGCGCACCATCACCATGCCGTTGCCGATCAGGAGCACGGCCACGACCACGGCACCCAGTGCGGCCGCGGCGGGCAGCACGTCGGAGGCCGCCCGCAGGACGCCGTCCGGCAGTCGGTCCAGCTCGCCGAGCAGTCCGGCCACCGCGAAGGCCACCGCCAGCCCGAGCAGGACGGCATTGCCGAAGCGACGCACATCGCGGCGGACCCCGACGGCGAACAGGGCCAGGAACAGGGCGGCGAGCAGGTAGGCGACCATGGGCCGATCCTAGGGACGGCCGGGCCACGCCGCGGGCGGGTTGAACCGCTTCCGCCGCTCGCGCCGTAGCCGTCCGGTCGGCGCGATCGACCCGACCGGCATCGCGGAGTGGCCACATCTGCATGCTGACTGGTCAGGAGCGCGGAGTACTCCGGGGTCCCGACTGCCCGGCTCAGGGGCTGCGGCCGTGCCGAATCGGTCAGTGGTGGGCGGTCGCGAAGTCGTAGTCGGGGAGGGCGATGTCGCCGGCCTTGGCGAACTGGGCGGCGAGGAGTTGCCGCATCGGCCAGCGGTTCATCGACCGCATCGACAGGTCCCGCATCCGGATGGCGAATGCGCTGGACGGCGCGTAGCCGGACGCCCCGCCGGGAGGCAGTTGCTGGGCGCGATCGACGTACGGGCGCATCACCCGGTCGTAGGCCCGGAAGGCCGGGTCGAACTCACCCCCGGCGGCGGCGAGTTCACCGGCCAGGACGTAGGCGCCGACCAGGGCCAGGCTGGTGCCCAGGCCGGTGAGCGGTGTCGGGCAGTACCCGGCGTCGCCGAGCAGCACCACCCGGCCGCGCGACCAACTGTCCAGCCGCACCTGGCCCATGGAGTCGAGGAAGAAGTCGGGCGCCTCGTGCATCGCCCGCAGCAGCCGGGGCGCCTCCCAGCCGACGCCCGCGAAGCGCCGGTCCAGCTCGGCGCGCTGGGCGATGAGGTCGCGGCGATCGAGGTCGAGCGGCCCGGAGCGGAAGCTGAAACCGGCCTTGATCTCGCCGGGCAGCCGGCCGGGCCGGGCCGAGGCGACGAGCCCGCCCGGCGCGTTGTGCATCAGGAACCAGCCGTCGAGGTCCAGTTCGCCGTGGGTGGTGAACCAGGCGGTGTGGACGCCCAGCGGCCGCACGTGCGCCGCCTCCGGGCCGAAGGCGACCGAGCGCACCGCCGAGTGCAGCCCGTCGGCTCCGACCACCAGGTCGAACCGGCGCGGCGCGCCGCGCTTGAAGGCGACGGTGATGCCGTCCTCGTCCTCGTCGAGGGCGGTGATCGTGTTGTCGAAGAGGTACTCCGTGTGCGGGAGCGAGGCCTCGTACAGCAGCGCGCCGAGGTCGCCGCGGAGGATCTCGATCTCGGAGACGATGCCCTCGCCGCCGAAGCCGTCGGCCGGCATCCGGGCGGTCACCCGGCCCGAGCCGTTGACGAAGGCCATCCCGCGCTGGTCGACGCTCAGCTCGCGGGCCCGTTCCATCAGCCCCATCCGGGTGACCACCGTGCGTCCGGCCCCGCGCAGGTCGACGGTCTGGCCGCCGGGGCGGGGAGCGGGTGCGCGTTCGACGACGGTGACGGTGAAACCCGCCCGGTGGAGCCAGTACGCGAGTGCCGGTCCGGCGATGCCGCCGCCGGAGATCAGGACGTCCGTGTTCTTCATGTCTCCGAATGTACGGCGTACGCTAGGTGCTCTGCAAGCCGTGAACTGCCTTGCAGGGAAGGCCTGATCGGGTCGATGTGCACTAGTGCGCGGGCGATCTGCGCGCGCCGGGCGCGGTCGGCGCCACCGGTGCGCCGGTGAGGGCTAGGGTGGTGCGGACAGAGGTGCACTAGTGCGGAGGGGATGTCGGTGAACTGGTCGGAGGCGCCGCGCTACACCCGGATCGTCGGTGAGCTCAGGCAGCGCATCGAGACGGGGGAGCTCGCCCCGGGGGAGCGGGTGCCGTCCACCCGGGAGATCACCCGGCAGTGGGGGTCGCCATGGCGACCGCGACCAAGGTGCTCACCGAACTCCGCCACCAGGGCCTGGTCCGTGCCGTCCCGGGCGTCGGCACGGTCGTCGCGGGCGCCCCGCGACCGCCGCACGCCGGGGGCGGTCGCCGGCCGCGGGGCCGCCAGGTGCGGAGCCGTCCGTCGCGGAGCCGCCCGCCGCGGCGTCGGCCGCAACCCCGAGCGCCCCTGCGGCCGCCGTCCTTCCGCGCTCCACCGCCGACCAGGCCCTCACCGCCGAACGGATCGTCGCCACCGCCGTGGCCGTCGCCGACGCCGAAGGGCTCGCCGCGGTCTCCATGCGCCGCGTCGCCGCCGAACTCGGCGTCGCCACCATGTCGCTCTACCGCCATGTCGCCGACAAGGACGACCTGCTGGTGCGGATGATGGACGCGGTCTTCGCCCGCTGGACGTTCCCGGCCGACCCGCCCGACGGCTGGCGGGAGCGGCTCACGCTGGCCGGCCGGATGCTCTGGGAGGTGTTCCGCCACCACCCGTGGCTCGCGCCCGCGCTCTCCGTGACCCGGCCTCAGGCCGTCGCCGGGGCGCTCCCGTTCACCGAGTGGGTGATCACCGCCCTGGAGGGCCGCGGCCTCGACCTGCAGACCGTCTTCACCACCTACCTCACCCTCTTCAACTACGTCCGCGGGACGGCCGTCAACGTCGAGATGGAGGCCGAGGCGGAGGCGCTCAGCGGAGTCGACAACGAGGAGTGGATGGACGCGCAGGAGCCCGCGCTGCTGGCCCTGGCCGCCGGCCGCTTCCCGGCCCTGGAACGCCTCATCGCCACCGGGTACGACTTCGACCTGGACGGGCTCTTCGAGTTCGGGCTGCAGCGCCTGCTCGACGGGATCGGGCTCCTCCTGGACGCCGCTCGGTGACCGGCGCGCCGCCGTCACCCATGCGGGGCGGCGGGCCCTGCCGTCACTCCCGCGGGGCGGCGGGCTCCGTGGAGCGGCCTTCGAGGCGGCGGACGGCCTCCTGCCAGGCGGCCGTGACCGCCCGGTGCGCCTGCTCCGTCGCCGCCGGGACATCGCCGTCCAGCCGGACGGGCGCGCCGACGTGGACGTGCAGGGCGGGACGCCGGAGCGGCGCCGTGACCAGCCCGGCGACCTGCTTGGCGGTGCTGCCGGAGCTCAACCGCCGGGCGCCGCACTGCCCGAGCGGGACGACCGGTGCGCCGCTCCGCGCGGCGAGCCGGGCGAGCCCCGAGCGGAACGTGCCCGGAGCCGCGTCCCGCGGGTCGGTGCGCCGGGGCAGGCCGCCCTCGCCGTAGATCAGTACGACCCGGCCGTCGGCGAGCGCGGCGGCTGCGGCGGCGAGGGAGTCGGCGGCGCGGTCCGTGCCGCGGTGGACGGGGATGTGCCCGCCGCCTTGGAGCACCCGGCCGAGCACCGGGATTCGCCAGAGCCCGGCGGTGGCCATCACCACCGGTTCGGTGCCGAGCCGGTGCAGGGCCGCCAGGACGACCCCGGGGTCCGCGAGCGAGGTGTGGTTGGCGGCGACGATACTGCCCGGCGCGACGGGTCCGGCGGTGTCGCTGCTGACGGCGAGCCGGCCGAGGAGGGGCACCAGGGCGGTGGCGGTCCGGCTGAGCATGGGCGTTCCTTCGGCCTGGTGGCGGGTGGTACCGCCATCGTGGCGGAACGCCGGCGGGCACCACCTGAGTAGGCGTACTCAACTCCGTCGACGAGCGGCGGGAGCCGGGCCCCGCCCGCCCGGTCAGCCGGTGTGTCCGGTCATCATGGCGGCGAGGGCGCGTGCGGCGTCCGGTCCGAAGCACAGCTCCATACCGCCGGCCGACGCCTCGGCCGAGGCCTCGCTGCGCGGGAAGAGCGCCGCCTCGTAGGCCGCCAGTGCGCCTTCCACGTCCCCGGGGTGGGCGGCGACGGCCCCGGCGAGCTCGGCGCCGTCCAGCATCGCGAGGTTCGCGCCCTCGCCGGCGAACGGCGACATCAGGTGTGCGGCGTCGCCGAGCAGGGTCACGCCGGGGTCCGCTCCCAGCGGTGGCCGATCGGCAGGGCGTGGATCGGCCGGCCGACCAGCGGGCCGTCGCTGTCCGCGACCAGGGCACGCAGGCGCTTGTCCCAGCCCTCGAAGCGGTCGAGGACGGTCGCCCTGGCCTGGTCGCCGTCGGTGAAGTCGATGCCCGACGTCCAGTCGGCGGGCACCTGGAGCGCGGCGTAGGTGTGCACGGTGCCGTCGTTCTCCAGGTGGGTGAGGAACCCCGGCCGTCGGCGAGGGCGAACGCCATTCCGCCGCCGACGAGTTCGGCCGTCTCCGGGTGGTCCGTGGCGGCGTTGCGGAGGTCGGCCTCGACGAAGGACATCCCGGTGTAGCCGGGCGTCGCGTCGGAGACCAGCGGGCGGATCCGCGACCAGGCGCCGTCGGCGCCGACCAGCAGGTCGGTGGTGAGGTGCCCGCCGCCGGCGAGCGTGACCTCGTGGCGGCCGCCGCCGAGGGCGCGGGCGGCGGTGACCTTGGTGCCCCACCGGACGGTGCCTTCGGGCAGCGACTCCAGCAGGATGCGGCGCAGGTCGTGGCGGTTGACCTCGGGCCGGCCGCTCTCCTGGCCGTCCTCCGCGAGGTGGACGGCGGCGTCCCGGTCGAGGATGCGGGTCGCCTCGCCGCCGGGGTGGACGATCGCCCGGAACTCCTCGAACAGACCGGCCGCGCGGAGGGCGACCTGCGCCGAGTCCTCGTGGAGGTCGAGCATGCCGCCCTGGTGCCGGGCGGTGGCCGAGGCGTCCAGGTCGAGGACGGTGGCCGCGATGCCGTGGACGTGCAGGACGCGGGCGAGGGTGAGGCCGCCGAGTCCGGCGCCGACGACGAGGACGGGGTGGTGCGTGGTCATGGCGGATCACTCCTTGGTGCGGGTGCGGGTGCGGGTTTCGGGCCCGGGTGCGCGCGGCACGGATCCCGGGCGGCGCGGTTCCCGGGTAGCGCGGACGCTCAGGCCGGGCCGTCCGCGGCGGGCGCCACGGCGTCCGGCCGGGGCGTGTGCAGGAAGCCGTTGATCAGCACCCGGAAGCCCCAGACGAGGCGGGCCCCGCCGGCACCGGAGAGCAGACCGGTGCCCTGCGCGGCCAGGTGCGGACGGGTGTCGGCGGCGACGTCGCGCAGGGCGGTGGCGAGCGCGTCCCACTCCTCCCCGGCGGGCCGGTCGGCGCCCCGCCCGGCGTGCTCGGCCGCGGTCGCCGTCGCGAACTGGAGCAGCAGGTCGACCGCCCAGGCGGCCCGGTCGGCCGGCACCCCGCCCGCTGCGAGCAGGGCGAGCAGCGCCTCCAGCAGGTCGAGGTAGCGCTCGCCGGACGGACGGGCCACCAGCGCGGACTGGGCGAGTCCGGGGTGTTCGAACAGGACCGCGGTGTACGAGGTGAGGATCTGGACGAGCCGGTCCGTCCAGTCGCCCGTGGCTCGTACGGGGGCGAGGTCCACCGAGCCCAGCAGCTCGTCGAGGACGGCGGCGTGCAGCTCGGCGGTGTTGCGGACGTAGACGTACAGCGAGGCCGGCCCGGTGTCGAGCTCCTGGGCGAGGCGTCGCATGGTGACGCGCTGCAGGCCCTCGGAACGCACCAGTGCGACGGCGGTCGTGACGATCCCGGCCCGGGTGAGGGCGGGCTTGGCGGGCCGTTCGCGCCGGCTGCGCGGGGCATCGGGGTGTGCGCTCATGCCTTCACGATAACGAACATGTTCGCTCCGAACAAGGTCGTAACGAACATGTTCGTAGAACTCCGCGCGCAGGTACCTCCGAAGCGCCCGCTGCGCCGCTACGGCGTCCGGCGGGCGGGCCGGGTGCGCGGAGCGTGCGCGCCGCGCCGGGAGTGGAGGGCTGCGGCGCCGGTCAGGGCGACGACCGCGCCGGCGGCCAGGATGCCGCGCGAGGACCGGTACGACAGGACGGACCAGCAGGACCGGGCGGACAGCAGGGAGCCGGTGCTCAGCCAGGAGCCGGCCGACAGCAGCGAGAACGCCGAGCCGACCGAGCCCGCCGACGCCGCACTGCCGATCGAGCCGATGGACAGGACCGAGCCGATCGATCCGACGGACAGCACCGAACGGGACGAGCCGATCGAGAGGAACGAGTCCTCGGACCAGAGCGACAGCAGGGAGCCCCGGGAGCAGGCCCGGTCGGCCCTGGGGCGATCGGCTCCCGGCAGGTCGGTGAATCCGTGGGCGAGTCTGAAGGCGGCCATGCCCCGAGCGTAGGGCGGGCGGGCGGCGCGCGCCGGGTGTACGGCCGGGGTCGGCCGGTTCGGATGACACGGACGGCCGAGTCACGGCCTGCCCTGCGCGGAAATCCGCCCGGCCGACGTACCGTCGGACAGGTGGGGCGCCGCGCGCGCTCCACCCCGTGACGCCAGGTCCGGCCGCACCCCTCCGCGGCCGGACCTGGCCGTTTTCGGCGGCGGCGGCCGGCCGGCCCGGCAGTCGCGAGGGGGTGTGGGATCGGCTGCGAATCCTGTGGCCCCGCGTAGTTACCGGCTGGTAGCATCGGCGCCCGGTCCGCGTCCGGTACGGCCGCGATGCCCGAGGAACGGCCCGCCCGCGGAGGAGTAGCCATGCCCAGTCTGGACCGTCAGGACGACGTTTTCGTGCTCGACATCGGGGACGGTGAGAACCGCTTCCACCCGGACTGGCTCGCCGCCGTCAACGCCCTGCTCGACGAGGTGGAGAAGGCCGATGGCCCGCGGGCGCTGGTGACCGCCGCCTCCGGCAAGTTCTACTCCAACGGCCTCGACCTGGACTGGCTCTTCGCCCACGCGGACCGGGCGGTCGAGTACGTCGGCGGTGTCCAGGACCTGCTGGCCCGGGTGCTGACCCTGCCGGTGGTCACCGTGGCGGCCCTCCAGGGGCACACCTTCGCGGCCGGGGCGATGTTCTCGCTGGCGCACGACTTCCGGGTGATGCGCGCGGACCGCGGATTCTGGTGCCTGCCCGAGGCCGAGATCGACATTCCGTTCACGGTCGGCATGTCCGCCCTCATCCAGGCCCGGCTGGCCCCGCAGACCGCGCACGAGGCGATGGTCACCGCCCGTCGCTACGGCGGCCGGGACGCGCTCGCCGCGGCGATCGTCGACCGGGCGGTGGACGAGGAGGTGGTGCGGCAGAGCGCCGTCGAGATCGCCCGCTCCCACGCGGCCAAGGCGGGGGCCACTCTCGGCACCATCAAGACCCGGATGTACGCCCCCGCCCTGGCGGCGCTGCGGGACAAGGACATCCCGGTGGGCTGACGCGGCCCCCGACGGCGGAGGGGCCGGCGTCACCGGCGCCTCGTCACCTCCCCGGCGCTTTCCGGCCGCAGGCCGCCCCGGGTCGGCCGGATCCCGGCTTTCCGACCTGCACCGATCGGGTAAGGAGCGGTCATGGGCACACATCTCGTCACCGGAGCCGGATCGGGTATCGGAGCAGCCGTGGCCGGGCGTCTCGCCGCCAGGGGCCAGCAGTTGTGGCTCCTGGCGCGGGACGCCGCGCGGGCCGAACAGTTGCAGGCGGACTTCCCCGGCAGCCGGACGCTGGTGGCCGACCTCGCGGTGCCCGGCGCGCTGGCCGGTGCCCTGGCCCGGCAGGAACTGCCGGACGCCCTCGACTCCCTGCTGCACGTGGCCGGGGTGCTGGAACCCGGTGCGGTCGGCGAGTTCACGGTCGGCAGCTGGGAGGAGACGCTCGCGGTCAACCTGGTGGCACCCGCCGAGCTCACCCGGCTCGTGCTGCCCGCGCTGCGGTCCGCGCGCGGCCACGTCGTCTTCCTCAACTCCGGGGCCGGCCTGCACGCCCCGCCGGGGCTCGGGGCCTACGCCTGCTCGAAGTTCGCGCTGAAGGCGCTGGCCGAGTCGCTGCGCGCGGAGGAGTACCCGCACGGCGTCCGGGTGACCACCGTCTACCCGGGTGAGACCGCCACCCCCATGCAGGTCAGGCTGCACGCCCGGCTGGGGCTGGCCTACGACCCGGACACCTGCATCACGCCCGGCTCCGTGGCGTCGGCCGTGCTCACCGCGCTCGACCTGCCGCGCGACGCGATGATGAGCGACCTGATGGTCCGCCCCGGCTGCTGACGGACCGTCAGGCTGGCGCCGGTCAGCCGTCGGCGCCCGGGGCGGTGTCCCGGGCGCCGACCAGGTCGGCGTACTCCGGTGCGGTGGCGAGGAGTTCGGCGTGGGTGCCGAGCCTGGGCCCGGTCCCGTCGAGCAGCAGGATCCGGTCGGCCCGGCGGGCCGGCCCGGCCCGGTGGGTGATGCTGACGACCGTGCCGTGCCGCCGCCGGAACGCGGCCTCGGCGCAGCGCTCCGCCGCCGCGTCCAGGTGCCGGGTGGCCTCGTCCAGCACGACCAGTCCGGCCGGCGACAGGTAGGCGCGGACGAGCGCGATCTGCTGCCGCTCGCCCGCCGACAGCGCGGCCGGGTCGACGGTCGCGTCGAGGCCGCCGAGCCGTGCCAGCAGCCCGTCCGCGCCCAGTGCGTGCGCCGCGTCGACGACCGTGCCGTCCGTCGCCCCCGGCGCCAGCCAGCGCAGGTTGTCGCGCAGGGGCCCGCCGAACACGTACGCGTCCTGGGGGAGCAGCACCCGGAGGCGGGCCAGTTCGCGGGCGTCGACGCGTCCGACGGGCACGCCGCCGAGCAGCACCTGTCCGCCGTCGGGCGCCGTGATCCCGCACAGCACGTCCGCCAGGGTGGACTTGCCGATGCCGGACGGGCCGACGACCGCGAGGTGCTCGCCGTCGGCGATCCGCAGGTCGAGCCGGTCGAGCACCCGCTCCGCCGACGCGCCGTACGCGAAGGTGACGCCGGCGAACCGCGCCGAGCCGTCGGCCGGCCGGACGGGCGGCCCGGGCCGCGCCGCAGGCGGCGGCCGGTGCGCGGCCTCGGCGAGGCGTTCCGCCGCCACCGCCAGTCGCAGCCAGGACGCGCCGACGCCCTGCACGAGCAGCTTCAGGGCCGGCTCCATCGTGCCCACCACGTAGGCGAGGACGCCGACGACACCGCCCGCGGTCATCCCGCCCCGCACCAGCGACGGCGCGTCCAGCACGACGAGCAGCAGCGGCAGATGGGCGCCCAGCGCGACCAGCAGCCGACGCAGGGCCGCCACCCGGGCCAGCGAGCGGGCGGCGGCGCCCTGGGCCGCCGCCGCCGCCAGGGCCTCCCGTTCGGCATGCCCCTGGGCACCGCAGGCGACCAGGTCGCGCAGGGCGTGCAGGGTGTCGACGCAGACGCCGGCCAGCGTCTCCTCGGTGAGGAACGCCCGGCGCTGCCGGCGCACGGTGGCCGGCGCCAGCGCGGCGAACGCGCCCAGCGCCAGCAGCAGGGGCAGGGCGACCGGGGGCACGGCGGCCGGGGCGAGCGCGGCGGTGCCCGCGACGACCGCCGCCGCAGTCAGCGCGAAGTGCCAGACGACCAGCAACTGCCCGGCCACGGCGTCCCGGACGGCCTCCACCTGTCGGGTCATTCGGGCCACCACGACCGCCGCCTCGCCGCCCCGCCGGGCCCCGCCGGGCCCGACCGCCCGGTGCAGGGTGCCGGTCACCACCTCGCGCAGCAGGCTGTCGCGCAGCGGCTCCACGATCTCGGCCAGCCAGGGGTACGTCTGCCGGGCGGCCCACGCGCCGGCGAGGGTGACGGCGGCGAACGCGGCGAGCCAGCCCGCCGCCAGGCCGGGGCGGTGCGCCAGGAAGCCGCGGTCCACCGCGAGCGCCAGTGTCTTGCCGGCGGCCAGCGCGGGCGCGGCGGACAGCAGCGTCCAGAGGGTGAGCCGCAGCAGCGGCCCGCGGCTGCCGCGCAGCCCCGTCCGCAGCAGCCGCAGCCCCGCTCCCCGGTCGTCGGGTGCGGCGGACGGCCCGGGTGCGGGTGCGGCGGACGGATCGGGTGCGGGCATCGGGTGTCCCTCTCAGTCGGCCGGGTCGTGGAAGACGCTGCGGTACTCGGGCAGCCGCCACAGCGCGGCGTGCGGTGCGAGGCCGCGGATCCGCCCGGCGTCCAGCCAGGCGACGGCGTCGGCGCGGGCGGCCGTCGCCGCGCGGCGGGTCACCACCAGGCGGGTCCGGCCGGGAAGATCGCGGTCCATCGCCGCCAGCACCGCGGCCTCGGTCGCGCCGTCCAGGCTCGACGTCGCCTCGTCCAGCACGAGCAGCCGCCCGCCGTGGGCGAACGCCCGCGCGAGGCCCAGGCGTTGGCGCTCGCCGCCGGACAGCGGGGTCAGCGCCGTCGGAGTGCGGTAGCCCTCCGGCAGCCGCCGGACGAAGCCGTCCGCCCGGGCGGCGCGCGCCGCCGCGTGCACCGCGTCGGGCGCCACCGGCTCGGCTGCCAGGGCGAGGGCGTCCAGCAGGGTCGCCCCCGGCAGTGCGGGGTCGGCGAAGGCGTGGGCGACTGCCGCCCGGAGGTCCCCGGGGCGGATCCCGTCCATGCGGACGCCGTCGAGCAGCACCTCGCCCTCGTCGGGGTCGAGCAGGCCGCCGGCCACCGCGGCGAGCAGGGACGCGCCGGAGCCCGAGCGGCCCACCACGGCGACGCAGGTCCCGGCGGGCACCCGCAGGTCCAGCCCGTCCAGGACGGCCGCGCCGGAGCGGCGGAGCGTCACCCCCGCAGCTCCAGCAGCCCGGCCCCCGGCGGCAGCGGGACGGTGCCGGGCGCACGCACCGGGAGGTCGAGGACCTCGGCCACCCGGCCTGCGCCGGCCCTGGCCCGGGCGAGGTCGAGCAGGCTCTGCGCCGTTCCGAAGCCGCTCAGGCCGATGCCGGTGTACCCGAGCGCCGCGAGCAGCCCACCGACGGTCAGGGCACCGGCGGAGAGCTCGTACCCGGCCACGGCCAGCACGGTCAGCTGGGTCGCGGGGGCCAGCAGGCCGGTGGCCCAGGCGATCCGGCGCTGGCTGTCCCACAGTCGGCGGCCGTGCCGGGCGAGCTCCGGCACCGGCGCGAGCACCCGTTCGATCTCCTGTTCCAGGGTGGCGGAGGCGGCGATGCTGCGGCTGCCGCCGAGCGCGTCGAGCAGGCGGGTCGCGAGGTCGGCCTGCACCCGCTGGTAGCCCGCCCCGAGCCGGCCGGCGCGGCGCAGGTAGCGGCGGACCAGGACGAAGCCGGCCGGGGCAGTGGCCAGGAAGGCGGCGGCCAGCGGCAGGGCGAGCACCGCCAGCGCGGTGACGGCGCCCAGCGCCAGTGCGAGCTGGGCCGCCGAGTAGACCACCGCCTGGGCGGCCAGCGCGGCCTCCGGGGCGCTGCCGGTGAGCCGTGCGACGAGATCCCCGGGCGCGAACCGGACCGCCGGGTACGGCCCGGCGGCCACCACCCGGCGGATCGTCTCCTGCCGCAGGTGCACGGTGGCGTCGGCGGCGGCCCGCGGTCCCGCGTACTGGCCGACCGTCTCGGCGGCCGTCAGCACGCAGAGGACGCCGAGCAGCGGTACCCAGCCGGTGCCCTGGCCGCGCAGCACCCGGTCGACGGCGTCGGCCAGGACGGCGGGCAGGGCCAGCGCCGCGGCCGTGCTCACCGCCACCGTGCCGGCCAGCACCGCCGCCCAGCCCCGGGTGCGCACCAGGACGCGGCGCAGCAGCCGGGACGCGCCCGGTGCGGTGTGCCGCTCCCCGGCGGCGTCCGGGTGTACCGCTTGCGCCGCCTCGGCCCCGGTCCGTCCGGCCGCGGCGGCCGTCCGCCGTGCCGTCCCGCCGGGGGCGGGCGCCGCCGGGTTCGGGGGAGTGGTGCGCATCGGCGGTCCCTTCGGATCGTGGGCGGCGAGGCCGCCCGGACGCGGCGCCGGCCCGGGCGGTCGGGACCGCCCGGGCCGGCTCGGTGCCACCCGGTCGGCCGGCGGA
Organism: Kitasatospora paranensis; assembly: GCF_039544005.1. Classification (NCBI taxonomy): domain Bacteria; kingdom Bacillati; phylum Actinomycetota; class Actinomycetes; order Kitasatosporales; family Streptomycetaceae; genus Kitasatospora; species Kitasatospora paranensis. The sequence continues at coordinate 7,766,416 of NZ_BAABKV010000001.1, forward strand.
TCGCCGCCGGCCGACCGGGCCTGTCCGCTCAGAGGCAGAGCAGGGTGCTGACCGTGCTGTTGGTGCAGTTGACGGCGCTCAGCGAGCTGAGGACCGACTGGTACTCGGTGGTCTCCTCGGGGGTCTCCAGGGCCTGGAGGCTCAGGATCGACATGGTGGTCTCCCATCGGGTCGGTGGTGCGGTCTTCCGGCGGTTCACCGGAACTCGTGGGCGGCGGCCGGTGCCGTCGCGGGGGTGGGGGCCGAGGGCGGCGGGAGCCGTCGGCCCGGGTCGGCGCCGGGGGCGGGCGCGGTGGCCGCGAACCCTCCCGGCGTCCAGAACGGGAGCGGCGGGGTGTCCGCGAGCGCGGCGCCCAGCCCGAGCAGGACGCCCGCCGACCCGGTGGCCAGGTCCGTGGACAGCCGCAGCAACTGCTCCCCGGGGAAGGCTGCGTGCCCCTGGTAGGGGACGAGGTGCCAGGCCAGCCGCCGGATGTGGCGGCGGATCACGTCCCGGTGCTGGTCGGTGCCGTCCTGGAGGCGGTGCAGCAGGGCGATCAGCCCGGCGCGCCCGTTGAACAGCCCGGACTGGACGATGAACTCGGGTTCGGCGGCCCGGCGGATCTGCTCCAGGCGGACCTCCCCGGCCGGGTCGGGCTGCAGTCGCAGGTGCTCGTGGAGCACGGCCGCGATGCCGGCGCTGCCCGATTCCAGGTAGGGCAGGACCCGGGTGCCCTCGTCGACCTGGAGCGTGCCGTCCTCGGCGACGAGGCAGCGGGCGAGGTCGTCCGACAGCGCCCGGCCGGCCAGGTCCAGCAGGTCCCGGTCGGCGGTGCTCTCGTACAGGCGCAGCAGGAAGAGGGCGGCACCCGATCCGCCGTGCAGCAGGCCGGCCCGCCCGGGGGCGGCAGGTGCTCCGGCGGTCGGTCCGAGACCCGCAGCGAGGCGGTCGGCGACGTCCGCCGCGGCGGCGTGCAGGTCGCGGTCCCCGCAGATGTGGGCGAAGTGCAGCAGCGTCAGCCCGACGCCCGCCAGTCCGCCGGCGAGGTCCGGTGCGAGGCCGTCCAGGTCGGTCTTGAGCAGGCGGTCCAGCAGGTTCAGCGCCTCGCCGGGTCGTCCGAGTCGCTCCAGCGCGTACGCCACACCGTGCGACCCGAGGTACAGGCCGGGGCGGCAGGGTTCGCGGGCGACGGCGTCCAGCAGCCACCGGACGTGCTCCGGGTCGACCGGGGTGCCGGCGGTCTGCAGCGCCCACAGCACGCCGGCGGCGCCGTAGGCGAGGCCGAGACCGTCGTGGGTGAACTGGCCCGGATCGCCGGGGAACAGCCGGTCGGTGCGGTCCGGCGTGGCGGTCGCGGCGATGCCGGCCGCGAGCGAGTCCCGCAGCTGCGGCCAGTCGGCCGGGTCGCCGCTGAGCAGCCGTTCCAGCTGCCCGGCCGCGGCGGCGGCCGGGCCGCCCGTCGCCGGGGCGGCGGGCAGTGCCGACGGCGGCAGCGCGAACCGGCGTCCGGCGGCCGCGGTCAGTGCCTCGGCCTTGCCCGGGTCGAGCGCGGTCAGCGGCAGCAGCGGCAGGAAGATCCACAGCCGCAGGGCGTCCAGGGCGTGCAGGTCGACGGCGAAGCCGGTCAGCTCGGGCGGTGCGGCGAACCCCGCGGCTCCCAGCGCCGGGCGGACGAACGCGTCTACTGGGGAGGCGAGTTCGAAGTCGATGAAGGCGACCGTGCCGTCCGGGCGGACGATCAGGTTGCGCGGATGCAGGTCGCCGAAGACGATGCCCCGCCCGTGGATGGCGCGCAGGCCCTCCGCCACGCTGTCCAGGATCCGCAGCGCCTCCTCGCGGTAGGCGGCGGCCGTGGCCTCGTCCGGGTCCGGGTGGATCAGCGGGTAGTGCCGGCCGAACCACCGGTTGAGCGGCTCGCCCTCGACGTACTCCTGCACCAGGAAGTCGTGTTCCCACGCTGTCAGGTGGCCGAGCACGGCGGGCACCTGCGGGAGGCCGGCCAGCCGTTGCAGGATGTCGCGTTCGCGGGCCAGCCGCAGCACGGCGTCGTCGCCGCGCTGGTCGAGGCCGGCGTGCGGCCGCGCCTCCTTCAGCACCACGGGCGGGCCGTCCGCCCCGCCGACAGGCCGGGCGAGGTAGATGCCGCCGCCGTTGGAGAAGTGCAGCGCCCGCTCCACGGTGAACGGGAAGGCGTCCGTGGTGGCCGCCGGGGCCTGGGCCAGCGCCTCCGCCAGCACGGCCGGCACCGGCGCCCACTCCGGCACCTCGAACACCGCCCGCCGGACGTCCGGCCGCAGCCGGCCCGACGGCTCGCGCAGCGCCAGCACCAGTTCGCCGGTCTCCGAGCGGCAGAACTGCTCGGTGAAGCCCCGTAGCGCAGGTACAGCGGCCCCTGCCGCCACCGCAGGTCGCTCAGGATGTACGGGCCGGGCCGGCCCTCCAGCGCGGCGCCGAGGTCCTCCAGACATCGCTCCAGCTCGCGGTCGTCCACCGGATAGAGGGTCAGGAACTTCCCGCTCGACCCGCGGGCCGCGTACTTGGCGTTCTGCGTCTGGACCAGGGCCGGACTGCGCAGGAACTTGAAGGCGATCCGGTTCTCGAAGCAGTAGGCGGCGACCAGTTCCAGGATCTGCTCGGCGTTGTCCAGGCACGCCGACACGTGGATCTTCCAGCCCTGGTCGGGCAGCCGGACGTCCACCGGGTGCGCGCCGGTCCACACCTCCCTCGTGCTGCGTGCCCAGCCGGGCGGCAGCGGAGCGGTGGCTGCGGCGAACTCGTCCAGGGCGGCCCAGCGGACGGGTGAGTCGTAGAACAGCTTGTCGGCGTAGGAGTACGCCTCGTAGCGCATGTCCATGCTGGCTCTCCAGGGGTCGTGGAGCGTGGCGGCGCACGGGTTCGCCGCCGGACCGTGCCGGCGCCACCGAGGGCCCGGCTCCGTCGGCCGCCCGGGTCGCCCCGGCGTCCGGCGGATCGCCGTCGCTCGCCAACTTCTCCGCCGGCGACCGACATTGAAAAAGCTAGATTTCCGTGCGGCCGGTCCGGCAGGGCGCGCACAAGGCGCATCCGGACAGCCGGCGCGGGGCGCGTCGGCGCAGGTGGGGCCCGCGCGGGGCGCAGGCCTGCGAGCTCCCGGCCGGCGGAACGCCCCGGGAATCCGGTGCCGTCCGGGCCCGGCTACGACGATCGTCGGAGGGCGCGCTCCGTGCGCCGGGGCAGGCCGGACGGCGCATGCGTCGTCCAGCCCCACGGGCGTGTCGGCCTGCCCGGACCGCCCGGCTGGGCCGCCCGGGCCCCTCCGGACGGCGTCCGGCGCACGGCCCGCCCACCGGTGCGCCGCCCGGAGCGGCCCGCTGCCCCGGCACCGGCGGCCGGGCCCGGGCAGGCAGCCGCGCCCCCGGCCGGTCCGGGCAGTACTCCGCACGGCCGACGACGGCGCGCCGCAGCGTCCGGCACAGGGGCCGACCGGCCCCGGCGCGGCGCGTTGTGCTGCGCTTCGACCCTCCCGGCGGGCAGACTCACGGCAGGAGACCGGCGGAGCGCGGCGGAGAGGTGGTGGTCAGGTGGCCCGGGTCCCCTGCTGTCGCTGCGCGGGATCTCCAAGAGGTTCGCCACCCTGCAGGCACTCAGCTCCGTCTCCCTCGACATCGGCCCGGGTGAGATCGTCGCCCTGGTCGGCGACAACGGTGCCGGCAAGTCGACCCTCATCAAGACGGTCTCCGGCGTCCATCAGCCGGACAGCGGGCTGATCGAGTGGCGCGGCCGGCCGGTCGAGATCCGCCGGCCCCTCGACGCCCAGGAGTTGGGCATCGCGACGGTCTACCAGGATCTCGCCCTCTGCGACGGTCTGGACGCCGTCGCCAACCTCTTCCTCGGCCGCGAACTGCGCAGGTTCGGGCTGCTGCGCGAGGTCGAGATGGAGCGCCGGGCCCGGGAGGTGTTCGCCAGCCTCTCCGTTCGCCTGCCCAGCCTGCGGATCCCGGTCGCCTCCCTCTCCGGCGGCCAGCGGCAGGCCGTGGCGATCGCCCGCTCCCTGATCGGCCGGCCCGACCTGGTGATCCTCGACGAGCCGACGGCCGCGCTCGGCCTCGAACAGACCGCCCAGACGCTGGAACTGATCCGCCGGCTGCGCGACCACGGCCACGCCGTCATCCTCGTCAGCCACAACCTCGACGACGTGCAGGCGGTCTCCGACCGCGTCGCGGTCCTCCGCCTCGGACGCAACAACGGTGTCTTCGAGGCCCGTTACACCACCCAGGAACAGCTGACCGCGGCAATCACCGGCAGCCACGCCATGGCGATGACCCTCCAGCGCAGCCTGCTGCCGCGGGGCCTGCCCGAGCAGAACGCGGTGGACGCCGCCTACCGCTACCTGCCGGCCCACGCGGGCGTCGGCGGCGACTGGTTCGACGTCATCCCGCTGTCCGGCGCCCGGGTCGCCCTGGTGGTCGGCGACGTGGTCGGCCACGGCGTGCACGCCGCCGCCACCATGGGCCGGCTGCGCACCGCCGTGCACAACTTCTCGGCGCTGGACCTGCCGCCCGACGAGCTCCTCACCCACCTCGACGACGTCGTCAGCCGCATCGACGAGGAGGAGGCGGCCAGCGGTACCGACGTCGTGGTGGGCGCCACCTGCCTGTACGCGATCTACGACCCCACCTCCCAGCGGTGCCAGCTCGCCCGGGCCGGGCACCTGCCCGCCGTCCTCGTCCACCAGGACGGCACGGTCGAGATCCCCGACACGCCCGTCGGCCCCCCGCTGGGCTTCCGCGGCCTGCCGTTCACCACCAGCGAGGTCGAACTGCCCGCGGGCAGCCGGCTCGTCCTCTACACCGACGGCCTGGTGGAGGCGCGCACCCGCGACATCGACATCGGGCTGGGAATGCTGCGCGAGGCACTCGCCCCGCCCGGCCGGACCCCGGAGGAGACCTGCCAGGCCGTCCTGGAGGCGATGCTGCCGGCCCGTCACGAGGACGACGTCGCCCTGCTCGTCGCCACCGCCCGGGCGCTGCCGCCGGACAGGATCGTCGCGTGGGAGGTGCGCTCCGACCCTGCCGCCGTGGCCGAGGCCCGCGCCACCGCCACCCGCCAGCTGGAACGCTGGGGCCTGGACGGGCTGGTGTTCGCGACCGAGCTGATCCTGAGCGAGTTGGTCACCAACGCGGTGCGGCACGCCGCCGGGCCGATCGGCGTACGGCTGCTCTACGACCGCAGGCTGATCTGCGAGGTCTCCGACGCCAGCAGCACCGCCCCGCACCTGCGGTACGCCGCGGTCACCGACGAGGGCGGCCGCGGGCTGTTCCTGGTCGCCCAGCTCAGCGCGCGCTGGGGCACCCGCTACACGTCCACGGGCAAGGTCATCTGGTCCGAGCAGGACCTTCCCCGCCCGCACCCCGCCGCCTGACCTTCCGCCGGATCCGCCGGGCCCCGCCCGGCCGGCCGGGCGGACCCGTATGCTGTGCCCGTTTCGCTCGGTGAAGGACAGGGGTGCAGATGACGGGAACGCTCGTGGTGCGGGCGGAGCAGGCGCTGATGGGGCGGGCCCGCCCGCTCGGGGTCTTCGTCGACGGCGTCCGGGTGGCCGAGGTCGTGCGGGGCGGGGTGGCCCGGATCACCGTCGAACCGGGCCGGCACGAGGTCCGCACCGGCCGGGGCCGGCTGCGCTCCAACTCCGTCGCCGTCGACGTGCGCGAGGGGGCCGAGTTCGTGGTCACCGCGTTCGGCACCGGGTACGAGATCCTGATCGCGGTGGTGCCGGTGCTCGGCCTGCTGGGCCTGGCGCCCGGCGTGGTCCTGCGGTTGCGCGCCGAGGGCGACGACGTCGTCCCGCGCGGTCCGGGCCCGGAGGACGCCCGGGACGCGGAGCAGGGCGCCGGTGCCGGCGGCCTGTGGTGGGAGTCGGACCCGCAGCTCGCCAAGCGCTACCGCAAGAGCGGCGCGTCCTGACCGACGGCGGGCCGCTCCGCCGGCCGGTGCTCCGTCAGAGGGTCACCGGCAGCCGGACGAGCGCGCGGCTGCGCAGCGAGGTCCGCCAGTGCGGGCCGCCCGGGTCGGGCAGCAGGTCGATCCCGGGGAAGCGGCGCAGCAGGGTGCCGACGGCGACCTCGTTCTCCAAGCGGGCGAGGGCCGCCCCCGGGCAGTGGTGCGGGCCGTGACCGAACGCCAGGTGCGGCCGCGGCCGGCCCGGCCGGAAGGCGTCCGGATCGGGGAAGACGGCCTCGTCGCGGTTGGCGGACGCCCAGGAGAGCCACACCCGCTCGCCGGGGCCGATCGTCGTCCCGCCGATCTCGACCTCCTCGCGGGGGAAGCGGCGGACGGCCAGCAGGGCGGGCGGGTTCCAGCGCAGCACCTCCTCCGTGACCTGGGGGAGCGTCAGCCGGCCGGCCCGCAGCGCGGCGAGCTCGTCCGGGTGGGAGAGCAGCGCGAGGACGGTCGTCGCGATCAGGCCGATGGTGTTGTGGTACCCGGCGAACAGCAGCAGGAAGGCCATCGCGATCAGCTCGTCCTCGGGCAGGGCCCCGATCAGCCCGGAGAGCAGGTCGTCGTCGGGCGCCGCCCGCCGCCGGGCCACCAGCGCCGTCAGGTAGGCGTGCATGCCGCGCATGGCCTCCCGCGACCGGGCCGGGGCGTCGGCGGCCGGGCAGAGCAGGGTGTCCGTCCAGGCCGCGAAGTCGGGCCGGTCGGCCGCGGGGACTCCGAGCAGTTCGCAGATGACCGTCATCGACAGCGGTGTCGCCAGGTCGGCGACGACATCGGCGCTCCGGTGGCCGTCCAGCCCGTCCAGCAGGCGGTCCGTGGACCGCTGCACCCGGGCCCGCAGCGCGCGGACCTGCCGCGGGCCGAAGGCGCCGTTGACCAGCGCGCGCAGCCGGGTGTGCCGCGGCGGGTCGGAGTTCAGCAGATGGGCGTCGAGCTCCGGCGGCAGCGAGTCACCGCTCCCACCCCGGCTCGCGGCGTGGCGCTTGTCGAGCGAGAGCCGCGGATCCGCCGCGGCGGCGCGCACCTCCGCATACCCGGTGACCAGCCGGACGGGCGCGCCGTCGGGCGCCACCGCCCGGTGCACCGGCCCGCGTCGGCGCAGCGCCGCGCAGGCCGCGTGCGGGTCGGCGAGGAACGCCCCGTCGAGTCGGACGGCCTCGGCCCGGTGCGGCATCCCGACCCCTCCCCGTTCCCGGCACAGGCCCGAACGCCGTTGCCGCGCCGAGCAGTGCGCAGCGTAGCGGGGCCGCGCCGCCGCTACCGGCGCAGGCTCCGCCCGTACAGCAGGTACGCGGCCGCGCCGAACACGTTGCCGAGCAGGCACACCACCATCCAGGTGCGCGGCGGGTACAGCCGGGTGTCGGGGTGCCGCACGATGTCGACCATGCAGGCGATGGCCGGGACGAGGGCGAGCAGCGGGAGCAGCGCGACCGGCAGACCGGGCGACGCGGCGGGGGAATGCGCGAACACGGTGGGGCCTCCTGTCGCCGCTCGGCGGGGCGTGCAGGTCGAAGGGTGGGCGCAACCCGGCCCGGCGTCAAGCCCCGGCGCACCGGGACCGTCCTTGGTGCCGCGTCGCCCGCTACGGCGCGGAGAAGAGCAGCGGGAAGCGTGGGGCGAGCCACGGGCGGCGGCCCCAGGCGAGCACCTTGCCGCGGGCCAGCGCCGCGGTGGGGGTGTACCGCCCCAGGGCGAGCAGCAGAAAGGCGTCCGGGCTGGTACGGATCGTGCAGTCGGGGCGGGTGGCGGGCCCCGCCGCCACTTCGGCCGCGCCGTCGGTGAAGGTGACCGCGATGCGCGGTCCGCGGCCGATCCGCAGGTCGTAGCGGGCGGTGTGGCCGGCGGCCGAGCGGTCGTCGACGACCCGCGGCATGGCGGTCATCAGGAACGGGAGGCACAACTCGACCCGCTGGCGGTCGATCATGTGCGGTCTGCGGAGCGCGACGGCGATGTCGTAGCCGTGCCCGAGCATGTGGGTGATCAGGTACGAGGCAAGGGTCGCCAGGTCCATCGGGCCCAGCGGGGTCACCACCGGGTCGGCCGGCGACCGGCGGGCGAAGGCCGCGTTGAACGCCTCGGCGTGCCGGGTGATCTCCTCGGCCAGCACCGCCCCGCCGCGTTCGGGGAACGCCGTCAGGGATTCGGCGTTGGCCGCCGCGAGGCTCTGCGGCGTGCCGTCGCCGTAGGCCCGCTCCCGGCCGGCGGCCAGGTCGGCCATCAGCTCGTTGGCCAGCGCGAGATGGGCCGCGGCCTCGCCGACCGTCCACTCGGCGCCCGGGATCGGGACGGAGGTGTCGCCGCAGGAGCGCAGCAGCGCCGCGATGTCCTCGGCCACGGCGGTGACGGCGGCCGACAGCGCGGCGTGCTCGGCGGCCCGAGCGGCGGAGGGAGGGATCATGGTGGTGAATGCTGAACCAATCCGGTGCCGCTGTCCAGAGCCCCGGACGGATCACCCGCAGGTCACTGCGCGGGGCGCCGTCCTGCGGCCCGGTGGCGGCGGGTCAGGAGGACCGCACCCACGAGCGCGAGGACGCTGACGGCCCACAGGGCGATCTGTGTCCGCTGGACGGGCTGCTCCGGGAACGGGCCCGACGGTGCGACCGTGTCCGGCCGGTTCCCGAACTTCGTCGCCAACTGGTCGCCGGTCAGGGTGACGTTCTTGATCGCCGACTCCCCGAACGCGGCGGTGGTGTCGATGTTCACGCTGTCCAGCCGGTACGGGAACTGCCTCCAGAAGACCCCGGCCTCGGCGTACGCGAGCGCGAGCGCCTCCTGCGGGTCGTGCTCCATCCCGGAGTAGGAGACGTCGACGACGTAGCCGTCCGCCGCGCCCCCGACCGAGAAGCAGGCGAACGTCGGCAGGGCCGAGACCAGCCGGTCCACCCCGGGGAAGCGCGGTTGGCAGGGCCCGTTCCAGTCCAGGGCGGTGGCGGCGCCCCAGCCGGACAGGACGGCGACCAGGACGGCGAGCAGGGCGAGTCGGGGCAGCCGTCGTGCCGGCATGCGGTACCTCCGTCGGGCGGATCCGTCCGCCGGACGGCCGGCGCGTACCTGGATCGGGTGGGGAATGAACGCTCTGCCGCAGGGCAGGAGGCCGTTCTACACGGCCGGGGCCGCCGGGCCGGGCGGGGGCGGCGCCCACCCGGGTCAAGACGGGGTCAAGACCCGCCCCTTGCCCCGGGCGCCCGCCATGCCGGTCCGCGGCCTGCCCGTGCCCGCCCACCCGGATTGCACGCATCATCGCCACGGGAAGAACTCGGTTCGGCGACCGTTCGCGCACCGGACCGTGACCGCCCCGCCGCCGAAGTGATCACCGGCCGTGACGGGCGCGGGCGATCACCCGGCGGCGGGCTCGGCCGGTGGCGGGGGCGGCGTCCAGGTGGTGATCCGCAGCGAGACCACGTAGGACACCACCACGGCGACGATGACCAGCGGCATCACGGTGAGCCCGTCCGAGCCGAGCAGCAGGGTGGCCAGCAGGACCGCGGTCATCGGCAGCTTGAGCATCGCCACGGCCATGGCCCCGATGCCCATCGCGAACCCCGCGGTGATGTTCAGCCCGGGCAGGTGCGAGAGCGCCAGTCCGCCGGCGGCCCCCACGAACATGGACGGGAAGATCGGGCCGCCGCGGAACGCGCCCAGGGACAGGCAGTAGGCCGCCGACTTGCAGAGCACCAGCATCACCAGCGCGCCGGCCGAGTAGGTGGCGCTGTCGGACAGCAGGGGACCGAGCGCGTCCTGGCCCGAGTAGAGGATGCCGGACGCGGGCTTCCCGGTGGCCTCGGCATAGCCGAGCGCGACCGCGCCGACGGCTGCGCCGACCAGCACGGTGACCGGAATCCGCCGCCGGTCCGCGTGCACCTGGAGCCGCAGCGCGAGCCGCCGGATCCCTTCGCCGACGACGGCGGCCGCCAGTCCCACCACGATCGCCCACCCGAACTCGGCGATGTCCGGCCGCGGGGCGTGCGGCACCTGGTGCAGCGCCAGCGAGTACGTGCCGAGACCCGTCCACGAGCCCAGGCCGGTGAAGATGAGCGACCCGACACCGGCTGCGAGCAGGCCCGGCACCAGGACGATGCCGAGCATCGGGCCGCTCAGGCCCGACGCCTCCATGAGGAGGAACGCACCCAGCAGCGGCGAGCCCAGCAGCTCGCTGATCGCGGCGAAGCTCCCCGCCGCCCCGATCACCGAGACCACGGTCGGCGGAGGGTTGCGCCGCACCAGCCGGACGGCGGCCACCGCCAGCCCGCCGCCGAGGGCGATCAGCGGTGCCTCCGGTCCGAGCACGGCGCCGAGGCCGAGCGTGGCGAGCGCCGCGAGGGCGATACCGGGAATCGCCGCCACCGACGGCGCGCCCGAGGTATTGAGCCCCTCGGCCGGCTTGTGGCCGCCGCCCCCGGGCAGGTAGCGGACGGTCGCGCCGACCAGCAGGCCGGCCACCGTGAGCAGCGGCACGGCCCACCAGTCGGGCGTGCCGTGGAACCCCAGCGAGCGCGGCAGGTCCGTCCAGGTCAGCGACTGGAGCTCGGAGACGAGCGCCAGGAAGCCGAACGCCGCGGCCGAGATCGGCACGCCGATGACGGCGGTGATCACCAGGACCACGACGTAGCCGCGGCTGCGCACGATGGCGAACGGGTTCGGCGGCGCCGCGGTGGGCTCTCCGACCGGCTTGGCCGGCATGTGCATCGTCTCCTCGGCCGTCGGGACTCTCGGCACCGCTCCGCCCCGGGCCGGGCCCGGGGGCACCACCTGGCAGCCGGTCAGCCGGCGGGGACGTCCTCCGCGGGCAGTTGCCCGGTACGCACCGCCTCCACGAGCGCCCGGTGGTCGCGCTCGTTCTGGTCGGCGTACGCCTCGGCGAAGTCGACGAGCGCGCGGTCGAACGCGTCGCCGCCGCCCAGGTAGGCGGCGATGGCGATCCGGTCGCCGGACCGTGCGTGGGCGCGGGCCAGGGTGACCCCGCACAGTTCGCCGAACGCCCGCATGCCGGTGGGCACCATCAGCTCCGGCGTCACGATGCCCTTCCAGTCGCGCAGTTGGCGGATGTAGAAGTCGCGGCGCTTGCCGTCGATGCCGTCCACCCGCTCCCAGCCCAGGAAGATGTCGCTGGCGGCCTGCATCAGCCGCTGGCCGGAGACCACCCGCTCGCCCTGGTTGCGGTACCGGCTCGCCCCGACGTGGGCCGCCAGAACGGAGGCGCCGGCCTCCTTGGCCTGGAGGAACAGCGGGTCCTGCCCGTCCCGGCCGAGCAGCAGGAAGATCCAGCAGCGGGTGCCGACGCTGCCCACGCCGACCACCTTGCGGGCGACGTCCGCCAGTCGGAAGTCCTCCAGCAAGTGGCGCCGGTCCGAGGCCAGCGTGCGGCCGTAGCGTTCGATCAGGCCGCGGAACACCTCCTCCAGGGCGGTGCGCTCCACGTCCGGGAGCAGGTCCGCGATGGGGACGAGCAGCGGGGCGTCCGGCGCGATCCGTACCTCGCCGTCGACCACCTCGGAGAGCTTCTCGAAGACCTGCAGGCTGTCCTTGGTGCGGGCCTTGGCCATCGCGCGGTCGAGGTTCTTCTGGGCGCGCTTGTGCAGGTGCTCGGTGGCCAGCTCCCGGAGGCGGTCCTCGTCCATCCGCGCGTACCAGACGTCCAGGTTGCGCATCCCCGCGAAGCGGATCATCGCCTCGCGGTACGAACGCACCGTCGCCTGGACGATGCCGGCGCGCTCCTTGTCGTCGTAGTCGTTGGCGCGCCCCGCGATGACCAGGCTGGCGGCCAGCCGCTTGACGTCCCACTCCCAGGGCCCGGGCAGTGTCTCGTCGAAGTCGTTGATGTCGAAGAGCAGTTGGCGCTCCGGCGAGGCCAGCAGCCGGAAGTTCAGCATGTGGGCGTCGCCGCAGAGCTGTGCCTTGATCCCCGAATCCGGCGAGCCGGCCAGGTCGGACGCCATGATGGCGGCGGCTCCCCGGTAGAACCGGAACGGCGACTCGGTCATCCGGCCGTAGCGGATCGGCACCAGCTCGGGCACGCGGGTCGCCGACTGGGCCTCCAGGATGGCCAGCGGGTCCGGACGGCGCTTCGGCGGCACGAACTCCGCGTGGGCGGACCGGGGCGAGCGGCGCCGGGCCTCTTTGCCGCGGGCCGTCCGCTCCTCGGGCGTGGCGTGCGACACCGAGCGCATCGCCGTGGTCGAGTCCTGGGGCATCGGAGGCCCTCCTTGCCTGGCCGTGCGGCCGTCGAGGCGCCCGGGGTCACCGTGCGGTGGCGTGAGCGGGCGGACGCGGTCGCCGGACGGGTGCGCGCCCATCTCAGATCATCGCGGGCACGGCGGGTTCCGGCCTGTTGTGACCCGCGTGTCGGGTGCGGCGCCCGCCGTGGTGCGGCCCGCGGGCGGCGGCCGCACCACCCGTACGCGCATCCCCGGTGGTGGGGCGTCACCGGTGCGTTTCTCCTGGGAGGGACGACCGGCCCGGCCGTCCCAGGGCGGCCGGGCCGGAAGGACCGAAGCTGGGAGTGCACCATGCCGCCGAGCGAGTCAGACCCCGAGTCCGGCACGCCTGCCGAGGGCGGGCCCGAACACGTGCGGCCGCCCGAAGAGGGCGAGCCCACGGTGGCCGGACATCCGGTTCCGCCGAACCGGCCGACCCAGCCGAGCCCGACCCCGCCGAGCCCGACCCCGCCGAGCCCGACCCCGCCGAGCCCGACCCCGCCGACCCCGACACCGGTGACCCCGGCCGTCCCGCCCGCAGCGGCCGCGCCGACCCCGCCGCCACCGGGGCGGCCGGCAGCGTCCGAGGCCCCGACGACCGCCGGGCGCAGCGAGGTCGACATGCTGCATGCCCGGATCGCGGCGCTGGAAGCGGCCGCCCCGCCACCGCGGAAGGAGCACCACCGGCTGCGGACCTCCGGCTCGGTGGTGCTGATCGTCATCGCGTCGCTGCTCTCCATGCTCGCCGTGATCGCGGTCTGGACGAGTGACATCGTCGGCAACACCGACCGCTACGTCAGCACCATGGCACCGCTGGCCACCCAGCCCGACGTCCAGGACGCCGTCACCAACCGGGTCACCCAGGTGGTGCTGGACCAGATCGACGTGAAGGCACTGGTCCAGCAGCTGTCGGACGCCGCGGCCCAGCAGGGCGTGCCGCCGAACGCCGCCAAGCTGATCGGCGGGTTGACCGGCCCGATCACCAGCGGGCTCACCGACCTCGTCCACTCGACCGTCCAGCGGGTGGTCACCAGCAGTCAGTTCGAGACGGTGTGGGTGGAGGCGAACCGCCTGATCCACACGTCACTGGACAAGGCGCTGACCGGCAAGGGCGGCGGCGCGGTGTCGCTGAACAACAACCAGGTGTCGATCGACATCGCGCCGATCGTGGACCGGGTCAAGACCCAGCTGGTGGACGCCGGGCTCGGCGTGGCCGCGCGGATCCCGGAGGTGCACACCAACTTCGTCGTGTTCGCCTCCAAGGACATCGGGAAGGTCAAGACCTACTTCCGGCTGCTGGAGGTGATGGGCGCCTGGCTGCCGATCATCACCGTGCTGATCGCCGCCGTCGGCGTCTTCCTCGCCGTGCACCGGCGCCGCGCGCTGATCGGCGCGGGCATCGGCATCGCCCTCGCGATGCTGCTGCTGGGCATCGTCCTCACCGTGTTCCGGGCGTTCTACCTGGACCACCTGCCGCCGGGTGCGAACCAGGCGGCGGCCGGGGCCGTGTACGACACCCTGATCCGCTTCATGCGGGCGAGCGTGCGCGCGATCTTCGCGGTGGCCGTGGTGACAGCCCTCGGGGCCTTCCTGATCGGCCCGTCGAGATTCGCCGTCGCCGTCCGCACGGCCTGCCGCCGGGTGATCGCGGCCATCCGCGACTCGCTGTTCTCGCTGGGGATGAAGCTGGGGCCGGTCGGCCCGTTCGTGCACCGCTTCAAGCGGTGGATCGGTATCGCGATCCTCGTGGTCGCGGCGCTGGTCCTGGCCTTCTGGAGCTACCCGACCTCGGCCGTGGTGGTGTGGATCACCGTGATCGTGGCGGTGGCCTTCGCCATCCGGGAGTTCCTCGACACGGGTGCGGACGGACCGGCCGCCGACCGGCCGGGTCGGCCGCCCGGATCCGGCGGCACCCCGGCGGCGACGGCCTGACCGCCGCCCCGCTGACGGACCGCACCACGTGCGGCGGTCCGTCGGCGGGCCCGGCCGGTGAGGCCGGCCCGGTGGGCCGTGCGGCCGCAGAAGGCACCGCCGTAGCCGACGATGTCGACGCTGCCGCTGAGCGAACCGTCCGGACCCGCATCCACCTGCAGGCTGCCGGAGATGGGGGAGTACGGGCAGGCCGCCAGGCCGGAGCTGACGGTGTAGTGGTTGCCGAGGGTGGCGGCGATGCGTTCGTCCGGCCGCAGCGTCACCCGTGCGCCGACGACCTCGACGTAGCCCAGGTCGAGGTCCGCGGCATTGGCGCCCGGGTTGCAGCCGGAGTTGCTGCCGAACCAGATCGCGCCGGGCTGCGGATCGGCGGCGGGCATGCCGGAGATCAGGCACACGTCGAGCGGGTTGACGCCGATGGTGGTGCCGATCCGGCTGATGGTCGCGACGATCCGCACCGTCCCGGTACGCCGGAAGGACTGCCCGCCGGCGGTTCCGCTGATCGCGACGTCGTACGTGCCGCGACGGGCGGCTCGGAGCCGGCCGTGTCCGAGCCGCCCGTCGCGGCCGCGTCGGCGGTGTCGTCGTCGGCAGGGGTCCCGGTGTCCTCGGGGCTCGCGTCCCCGGTGGTGTCGGGGGAGGGCGGCGCGGTCGGGGAGGGCGGGTCCGTCGGCGTCGGGGCGGGGGAGTCGGACGGCCCGGTGGGGGAGTCCGACGGGGACGCGGACACGGCGGCCGCCGCCGTCCCGTCCGGTGGCGGCGTGCTGCCGCAGCCGCTCGCGGCCACGGACACCAGGACCGCCGCCGCCCACACCGGATGAGTTCTTCGCCCTGCCATGATCCTCCAGCCGGCCAGGGACCCTCGGCGTCCGTGCTTGCGCGTCGCAGCCGAGCGTGGCGGGCCCGCGGCCGGCTGCCGGACGAAGTGGCCGAACCGTTTCGGCAGGGCCGGACGGTGAGCTCCCGGCGGCCCGGCCGGTCAGCCGATCCGGCCGGAGCCGCCGCTGCCGGGGACGGCCGGTGCCCAGGTCGGCGCGGCGGCGGCCCGGCCGGGATCGGGCTCGCGCATGGCCAGCCGCATGCCGTCCTCCCCGGCCGTCCCGTCCAGGCGCATGGTGATGTCCTTGACCTGGCCGGTGGCGTGGAAGTACAGCACGACCGTCTGGCGGTCCTCGCCCGCGTCGTAGAAGTCCGCGGTGACCTCGCCGCGGGCGCCCAGGCCGAAGGCGTTCACCCAGTTGGCTGCGGTCGCCCGGTGCTCGTCGGCGGTGCCGTCGGAGGTCGCCATCGACGCCAGCCGTCCGGCCTCGCCGTCGCCCAGCCGCCAGACCACCTGCTGGGCGACGGCGAGGGTGTCGGCGGCCGGGTAGCCGACCACCTTCAGGTGCGGGTGGCCCGCGTAGTCGGCGGCGTACTCGAGCTCCCGGTCCGAGGGCCCCGAGCAGCCGGCGAGTCCGGCCCCGCTCGCGGCTCCGAGGACGGCGACGACCCCGAGGGCTGTCCGGCGCCGGGCGGGTATGGCGTGCGTGCGCACCGTGCTCTCTCCTGCGGGACTCGTGCGGACTGGTGCGGGATGTCCGGCGGGGCGGGCCCCGGCGTCGGGGCACCCTACCCCGCCCACCCGGGCGAACGCGCCTGCAGCGCGGTGGGTGTGACGGCGCCCCAGGCCGCGCGCACCGGGGCCGGGACCGCCGCGGGGCCGGCGGCACCGCACATCGGTACGGCCGGGGCGGCCGTGACAAGGGCGGCGAGCAGCGCGCGCTGCGGACGGATCGACCGCGGCGCGGGACGAGCGGTGGAAAGGGCGGTGGAAAGGGCGGTGGAAAGGGCGGTGGAACGCGGGGTCGAACGTGGCGGCGACGCCACGGCGGTGGTCCTTCCGGGCCGGAGTTCTGAACTGATTCCGGCACCGAAGGCAGGGAGCACAACGGGTGGTCGGCGTCCCGCACGGGAGTGCACCCTGCGGGTCCCCCGCACGCACTACGCGTAGCGGTCGGGGCCCGGACCCGTCACCCCGCGGCGGCCCGGATCAGCCCTCGACGGCCATCCGGGCGCCCAGGAGCAGCAGCACCCCGCCGGAGACCTGTTCGAGCCGCTTGCGCACGCCGGCCCGGGAGATGATCCTCGTCATCCTGCCGACGAACCACACGTACAGCGCGTAGTAGCCCACCTCGAACACGGCCCAGACGGCGGCCAGCGCGACCATGGTCGGCAGGTGCGGCGACCCGGCCGGGACGAACTGCGGGAGGAAGGACATCGCGAAGACCGCGGCCTTCGGGTTGGCCAGGTTCAGCAGCAGTCCGGCCCGGTAGGACGCCCAGCCGGAGCGGGCCTGCACCTGCTCCGCCTGCTCCTCGCCCGCCCCGCCGCGCCGGGCCGCCAGCAGTGTCCGGACCCCGAAGACGATCAGGGTGACGGCGCCGACGATCCGCAGCCCGTCGTAGGCGAGCTGCGAGGCGGCCAGCAGGGCGGTCAGCCCCAGTGCGGCGACGACGCCCCAGACGAACACGCCGCTCTCGTTGCCGAGGACGGTCAGGAAACCCGCCCGCCTGCTGTGCAGGGACTGCCGGATGATGAGCATCGTGCTGGGGCCGGGCGACGCCGCGATCAGTGTGCAGGCGCCGAGGAAGGGGAGCAGGGTGCTGAGCATGCGCCCATGGTGAGGGCGGCCGCCGAAGGTGTCCAGCGGCTTTTCCGGCGCACGGCCCGCCGCCCGCCGCCGCCTCCCCGCCCGTACTCCGTCCACGCTCCGCCCGCTCGCCGTCAGCCCGCCGCCTCCCCGCCGTCCGCCGTCCCGGCCAGGCGGCGGGCCAGGAACCGCCGTTCGGCGTCCGTGCCCGCCAGGGCCAGGGCCTCGCGGTAGGCGGCCGCCGCCTCCCCGCGCCGGCCGAGGCGCCCCAGCAGGTCGGCCCGGGCGGCGGGCAGCAGATGGTGGCCGGCGAGGGAGCCGGTGGCCGCGAGTGCGTCGAGCAGCCGCAGCCCCGCCGCCGGGCCGTCGACCATCGCCACCGCGACGGCCCGGTTCAGCTCCACCGCCGGGCCGCCCGCCACCCGCGCCAACTCGCGGTACAGCAGGGCGATCTGCGCCCAGTCGGTGTCGGCCGCGATGCCGGCCTCGGCATGGCAGGCGGCGATGGCGGCCTGGATCTGGTACGGGCCGGGGCGCCGCAGCCGAAGCGTCCGGTCGAGCAGTGCCAGACCCTCGGCGATCCGGGCGCCGTCCCAGCGGGAGCGGTCCTGGTCGGCCAGCAGGACGGGGTCGCCCGCCGCGTCGGTGCGGGTGGCACGCCGGGCGTCGTGGAGCAGCATCAGGGCGAGCAGCCCCTGCGCCTCGGGGTCGTCCGGCCGGTGCACGGCGAGCTGCCTGGCCGTCCCCAGCGCCGCGTCCGTCAGGTCGGGGCGCAGCAGACCGGGGCCGGCGGTCGCCGCGTACCCCTCGGTGAACAGCAGGTGGAGTACGGCGAGGACGGCCGGGACGCGCTCGGGCGGCAGGTCGTCCGACGGCACCTCCAGCGGGATCGCCGCCCGGCGGAGGCCGCTCCGCGCCCGGAACAGGCGCTGGCCCATGGTGCGCTCCGACACGAGGAACACCCGGGCGATCTCCGCGGTGCCGAGACCGGTCAGGGCGCGCAGCGCCAGCGCCACCCGGGCGGGCATGGCGAGCGCCGGGTGGCAGCAGCCGAAGAGCAGCCGCAGCCGCTCGTCCGCCTCCCCGGACGGTCCGCAGGCGGCCTCCCCGGACGGTCCGCAGGCCTGCTCGGCGGGCGTGCTGCGGGCCAGCTCCCGCAGCTTGGCGGCCTCGGTCGTCCTGCGGCGCAGCACGTCGAGGGCGCGGTGCCGCGCCGTGGTGGTGACCCAGGCCGCGGGACGGCGCGGCACACCGTCCCGCGGCCAGTGCTCCAGGGCCCGGGCGAAGGCGTCCTGGACGCACTCCTCGGCCAGCTCCCGGCCGCCGGTGACCGGGAGCAGCGCGGCCACCATGTGGTCCCACTCCTGCCGGTACACGGTGGCGACCGCTGCCGTCACGGCGTCCAGAACGGCCACACCTCGACCACCCCGAACCGGGCCATCGGGTGCCCGGCGGCGACGCCGACGGCCTCGTCCAGGTCGGCGCACTCGATGATGTCGAATCCGCCCAGCTGCTCCCTCGCCTCCGCGAACGGTCCGTCGGTGACCAGCACGTCGCCGCCCCGGACCCGGACGGCGGTGGCGTCCGCGGCCGGGCGGAGCCGTTCGCCGAGCAGCCGGACCCCGCGGCTGTCGTTCTCCTCCACCCATGCGGTGGGGTCGAGTTCGGCCTCATCGGCGTCGACGGGCCCGTCGGTGCAGATCAGCAGCAGGTACTTCACCGGTTCTCCTCGGTCGTGGGTCGGACGTCCATGCCGCGCTCGGCCGCGGCCACCATCGCGGCCACCGTGGCAGCCATGCTGCCGTGCAGGGCCGACAGCCGTCGGGTCAGTGACGCGGGGTCGGCCTGCGCCCCGGTACGGGCGCCGGAGCGGCCGGGGCCGTGGACGAAGGCGTGCCGAACCACCGTCCGGCCCGGTTCGCCGGCCGGTGCCAGGTCGTACCGCCAGATCGAGGCGGGTCGCGCCGCGTCCCCGCTGTCGTCCAGGCAGATCCAGGCGAAGACCGCCGGCCGGACGGCCTCGGTCACCACGCAGGCCACCGTGGCGGTCCCGCCGTCCGGGTAGCGGTTGTGCCCCTCGAAGCGCGCCCCGGCCCGCGGCCCCGGCGGTCCGTCCGCCGACCAGCCCGCCCCGACGCACTCGGGGCTCCACTCGCCGATCCGCGTCACGTCGCTGACGAGGTCCCAGAGCCGCTCCGGCGCGAGGTCCACCGTCACCGTCACCTCCACCCGGGCGCCGGTCACCGTGTCGTCCATGGGTTCTCCCTACCCGTTCGTCCCTGTCCCGCCCCTACGACGAACGGGACCGCCCGATCTCTACCGCCCTCCGCAAGGTGCCCAGGGGCGGCGTCACACCGCGGTCAGCAGGTCGCGGACGCAGCCACGCAGCCAGGCGTGGGCCGGATCGGCGTCGTGCCGCGGATGCCAGGCGAGGCAGAACGGCAGCGCCGGCAGGTCCAGCGGGATCTCCACGGCGACCAGCCCGAGGGCGTCCACCAGGCCCTGGCTGCGCCGGGTGGCCAGCCCGACGAGATCGGTGCTGCGCAGCACGAACAGCGCCGCCGGGTAGCTCGCGAGACTGCCCACCACCGTACGGGAGAGGCCGAGTTCGGCGAGCGCGGTGTCGATCGGGCCGTGCAGCCGGCCGCGCCGGGACACTCCGAGGTGCTCGCCCGCGGCGAAGCGGGCCGGGGTGAGCGGGCCGTCCAGCAGCGGGTGCCCGGTCCGGACGACGGCCATCATCCGGTCGTCGTAGAGGTGTTCGACGTGCACCTCGGGGGCGGTGGTGTCGATGACGCCGACCTCCAGGTCGGCGGCGCCCGAGCGCAGGGACGGCGCGTCGACGTGGCTCTCGCCCAGGAAGTGCAGTCGCACACCGGGTGCCTCGGCGGCGGCACGGGCGAACAGGTCGGCGCCGTGCGCCGCCGCGAACGCCTCGTGCGCGAGCACGGTGAACCGGCGGCTGAGCGTACGGAGGTCCACCCGGCCGGCGGCGGAGAACAGGCCGCGGGCGCGGTCGACGACGGCGCGGACCTCCGGATGGATGGCGAGGGCGTGCGGGGTCGGGACCATCGTCCGGCCCGCGCGGACGAGCACCGGGTCGCCGAGTGCCCGGCGGATCCGGCCGAGGGTCCGGCTCATGGCGGGCTCGGACAGGTGCAGCCGCGCGGCGGCGCCCGAGACGCTCGCCTCCTCCACCAGGACGTCCAGGGCGACCAGCAGGTTCAGGTCCATTCCGGATTGCATTTCGCGCATTCCTCCCTTGCACACCTTGCACTGGATGCAATCCAACACCGGCCCTACGGTGGACGTCGACCCCTTGCCGTCCGCTCCCGGAGGAGCTCCCTTGTCCATGCCCGAAACCGGTCCGGTCCTGCGCCGGTCCACCCTGCTCGCGATGTGCGCCTGCGTGCTGGTCGCCCAGAGCATGGTGGCCGCGATCAACCTGATGATCCCCCAACTCGCCGCCTCCGCCCTGCACCCCACCCCCAGCGAGCTGCTCTGGACGGTCGACGCCTACGTCATCGTCTTCGCCGGCCTGCTGATCCCCGCCGGCGCCTTCGGCGACCGCTACGGGCGGCGGCGCGCGCTGCTCGCCGGGCTCGCCCTGTTCGCCACCGGCGCCGGTCTGAGCGCTGCCGGCGGCACGCTGGGCTCCGTCCCGGCACTGGTCGCCGGCCGGGCTGTCTCCGGCGCCGGAGCGGCGCTCGTCATGCCCGCCACCATGGCCGTCCTGGTCCACCTGGCCGGGCCGCAGCGGCGTGTCCAGGCACTCGCCGCGTGGACGCTGGCGATCGGCCTCGGCGGCCTCGCGGGCAATGTCGGCGGCGGCCTGACCGCCCAGTACCTGCCGTGGGAGGCGCTGTTCTGGGCGATGGTCCCGCTGGCGGCGCTGCTCGCCGTCGCCGTGCGGGCCACCGTCCCCGAACTGCCCCGCCACCCCGCCGCGTCCGACCCGCTCGGCACCGTGCTGCTGGTCGGCGGCACGACCGCCCTGCTGTACGGCATCATCGAAGGCCCCTCGCACGGCTGGGCCTCGGCGCATGTCACGGCCGGCTTCGCGGCGGCGGCCCTGCTGCTCGCCGGCTTCACCGCACACGGCCTGACCGCGGGCAGGCCGCTGATCGACCCCCGGGTCCTCCGGTCTCGGCGGCTGCGGGCCGCGGTGCTCGGCACGGCCGCATCCTTCTTCGGCCTGTTCGCGCTCTTCTTCGTCAACGCGCAATTCCTGCAGTACGCCAAGGGCTACTCGCCGGCCCGGACGGGCTTCGCCATCGTGCCGCTCACGGTCGGCATGGCGCTGCTGCCCCGGCTCGCGGGCCGGATCCAGGCCCGGTACGGCGTCCGCCCGGCCGCGGCCGGCGGCCTGGCGCTGATCGGCGCGGGCCTGCTCGCCGTCTCCACCTGCGGACCGGCCACCCCCTACCCGCTGTACGCCCTGTGGCTGCTCGCCCTGTCGGCGGGCCTGGGACTGTCGGCGCCGGGCCTGACCCACACCGTGGTCTCCGAACTGCCCCCCGGGCAGGCCGGACTCGGCGCCGGCCTCAACACCGCCGCGCGGGAACTCGGCGCCGCCCTCGGCGTCGCCGTGGTGGGCACCGTGCTGGCCGGCCGCACGGGCGGCGCCGGACACGCCCCCGCAGGAGCCGAGTTCGCCGAGGCGATGGCGCTCGGGCTGCGCGTCGTCGCGGTGCCCGTCCTGCTGGCCGCCGCGGCCGTCGCGGTCGGCCTGCGCCCGGGCGGGCCGGGCGGGCGCCGTACCTCGGGCGCCCCGGCCCCGGAACCCCGGCACCGGGTCGGACCGGCAGCCTGACCCGTCGCCCGGCCGGAGTCGGCTGTCGGTGGTGGCTGGGATCCTGCCGGCATGGATGAGCAGCTGATGCGCGGCCGGGTCTACGGGGCGGACCACGACGATCCGGATCCGGGGCCACGGCCCGGCCGCGTCTACCGCGAGCTGGTGGCCGGGCCGCTGGACGGCCTCCTGCTGGACGTGACGGGGTGGACGGAGGACGAGCTGGCCCGGGGCGCCGGGCTGCCGACCGAGATCGGCGCCCACGGCCCGGGCGGCCGGGCCCGCTACGGCCCGCGCCCGGGCGACCCGCGCCGATGGGACTGGCAGGGCGACACACCCTGACCTCCCGCACCTCGCAGGGATCGGAGACCTGTCGACGGGGGCTGTCGAATCGGGGCCCGCCGTTCGACGTAAGGGTGTCGGGCAGCACCAACCACCTGGAAAGGACGGCCGCCATGGCCCAGTACGCGATCCTCATCCACGCGCGGACCCACGCCGAGGGGGCCGAGGCCGTCCCCGGGGCGAGGGAGGCCCACGACCGGCACTTCGAGGACCTGGTGCAGTCCGGTGTCCTGGTGGCGGCGTTCGCGCTGCAGCCGGCCGGGACGGCCACCTCGATCCGCGGCGACGTGGTGACCGACGGCCCGTTCCTCGACGCGAAGGAGGTCATCGCCGGCCTCGCCGTCATCGAGGCGCCCGACCTGGACGCCGCGCTGGAGATCGCCCGGGCCAATCCCGCCACCTGGCAGGGCGGAGGTGTCGAGGTGCGGCCCGTCGAGGGCGGCTTCGTCACGGACCGACCCGGCACGGCATGACGCCCGCGCCCGATGTCGCAACGGCGGTGGCCGACGCGCACCGTCGCGAGTGGGCCCTGGTGCTCGCCGCGACGGCGCGCGTCGCCCGCGACCTGGACGTGGCCGAGGAGTGCGTGCAGGAGGCGTACGCCGCGGCCCTGGCGGGCTGGGCCCGCGACGGGATACCGGACAACCCGGCGGCCTGGCTCACCACGGCGGCCAGGCGCCGCGCGATGGACGCGGTGCGCCGCGAGCGGACGCTGCGCTCCAAGCTCCCGCTGCTCGTCGTGCCCGGGGCGACGGAGGACGACAGGGCGGCCGACCGACCGGCCGCCGTCGAGCCGGAGGGCGTGGTGCCCGACGAGCGGCTGCGGCTGATCTTCCTGTGCTGCCATCCGGCGTTGACGCAGGAGGCGCAGATCGCCCTCACGCTGCGGCTGGTGTGCGGGGTGACGACCGCCGACATCGCCCGGGCGTTCCTGGTGGCGGAGCCGACGATGGCGGCCCGGATGACGCGGGCGAAGAAGAAGATCTCGGCCGCGCGGGTCCCCTTCAGGCTGCCGCCGGCCGCCGAGTTGCCCGATCGGCTGCGCGCGGTGCTCGGCGTGATCCATCTGCTGTGCACCGCCGGGCACACCGCGCCGTCCGGCGCGTCGCTGGTGCGTACGGACCTGGCCGATCAGGCGCTGCGACTGGCCCGGATGCTGCGGGAGTTGATGCCCGACGAGCGGGAGGTGCGGGGGTTGCTCGCACTACTGCTGGTCACCGACGCCCGGCGCGCCACCCGGGTCGACGCCGACGGTCGTCTGCTCCGACTGGAGGACCAGGATCGGTCGCGCTGGGACCGTCCGGCCCTGGCCGAGGCGCACGGCCTGATCGTGGACGGGCTGCGCGGCGGGCGACCGGGCCGCTACCTCCTGCAGGCGGCCATCGCCTCCCTCCACGCCGGGGCGCCGTCCCACGACCGGACGGACTGGCCGCAGATCGTGGCCCTGTACGACGCCCTGCTGGTGGTGTGGCCCTCACCGGTGGTGGCGCTGAACCGCACGGTGGCGGTGTCGATGGTCTCCGGGCCGGAGCGGGCACTGGAGGAGGTCGCGGAGTTGGAGAAGGACGGCCGGCTCGCCAGGTACCAGTACCTGCCGGCGATCAAGGCGGACCTGCTGCAGCGCCTGGGCCGCCCGGAGGAGGCCTCGATCGCCTACCGGCAGGCGCTGGAACTGACCGACAACGAGGCCGAGCGCGCATTCCTGACCGGACGCCTCGCCCGCCCGCACCAGGCGTAGCCGCCGCACCCGCCCGCGCACCGCCCGGACGCCTCCGCCCGCGCACGGGGGCGGGCGGGGCCGCCGGCCGGCTTGCCGAACCGGCCGCCGCCCACCTCCGGCGCCCGGACGCCCACGGCTTGCTCCAACGGGGTGTCAGGTCCACCTCCGCCTTCCGCAAAGCACATCTGACTGTCAATCATGCAGGTCGGAGGCGTCGTGGCCGGTGCCTGGCGGGCCTCCCGGACGGCCCGTCCGGGCCCTCGAACGGAGTCGTCCCGCCACGAACGGACCAATCGAGTGGCCCGAAGGCCGCTCCCGAGTGGCGGGTCTGAGCATGCCGTCTGACGGTTGGTGAAGTGCAGATGTGACGAAACGCGCTGACGAACAGTCGGCCATCACGTCGGTACTGAGAGGAATTCGTACTCATGCGTTCTACTCGTGTGCTCGTCATCGGCGCCGCGCTCTCCGCCTCGCTCGTGCTCGCCGCTCCCGCCAACGCCTTCGCCGAGGACGGCCACAAGGCGGACGCGAAGCCCGGCGTCACCGCGGACAAGAACACCGATGACAAGAAGGGCGAGGACAAGAAGGACGAGCACGGCAAGGGCGACCACGGCAGTGACCCGCGCGGCGGTGTCCACGCCGGTGGTGGCGCGCTCGCACTCTCGGCCGACGACCCGGCCGACAAGAAGGCCGACGACAAGAAGGCCGATGACAAGAAGGGCGAGGACAAGAAGGACGAGCACGGCAAGGGCGAGCACGGCGCCGACCCGCGCGGCGGCGTGCACGCCGGCGGCGGCTTCCTCGCCCTGTCGGCCGTCTCCGAGGACAAGCCCTCGATGGGCGGCGACAAGAACGCCGACCCCAAGGCCCACGAGGACAAGAAGGGCGAGGACAAGAAGGACGAGCACGGCAAGGGCGACCACGGCAGTGACCCGCGCGGCGGTGTCCACGCCGGTGGTGGCGGCCTCACCTCGTCCAGCACCGACGCCCTCGGCGCCGTGGCCCTGCTCCTCGGTGGCGCCGGCGTGACCACCTTCGCGCTGCGCCGCCGCTCGTCGGGTCGCTCCGCCACGGTCTGACCCCGCGGCATCCCCGTGCCGATGCCCGGTGCGGCCACCGTCCACGACGGCGGCCGCACCGGGGTCCGGCCACCCGTTCGCTGCGTGTGGAATCTCATGGAAGGCCCGTCCGATGTCCCCTGATCCCGCCGCCCCCGGCCCCGCGCACGCCGAGCGGCCCCCGAAGAGGGGCGTCCTGAGCCTGCTCTGCCTGGGCGTCGGGGCGATGGTCGCCGGTGTCGCGCTGTTCGTCGGTGCCCCGGACGGCGCCCCGGCCCGGGCCCCGCTCCCGGTGGCGGCCGCCGCCGCCCCTTCCGTCGCTGTCGCGTCCCCCGCCGCTCCCTCGGCGTCCGCGGCCCGCCCGGCGCCGGCCCCCGCCAAGGCCGCGCCCACGGCCCAGGCGATGGCCGCCTCCGCCCCCACCCGCCTGCGGATCAAGGCCATCGGCGTGGACGCCCCGTTCACCGGCCTGACCCTCGACCCGGCCTCCGGCGCGCTCAACCCGCCGCCGGTCGACAACAAGAACCTCGTCGGCTGGTACCAGGACGGCGTCTCGCCCGGCGAGAACGGCACCGCCGTGGTCGTCGGCCACGTCGACACCACGACCGGCCCGGCCGTGTTCCTGCTGCTCAGCAGCCTCAAGCCGGGCAGCACCGTCGACGTCGCCCGCGCCGACGGCAGCACCGCGACCTTCGCCGTCGACTCCGTCCAGGCCTTCGCCAAGGACGCCTTCCCCGACCAGCAGGTGTACGGGCAGGCCGCCGACCCCGAACTGCGCCTGATCACCTGCGGCGGCGCGTACGACAAGACCCGCAAGGACTACACCGACAACGTGGTGGTCTTCGCGCACCTCCAGTCCTCGACGCCCGTCGCGCACTGACCCCTGTCGCACGGACTGCCCGTCGCGCGCCGATCCGCCGCCTTCCGGCGGTGGCAGCGCCCGCGCCGCACACCCTCCCGCCCGGCGGGTCGGTGTGCGGCGCTGCCGTGCCGCCGAGCCCTGCGGGCCGCGGCGCGCTCAGGACCCGCCGGGCGGCACGGGCCGGAACTGCGGGCCGTAGGTCTGCTCGGTACCGGGCACCGGGATGTCCATCAGCCGGGTCGCGGGCCGCTCCAGGCTCCGCATGGCGCCGATCGCCCGGCCGAGGGCGCGGTGCCCGCCGCCGTCCCAGGCGGCCTCCAACTCGGTGAGCACCGTGGTGTAGTGGGCGTCGCACTGGTCGAGCAGGCGGCGGACGGCACGGGCCGGCGAGGGCCAGCCGCCCGCCGGGACGACGGCCATCGGCCGGACGTCCGGGAACGGCAGGGCGTCGCCGGAGAACTCCCAGGCCCCGTCGACCTGGCGGAGCAGGCGCTCGTTGTAGATCTCGCCGAAGGCGTAGTAGTGCCCGAGCATCGACCGGCCCACCGCACTGTCCGGCGACGCGGCGGTGCCCTCGCCCTGTTCCCTGATGGTCTCGACGGCCCTGGCCACGTCGCTGAGCCGGCCGACCGGTTCGAGCAGGTCGGCGCCGATCCGCTGGCGGAGCTGCCCGTCGGTGCTGAGCGGGGGTTCACGTCCTCGAAGGCCGCGGTCAGCGCGGTGTAGAAGGCCCCGATGCTCGGCGCCCCGGCGGCGCGGGTCAGCGGCTTCTCGGGACGCTCGATGCCCATCATCACGTCGCGCACGGAGTCGCGGCTCAGGCCGCCGAGATAGACGGTCAGATCCTGGCGGACGCCGCCGGGCAGCCTGCTGGGGTAGGCCATCGCGGCCTCGACGACGCGGGGCCGGCCGCCCACGGCGACCAGCATGTTGCAGACGAGTGCCATGTGGAACATCTCGTCGTGGACGATCTCCTGGATCAGCCTGGCCGGCGCGCTGGAACGGTCCCTGACGGACCACCAGCCACAGAGGTAGGGAGGGATGGTGGCGAGTTCGAGCGCCAGTGCCATCTGGAGCGCGTCCTGGATCCACGGCAGGTCCCGCTGCTCGCCGGGGACGGCCAGCATCCGGGCGACCGCCCCGTGCGCAGGTGCCGCTCCGGTCGGCTCCGCGGTCCCACCGGTCGCGCCGGTCGCGCCGGCGGCACCGGCCGGCCCGAGGACGGCGGGCACCGCCCCCGCGGCCGCGCCGAGAAACCCCCGCCGGCCGAGCAGCCGTTCCGTACGGATCGGCTCGGTCGCCTCGGTCATGCCGTCTCCCTTTCGAGCGCGTACCGGCCGCGGGCCGTGCGCACCGGAGCGGCCGAACCTAACAGGACGTCAGGTCGCAGCGGTGCCGTGCCGTGCGCCCGGCGCCCGCGACCACCCGGCCGGGCGACCCGGACTACGGCGAGCGGCCCCTTCCCGCCGGCCGGGCCCGGCCGGCGGGAAGGGGCGTCGGGAGGGCTCAGAGGAGCCGCCACAGGTGGTCCGTGGTGCCGTTGTCGTTCCACTGGGTGACCTGGGCGCCGTTGTTCTGCGAGGCCCCGTCGACGGCGAGCAGTTTGCCGCTGCGCACGTTGACGATCTTCGACCAGCCGTCGCCGTTGTCGACGATCCGCCACAGGTGGTCCGGCGTCCCGTTGTCCTGGTACTGCTGGACGTGGGCGCCGTCGGCGGTGCTCTGGACGTTCACGGCGAGCGCCTTGCC
Organism: Kitasatospora paranensis; assembly: GCF_039544005.1. Classification (NCBI taxonomy): domain Bacteria; kingdom Bacillati; phylum Actinomycetota; class Actinomycetes; order Kitasatosporales; family Streptomycetaceae; genus Kitasatospora; species Kitasatospora paranensis. Next base: position 7,793,650 of record NZ_BAABKV010000001.1, read on the forward strand.
ACTGTTGCGGTTGACGATGCGGACCGTCCCGTCGCCGTTGTCGAGCAGCGTCCACAGGTGGTCCGGTGTCCCGTTGTCGTCCCACTGGGTGACCTCGGCGCTGTCGGCCAGCGACATCCCGGAGACGGCGAGCACCTTGCCGCTGTTGCGGTTCTGGATCCGGTGCCAGGCGGTGCCGCTCGCCGCGGGCGGCAGCATCAGGGCGAACATCCCGCCGACCACCGGCCGGTTGGCGAAGCCCTGCTGGGCGCCGCTGGCGACGACGTACCAGTCGGAGAACGGCACCCGCTGCGGGCTGGTGTTCGCGAAGCCGTAGACGCCCTCGACCAGCAGGTTGCGCACCGCCGGGCGGTCGGCGAGCCAGGCGGCCGTCCACACCTCCCAGTCGCCCTTGGTGTAGGCGTTGCGCGGGTCGAGGACGACGCCGTACGCCCCGGCCCGCGCCTGGTACCAGGCGGCCTCCTGGGCGGCGACGCCGGTCGGTACGAGGTCCAGGCCGAGCAGGCGGTCGGGGAAGCCGTTGTACTTCAGGCTCCAGGTGCCGTCCTGGTCGTAGGCCAGCTTGAGGTGGCTGCCGGAGGAGTCCTGGGCGAGGCTGACCCAGCGGCTGGCGTAGCTGCGCGCGGTGGTGAGGTAGCGGGCGGCGTCCGCGGTGTTGCCCGCGGCCGTGGCGATGACGCTCATCGCGCCGATCGCGACGATGCCCTTGAGCGCCAGGTTGGCGCTGTGGCCGATGAAGCCGGTGAAGTCGTCGGTCTGGTTCTGGAAGCCGGGGTCGAGGGCGTTGGCGACCAGGTACTCGGCCCACTGGTGCAGGATCGGGTAGTGCGCCTGGGCGAAGGCGGTGCCGGAGGCCAGCCGCTGGACGAGGGCGGCGACCATGACCAGCATGTCGGCGGACTCCTCGACCGGCATGTCCTCCTCGTTGCCGTCGTTGTGCCCGGTCGCGTTCGGGTAGCCGGAGCCGAGGTCGTGCTCGGCGAACTGCTTGGGCCAGCCGCCGTGCTCGGCGTAGTCGAGCAGCGGCAGCAGGAGCAGCCGGAGGTAGTCGGGCGACAGGTACAGGTACCCCGGGAAGGCCGGGTAGGTGACGTCGACGGTGGAGACGTTGCCGTCGGAGGAGATCTCCTTGAGGAACGCCCAGGGGAGCCGCCACGGTCGACGAGCTCGCTCCCGCCGACGGCCTGACGCAGCGCCAGGGCGCAGACCGCCGCGTAGTGCTCGCCGGTGGTGCCGCCGCCGGCGGCCGCGGCCGCGTCGGCGTGGATCCGCTGGTCGAGCGCGGTGCCTGCGGAGAGCGCGGCCGGGTAGTCCGCGTCGAACCAGTCGAGCATGTCCGTCCAGGAGCCCCAGTAGTGCGTCCACCAGGGGTTGAGGTTCGTGCCGAGGTAGCTGATCGCGGGGGTGCGGACATGGCCGACGGTGACGGTGAACGGGGCCGATGCCGCACCGGCCGCCACCGTGCCGAGGTCCCGGTTCAGGCCCAGGACGGGCCAGCGGTCGTTGATCGCCCGGGGCTTGGCGCCGTCCACGGTGCCGGCCAGCCGCCCCTGGCCCGCGGAGGCGGCGCGGACGACGGTGTCCTGCCCGATCTGCCAGGTCACGCCGCTGCCGGTCGCGGTGGCCAGTACCAGCGATCCCCAGCTCGCCTGGTCGCCGTGCTCCCCGAGCACCTGCGGCGAGGCCGGGCGGCAGGTGAGGGCGGTCATCCGGCCGGTCTGCTGCTGGTCCCAGGTGACCTGGGTGGTGACGTCGCCGTGCACCCACTCGCCGGAGACGTCGACGTGCAGGTCCACGGTGTGGCTGCGGCCGTCGGTGGCGGCGGCCTGCACCGTGATGTAGCTGAGCGGCACGCTCTGGCGCTGGAGGTTGCCGAGGTCGACGGGGAGAAGAAGGTGACGGTCAGGGTGACGCCACCACCGGTGAGGGTGTAGATCGAGCGGGTGGCGGTCAGCGTCAGGTCGGTCTGCTGCATCGGGGTCAGCGCCGGGCCGCCGGGTACCGACGGGGCACCGGCGAAGACGTAGGCCGCGCCGTCGATCCGGGCGATCCCGCACAGCGCGGTGATGTGGCCGTTCCAGAACGCCGGCCAGGTGCCGACCAGGCTGTCCCCGGGCAGCCAGGTGCTCAGGTACGGGGAGCGGACGGCGAGCGGGACGGCGGGCGGGCGCAGCGGGCCGAAGGTGGAGGCGGCCGCGGCGGCCGCCCCGGGGGTGGCGGCCGCGGCACCGGCCGGTCGGGCCGCGGACACGGCGGCGGCCGCGACCAGCGCACCGCTCCAGCGCAGCAGGTCGCGGCGGCCGGGCAGGCGGCCCGGGGTTCCGGAGGTCGCGGGGGTGTGGGGGTTCACGTCGGTTCCGTCCTGTGGGGTGGGTGGAGACGGCGGCGTTCGGCCCGGTCCGGGGCGGCGGTCCGGGGAACGTCCGGGGCAGTCGTCACGGCGGTGGGCAGCGGGCAGCAGGCACCAGATCGGGCAGGGGCATGACAGGCATGGCGAGGCCGCCCTGCGGACGCCGCGGATGGGCGGCGGGCAGCGGGCGTCGCGAGGGTGGCGCGGGGCGTCCGACCAGGGTCCCCGGTGGCGCGTGCACCTTTCTTCCAACGTTGGAAAGTCCTCGCAATCGGAATGACAGCACGGGCCGCGCCGCCTGTCCAGAGCGGCGGCAGAACTCTCCGGGCGCCGTGCGAAGCGGTGCTGACCGCGTGTCAGCCGTTCGGTGACGGACGGGCCCGGCAGGCCGCGGTCGTCCGGTCCCGGCCGGGGCCGGGGCCCGGTGGCCGTGCCGCCGGAGGCCCGCCGTCCCGTTCGGCCCGTCGATTTGACCTGGAGCGCACTCGAAGTCCGACGATGGGAACGTCCCCGTTACGGGCTCCCGCAGGCCCGCCTCCCGGTCACGAAAGAAGCGTCCGCCATGAGCACCTCCCGCCCCGTCGTCCTGATCACCGGCACCTCTAGCGGCATCGGCCTGGAGACCGCGCTGGCCGTCGCGCGCACCGACCGGCACGTGGTGGCGACCATGCGCGACCCCGGCCGGGACGAGGCGCTCCGAACGGCGGCCCGCGAGGCCGGTGTGGCCGACCTGATCGAGGTCCGCCGGCTCGACGTCACCGACCCCGCCTCCGTCCTGGCCTGCGTCGCTGCGGTGGTGGCCGACCACGGGCGGCTGGACGCGCTGGTCAACAACGCGGGCGCCGGGCACGTCGGCACGCTGGAGCTCGACGGTGTGGCCAAGGCCCGGGAGGTGATGGAGGTGAACTTCTTCGGCGTCCTGACCGTCACCGAGGCCGCGCTGCCGCACCTGCGCGTCGCCGGTGGACGACTGCTGACGGTGACCAGCGTCGGCGGTGTCGTCGGCCAGCCCTTCAACGAGGCCTACTGCGCGGCCAAGTTCGCCGTGGAGGGCTTCATGGAGTCCCTGCACCCCGTCGCGGCCGGCGTCGGCGTGCGGGTCACCGTCGTCGAACCGGGCGCCGTCGCCAGCGAGTTCGTCCGCAACGCCGGTGCGGGGGAGATGGCGGACCGGGTGGCCGCGGCCGGGCCGTACGCCGTCGCCCTGCAGAACTACCTCGCGCGTACGGCCGACGCGTTCGCCGCCGCGCAGTCCTCGGCGGAGGCGGCCGAGGCGGTGGCCGCCGCGCTGACCGCCGACCGGCCGGCGTTCCGGATCCAGACCTCCGAGCGCGCCCGGGCCTTTGTGGGCGTGAAGCTCGCCGACCTTGACGGCGACAAGGTCACCGGCCTGACGGCGGGTTGGGTGTCCTGACCGGCGGGGGCGCCGCGGCGCGGCCCGGCCGCCGTCGCCCGCGCCGCGCCGTCCCCCGCCGGTCAGCCGACGGCCCCGCCGGGTGCGGGGATCACCGCCGCGGCGGTGCCGGGCGGCACGAGGCGCAGCCGCAGGGCCTGCGTCGGTGTCGCGGGCTGACGGGTCCACCGGAGGTCCGCCACCTCGTGCCGGGAGCCCTCGCCCAGCCAGTCGGCGGCGGCCTGGAACAGCGCCCGCGCGTCGTCGCCCGCGAGCACCAGGGTTTCCTCGCCCTCCACGGCGACCCACAGGTCGACGTGGCTGTTCACGAAGGCGCCCGCCCGGTCGCGCAGCTCCTCCGCGACCGGGCGCGGCAGATCGGTCTCGGTCTCCATCGAATCGTCTCCTTCCGCTCACACATCCGTCCACGCCCACCGCTACCCCGGGTCCGGGCGGTCACACCCCGTGGATCGGGCGCCACGAACCGTTCACCCGGATGCCGCGCCGTCATCCGGGTGGCCGCGGACCGCTGGCGCCGGACGGGTACCGCGGAGTGGCATGGACACCAGATGGCACGGGCCCCGCCGGATCGGTGGCGGCCCGAACACCGGGGAGGTCGACGTGTACGAGATGCGTGCGGAGCACGAGACGATGATCGACGGCTCGGACCAGGCGTACCTGTGGCACGCGGTGCTTCCGGGCGGTGGCACCGTGGCCGTGGCGCTGTGCGGGCGCTGTGTGCCCGAGCCACCGCCCGGGCGGGCGCCCGGCCCCGAGCGGTACTGCCCGTCCTGCATGGACGAGGTGGCCGACGCCATGACCCGCGGCAGGTCGAACTGACACCGCGCCTCAGGGCCGTCCCGTCACGGCCCCATCGTGTTCGGCTGTCCGGGTGCGACAGGGGTCCCCTCGGGCCCGTTCCCGTCCGCTGGGGCGGCGCCTCTGCCCGGACTGGCCGAGGGACACAGTTGGGCGAGGTCGCCGGGTGGCGACAGCTTGAAGAGCAGGAGGGACGGGCGGGTGTGACGGTGGAGAGGCTCGGCGCGATCCTCGGCGTGCCGGGCCCATGCCCTGGGAGGACAACAGCGCGGCGGCCCTGAACGGTCTGCGTTTTCCGGCTGATGACCGATGGCCGGCGGACAGCGGACACCTGACCGAACAAGATCGCCGCACCAGGAGTCCACGAAGCCCGAGAGCAGGCCCGCCACGAACACGCGTCCGGGCGCACCCCCGTGGCGCATGCCCGCGCCGACCACCAGCGTTGGGAGGGCCCGGCGCGCCGGATCCACTGCCGCGACCCTCGTCCGGTCTGCTGCCTCGCCGCCGCCGGGTCGCCGGCCTCGTCTCCGACCCGTCAGCCAGCACGTCTGCAGTCGGCTGAAGCGCGGCCATCACCGGCCGAGTATCCGTGATCGCGATGCAAAGTCGACGTACGCGTGCGATTCGTTCTGTTGGCGCAGAAGGTTCTTACCCCGACGGCCCGGGTACGCCGAGGATTGCCGTTCCGAACGGATCAGTAGCGGGGGTTGGTGTGTCGGACCTTGAGCGGGCTGCAGCAGAACACGCGCGGTTGCAGGCGGAGCGTGCTCGTGCCGGAGCGTCTGCGCGGGACAAGGTGCGGGAGGAGGAGGCCCGCAACCTGCAGAGGGTGCGAGCAGGGGTCCGCGACCTCGTCGACCTCGCCGCCCGCCGCCGCGTTCCCCTGTTCCGGCTCTATTGGGAGATCACGCATGGGGGAGAGACGTTGTGGCACAGCTACACACGGACAGGGCTGCAGTGTGTGGTCGCACTCGATTGGAATGAGGCGAGCCGCGAGTTCAGCGCTTTCAGCGGCTGGGCGGTTGCCACCGACGGCTCGTTCTTCAGGCAGGTGAACCTGGCTGGGGACTACCAGAGGCGGCGGGGGGACATCCGTGAGCAGCGGGCGGTGTGTGCGGAGTCGGACGTCGACGGCTACAGTCAGCTGACAGGCCGCTTCGGTGCGAGTAACACCGACTTCTTCATGAGGCAGTTCGTCGCCGCGGCGTCTGCCCTGATGGCGCCTGTGGAGCTGGCCGACGGGAAGAGGACGGGCATCCAGCCCGACGGGTGGATCGGCTACTGGGCCTGACCCATGGTCAGCGGCCCGGAGATTCAGCCGGAGCCCGCCGGGAGGGCCCCTCGGGGAACCAAGCCTACGAGTGGTCAGGCTCGGCGGCTCGTTCGAAGGCCGCTACCGGCCGGCCGGCGGGTGCGGAGGTCCCGGGTGCGGAGGTCCGGTGCCCTGCCAGATCCGGCGGTAGCCCTCCGAGAGGGGTCCGCCGGCCAGGTGCAGCACCTCACCGCCGGCCCCGGCCAGCAGGGCCGGATCGTCGGCCTCGCAGAGCCGCCGGTGCCCTTCGAGGAGGGCCCCGCCGAGGACGGGGTCGGCGGCGAGCAGCCGCCGCGGCAGCCACTTCCCGGTGCCGGTCCAGGCGCGGCGGCCGTCGCAGAGCAGGTCGGCCGCCGAGCCGAGGACGGTGCCCGCGACGGCGAGGCGCTCGAAGCGGTCCCGGGTGTCCGACAGGTCCGTCAGCAGGTCGGTGAGGGTGTACCGCCTGCTCTCGACCGCCTCGGGACCGAGCGCCGGCGGTCCCGCGAGCAGTTCGGCGGCGGCCCGTTCCTGCACCTGCGCGGCCCTGCCGTCCCGGTCCGTCAGGACGAGGCCCTCCGCCCAGATGTGCTGGAGCAGGGCCCGGCGTGACGCGGCGTCGACGGCGAACAGCTCGGCCAGGCCTTCCGGGGTGTGCACGAAGAGCTCGACCACGCGGCCCCCGGAGCGGAGCGTCTCGCGGTGGGTGCTGCCGTCCGCGGTCAGCACCGCGATGTCGAGGTCGGAGGCGGCCGTCGCACGGCCGGCCGCCGCGGAGCCGCCCAGGACGGCCGCCGCCGCGTCGGGGAAGCTCGCCCGGACCTACCCCGCCCTCGTCCGGGGTGCGGTGGTCTACTCGCCCTCGGCGCAGGTCAATCCCGGTCTGCCCGGTGGCGGCAACGCCTGAACGGTGGGCGGCCGGGCCGTCCCGCAGCAGCCGATCCCGCTGGACCGCGTCGGCGGCCCGATCCTCGCCGTCGCCGGAGCGGACGACCTGTTCTGGCCGTCGGCGGGCTGGGCGCGGGCCATCGACGCGGCCCGGCCCGGCGCCGCGCCCCGGCAGGCGCTGGTCTACCCGGGCGCCGGCCACGGTGTCGGCACCTTCCCCCACCTCGCCGCCCCGACGCAGTTCGTCAACCCGACCAGCGGCCGGATCGATCTGCTCGGCCGTACCCGGGCGGGCAACGCCGCGGCCCAGGCCGCCGGTTGGCCCCGGGTGCTGGCCTTCCTCGACGCCCTGCCGTCCTGACGCCCGCCCGGGCCCACCACCGCACGGGGCATCGACCCCGCGGTCGGGGGTGCCCGGGTGCAGTGCGAAGATCGTGCGCGGCGCCGCGACCCGGCCGCCGGCCGCCCCGGGCGGACGGGGAGGGCGACGACCGCCGCCCGGGGCCGGGCCCGTACGTCCCGGCCGGGTGAAGAGTTTGTATGCTGCGGGGAATCTCTACAGAGATGTAGAAAGTGAGCCGGTGCGTCATACGTCACGTGGGCTCGGAGCCGGGAACCAACCGGCCCGGTTCCCGCGTGTGGGTGGTGGCTGGGGGGTCTGGGGAAGGGAAGTCCGTATGGCTGGGCGCAGGGCTATGACCCGGGAATCCGACGTGGTTCCCGGGCACCGGGCCGCACGCCCCGGTGCCGGGCACGGCGGCGCCGGGTACGACGGTGGTGGGTACGACGACGGCGACCGGGCGTCCGACGCCGGCGGCGGGCGGGCCCGGCGCAGGCGGCGCTCCAAGAAGGAGATCGCCCTCTGGGTGCTGGCCGGCAGCCTCGCGCTGACCGTGCTGGCCGGCGGCGTCGTCTACTACCGGCTGAACGGCAACATCAGCACCTTCGACGGCGACGGCGTGAGCAAGGACCGCCCCGACGCGGCCGCGCCCGACGCGCAGGGCCGTACCCCGGTGAACGTGCTGCTGATCGGCTCCGACTCCCGCGACGGGGCCAACAAGGACCTGGGCGGCGGCGTCGAGGGCGGTGCCCGCTCCGACACCACGATCCTGCTGCACGTCTATGCCGACCACAAGCACGCCGTGGGCGTCTCCATCCCCCGCGACTCGCTGGTCGACATACCGTCCTGCATGCTGCCCAACAAGACGTGGACCAAGGCGCAGACCCACGTGATGTTCAACAGCGCGTTCGAGGTCGGCAACACCGTGCAGGGCAATCCGGCCTGCACGCAGAACACCGTCGAGAAGATGACCGGACTGCGGGTCGACCACACCGTCGTCGTCAACTTCCAGGGGTTCGCGGCGATGACCAGCGCCGTGGGCGGCGTCGAGGTCTGCGTCCCGAAGGCGATCTACGAGGGCGACCTCGACCCCAACCTCGGCCACAAGGGCAAGCAGATCTTCGCCCAGGGCCAGCAGAAGGTCTCGGGCGCGCAGGCACTGGACTACGTCCGGCTGCGCCACGGCATCGGCGACGGTTCCGACATCGGCCGGACCAAGCGCCAGCAGGCCTTCATGTCCTCGCTGATCAAGGACGTCAAGAGCAAGGGCATGGACCCGACCACCCTGCTGCCGCTGGCGGACGCCGCCACCAAGTCCCTCATCGTGGACCCGGGCCTGGGCTCGGCGCAGAAGCTGATGTCATTCGCGCTCTCGCTCAAGGCCATCGACCTCCACGACATGAAGTTCCTGACCATGCCGTGGCGGTACGAGGGCGCGCGGGTCGCGGTCGTGCACCCCGACGCCGACCAGCTGTGGGCGGCGCTGAAGGCCGACCGCACCCTGGACGGCCAGGATGCGAGCGCCAGTGCGGACGCGCAGAGCCCCGCCCCGGCCGCGAGCAGCTCCGCCCCCGCGACGCCCGCCGCCGTCAACGGCGCCGGCGTCCGGGTCGCCGTCTACAACGGCACCTCGACCGCGGGCCTCACCCTCAAGGCCTCGGCGCTGCTGGAGGCGTCCGACTTCACCGTCACCGGCAAGGCCAACGCCTCGACGCGGGACCACCGGACGACCCTCGTCCAGTACGGCCCCGGTGAGCGTGCCGCGGCCCAGAAGGTCGCGGCGCTCTTCCCCGGCGCGACCCTGGAGGCCTCCTCGCGGGCCGGTGTCTCGCTCGTCCTCGGGGCGGACTTCGCCGCCGGGGACGGCGGGTCCTCCTCGGACTCGGTGCCCTCCGGCCCGCTGCCGACCAGCGTCAGCTCGGCGGCCCGCTCGGCCGACGACGACCCCTGCGCCAACCTCAGCTACGGCTGACGGTCCGTCCGGCACGACGCCGCCGCCCCGGAGCCCACGCCCCGGGGCGGCGGCGTCGTGCCGGACGGCGTGGCCGCGCCGGTCGTCGCGTGTCGTGCGCCGTGAGCGGGGTCGGCCGGGGAAGGCTTCGGTCATGAACGCCGTCCTGCACGCCCTGAAGATCACCGGTTCCATGACCTGGGAGATCACCTGGGCGCTCATCCTCGGATTCGCCCTGTCCGCCGTCGTCCAGGCGGTCGTCCGCAAGGCCACCGTCGTCGGCCTGCTCGGGGACGCCCGCCCGCGCACCCTCGCCGTCGCCGCCGGCCTGGGCGCGGCCTCCTCGTCCTGCTCGTACGCCGCCGTCGCGCTCGCCCGGTCGCTGTTCCGCCGGGGCGCGGACTTCACCGCGGCGATGGCGTTCGAGATCGCCTCCACGAACCTGGTGGTCGAGCTCGGCGTCATCCTGGCGCTGCTGATGGGCTGGCAGTTCACCGCGGCGGAGTTCGTCGGCGGTCCGGTCATGATCGTGCTGCTGGCCGTGCTCTTCCGGCTGTTCCTGCGGGACGCGCTGCTGCGGGAGGCCCGCGCGCAGGCGGACGAAGGGCGTGCGGGCTCCATGGAGGGGCACGCCGCGATGGACATGTCCGTCCGGACGGAGGGCTCGTTCGCCCGCCGGCTCCTCTCCGGCGAGGGCTGGACGGCCACCTCGCACGTCTTCGTCATGGAGTGGGCCGCGATCCTGCGCGACCTGGTGCTCGGCCTGCTCATCGCCGGGGCCGTCGCGGCCTGGGTCCCGGACACGTTCTGGCAGACCTTCTTCTTCGAAGGACACCCGCTGGCCGCGAAGATCTGGGGCCCGCTGATCGGACCGCTGGTGGCCATCGCGTCCTTCGTCTGCTCCATCGGCAACGTGCCGCTGGCGGTCGTGCTCTGGAAGGGCGGCATCAGCTTCGGCGGCGTCGTCGCCTTCATCTTCGCCGACCTGCTGATCCTGCCGATCCTCAACATCTACCGGAAGTACTACGGCGCCCGGACGACCCTGTTCCTGCTCGGCACCTTCTACGCGTCGATGGTCGTGGCCGGCTACGTGGTCGAACTCCTCTTCGGGGGACTCGGACTGATTCCCGATCCGGCGGACGCCACCATCCCCATGGAGGGCGTGTCCTGGAACTACACCACCTACCTCAACATCGTCTTCCTGCTGCTCGCGGCCGCCCTGGTCGTCCGGTTCTTCCGTACCGGGGGCCGCGGGATGCTCCGGATGATGGGCGGCTCGCCCGACACCGGGGGCGGCGAAGGGCACCGGCACGCACAGGCCGAGCAGGGCTGAGCCGACCGGGTGGCGGTGGTGACCGGGGGCCGGCCGGGCGGTTAGTCGGTGCAGACCCGTCCGTGACCAAGGAGACCGCGATGCGCACCACCGTCCGAACCGTCCTCGTCGGCGCACTGCTGGGCGCAGCCGCCCTGGCGGCCACCCCGACGGCCTCGGCCGCCGGGGGCGCCGCCTACCCGGCGCCCTCCAAGCAGGAGCACCTGTACACCATCCCGGTCGGCGGCATCGCGGACGTCGGCGACCTCACCAAGGTCAGCCTCCTCGGCTACGACTTCGCCGGGCTGCTCGGTCACTAGTGCCGCGTCCGACCGGACCCGACCGGCACCGCGGCAGCGGGAACGCCGCCCCCGGTCCGGGGGCGGCGGAAATCTCGGGCCATGAGCATGTTCAATCCGTATCCGGACGGGCACATACCACTTGACAGGGCGTCAGGATCGCCGCAGGCCGCCGGGGCCCGGCCGCGGACGACGGCGCCGGGAACGACCCGCAACCGAACACCGAACCACCGAACGCCGAGATACCGAACGCCGAAAGACCGATCCACCGACTCAGGGCCACCGAGATCCGCGGCACCTCCCGCCGCCGGCGACCTCCGTCCTGCCCTCCCGACCACCACACCCTTGCCGCGGGCGCGCGGCCGAGGCCTGTCCGACAGGCCCTCGCCGCCGTGCCCGGATCCGGCGCACCACGAAGGGGTACCGATGGCCGACCTCTACCTGCCCGGCGCCGAGCGGCGCCAACTCGACGACGCCCCCACGGCCGGAGACGGCGGTTGCCGCACCATCTGGCACATCACCTGGGACCGCAATGCCACCGCCGATGCGCCGGCGGACCTGCTGCCCTTCGACACCCTCGCCGGCTACTTCGCCGGTGACGGCGCCGGCGTCGCCCCCCACCTGCTGTGGGACCCGTTCACCGGCCGCGCCGTGCAGTACTTCGCCGCGACCTCCCGCAGCAAGTCCGTGGTCAACGCCCCCGGCGGGGTGGAGACCAACCGCAAGGGCAACGTCTGCATCCAGATCGAGAGCCTGTTCTTCCCGTACTGCCGGGTCGACGGCCGGGTCTACCCGACGCTCGCGGACGCGCCGTGCACCGGCCTCGCCGGGATCGTCGACTGGCTGCGGTCGTGGGGGTCCCGGACGTCTGGCCGATGGGCGCGCCCACCTGGTCGGCCAACCGTTCGGCCGCGACCTGGGACACCCGCAGCGGCCACTACGGCCACTCGCAGGTGCCCGAGAACGACCACACCGATCCCGGGCCCATGCCCGACCTGTTCCGCGTTCCGCCGAAGGGCCGGCCGGCCGACCGCCGCCGGCTCGACGAAGAAGTGAGGTAGCACCGCATGGCCATCGTGATCGGCACCATCGGGCCGGGCTTCCTGGACGGCCACCCGGAGAACGCCACGCTCATCCCGCTCCCGCCGCAGAACGGCGGCGCGGTCGGGTGGGGCCCGGTCTACCTCTCCTTCGGCAGCGACTTCGGCGACGCGCAGCTGCGGGTGGCGCTGTGGAACGACACCTCCAGGGGCTGGCGGATCGCCACCGTCCAGGTCCCGGCCGCCGGCGGCCGGGTCGGCGTCGGCATCCAGGACGGCGACTCCAAGGCGTCCGTCGGCCGGGTGAAGGCCTCGGCGACGGACACCGGCCTCTGCCCCGTCGGCTACCTCATCGAGACCACCCTCAAGGCCTGAGGGCGCCGCCTCCCCGCTTTGGGGCCGGGTCAGGCGGTGCCGGCCGCGAGGCGGCTGCGGAGCGCGTCCGCGAGGCGTCCGGCGGCGTCCGGGTGGTGGGACAGGAACAGCCGGGGCTCGGCGAGTTCGAGCTCGATCAGCAGGGGCGCGCCGTCCGGGGCACGGACCAGGTCGACCCGGGCGTAGAGCAGGTCGGCGCGCTCCGGGACGGCGGCCAGCACCTGCTCGGCCGCCGCCAGCTGGTCGGCGTCCGGCTGCCGGGCCGTGTCGGTGAAGCCGCCGCCCGCTCCGGCGAGCATCGGCCCGCGGCGTATCGCGTGGCTGAACTCCCCGCCGATGAAGAGCAGCGACGTCTCGCCCTCGCTCTCCACCATCGGCAGGTAGGGCTGCACCATGGCCGTCCGCCCGGCCGCGCCGAGGGCGGCCGCGTGCGCGGCGGCCACGGCACGGTCGGTGGTCCGCACGGTGTCCCGCGCGCCGACGGACACCGTCGGCTTCACCACCAGCTCCGGCCAGTGCGCCGTCTCCTCGCCGAGCGGATCGCCGGGCCCGACCCAGGCGGTCGGCACCACCGGCACGCCCGCCCCGGCGAGCGTCCGCAGGTACGTCTTGTCGGTGTTCCACTCCAGGACGGCCGCCGGGTTGCAGAGCGTGGTGAGGGCGGCGGTGCGGTGCGCCCAGGCCAGGAACTCCGAGCGCCGCGTCGTGTAGTCCCAGGTGCTGCGGACGACGGCGGCGGTGTACCCGGCCCAGTCGGCGGCGGGGTCGTCCCAGACCACCGCCTCGGCGGCCAGGCCGACCCGTCCGAAGGCCTCCAGCGCGATCCCGATCTCCATGTCCGGCGCGTCCCGGCTGGTCACGTAGGCCACCGTGGCGCGAGGGCTGGACAGGTCGGACACGTGGGCTCCCGGGCTGGTACTCGTACGGACGGCGCCCCGAAGCCTCTGCCGCGGGGCGGCCGGCTGTCAACCGGCTTTCCGCCCCGGCCGGCCGCGTCCGGCGCCGTAGGCTCCGGGTATGGCGGAACTGGTGGGGGACGGCGAGCTGGCGCTCTCCGAGGTGGTGGCGAACCGGACGATGAACCGGGGGCGGACGCTCGCCGGCGTGAACAGCTATGCCCGGGAGCTCGGCTTCGACCCGGCGGAGCGGCTTCGGGGGCACCCGGGCGGCTGGCTCGACCTGTGCAGCGGCGAGGGGCTGGCGCTGCGAGCCGCCGCGGCGGTGCTGCCACCGGGCACCGCACTGACCGGTGTCGACCTGGTCGGGCCGCTCGTGCCGCCGTCGCCCGTGCCGGGCCTGCAGCTGGTGACGGCCTCGGTGGCCGGGTGGCGGCCGGCCCGGAGCGGTTTCGGGCTCGTCACCTGCGTGCACGGTCTGCCGTACCTGGGCGACAAGTTGGGCCTGCTGGCGCGCTGGGCCTGCTGGCCCGCCCCCGACGGGCTGCTGGCGGTGACCTTCGACCCCGGGTCCGTCCGGCACGCGGACGGCCGTTCGGCGGCGCGTCCGGTGCTGGCCGCGCTGCGGGCGGCCGGGTTCCGGTACTCCTCGGCGCGGCGGCTGCTCACCCTGCGGGGCGGGCGTGAACTGCCGCCCGCCTTCGAGGGGTTCGACTATCTGGGGGCCGATCCGGCGGCCGGCCCGAACTGGACCGGCCAGCCGGCCGTCGCCTCGTACTACGGCTGAGCCGGCCGGTCTTCCGTCCCGGGCCGGCCGGCCGTCCGGCGCAGCTTCAGGGTGTTGTCGGTGCGGGTGACGGGCAGCCCGTCGGGCCCGGTCGTCGTGCGCTCGTGCTCCTCGCTGCGCAGGACCTCCCACGCGCCCGGCGGCAGCCGCAGACCGGCGAGCACCTCGTCGGGCGTGGGCAGGTCCAGGTGGACGCCGGGGCGGTGTCCGCCGTGCGAGGCGTGGCCGACGACGAGCAGGACGCCGCCGGGTGCGACGGCGGCGGCGGCGCTGCGCAGGATCTCGTCCCGCGGCAGCGCGACCTCGGAGTGCAGGAAGTGCGCGGAGACCAGGTCGAACACCCCGTCGGGGAAGGACACCGCGAGATCGTGCTGCTGCCAGTCGATCCGGTCGGCGACGCCGGCCGACTCCGCCTGCTCGGCCCCGCGGGCGAGGGCGATCCGGGAGACATCGACGGCGGTGACCTGCCAGCCGCGCCCGGCGAGCCAGACGGCGTCGGCCCCCTCGCCGCAGCCGAGGTCCAGCGCGTGCCCGGTGGCGAGGCCGGAGACCTCGCGCACCAGGACGGCGTTCGGGTCGCCGCTCCAGATCCGGTCGCCGCTGCCGTAGCGGGTGTCCCAGAACTCCTCGGCCGTGACGTCGGTCTGCTGGTCGGTCGTCATGCGGTTCCTCGCTCCTGCGGTGGTCTCGTCGGGGTGTGCCCGGCGCACCTCGGAGGTGCGCCGGCCCTGGTCGAGATCGTGCGTCGGCGGGCCGCGGACCGGCAAGGATTGTTGCCGGTTCGGCAACAGGGCCGCTCGCGGGGGCGTGCTACCGGTCCGCGGTGAGGTCGGCGAGCAGCCGGCGGCCCGCCGCCCAGTCGCCGAGGCCGGAGTCCGCGTTGACGTGCCCGTACGGGCCGAGGTCGACGAAGCGCGACCCCCAGGCGGCCGCGAACCGGCGGGCGCGCGCGGGGCTGCACCAGGGGTCGTCGCTGCCGGAGACCACGGTGCTGGGGAAGGGCAGCGGGCGCAGTGGTACGGGCCGGAAGTTCACCAGTTCGGGGACATCCGCGGTGTCGATGTCGGCGGGGGCGACCAGCAGGGCGCCGAGGACGCCTGGGCGGCCGCCGGCGGCCGCCCAGTGCGCGACGGTGATGCAGCCGAGGCTGTGTGCCACCAGTACGACGGGCCGGTCGGCGGCGGCGACCGCCCGGTCGAGGGCCTCCACCCAGTCGGCGCGCTGCGGCTCGTCCCAGTCGGCCTGCGCGACCCGCCGGAAGGACGGGTCGGCGTCCTCCCAGCGGCTCTGCCAGTGCGCGGGGCCGGAGTTCCGGTAGCCGGGCAGGACGAGGTGGAGCGGGCCTTCGGTGGTCACGGCAGTCTCCGGAGGTCGGCGGGTCGGGTCAGTGGGCGGACGGCAGGACTTCCTCGACGGTGCTGGTGCCGGCGCCGGGCCGGGACTCCCACCGCCAGCTCTCGTCGAGCCGCAGGCGCCCGTCGGTGAGCCGGGAGAGCGTGCTGACGCAGTGTCCGCTGCTGGTGTCGCCGTCGTGGTTGAGGTGGACGTAGCGGAAGTCGAGGGTGTCGCCCGTCCGGGTGCCGACGAGGTGGCCGTGGACGATGGCGCCGCCGCGGTAGGAGGCCCACACCCGGCCGTCCTCCTCGCGGTAGGCGAAGCTCGTCGCCGTGCCGACCTCGCCGTGCTCCGCACGGGCGGTGGGAGCGAAGACCAGACCGTCGAGGGATGGCAGCATGGGCGTGCGCTCCTTCCGTGCGGGGCGCCCAGTCGATCACGGCGGTGCGGGCGGCTGCCATCCGCTTC